>NC_015514.1:3656866-4266344 GCF_000212695.1 Cellulomonas fimi ATCC 484 | reverse complement strand
ATCCACACCTGTGTGCGGTGGTCGTCCCCCGCCTGTGACAGCACGACACCGGGCCGCCAGCACAGGTCACGCCGTCGGGACGTCATCCGGATCCACACCGGGACGTCCACAGATCCACAGGCACCGACGGCGCTCACCGATGCTAGCCCTCGACGACGCGCCGGGGGAGGCGTCCTCGGCGCCGGTCGCGTGCGACGCCGGTAGGGTGCCTCACGACGTGCGAGACGGGCCGACCGCGGGGCGCGGCCGACGGTCTCGGTGACTGATCCGGCCACGGCCGCTGCCCGACCGCGGCACGGCGGCACGCGCATTTGACCGGTCGCGACGCTGCGGCGTACCGTTGTCCAGCCTTCCTGATGGCTCCTGCTGGCGCGCCCTGACGCCACACGCACGCGTGCGTGTCCCTGGAGCAGTCGAGCTCGGCAGTCAGACCCCGGCCGCGTGCGTCTCGCGCGAGGCCCACCCCGAGGTAGTTGGAGACTCTCGTGAGCAAGCGCACCTTCCAGCCGAACAACCGGCGCCGCGCCAAGACGCACGGCTTCCGTCTGCGCATGCGTACCCGCGCGGGTCGCGCGATCCTCGCGGCGCGTCGTCGCAAGGGCCGCGCGGAGCTCTCGGCCTGACGCCAGCGCCGGTGCTGCCCGCCGCGCACCGGATGCGCCGCGCTGCCGACTTCGAGCAGGCGGTGCGACGCGGTGCGCGCAGCGGACGGGAGACCCTCGTGGTGCACCTGACGACCAAGACCGACCCCGGGCCGGACGGCCCCGTGGTCGGTCTTGTCGTGTCCAAGGCCGTCGGGACCGCCGTGCGACGCAACCTCGTGAAGCGCCGCCTCCGCGAGCTGGTGCGCGCACGGCTCGACGTCCTGCCCGCCGGGTCGCGCATCGTCGTCCGGGCGCTTCCGCCCGCCGCCGGGGCACCGTTCGCCCAGCTCGGCGCCGACCTGGACTCGGCCCTCGCCGGTGCCGTCCGCCGGGCCGCCCGCCGACCCGCCCAGGCGTGAGCCACCCCATGACCTGGTCAGCAGCGGTTCGAGGCGTCGTGCGACTGCCCGCGCGCCTCGTCCTGCTGCTCCTGCGGATCTACCAGCGCTTCATCTCCCCGATGACGCCGCCGACGTGCCGGTTCTACCCGTCCTGCTCGCAGTACGCGGTCGTCGCCGTCACCCGCCACGGCCTCCTGCGCGGCTCCTGGCTCGCCGCGCGGCGCCTGCTGCGGTGCCACCCCTGGAACCCCGGAGGCGTCGACGACGTTCCTCCGGCGCGCGCCTCGCACCGCCACGGCCCGCACGCCCACCCGCACGTGGCGTCGTCCACGCACTGACACCGCCCCTCGAGGAGCACCTGCATGAACTGGTTCGACGGCCTGCTCGCGCCGATCATGACCGTCGTCGCCTGGATCATGGTCCAGTTCCACGCGCTGTTCACCACGCTCGGGCTCAACCCCGAGAGCGGCGCAGCGTGGGCCCTGTCGATCGTCGGCCTCGTCGTGGTCATCCGGATCCTGCTGATCCCGCTCTTCTTCAAGCAGATCAAGGCGTCCCGCGGCATGCAGATGCTCGCGCCCGAGATGCAGGCGATCCAGAAGAAGTACAAGGGCAAGACGGACCCGGCGTCCCGCGAGGCGATGAGCCGCGAGACGATGGAGCTCTACCGCAAGCACGGCACGAACCCGTTCGCCTCGTGCCTGCCGATCCTGCTCCAGTCGCCGATCTTCTTCGCGCTGTTCCGCGTGCTCTACCAGCTGCCGCAGATCGCCGCCGGCGACATCAAGCCGATCGGGCCCATGTCCGCGGAGCTCGCCGCGCAGGCCGAGGCCGCCACGATCTTCGGCGCCCCGCTGTCCGGGACGTTCATGCAGGCCGGTGACAACTGGCACATCCGAGTCGTCACCGTCGTGCTCATCATCGCGATGTCCGCCACGACCTTCCTCACGCAGCGCCAGCTGACGATGAAGAACATGCCGCCGGCCGCCCTGCAGGGCCCCATGGCGCAGCAGCAGAAGGTGCTCCTGTACGTCCTGCCGCTCGTGTTCGCCTTCTCCGGCGTGAACTTCCCGATCGGTGTCCTCATCTACTGGACGACGACCAACCTGTGGTCGATGGGCCAGCAGTTCTACACGATCCGCCGGATGCCGGCGCCGGGTTCCGAGGCCGAGCGCGCCATGAAGGAGCGCAAGGCTCGTCGCGCCGCCGCCCGCGGGATCACCATCGAGGAGACGCCTGCGTCGACCGCCGTGATCGAGGAGAAGCCGCGAAGCGGCCAGCGTCAGCAGCCCAAGCGCAAGGACCGTGCCAAGGGTGCGGTGCGTCCCGCGGAGTCGAGCGGGTCGGCCTCGGGCGGCCCGACCGGCGGCAAGCCCGCAGCCAAGCCCGCGACGGGCGCGGCGTCGACGGCAGGGGAGAGCGGCGACGACGCCGGTCCCGCTGCGTCGACGCCCGCACCGCGCAAGCCCAAGAAGTAGCGACACCCCTTGTCGACGATCGGAGTGACGTCATGAGCCCGACCTCGCCGGACACCGCGGCCGAGTCCACCAGCACGAAGCGGCTCGAGGAGGAGGGCGAGATCGCCGCCGACTACCTCGAGGAGCTGCTCGACATCGCCGACCTCGACGGCGACATCGACATCGACATCGACCACGGCCGCGCCGCCGTCGAGATCGTCTCCGAGGACCCCGAGGACCGTTCGCTGCGCCGGCTCGCCGGCCGTGACGGCGAGGTCCTGGACGCCCTCCAGGAGCTCACGCGCCTGGCTGTCCAGACCAAGACGGGGGAGCGCAGCCGGCTGATGCTCGACGTCGCCGGGTACCGGGCCGCGCGTCGTGCCGAGCTCGTGTCCGTCGCGGAGGAGGCGATCGCCCGCGTCCGTGCGTCCGGCGCCGCCGTCTCGCTCGCCGCCATGAACCCCTTCGAGCGCAAGGTCGTGCACGACGCCGTCGCGGCCGCCGGCCTGTCGAGCGACTCTGAGG
Source organism: Cellulomonas fimi ATCC 484 (assembly GCF_000212695.1). Taxonomy (NCBI): domain Bacteria; kingdom Bacillati; phylum Actinomycetota; class Actinomycetes; order Micrococcales; family Cellulomonadaceae; genus Cellulomonas; species Cellulomonas fimi. The sequence goes on along the minus strand of NC_015514.1, from coordinate 4,263,377 downwards.
GTGTGGAGCCCGACCGGCACGTGGTCATCCGCCCGGCCTGACCAGGCGAGGCGTCGCGAAGGCGGGGTACCCGAGCGGGTACCCCGCCTTCGTCGTTGGTGTCGCCGCTCGTCGGCGCGGCCACTCGTCGGTGCCACCGCTCGTCGGCTGCTCGTTTCACGTGAAACGCGCTCCACCGCGCTCCGAGAGGTCGAACCGAGGTAGCGGGGACCGTCGCCCGGCACATCCTGAGCTATCGCCCGCGAGGCGCCCGCCTGAGTGAGGAACGTTCGGAACTACTCCGGCGACGGGGTCGGCTTGCGTCTAGACCTCGTCCGGCGTCGGTGTCTGCTCCCCTCGGCGCGGCGTTCCCGCGCCTCTCCGGCCGCGTGTCCGTCGGTACTCCTGGAGCTGGGCTCAGGCGCGCGCACGTCGCATCACTCGGCGCGCGCCAGCTGTTCCACGTGAAACCAGAGGCGTGGACACGCGGCGCCACTAGCGGTCGGAGCACTCCGGGGCGGCTCTTCACACGGCACCGACGTGCGCTAGGTGGGTGAGGGGTCCGGGACGGTGGCGGTACCACGCGATACTCGGGGGATGGACGACTCGGGGCGAGCAGATCAGGCGGTTTGAGACTCACCCGAGTGGACCCGCGACGCCATGGTTGCGGCCGTCGCCTACCAGGAGCTGCGGCGCCGACTGGGCCAGCGCCTGGTCGAGGAAGAGCGCACTTCCGAGCACGGCTACGCCCACTGGGACGCCTATCGCCTTGCGCTGGAGGACCCGTCACTGCACCAGCTGCTGCTCGAGGCGCTTCGCGCGGAACCCGCTCAAGGCATGGCACTGGGCCCCGTGTTCAGCTTCATCGAGGGCGACGATCCTGCACTCGCAGTCTCGGCGCTCGGCGTCCTTGCCCCGGGAAGCAGAGAGCAGGTCATGGCCGAGCAGCGGGCTCGGGACGTCGCGCGGGTTCGCGCTGCCGCCCTGGGTGAAGCCGGCTCCTTCGAACCGGCTGACAGGTGGAGCCGCTGGGCTCAACACGAAGCCAGCCGCACCGCGACCGACCTTCGAGTGCTCGACCTCCTCGCGTCGCGCGGCCCGTCCCGCCGTGTGCGGGCCCAGGCAGCGGAGCGCGCACGGAGGTGTCGCAAGGCACGCGGCTCCTCCTCTTCCTGTTCCTCGGAGGACCAGGACGGGACAGACCCAGTAGCCCGTCGGGGCGATGCGACCCAGTCGACACCAGAGTCGTAGCTCCGGCTCAGGCCAGCCCGCCCATCAAGCGGCGGGGCCGAGTGGCACGTCGCGCGTGGGAGACGTGTGCACTGCCTCCCTGTGCCAGGGTCCCGCCGCCGCTCGCTCGCCGCGCCGGAGTCTCCCCGCAGCGCTCCTTCGCCGTGGGAACCGAGCGGTACTGCTCTGACGCCGTTTCACGTGGAACATTGCGGGAAGAGAGCCAACCCGGTGCCTGTCCCGACCCGGTGCCTGTCCCGCGGGCTCTGGCTCACCAGACCGAACGCGCTCGCACTCGTACGGACGTCGCGATGTGCCGAGCAGCTGGCTCCCCGCGGCGTGGGGCCGCACACGCTCGTTCGGCGGGGTGGTGGTAGGGGGCCCATAGGGATCCGGCGACGGGCGGCCGCGGGCGGGGATGTCGAGTCGGGCGTGGAGGTCGTGGGTCTTGGCCGTCACTGGCTACTGAGGGGGACTTCGAGAGTCTCACCGCCGCGGCGTACAGCGTCCGTGATGGCTTGGTTCTTGTCCGCGTCCACGACGGGCTGCTACCGGCTCGGTCCTCACGTGGCTTGACGACGGTCTGCGCGGCATCGGTCGTCACGTGAGGCGGCGAGGGTCGCCCCGCCGCGGGTGGTCGCTTCGTGTCGCGGCGTGTGCGGAACGCGCCGCTGTCACGGCGGGCGGCGTGGAAGCGTCCTGGCCTCGCTCGTGACGGGTGGCGGTTGACTCGCCCGGCCGGCGCCGTGTCGCAGACCGCTCGTGCAAAGCGCGCCCGGGATCACCGGCGGAACCTGCGTCGCTCGGCGCCACGTCGGAGCGGTATCGCGCTGCGCGCATGTGATGCAGGGCCGCGCGGGCGTGCTTGCTCGCATCCGTCGTGTGAATGGGATCGGCTCTCTTGTCCAGCGACGGGACGCAGTCGATGGCGCCGCACGCGTCGACCGCTGCGAGTGAGCCGGTCTGATCGACGGGAGGCTCCGCATGGGCCGTGGTGTCGCAGTGCTCTGCTCGTTCGAGCTCGTCGGAGCGGCTACTCCGACGGCAGTCGAAACCGAGGGCGCGCGTCCTCCCATGGAAACCGGCTATGCGTCATGGGCGAACGCGCTCCACGCGCTGGTCCGGGAAAGGGCGACAACCCGAACCTACGTTGGCGCCGCGCGGGACGGATTGCGGTACAGCCTCGCCGGGAGCCGGGAGCCGGGAGCCGGGAGCCGGGAGCCGGGAGCGGGGAGCGGGGAGCCGGGAGGCGGGAGCTGGGAGCGGGGAGCCGAGAGTTGGGAGCGGGGAGCCGGGAGGCGGGAACTGGGAGCGGGGAGGCGGGAGCGGGGAGCGGGGAGCCGGGAGGCGAGAGGAGCGCCGCGACGGTGAGAGGGCCGAGGGCGACTGATGTCCCGAGTCGGGTACAGGGAGAGAGGCGTGCCGACGACAGTCGGGCGGTATCGGACCAGGCACGCGAGCGCCCGAGGAGGTCCGCGTTGCTCGTACCCAGACTATGCCGGCCTAGACGGACCGCGGCTGCCACAGACCGAAGGCGCTCGGGACGCGGGACCGGCCCAACGCGCCGTGCTCCAAGCGGGGAGGACGTTCCGGTGCTCCCAGCAGGGGAGGGGAGCTCCTCAGCCCGGGTGCTGGCGTGGGAGGCGCGTGAGTCTGTGAGGTCGCGCGACATCGTTCAGGCCGGCTCTCGGCTCCGCGTCGACGCGACTGGTACCTGGCGCCTCGCGAGTGAGCGGCGGCGGGTGACGTGAGGTGGAGTGGGTCGGGCTGGCGTTCGCGACGGGTGGTGGATTCGCCGCTGCACCGCGGGTCTGTCTGCACCGCGGGTCCGCTGCTGGCTCCGGACCTGGCGTCAGCGTCCGCCCGTGCTCCGGACCACGCAGTACGCGCCGAGGTTTCACGTGAAACGCGGGTGCCTGAGAGCGGCCCAGAACCGAGGAAAGGCGTCCCCGCCAGTGCACCGCACAGGGTCGGGGACGACGGCGGCTGGAGATACGCGCGGCGGTGTCGCCGGACACCGTCCGGCCGTGGCTGATCGCCGCTGCGTGGTCGCCGTTGAGCGACATATGTGCCGTAGTGGTCAGGGTTCGCCGCGCGTCCGGACGCGGGCTGGAGGCGCGCGGTAGCCCGGTCCGACGGGCGCCGGGCTGTCGCTACGGAGGATGGCGCCGCGCCGGGGACTGGGCATTGATCGTGGAGCTCTGGACTGGACGGAGCGAGCCCATCGCGCGGCGCCGCTGTGGCGGGCCCTCTCGGGCCGACGAGAGCCCGCATGAGTCGGGGCGCGGCACGGTCAAGCGGGTGGTGGTCCGCATCGGGAGCTACGGGGATGCGCAGGCCCAACGTCGAGAAGCCGGTACCCGAGGGTCTTCGGCTGCGGAGCAGGGCCACGTAGCGAGGCGCCAGGGCCAGCAGACTGGAAGGTGGCAGCGCGAGGGCGATCCGACGGGGTAGCACAGGTGCAGCCCGCGAGTCGGTACCAGGGCACCGTGCGGCCGACGCACCGACGTCCGCTGCCAGGGCGCCGTGCCTCGATGCACTCCGTACTGTTCCGCCAACACTGTTCCGCCAACGCGCCGAGGTTGGTCGATGGCGCATTGTGCGATCGACGCAACTGCATCGGCAACGAGGGGCCAGTGCCGTGGATGCACCCGGCGTTGGTTGCTAGGGGACTGTGCGACGAATCGCGGCCGGTTGCTGGAGCACCGCGCAATCGACGCACCTGGTCTTGGTTACGAGACGCCCGTGCGGTCGCCGTGTCGGGCTTGGTTGCGATAGGGCGGTGCGGTCGCCGTGTCCGGTCTTGCTTGCGCGAGGGCTGTGCGGTCGCCGCAACTCGTCTCGGTCGCGCGAGGGCTGTGCGGTCGCCGCAACTCGTCTCGGTCGCGCGAGGGCTGTGCGGTCGCCGCAACTCGTCTCGGTCGCGAGACTGCTGGGCGGTCGCCGCAACTCGTCTCGGTTGCGCGAGGGCTGTGCGGTCGCCGCAACTCGTCTCGGTCGCGAGACTGCTGGGCGGTCGACGCAACCGGTCTCGATCGCGAGAGGGCAGTGCAGTCGACGCATCGCGGCCTCGGTTTGCCAGGAGGCTGTGCAGCCGACGCAACGACGGAGGCTGCACGAAGACTCTGCCGTCGACGCACCAAAGTCGTTCCCACGAGGACGGTGCGGCCGGGGCGGAGTGACGTTCCGATGGAGTCCAGCGGGGCCACGATGTCGTGGAGACGTCTCTCGAGGCGTGACGCCGGCGCGGGGAGCGTTTCACGTGAAACACGTGGCACGTGGTGTGCGCGGCGCTACGGCATGAAGCGCTGCACGCGTTAGCGGCTCGCCTGCGGGGGCATGACCGGTGACACGCGCTGGGCCGCCGGATGCGACCAGAGGGCCACCGGGCGGTTCAGTGGCCGCCGGAGGCGCACATCGCTGTCCCGGGTGCACGGTCGCTCCTGGGGCGTCGACGTCCGCCGGCTGCCTGCTCGACGCGTTGGCAGGCGTGAAGACCGCGAAGCGACCGCTGGTCTAGCGGGGGCGAGGGCGAGCGAGGACATGCCCACGTCAGGGGCGAAGGCGCGCGCGTCGTGGGGCGATGCCGACCGTGCGCGTGACATCAACGGCGTCGGGCGGCAGCGATCCGCTAGTCGGCGGCGACCCGCCTCGGATGGTCCCGGGGGGTGATGAGCCCGCACGGTACGGTGGGGCGTCCCGGCCACGCGGGTCTCGACCGTGGTGCTCGACGCACTGGCCGTCACGACCGCGGGCGTCGGGAGTCGGCCGATGTTCCACGTGAAACGGGGGAGTGAGGGTGAGCGACGCATCGCTCGAGGAGATCCCCGGCGACCCGCTGAACGACGACGCCGCGGTGCGCGAGTACTTCGGTGCCGCCTGGCTGGCCGTCTCCGGCTTCCACGCGATGCTCACCGACGAGGGTGTGCTGCGCGGCCTGGTCGGACCGCGTGAGGTGTCGCGACTGTGGGCCCGGCACCTGCTCAACTCGGCGGCCGCCGTCCCCTTCCTGCCGGAGACCGGACGGATCGTCGACCTGGGCAGCGGGGCGGGTCTGCCGGGCGTCGTCATCGCCGCGATGCGTCCGTCGTGCGAGGTGGTGCTGCTCGAGCCCATGGAGCGGCGTACCGACTGGCTCCGTGAGGTCGCGGACCGTCTCTCTCTCGACAACGTGGTCGTCGAGCGCGCCCGCGCCGAAGAGGTTCATGGCCGGCTCGTGGCCGACGCCGTCACCGCACGCGCTGTCGCTGCCCTCGACAAGCTCTACCGCCTCGCACTGCCGCTCCTGCGCGTGGGCGGCGTCCTCGTCGCGCTCAAGGGCGACAAGGCCGAGCAGGAGGTCGGCGAGGCGCGGTATGCAGGCAAGAAGTGGGGGGCCGGCCCTGCCGAGGTGGTGCTGGCGCCGACGATCGCGGGCGTGGACCCGACGCGGGTCGTCAGGGTCGTACGGGAGGCGGAACGTGTTCGGTAGGAAGAAGCGCAAGGCAGAGCCGGTCGCAGCCGAGCCCGACCGGCTGCCTGGAGTCGGCTCCGGCGGTTCGATCCCGCCATGGCTGCCGAGCGGCAGCGCCGCGGACGTGTCGACGAGCTCCGAGCCCGCGCTGGCCGGAGGAGCGCAGGCCTCCCACCTCCCGGGCGACGGTGCGGGCGTCGACGGTGTCGACCCCCTGAGCGGAGACGCGGCACCCGAACGTCATCCGCACAGCGATCCTTCCGTGGACGGCTTCGTGGGACCCGGTGCTCCTTCTGAGATGACGGAGCGCACGGGGGCCCACGCGGAGTCGGCGGGCCCCGCCGACCTAGAGCCCGGCCGGGAGCCGGAGCCGGCGCTGGAGCCTCAGCCGGAGCCTGCAGCGCACGCCAGGCACCCCGCGTGGCCTGACGGCGCGGCGCCTGTTTCACGTGAAACGACGGCGCTCGACGGTCGCGGCGACGCCGACGGCGCTGGGCCTCGGATCTTCACCCCGGACGATGCCCTCGCGACGCCGGTAGCGGCCATAGATGAGGCACAATCGTCCAGCACCCCCGACGACGGCTCGACCGCGCAGGACGCCCCTCCGCACGCGGACGCCGTCGACCTCGACGCCACTCCCGCGCCCATCCGCACCGACGGGTCGCAGGAGCACGACGGGGGAGCGGACGCCGGCCCGTCGGGCGGCTCCCACGCCAGCGCGCCCGCGCACGACGAGAACGAGCACGACGTGACCTTGGACCACACGCCCGCCGGCGCGGGTGATGCCGACGCTCTCGGAGCTGAGCCGGTCGACCCGGACGAGCGTCGACGCGCCGCACTCGTCGAGAGCCTGCCTCAGGCCGATGCGGAGACGCCGCTGATGGCCGAGCTCCAGCAGGACGCCCGCCGTCGCATCGAGCTGCGCGGGCGGCGCTTCCCGCGTCCGGCGCAGACGCGCGTGATCACGGTCGCGAACCAGAAGGGCGGCGTCGGCAAGACGACGACGACCGTGAACCTCGCGGCGGCTCTCGCTCAGGCGGGCCTCAACGTGCTGGTCCTCGACAACGACCCTCAGGGCAACGCGTCGACGGCTCTGGGGATCGACCACCGCGCCGGGACGCCGTCGATCTACGAGGTGCTCGTGGACGGAGCCTCGATCGCCGAGGCCGTGCAGCCGAGTCCGGACGTCCCGAACCTGTGGTGCCTGCCCGCGACGATCGACCTCTCGGGCGCGGAGATCGAGCTGGTCTCGATGGTCGCGCGGGAGACGCGCCTGCGGAACGCGCTCGACCGCTACCTGCAGTGGCGTGTGGAGACGGGCCTGGAGCCGATCGACTACGTCTTCGTGGACTGCCCGCCGAGCCTGGGCCTGCTGACGGTGAACGCGTTCGTCGTCGCCCGTGAGGTGCTCATCCCGATCCAGTGCGAGTACTACGCGCTGGAGGGCCTGAGCCAGCTCCTGAAGTCGATCCAGCTGATCCAGGCGCACCTCAACCCCGACCTGCATGTCTCGACGATCCTGCTGACGATGTACGACGCGCGGACCAACCTCGCGCAGCAGGTCGCCGACGAGGTGCGGACGCACTTCCCCGACCGGACGCTGCGCACGACCGTGCCGCGGTCGGTGCGCATCTCGGAGGCGCCGAGTTACGGCCAGACGGTCATGACGTACGACGCGGGGTCGACGGGCGCGCTCGCGTACCTCGAGGCGGCCCGCGAGATCGCGGAGCGAGGTGCCGCGGGCGCCGATGCCGGTCCCGAGGCGGCACTGGCGTCGGACACGGGTGCGCCGGCCCCGACGAACGGTGCGCCCTCGGCTGAGCACCGCGCCGACCAGCAGTCCTACCCGCACGCCGGCGAGCCCGTGATGGCCGCACACCTGGAGGATCAGTGAGCGAGAAGCGACGCGGACTGGGGCGTGGGCTCGGCGCCCTCATCCCCACCGGGCTCGACGGGCAGCGTCCCTCCGGGGAGCGGCCGGTGGACGTGTTCTTCCCGGACGCCAAGCGCGAGGCCGCCGATGCGGCGGCGGCAGCAGCGGCTGCCACGCTCGTCACCGAGCGTGCCCCCGTGGAGGGGACGGCCGGAACCAACGGCACGCCGACCACGAACGGCGCGACGTCCGACGGCGTGGTGACCGACGGGCCTGTCGGGCGTGACGCCGCAGGCGTGGACGTCGTGGACGGCTCCGGCGATCCCGGCGCGGTGGTCGGTGGAGGCGACGCGACGAGCCCGACGACCGGGACGCCGTCGGGCCCCGCGGCGCTGCCGGCTGCGGAGATCGACGGGCTGGTCGAGGTCCCGGGCGCACGGTTCGCGGAGCTGCCGGTCACCTCGATCCGCCCGAACCCGCGGCAGCCGAGAACGGTCTTCGACGAGGACGCGCTCGAGGAGCTGGTCGGGTCTATCCGGGAGATCGGCGTGCTGCAGCCGGTCGTCGTGCGCGCCGTCGGCGACGGCTACGAGCTCATCATGGGTGAGCGGCGCTGGCGCGCGACGCAGGCGGCGGGCCTCGACACGATCCCGGCGATCGTGCGGGAGACCGAGGACTCCGACCTGCTGCGCGATGCGCTCCTGGAGAACCTGCACCGCGCCCAGCTCAACCCGCTGGAGGAGGCGGCCGCGTACCAGCAGCTGCTCGACGACTTCGGCTGCACGCACGAGGAGCTCGCGACGCGGATCCACCGGTCGCGACCGCAGATCTCCAACACGCTGCGTCTGCTGAAGCTGCCGCCGCTCGTGCAGCGGCGGGTTGCAGCGGGCGTCCTGTCGGCGGGGCACGCCCGGGCGCTGCTCGGTCTGAGCGACGGCGCGGCGATCGAGCGTCTCGCGCAGCGCATCGTCGCGGAGGGCCTGTCGGTACGCGCGGTCGAGGAGATCGTCTCGATGGGCGTCGACGGCGCGACGCCGGCTCGCCGCGCCGCGCCGCGTGCCGGTGACCGCAACGCCGCGCTCGACGACCTCGCGGCGCGGCTGTCCGACCGGTTCGACACGCGGGTCAAGGTGTCGCTCGGCAAGACGCGTGGGCGCCTCACGGTGGAGTTCGCCTCGGTGCAGGACCTCAACCGGATCCTGGAGTCGTTCGCGCCCGAGGACCCGGGCCTGCTCAAGGGCTGACGACGGGGCGCCCGAGAAGCGGGAGGAACCGGGGCCAAACGGTCACCGGGGAAGGCGCTCCAGGTCGGCGGGGGTCAGCCCAGAGAAGCCAGCACCAGCGATCGGTACAAGTCTCCAAGGTTGTGCCCCGCACCCTCTGCGGCCTGGGGAAAGAGCGAGGTCTCGGTCATCCCGGGGGCCACGTTGACCTCCAGGAACCACGGCGTTCCCTCGGCATCGACCACCAGGTCGGTGCGCGAGAGCCGAGCGAGGCCGAGGGCGGTGTGCGCCGCGACGGCGACCTCGCCGACGCGGCGTGCCATGACGGCGTCGAGCCGTGCCGGGGTGAAGTACTCGACGCGGCCCGGGTTGTAGCGGGCGTCGTAGTCGTAGGGCCCGTCGGTCACGATCTCGACGGCGGGCAGGGGCACCGGTCCGTCTCCGGTGTCGACCACGCTGACCGCGACCTCGGTCCCGACGACGGCGCGCTCGATGAGGGCGGTGTCGGAGTAGGCGAAGCAGTCGACCATCGCCCGCGGCAGGTCGTCGGCGTCGGTCACGAGCGTGACACCGAGAGCGGATCCGCCCCGGGACGGCTTGACGACGAGCGGCAGGCCGAGCCGTGCGACGACGGCGTCGAGCACCCGCCCGGCGCCGAGCTCGCGGAACAGCGACTGCGGCAGCGTGACGAACTCGGGCGTGGCGAGTCCGGCGCGGGCCACGACCGTCTTGGCGATCGGCTTGCTCCACGCGACGCGGCTCGCGCGCGGGCCGGTGCCGAGCAGCCGGAGCCCGAGGAGCTGGACGACGTCGCGGACCGACCCGTCCTCACCGGTGGCGCCGTGCAGCAGTGGCCACACCAGGTCGGGGCGCAGGTCGGTCAGGGCGGGGACGAGGTCCGCGTCGACGTCGTGCACCGAGACCTCGACGCCCACGGACCGCAGCGCCTCCGCGACGCGACGTCCCGACCGCAGCGACACGTCCCGCTCGTGCGACAGCCCGCCGGCGAGCACGGCGACGCGGGGGGAGGGCGGGATGGTCACAGGGGGTCACTCCTCGGGCAGTGCTCGGTGATGGGGGTCGTGCGGACGGGAGCCGACGCGGGTGCTGCCCGCCCGGCGGCAGTGCCCGCGGGGGCGGTAGCCCGCCAGCGGGAGGGAAGAAGCGGCCGGCCCGTGCGCGGGCGTGGCGTGCGGCCGCCCTCGACGGGACGTCCCTCGTCGCAGCAGCCGCACCGGGCGTCGTCAGGCCAGGTCAGGGCCGGGCGCCTGCACGGTCGACGGCCGTGAGCCGGCCCCGGTGCCGAACAGCTCCACGAGCTCCCGCTCGCCGGCGACCACGCCCGCGAGCCGACGCACACCCTCGCGGATCCGCTCGGGCGTCGGGTAGCAGAACGAGAGCCGCATGTGGTCGGCGCCGGACCCGTCGAAGTAGAACGCGGTCCCGGGCACGTAGGCGACGCGCGCGGTCACGGCTCGGGGCAGCATGTCCTTCGCGTCGAGGCCCTCGGGCAGCCGCACCCAGGTGTAGAAGCCGCCGTCGGGCACGTTCCACGACGCCTCGGGCAGGTGCTCCGCCAGCGCCGCGACCATCGCGTCGCGCCGCTCGCGGTACTGCTCGCGGTACGCCTTGATCTGGCCGCGCCAGTCGCACGTCGAGAGATAGGTGGAGATCGCGAGCTGCGAGGCGTTCGACGGGCAGAGGATCGCGGACTCGGAGGCGAGGACGAGCTTCTCGCGGACGGCGTGCGGCGCGACGACCCACCCGACGCGGTACCCGGGGGCGATGGTCTTCGAGAACGACCCGAGGTAGATCACCCCGGCGTCGTCGAGCGAACGAATCGCGGGACGCGGCTCGACGTCGAAACCGAGCAGGCCGTACGGGTTGTCCTCGACGACGAGGACGCCGTGGCGCTGCGCGATCTCGAGCACCTGCGACCGCCGCGCGACCGCGAGGGACACCCCGGCGGGGTTGTGGAAGTTGGGCACGGTGTACAGCAGCTTGACGCGCCGGCCGGCTGCGGCGAGCTCCGTGAGGGTCGCCTCGAGCGCCTCGGGGACGAGGCCGTCGGCGTCGATGGGCGTGTGCACCACGTCGGCCTGGTAGGCGCGGAAGACGCCGAGCGCGCCGACGTAGGACGGGGCCTCGGCGACGACGACGTCGCCGGGGTCGACGAAGATCCTGGTCACGAGGTCGAGCGCCTGCTGCGACCCGGTGGTGACGACGACGTCGTCGGGGTGGGCGTCGATGCCCTCGAGCCGCATCACGTCGAGGATCTGCTCGCGGAGCGTCTCGTCGCCCTGGCCGGAGCCGTACTGCAGCGCCTGCAGCCCGCGCGTGGCGACGACGCGCTGCGCGAGGTCGCCGATGACGTCCATCGGCAGCCCGTCGAGGAACGGCATGCCGCCTGCGAGGGAGACGACCTCGGGGCGGTTCGCGACGGCGAACAGCGCCCGGATCTCGGAGGAGCGCATGCCGTGGGTGCGGTCGGCGTACGACGACAGCCACGGGTCGAGGCGCGTGCCGGCCGCCGCGGCGGAGGACGTGGGGTGGCCGCCCGACGTCTCACGCGGGGGCACAGGCTGCGAGGTCATCCCGGCAGTGTCGCACGGGTCACGTCCGCGCCGGCGACGCGACTCAGGCCTCGACTCCGACGACGCTCTCGATCTCCTGCGCGTACAGGGCCTTGGGCCGCGCCCCGCTGACGGACCGCACGAGCTCCCCGCCCACGTACACGTTGAGCGTCGGCAGCGACACGACGCCGTAGTCACCGGTCACGCCGGGGTTCTCGTCGGCGTTGATCTTGACGATCTTCACGCGGCCCTCGTACTGCGCGGCGAGCTCCTCGAGGACCGGCCCGACCATGCGGCACGGGCCGCACCACTGGGCCCAGAAGTAGAGGACGACGGGCAGCTCCGCGTCGAGGACCTCGGCCTGGAACGTGTCGTCGGTGACGGGGGGCAGGTCGCTCATCAGGCCTCCTGGACCAGGACGGGGGCGACGGTGGCCGGGACGGGGTCGACGACGTCGTGTGCGGTGTCGGCGAGTCCGGCGAGGTAGTGCTGGGCGTCGAGCGCGGCGGCGCAGCCGGATCCGGCGGCGGTGATGGCCTGGCGGTAGGTGTGGTCGACGACGTCGCCGGCCGCGAAGACGCCGGGCAGGTTGGTCAGCGTCGAGCGGCCCTGCACGGAGACGTAGCCGTTGTCGTCGAGGTCGACCTGACCGACGAGCAGGTCGGTGCGCGGGACGTGCCCGATCGCGACGAACACGCCGGTCGCGGGGTGCTCGCGGGTCTGGCCGGTGACGGTGTCGCGCAGCGTGACACCGGTGACCTTCTCGGTGCCGTGGATCGCGACGACCTCGGAGTTCCAGGCGAACTCGATCTTCGGGTCGGCCGCGGCGCGGTCGGCCATGATCTTGGAGGCACGCAGCTGGTCACGGCGGTGCACGAGCGTCACGCGCTTGCCGAACCGGGTCAGGAAGGTCGCCTCCTCCACCGCGGAGTCACCACCGCCGACGACGATGATCTCCTGGTCGCGGAAGAAGAACCCGTCACAGGTCGCGCACCAGGACACCCCACGCCCGGACAGACGCTTCTCGTCGTCCAGGCCGAGCTCACGGTAGGCGGACCCGGTCGACAGGATGACCGCGCGCGCGGCATAGGTCTCACCGCCCGAGACGGTGACGGTCTTGACCGGGCCCTCGAGGGAGAGCGAGACGGCGTCGTCCCACAGGACCTCGGCCCCGAACTTCTCGGCCTGCTTCTGCAGCGCGTCCATGAGCTCGGGGCCCTGGATGCCGTCGGGGAAGCCGGGGAAGTTCTCGACCTCGGTGGTGTTCATGAGCGCGCCACCGGCGGTCACGGAGCCGGCGACGACGAGGGGCGCGAGTCCGGCACGCGCCGCGTAGATCGCAGCGGTGTAGCCGGCAGGGCCCGATCCGACGATGACGAGGTCGCGCACGGTGCTGGGCTGGTCGCTCACGTGAGTCCTTGGGGTACGGCGCGCCGGAGGGTCCGGCGGCATGGCTGTTCGCTCAACCGATCGTAGGCCGGATCTGTTCCGAGCCCCCGTGTCACGCCGCAGGGCGGGACGGTCAGCCGAGCGCGATCTCGGCGAGCTCGAGGCGGAACCCGCCGTCGGCGGCCGTGGGCAGCTGCGTGATCCAGACGGAGATCGACGACAACTCGGTCGGGTCGAAGGTGAACTCCGTGGTCGGGCTCACGGGGCCGGACGCGAGGACCGTGCCACCGCCGGGGTTCGCCGGGTCGGTCGCACGGATCTCGACGTTCCCGCCGGTGCCGTTGACGTTGAGGGTCACACGCGACACGGACGCGGGCGCCTGCAGGGTCACGACGTAGCCGACGGCGTCCTTGAACCCGGCGAAGTCGTCGCGCTTGTACGTCTGCGTGTACCAGAACGTCGCGGGGTCGCCGTCGTGGGCACGCGCGACCGCCTCCTGGTGCTCGCCGTCGGCGTCCGAGGGGTCGAACGACGTCGACGACGCGATGACGGGCGGGCCCGCGGCGGGCGCCTCGGGCTGCTCGGCAGGTGCCGACGGCTCGCCCTGCGGGGCACCCGCGTCGGGGGTTCCGGGCGTCTGCTCGGTCCCGGGCTGGGCGGCGGGTCCCGGGTCGTCACCACCGAGCGAGGAGAACAGGGAGCTGATGGCGACGACGAGACCGATGACGACCGCCACGCCGACGAGCGCGAGGACGAGCTTGGTCGGGTCGAACCGGCGCCGCTCCTCGTCCTGCGGCTCCTCCCAGCCGAGCTCCTCGAACGCTCCGCCCGGCTCCTCGCCGAAGGGCGGGACCGCGGGCGGCAGCCCGGCGTCGTCGGGCCGGTAGCCGGTGGGGCGCCGGACGGGCGGGGTGACGGGCCCGCGCGGGACACCGGCCGCGGCGGCCGAGCGGGGGACCCCGTGCGACGCGAACGGCGGGGGAGTGGCGGCCGTCGACGGGTCCGCCGGCATGACGGTGGTGGCCCCCATGGCGTCCACGGGGGGCGGCCCGCCGTACACCTGCGTCTCCTGCGCGGCCCCGTACGGCTGCGTGCCGTAGGCGGGGGGCGGTGTCGCGGGTGCGGGGCGCCCGTAGGCGACGGTCGGGTGCGGCTCGTCGACGACGGGCGGCGGCGGCGGCATGAAGGTCGGTCCCGGCTCGGCGCCGAGCGCGCCGGGGCCCGGTGCGCCGAAGGTGCTGGTGCGCGCGGGTGCCGCCGGCGGCGGCGTGCCGGGCCGGTTCGCGCCGGGGGCGGGGGCGTTGAGCGCGTTGCGGACCGACTGGCGCTGCACGCGCACCGGCTCGGTGTCGCGGGACACGATGTCCTGGATCGACGCGGCCGCCACGGCCCCGCCCATGCCCGCCTCGGCCGCGTCGGGCACGGAGGCGACGGCACGGATCTCGCCCCACGGCTCGAGCCCGCGGACGAGCTCGGCGGGACTGTGCGGGCCGTCGTCGTGCGGGCCGAGCGTGACGCCGCACAGGGTGTCGAGGTCGGCCGGGACGCCCGGGACCAGGTCGGACGGCAGCGCGGGCCACCCGTCGACCCGCGGGGCGTCGGGCAGCGGGGCCCCCGAACCCGGACGCTCCGGGTCGGCGGGCCAGCGGCCGGTCAGGGCGGTGTAGAGGAGACGGACGAGTCCGACGGTGTCGGAGCGGGTCGTGGTGCGCGCGTCACCGGCAGCCGTGCCGAGGAGGGCCGCGTCGATCGCCAGGCCCCCGATGAGGACGCGACCGTCGGAGTTGACGTGCAGCACGGACGGCCGCAGGGCGAGGTGGTGCACGCCCCGGCGGCGGGCCACCTCGAGCGCGGAGGCCGCCTCGCCGACCACGGCGCGTGCCTGGTCCGGCGTCAGCGGGGCACGCGCGACGAGCTGCGCCAACGACGGCCCGGTGACCTGCTCGGACACCACGTACCCGGCACCCTCGTGCGTCCCGACGTCGAGCACCCGCACGAGCCGGGAGTCGGTGACGAGCGCCGCGCGCCGGGCGGCGTCGAGGGCCGGCGCGACCGCACCGGCCTCCAGGACCCGGACCCGCACGGGACGGTCGAGGATCTGGTCCGACGCCTGCCAGGCACTCGCACCCTCGAGGTCGGACGGCGCGGGGGCGACGATGCGGTACCGGCCGGCCAGCACGGTTCCTCGTCCGACGACCTCGCTCACCTGCTCCTCCTCTGGGGCGGTCACGTCCGCCGGGTCCGACGGGGTCACGACCCTACGGCGCAAGGACGTCGGGGGTCAGGAGCATGCTAGCCGGGCATGAGCGACGAAAGGGTCCGGCGGGGGTGTCAGCGGCGGGCTCCCCGCAGGCGGGCGAGCACGGGTCGCAGCATCCCGTCGAGCTCCTCCACGCGCAGCAGACGCAGCGCCCCGACGTACACCGCCCCGCCGAGACCGCCCGCGACGACGCAGGTCACGACCGCGCGCAGCAGCCCGTCCGGCAGCGCGAGGGCGAGGACCCGGGTGGCGGTCGCGGCGACGGCGACGGCCGGCAGCACGGCGAGCGTCGCGCGCACGTGCAGGCGCAGGATCCGTGGGCCGTCGACGCCCCCGATCCGGCGACGCAGGAGCCACGCCGCGGCGACGGCCCCCACGACGTAGGACACGCTCATCGCGAGCGCGGCCCCGACGACCCACGACCGCGGCGGCAGGAACGCCTGCGCGAGCAGGGTGCCGCCTGCGACGACGACGGCCATCGCGACCTGGATCGGCACCATGCCGCGCGCGTCCTCGTACGCGTAGAACACGCGCTGCGCCATCGACCACGCGCCGAACGCGGGCAGGCCGACGACCATGGCCTGCACGACGAGCGCGACGACCTCGACCGACTCGCGGTCGGCGGTCATCAGGACGATGCCCGTGACGGGCCGGGACAGGACGAACAGGAGGGCGGCCGCGGCGATGGTGAACAGCCCCACCACGCGGACCCCGTAGGAGAAGGTCGCCCGCACGCCGTCGGCGTCCTCGTCGTGCGCCTGCCCGGACAGCCGTGTGAACAGCGCGGTCGCGAGCGACACGGTGACGAGGGAGTGCGGCAGCATGAAGACGAGGAACGCGGCGGTGTATGCGGCGTTGCCCGCGACGACGCCCCCGTCGGCGGCGTGCGGCGCGGCCGCGGCGGCACGGGACACGACGATGAACCCGAGCTGCCCGACGACGAGCCCGACGAACGTCCACGTGGCCACCTGCCCGGCGCGCCCGAGGCCCGAGCCCCGCAGCCCCCAGCGCGGGCGGTAGCCGACGCCGGCGCGGCGCAGCGCGGGCACCAGGACGAGCGCCTGCGCGACCACGCCCGCGGTCGATGCCCCGGCGAGGAGCGCGACCTGTCCGGACGTCCACGTCGCGGCGGTGGCGACGTCGGTCTGCTGCGCGGAGCCGAACACGACGACGAACACGCCGAACCCGGCGATCGCGACGACGTTGTTGACGACGGGCGCCCACATGTACGGCCCGAACGACCCGCGCGCGTTGAGCACCTGCCCGAGCAGCGCGTAGACGCCGTAGAAGAACAGCTGGGGGATGCACCAATAGGCGAACGTCGTCGCGAGCGTCGCCTGGCTCGGCGGGACGTCGGCGGCGTACAGGTGCACGAGCAGGGGCGCGGCGACCGTCAGGACGAGCGAGACGCCCGCGAGCATCACGAAGCCGAGGGTGAGCAGCCGGTCGACGTACTCCTGGCCGGCCTCGCGCTTGTACGCGCGCACGACCTGCGGCACGAGGATCGCGTTCAGCACGCCGCCGGCGAGCAGCATGTACAGCACGTTCGGCAGCTTGTTCGCGACGTCGAACGCGTCCGCGGCCTGGCCCGTCGCCCCGATCGCGGCGACGAGGACGATCCCGCGCAGCAGGCCGAGCACGCGGGACACGGCGGTGCCGGACGCCATGAGCGCGGCGCCGCGCCGCACCCCGCTCGGGCTCGTCATGCGTCCTCCCGTCCGGACCGCGCGGCGACCGTGCTCTGCTCGCCCGTGTCGACGACCCCGCCGAGCACGCCCAGCGTGACCGGCGCGTCGGCCTCCGCCTCGGCCTCGGTGCGGGCCCCACGGCGGGCGCTCTGGCCGCGGCGCACCGTCCGGACGATCCCGAGCAGCAGCCCGACCGCCAGCAGGACGCCGACCACGACCGTGCCGACGCTCTCGATCGTCGGCTGCACGCGGGCGGTGAACTCGACAGGGGCCGACACCGGGGCGCCGGCGGTGCTCGCGAGGTGCGCGACGATCCGGACCTCGCAGTTGGCGTGCGCCGTGAGCTCGAGCGGGACGCTGCGCGACCCCTGCGCGTCGACCTCCACGGGGTCGATCGGCTCGACCTGCAGGCAGGACTTGCGCGGCGTCACCACGAGCTGCACGGTCACCGGCACGTCGAGCGTGTTGAGGACCGTCATGCGGGCACCGCTCACGGCGCCGATGACACGCACGTCGCTGAGCGGCTGGATGGACAGTCCGCTGGTCCGCTCGTCGACGTCGGCGACGACGCCCGCGACGAGCGCGTCGCGACCGGTCGGGTCGGTGCGCCACGCGACCGACAGCGGCGCGAGGACCGCCGGGTCGACGCCCGCCAGGAACTCGTCGGGGTCGGCCGTGATGTCCGCGAAGGCGTGCGCACGCTCGCGCGCGGCCGCGAGCGTCTGCACCTGCCCGGCGGTGAGCTCGGTCGGCCCGACGGCGTCGTCGGGCAGCGTCGTGCGGCCCTGCGGGCGGTCGTCGAGCAGCGCCGACACGGGCTGCAGGTCGACCCACGGCGCGGTGTCGAGCGCGTCGAGCAGCGCGGTCGCGTAGGTGACGTCCGGCACCCAGTCGCGGTCGGGCGCGAGCAGCACGTCGGGCGGGGTGTCGGACTGGCGGGCGGCCACGGCGAGCTCGGCGAGCGTGCGCTGCACGGCCGTGGCCGGGGAGGCGTCGGGCTCGACGGCCCGCGGGTCGGTGAGCAGGTGCGTGAGCACCGGGTCGGGTGCGAGACCGGCGACGGTGCCGTCGCCGCGCAGCTGGGTGCGGGCCGGTGTCGCGGTCTCGCCGGCGTCCTCGACGGCGCCCGCCGGCAGCACCAGCGCCTCGGCGCCCGCGTTCGCGGTGACGGCGGCCGTCGTGCCGTCGGGGTCGGCGGTCGCAGGGCTCCACAGCACGAGCGGCACGTCGGCCCCCCACGCGAGCTCGGCCCAGGGGCGGGCCGTGGAGGCGGCGACGGCCACGAGGTCGGGGCGGGCGGCGTGCGCGACGGCCGCGACGTCCGGGTCGGCCCACGGGAGGGCGAGGACGTCCCGGTCGCCGAGCAGCGTCGTCATCCCCGCCGACCACGCCCGCGCGTGCGAGCCGCCGCCCGCAGCCAGCGACAGCAGCGACGGGTCGACGACGGCGCTCACGTCGGGCGCCGCGGCGAGCAGCCGCTCGACCTGCGCGAGCCGCTCGCCCGACGCGGTGGCCTCCTCGAGACGGCCGGCCGTGGCGTCGTCGGGCACCCAGACCGCGGGGGTGGGCAGCGCGGTCGCCTCGGGTGCGGCCTCGGCGTCCTGCGCCTGGTCGGCGTCGTCGCCTCCCTCGGCCTCGTCGCCCTCCTCCTCGTCCTGCGGGGAGTGCGCCGGGACCGCGGGGGACGCGGCCGGTCCGACGACCGGCACGGCCACGGAGACGCCCGCGGCGGGCACGTCGTCGGACGGCAGCCACAGCAGGTACGTGCGCTGCTGCCCGGACAGGCGCGTGCCCGCACGCGCGTCGATGCTGATGCCGCGGGGGCCCCACACGTCGGCGCCCTCGAGCAGCCGCACGTCCTGGGCGGCGACGGTGAGCACGACGTCGACGCTGTCCCCGGGCTCGAGCGGCCCGGTCACCGTGTCGGTCGCGACGCGCGTGCCGGCGGCCATCTTCCCGGCCGCCCACGACTGCAGGTCCGTGCGCGTGTGCAGGCGGTTCCGGCTGAGCCGCAGGATCGCCGACGGCGACGCGACCGGCTCGGCCCCCTCGTTGCGCAGCGTCGCGGTCACGGTGAGGTCGTCGCCCGGGCGCAGCACCGCGGGGCTCACCTCGGTGACCTGGACGGAGATCGGCCACGTGGTCGTCGCGCTCGGGGACGGGTCCGTCGTGGCGACGCCCACGGGTGCGACGGCGACGCCCGCGAGCAGCGCCAGGCCGGCCACCAGCAGGACCAGGACCGCCCGGGTGACCTGGCCGCGGCGCAGGGCCGCGCTCATGCCTCGCCGAGCAGGACGACGAGGGCCGCCTCGGTGAGCCGGCGCTCGTTCGGGTAGGCCAGCCGGTCGTGCAGGTCGACGACCGGCACCCACGCGGCGTCCTCGGCCTCGCCGTCGGGGTCGCCCTCGACGGTCAGGTCGCCGCCGACGGCGCCCAGCAGGAAGTGGTGCACGACCTTGTGCACGCGGCGGTCGTCGCCGCTGAACCAGTAGTCGATGACGCCGAGCCGCCGCAGGACGCGCCCGGTGATGCCCGTCTCCTCGGCGATCTCGCGGACGGCCGCCTGCTCCGGCGTCTCGGCCCCCTCGAGGTGGCCCTTCGGCAGGCACCACTCGAGACGGCCGGCGCGGTTGCGGCGCGCGATGACCGCGGCCTGGTAGACCCCGTCGCGCTGGCGGACGACGATGCCGCCCGCCGACGTCTCGTCGACCACGGGCAGCGGCGGCGGCGCGGGGCGCACGGGGCTGTGCCGCGGGTCGATGCGCAGCGCGTGGCCGCCCGGCGGCGCGGGTACGCCCCCAGGGACGGAGGGCTGCGCCGGGCTCGACATGCCGACACTGTAACGACTTGTCGGGAGCGTCAGTCCCGCGTCGGAGGGCCGCCCCATCTGGCAGGCTTGGACGAGTGCCTCCCCTCGACCCGACCACCGCGACCACGCCCGACACGGCCGCCGCCCTCGTCGCGCTGCGCAAGCGCGCGCTCGGCGTGCTGGCCGGCCTCTCCGGCGACGCGATCGAGCTGGGGGAGCTGTTCCGGGCCGCCGGGCACGAGCTCGCGCTCGTGGGCGGTCCCGTGCGCGACGCGTTCCTGGGCCGGCTGAGCGCGGACCTCGACTTCACGACGTCGGCGACGCCCGACGAGACGGAGGCGATCCTCGCGCGCTGGGGTGACGCGCACTGGGACATCGGCAAGGAGTTCGGCACGATCGGCGCGCGCCGCATGCCCGGCGGCCGGCGCGGCGCCGAGCGGGACGTCGTCGTCGAGGTCACGACGTACCGCACCGACGCGTACGACCCGTCGTCGCGCAAGCCCGAGGTCGTGTTCGGGGACACCCTCGAGGGCGACCTGTCCCGCCGCGACTTCACGGTCAACGCGATGGCGGTGCGGCTGCCGGAGCTGACGTTCGTCGACCCGTTCGACGGGCTCGCGGACCTCGCGCGCGGGGTGCTGCGGACCCCGGTGGACCCGCGGCAGTCGTTCGACGACGACCCGCTGCGGATGATGCGGGCGGCGCGGTTCGCGGCGCAGCTCGGGTTCACCGTCGAGCCGGCGGCGCGCGCGGCGATCGAGGACATGGCCGAGCGGATCGGGATCGTCTCCGCGGAGCGGGTGCGCGACGAGCTGTCGAAGCTGCTGGTCGCCGCGCAGCCGCGGGCGGGCCTGGAGGTGCTCGTCGACACGGGCCTGGCCGACCACGTGCTGCCCGAGCTGCCGGCGCTGCGTCTCGAGATCGACGAGCACCACCGGCACAAGGACGTGTACGAGCACTCCCTGACGGTGCTCGACAAGGCGATCGCGCTGGAGACGGGGCCGGACGGCCCGGTGCCCGGGCCCGACCTGGTGCTGCGGCTCGCGGCGCTGCTGCACGACATCGGCAAGCCGCGCACGCGCCGGTTCGAGCCGGGCGGCGGCGTGAGCTTCCACCACCACGAGGTCGTCGGCGCCAAGCTCGCCGCCAAGCGCCTCAAGGAGCTGCGCTTCGACAAGGCGACCGTCCAGGCGGTGTCCCGGCTGACGGAGCTGCACCTGCGCTTCCACGGCTACGGCGAGGGCGGCTGGACCGACTCCGCGGTCCGGCGGTACGTGACGGACGCGGGACCGCTGCTCGAACGCCTGCACCGGCTCACGCGATCCGACTGCACGACCCGCAACCTGCGCAAGGCGGCCCGCCTGTCCGCGGCCTACGACGACCTGGAGACGCGCATCGCGCGCCTGCAGGAGCAGGAGGAGCTCGCGGCGATCCGCCCGGACCTCGACGGCACGCAGATCATGGAGATCCTGGGGATCGGCCCCGGGCGTGAGGTCGGGGCGGCGTACAAGCACCTGCTCGAGCTGCGCATGGACCGCGGACCGCTCGGCCCGGACGAGGCTCGTGCCGAGCTCCTCCAGTGGTGGGACGAGTTCCTGAACGCCTGAGTCAGGCGCCGCGCACGACCAGCAGGCACACGTCGTCCTCCTGGTGCTCGCCCACGAGCGCGGACACGAGCGCGTCCCGCACGCCCGCCGCGTCGGTGCCGTCCGGCACGGCCGCCAGCGCCGCCTCGAGCGCGTGCAGGCCGTCGACGAGCGCGCGGTCGCGGCGCTCCACGAGCCCGTCCGTGTACAGCACGAGCGTCGCACCCGGGGGCACCTCGACCGTGGCGTCCGGGACGGGCGGTACGCCCGCGAGCCCGACGGGCGTGCGCAGCGCCCCACCCAGCCGCTCGACCCGCCCACCGGGCAGCCGCAGCATCGGCGGCGGGTGCCCGGCGCGCGCGTACGTCAGCCGGACCCCCTCGTCCGTGCGGGTCCAGCGCGCGTAGGCGCACGTCGCGACGTCCGCCAGGTCGAGGCCGCGCACGACGCCGTCGATCCGGTCGAGGACCTCGCCGGGCGGCGCGAGCTCCCACGCGTAGGACCGCAGCAGCGAGCGGAGCTGGCCCATGGCGGCCGCCGCACGCAGGTCGTGGCCCACGACGTCGCCCACCGCGAGCCCCACCGAGCCGTCCGGCAGGGGAAGCACGTCGAACCAGTCCCCGCCGACCTCCGCCGTGCGGCCCGCGGGCAGGTACTCCGCCGCGACGTCGAGCCCCGCGACGTCCGGGACGTCGGGCAGCAGGCTGCGCTGCAGCGTGAGCGCGGCGGTGCGCTGCGCGAGGAACAGGCGCACGTTCTCCAGCGCGAGGCCGGCCCGCCGGCCGAGGTGCGCGGCGGTGACGACGGTGTCCGGGGTGAAGCCGTCGACCTTCTCGTGCACCAGGCACAGCACGCCCAGCACGCGCTCACGGGCGCGCAGCGGGACGAGCAGCGCGCTGCCGAGCCCGAGCCGCTGCAGCAGGGCGAGCTGCTCGGGGGTGGTGCGGGCGGGCAACGACTCGACGTCGACCGGGAACGGCTCGGCGACGAACCCCGGCGGGCTGTCCAGGGTCGCGCTCGTGCGCGGCGAGCGCTGCAACCAGCTCACGTCCTGCGCGCCGAGGTTCTCCGCGAGCTCGACGTCGGCGGCGTGCCCGGCGACGACGTGCACGTGCTCGAACCGGCCGCGCTCGTCGGTGACCGCGACGAAGCCCCACGTCGCGAGCGGGGGCACCGCGGCGTCGGCGAGCGCGTCCACGGCGTCGTGGTAGTCGAGGTGCGGCGCGAGCTCGTCGCTGACCCGGGCCAGCAGGTCGAGCCGCGCGGTGGTCTGGTCGCCGAGCGTGTCCCGGAAGCGCTGCGCGTCGACCTCGTCGGTCACGTCGGTCAGCACCCCGACACGGCGCACCACCCCGCCGGCGCCGTCCCGGACCTGCGCGACGACGAGCCGGTTCCAGAACGGCGTGCCGTCCCGGCGGTAGTTGAGGACCTGCGCGGTGGCGGGACGCCCCTCGTCGAGCGCGGTGCGCAGGGCGCCGATCGCGGCGAGGTCCGTGCCGGTGCCCTGCAGGAAGCGGCAGTTGCGGCCGACGACCTCCGACGCGCGGTGCCCGGTGAGCCGCTCGAACGCGGTGTTCACCCAGACGATCGGGTCGTCCGGCTGCGTCGGGTCCGTCACGCACGCGGCGACACCGCTGTCGACGACCGCCCGCAGGAGCACCTCGTCGGGAACCGCGTCGGGCGAGGGGCGCCCCGCGGGCACGGCGCGAGCGGGGACGGTGTGGGCGGGCACGGCGCGAGCGGGGACGGTGGGAGCGGGGTCGTCCGGGCGGCCCGGCGCACCGAGCGGACCGGTCGCCGGCGTCATGCGGCGACCGTCGTGCCGGCGGGGCGGTGCCGGACGGTGCGCGCGGCCGCGGTCCCGTACCCGACGGCGCCCGCGACGTACGCGGCGGCGAGCGCGAGGAACACGCCGCGCGACCAGCCCGTGTCCGGCAGGGTCACGGCGCCGAGCGCCGCGGCGCCGACGAACGCGGCGTTGTAGAGGACGTCGTACAGGGCGAACGCCCGGCCCCGGTACGCGTCGTCGGTGTCGCGCTGCACGATCGTGTCGACCGCGATCTTCGCGCCCTGCGCGGCAAGGCCGAGCGTCGCCGCGCACACCAGCAGCACGACACGGTGCGGCGTCACCGCGAGCAGCACCTGGCTGGCCGCGGCCAGCGCCAGGCACGCCACGATCCACCGGTGCGGCCCGGTGCGCGGCGACACCACGGGCGTGACGACCACGGCGAGCGCGAACCCGACGGCGGACGCGGCGGCCACGGTGCCAAACGTCGCGAGGCCCTGCGTCGCGTCCGCCGGGTCGGACAGCAGGTTGCGGGCGATGAGGATGCTCGCGATGAATGTGACGCCGTACAGGAAGCGGTGCGTCGCCATGATGCCGAGCGCGTAGGCCGGCGTGCGGCGTGCGACGAGGTGACGCGCGCCGGCGACGAGCCCGCGCGCGAGCGTGCCGAGCGCGCTGCGCAGGGCGGTCGCGTCGGCGCGCTCGACGGGCCCGAGCTGGTCGCGTCCGAGCCGGGTGGCGAGCGCGGCCGCGACACCCATGACCGCGGCGGCGACCGTCAGCGCCGCGGCGTCCTTGAGGCGGCCGGCCGGCAGGACGAAACCGAGCAGGAAGCCGAGCCCGGCGCCGACCCCCGCCGCGGCCGCACCGAGGGTCGGCGTGAGCGAGTTGGCGGTGAGGAGCAGCGGCCCGTCGACGACGCGGGGCAGCGACGCGGACAGCGCCGACAGCAGGAACCGGTTGATCGACAGGTTGACCAGCGCGAGCACGTACACCGCGACGCTCACGCCGTCGGTCACCATGAGCAGCGCGATCGTCACGGTGAGCCCGACGCGCACGACGTTGCCCCACAGCAGCACCTGGCGCCGCCGCCACCGGTCGAGCAGCACCCCCGCCCACGGCCCGACCACCGTGAACGGCAGCAGGAGCACCGCGAACGCGGCCGCGACGCCCGTCGCGGTGCTCGCGTTCTCCGGGGAGAAGAAGAACAGGGTCGCGAGCCCGACCTGGAACATCCCGTCGGCCGACTGGCTCACCAGGCGCACGGCGAACAGCCTGCGGAAGCCCTCGAGCGGCCACAGCGCCCGGAGGTCGGCGATCACCTGCACGCCGCCCATCCTCGCACCCGCCGCGGTCGGACCCCCGTCGCCGCCCCGGTCGGCGCTCGCGTCGGCACCCCCGGTAGCGTCGGGGGGCGGTCCGCGTCGCACCGCCCTGCACGGCCCGCGACGGCCACCAACCTGCACGCGCCGGGCTCCGTTCTCCTTGTCGTGCGCAGCAGGACAGGACGAGGGGGACGCCGATGACGGCCCGGTGGCAGACGGTGCTCGAGCAGCTCGTCGACGAGCGGTACGCGCGGCTCCTCGCGCGGGCCACGCTGGTCGCGGCGAGCGCGGCCGACGCGGAGGACCTCGTGCAGGACGCCCTCGTCGCGACCTTCGCGAGCCGGGCCCGGTTCACGCACGTCGCGCAGGCCGAGCAGTACGTGCGCCGCGCGATCGTCACCCGGTCCGTGGACCGGGCCCGGTCGGCAGCGTCCGAGCGTCGGGCGGTGGAGCGCTCCGCGGCCCAGCCCGTGCCCGTCGTCGAGATCGAGCTGCCCGGGCTGCAGCGGGACGTGGTCGCGGCGCTCGCGGACCTCACCCCGCGGCAGCGGGCGTGCGTCGTCCTGCGGCACGTCGAGGACCTCTCGGTCGCCGAGACCGCAGCCCTGCTGGGGCTGGGCGAGGGAACCGTCAAGCGCTACACCGCGGACGCGACGGCCGCGCTGCAGCGACGCCTGGACGTCGCACCCCCCGAGGACGACCGTGAGCAGGTCGCCCTCCTGACCCGACAGGAGACGACGCGTGACTGACCTCGGAGAGCTGCTGAGCGGCACGGAGGCGGGCATCGCCCGGCTGCGGGCCGGGTCCACCCCGGCCGACGGTGCCGTCGCGCGCACGGTCCGGCGGGTGCGCCGCCGGCGCGGCGTCCGGCACACGCGGGACGCCGTCGTGGGCGTGGCCGCCGTCGGGGCCGTCGGCACGGCCGCGTGGTGGGCGGGCCCCCTCGGGCTCGAGGCGACCGAGGCCGCGTCGAGCCCGTCGGCCACGGCGACGAGCAGCGCGACGCCGGTCGCACCGGTGGAGGCGGCCCCGCCCGCGACGGCGCGGCCCGTGCACGTCGCCGAGCCGCTCGCCGTCCCGGACGGGCTGCTGGCCGGCACCGCGCCCGGCTGGGTCCTCGCGACGAGCCTCCAGCAGCGCCCGGGGCCCGCGGACACCGCCGACGACGTCCGAGGCGCGCTGCACCTCGTCGCGCCCGACGGCACCCGCACCACGCTCCTGCACGTCACGGGTCCCGTGCTGCTGTCGGTGCTGGACTGGCGGGCGGGCGAGTCGACCGCCCTCGCCTGGGCGGACCTCGACGGGACGCGGACCGTCGGGCGGCTGGACCTGCGCACGGGCGACCTGACACCCCTCACGGGCCTGCCGTGGGGCAACCTGCTGGTCGGCTCGCTCGACGACGGCGCCTCGGTGTGGCTGTCGTGGGACGCCGCGTCCGACGCACCGCCGGACGCGGCGTCGGTCGCGGCCCGGCACGTGTCCCGCCTCGGCACGGACGAGACGTTCACGGGCACGTTGCGGGTCCTCGCGGCGGACGGGACGTCGCGCGACCTGGCTCCCGTCTCGACGGCCCGGTGGGTGCCGACGCTGAGCCCCGACGGCGGCCGCGTCGCGATGACGTCGCCCGCGGGGGAGCCGCAGGTCGTGGGCGTGCGGACGGGTGCGGTCGACACCCTCGCGGACGTCGGCGACGGGTGCACCCTGGCGGGCTGGGCGAGCGCCGGCGAGATCGCGCTGAGCTGCCCGGCCGGCGACGGGTTCACGCTGCTGGCCCGCGACGTCACGGGTGGTTCGCCGGGCCGGACCCTCGCGACGACGCAGCACCCGGTCCGGGACGCCTGGCCCCTGGGGGACGGGCGTGTGGGCGTCGGCCTCGCAGAGCGCGCGGCGCCGTGCGACGCGGACGTGCAGCCCGCGGTCGTCGCCGGCGGCGAGGTCACCGCGATCACCGGCGGCTGGGGGGCCGGTGACCACGGAGGCCCCGTGGCGTTCGCGGCCGGCGCGGCGTACACGCAGCTCAACGCGTGCAGCCTGGGGGAGACGCCCGGTCCCGTGCGGGACGTGCGCACCGACGTGGCGACCGGCGACGTCGTGACCTTCGGGTGGCTCGACGAGGCGCACGCGCAGGACCTGGCCGCGCCGGACGGCTGGGGCGACTCGTCGGTGGGGTTCGTCGTCGCCCGCTGACCGGCCCGCTGACTGGCCTGCTCCACAGCCTGCTCAGCGGCCTGCTCACCGGCCCGCTCAGCGGCCTGACGACGCCCTCGCGGGGGACGGCGGTGGCGGATGCGGTGGTGACGTCCACCACAGCCGCCACCGTTTCCCGTGAACAGTCCCGATCCGCAGATGAACACTCGGTGAACTGGGACCTTTTCGGCCTCGAGCACCCCTGCGCACCAGGCACTCTCTAGGACGTGGACGGGACCCTCATCCTCGCGCTCGTCGTCGCGGCAGCACTCGCGTTCGACTTCACCAACGGCTTCCACGACACGGGCAACGCCATGGCCGCGTCGATCGCGACCGGGGCGCTCAAGCCCCGGCAGGCCGTGCTCCTGTCGGCGGCCCTCAACATGGTCGGCGCCTTCCTCTCCCTGGCGGTCGCCGCGACCATCGCGAAGGGCATCGTCGACCAGGGCGTCGTCACGCTCCCGCTCGTCGTCGGCGCGCTCGCCGGGGCGATCGTGTGGAACGTCGTGACCTGGTACCTCGGCCTGCCGTCGTCGTCGTCGCACGCGCTCGTCGGCGCCCTGGTGGGCGCGACGCTCGCCGCGGTCGGGACGGGCGGCGTCGTGTGGGCCGGACTCGTCCAGAAGGTCGTCCTGCCCGCGCTGCTCGCGCCGCTGATCGCGGGCACCGTCGCGGCCCTGTCGACCGCCCTCGTCTACCGGATCACGCGCCGCGTCCCCGAGGACCAGCGCGACCGCCGCCTGCGGTGGGGCCAGATGGCGTCCGCGTCGATGGTGTCCCTCGCGCACGGCACGAACGACGCGCAGAAGAGCATGGGCATCATCCTGCTCGCGCTCGTCGCGGGCGGCGCCGTGCCGGCCGGGTCCGACGTTCCCCTGTGGGTCGTCGTCTCGTGCGCGCTGGCCATGGCCGCCGGGACCGCGCTCGGCGGGTGGCGCGTCATCCGCACGCTCGGCAAGGGCCTCACGGACATCCAGGTGCCGCAGGGCATGGCGTCCGACACCTCGTCCGCGTCGGTGATCCTCGTGTCCAGCGCGTTCGGCTTCCCGCTGTCCACCACGCAGGTCGCGACGGGCTCGATCCTCGGCTCGGGCGTCGGCCGCCGGGAGAAGGTCCGCTGGGCCGTCGCGGGCCGGATGCTCGTCGCGTGGCTCGTGACCCTGCCTGCCGCGGCCGCGTTCGGCGGCCTCGCCGTCGGCCTCGAGCGGGTCGTCGGTGGCGATGCGGGCATCCCCGCGGTCCTCGGGGTCGTGGCGGCCGTCTGCGCGGTCATCTGGTGGCGCTCGCGCCGCGCCGCCGTCGACGCCGGGAACGTCACCGCCGAGTGGGAGGACACGGCCGACGGCCCTGCCCGCCCCGCCGAGCCGGTCGCCGCCGGCACCGCACCGGCCGACGACGCCCTCGTCGCCCGACCCGCGCCCGTCCCGACGCCCGTCGGCGTCTGAGCGACCAGGAGCCGTCGTGATCGTCACCGTCCTCACCGTGCTCGGCCTGAGCCTCGTCTTCGGCGTCGGCCTGCCCGCGCTGACCTCCACCGCGGCACGCGTCGCCGCCCCCGAGCTCACGACCGCCGACGGCGGCACCGTCCCCGCGCGCGGTCCGCGGGCGGTGCGGCTGGGCGCCGCGGTGGCGCTCCTCGTGGTCGTGGTCGCCGTCGTCGCCTTCGCCGTGTGGCTCGTGGCGACCGGCGGCACGAAGTAGCACCCCGCCTCGTCCGCCCGGTCGGGCGCGGGCGCCCGACCGGGCGGGAGCGCTGCACGACCGGGCAGGCCGTCACCGCGGCCGGCAGTCGCCCGATCCGGTGGACCGCGGGCCGCGCACAATCCTGACCTGCGTCACGGCCGCCGCCGGGGACGGGATCACGGGCCCCGTGGCTGGTCGGCCCTGACGGCGCTGACGCGATCCCCGTCGAGGGGGACGACGCGCCCACGCGTGCTGTCGCCACCCTGCTGTCGTCGGACGGAGGTGGGCGGAGCCGGGCGCATGGCGACCGCCGTCACGGAGCGACCCCCGGGACGGCCGAAGGGCCGACGCCGAAGCGTCCGACCACTCGAGCTTGGCTGCGCTCCGCGTCAGCGCTCGTTCTGCCGGTCGCGCTGCCGCTGCGCTCCGCTACGGCCGAGGGGCCGGACGCTGACGCGTCCGACCCCTCAACCTTCGCTGCGCTCCGCGTCAGCGCTCGTTCTCACCGCGGATGAAGGCCTCCAGCTCGGCACGGCCCTGCGTGTCCTCCATCTGGACCGGCGGCGACTTCATGAAGTACGTCGACGCGGACAGGATGGGGCCGCCGATGCCGCGGTCCTTGGCGATCTTCGCGGCGCGCAGGGCGTCGATGATGATGCCGGCGGAGTTCGGGGAGTCCCAGACCTCGAGCTTGTACTCGAGGTTCAGCGGCACCTCGCCGAAGGCACGGCCCTCGAGGCGGACGTAGGCCCACTTGCGGTCGTCGAGCCACGCGACGTAGTCCGACGGGCCGATGTGGACGTTGCGGTCCTCCTTCTTGCCGCCCAGGGGGCCGGACAGGTTGGAGGTGACGGCCTGCGTCTTCGAGACCTTCTTGGACTCCAGGCGCTCGCGCTCGAGCATGTTCTTGAAGTCCATGTTGCCGCCGACGTTCAGCTGGTACGTGCGGTCCAGGATGACGCCGCGGTCCTCGAACAGGCGGGCGAGGACGCGGTGCGTGATCGTCGCGCCGACCTGCGACTTGATGTCGTCGCCGACGATCGGGACACCGGCGGCCTCGAACTTCGCGGCCCACTCGGGGTCGGACGCGATGAAGACCGGGAGAGCGTTGACGAACGCGACGCCAGCGTCGATGGCGGCCTGCGCGTAGAACTTCGCGGCGGCCTCCGACCCGACGGGCAGGTAGCAGATGAGGACGTCGGCCTGGACCTCGCGGAGCGTGGCGACGATGTCGACCGGCTCGGCGTCGGACTCCTCGATGGTCTGCGAGTAGTACTTGCCGAGGCCGTCGAGCGTGTGGCCGCGCTGCACGGTCACGCCGAGCGGCGGGACGTCGCAGATCTTGATGGTGTTGTTCTCGGAGGCGACGATCGCCTCGGACAGGTCGAAGCCGACCTTCTTCGCGTCGACGTCGAACGCCGCGACGAACTCGATGTCACGCACGTGGTAGTCACCGAACTGCACGTGCATGAGACCGGGCACGGTCCCGTTCGGGTCGGCGTCGGCGTAGTAGTGCACGCCCTGGACCAGCGACGCGGCGCAGTTGCCGACGCCGACGATGGCGACGCGGATGGAGGTCATCCTCGCTCCTTCTCGGTGGTGTTCGCCGTGTCGACGGAGTCGGACGGCACAGCGGGGGAGTCGGCTCCGGCCGGGCGGCCGGTGCCTGCGGTACGCGCGCGGCGGTGGCCACGCTCGTTGTCGATGAGCCCGTCGAGCCAGCGGACCTCACGCTCGACCTGTTCGAGGCCGTGCCGCTGGAGCTCGAGCGTGTACTCGTCCATGCGCTCGCGGGTGCGGGCGAAGGACTGGCGGATCGTCTCGAGCCGTTCGGTGAGGCGGGTGCGCCTGCCCTCGAGGATCCGGAGCCGGGTCTCGGCGTCGGTCTGCCCGAAGAAGGCGAACCGCACGTCGAAGTTCTCGTCCTCCCAGCTGGACGGGCCGGACGACGCGAGCACCTGCTGCAGGTGCTCCTTGCCGTCGGCGGTCAGCTGGTAGACGATGCGCGCGCGCTTGCTGGCGACGGCGTGCCCGGCGCTGGGCGTGGACTCGGTGCCGACGATCCAGCCGCGGTCGACGAGCGACTTCAGGCACGGGTACAGCGACCCGTAGGACAGTGCGCGGAAGGAGCCGAGCACGAGGTTGAGGCGCTTGCGCAGCTCGTAGCCGTGCATCGGCGACTCGTGCAGCAGCCCGAGGATCGCGGGCTCGAGGACGTCGGAACGACCACGCACGGCACGACCTCCTCACGGGCTGCGGTAGCGTCCGCGGCACCCGGGCCGCAGGACGAAAGGGACGACGACCGGACCGCTCCGTCCGTCGATGTATCAACTCGATACATCTGGAGACTATGTCGCCTCGATGCCTCGCGACAAGTCCGGCATCGACGCGCCCTGGGCGGTGACCGCCGCCACGGCACCCTGCCGACCCGCGGGGAAGCATGGATGGCCACGTGCCGATCGTGTGAAGGGTGTCGCGAGGAAGCCCTCGTCACCCTGGGCGGACACCGACGACTCCCCCATACTGGGCTGCGCGGTGGACGTCCGTCCGACGTGGCCCCGGGCCCCGGGCACGCCACCGCGGTCATGTCGTCGTCAGGAAGGCACCGCCTTGGCAGGCTCGAACCGGCGCGCCGCGCCCTCACGGACCCGACGCGCCACGCGCGCGGCCCGTCCGTCGTCGCGCGCCACGGCCTCGACGCGCGCCGGCACCGCCTCGGCCGGCAGCGGGCGCAAGCGCAAGTTCTTCGACTACCCGCGCAGCGGCTACCGCGGCCTGCACCGGTGGCTGCCGTCGTGGCGGTTCCTGCTGGGCTCCTTCCTCACGTTCTTCTTCCTGTGCCTCGGCGGTGCCGTCGCCGCGTACCAGTCGGTGACGATCCCCGGTGCGAACGACGACATCGCCAAGCAGACGACGACCGTCTACTACGCGGGCGTCGACGGGCAGCCCGGTCCGGTCATGGGCCAGTTCTCGGTGCAGAACCGCGAGATCGTCGACTACGCGACGCTGCCGAAGTACATCGGGCAGGCCGTCGCCGCGGCGGAGGACCGCACGTTCTTCACCAACTCCGGCGTCTCGGTCACGGGCATGGCGCGCGCGCTGTGGATCAACATCACGACCGGCAAGAAGCAGGGTGGCTCGACGCTCACGCAGCAGTACGTCGAGCGGTACTACTTCTCGACGACGACGGACTACGTCGGCAAGGCCCGCGAGGCGCTGCTCGCCGTCAAGGTGAGCCGGCAGCTCGACAAGGAGGACATCCTCGGGCGCTACCTCAACACCATCTACTTCGGCCGGGACTCGTACGGCATCCAGACGGCGGCGAAGGCGTACTTCGGCAAGAACGCCGCGGACCTCACGGTGTCGGAGGCGGCGCTGCTCGCCGGGATCATCCCGTCGCCGAACAACTGGGACCCGGCCGTCTCCCCGGAGAAGGCCGAGGCGCGGTGGAACATCGTGCTCGACTCCATGCAGGAGATGGGGTGGGTCACCGCCGCCGACCGTGCCGCGATGACGTTCCCCGCGACCGTGGAGTACCAGCGCACCAACGACATGGTCGGACCCAACGGTCTGCTGCTGCAGATGGTTCGTGACGAGCTGCGGGCGGAGCCGCTCGCGCTCACCGACGAGCAGATCGACACCAAGGGCTACAAGGTCTACACGACCATCCAGGAGCCCCTGCAGCGGCAGGCGGTGTGGACCGCCGAGGCGTTCCGGCTCGGCGCGCTCGAGGGGATGGACGGCGCGGTCCCGTTCGCGCGGACCAAGTTCTCCATCTCGTCGGTCGACCCGCAGACGGGCGGCATCGTCGCGCTGTACGGCGGGCCGAACGACGCCGCGGACCAGATCAACCGCGCGGCCTGGGACAAGATCCAGGGCGGGTCGACGTTCAAGCCGTTCACGCTGATCGGCGCGCTGGAGAGCGGCATCAGCCTCGCCACGCGCTACGACGGCAAGTCGCCGCAGCGCTTCCCCGAGTGGGAGGGCGGTCAGAAGGACGTCAAGAACTTCGGCTCCGGCAAGGGCGGCCAGTTCGGCAACATCGACCTCGTCGAGGCGACGGCGAACTCCGTCAACACGGTCTACGCCAAGCTCAACATCGAGATCGGTGCGGCCAAGACGGCCGAGGTCGCGCAGCGCGCGGGCGTCACGACGACGATCAACCCCGACAACGTGTCGAACGTGCTCGGCACCGACCTCGTGCACCCGCTCGACATGGCGAGCGCCTACGCGAGCATCGCGAACCAGGGCAAGCACATCGACGCCCACATCGTCGCGAAGGTCGACAACTACAACGGCACGACGGCGTTCACCTACGACACGGGCGGCGAGCAGGTGTTCGACGCGGGCGTCATGGCCGACACCGCGTTCGCGATGCAGCAGGTCGTCCAGGAGGGCTCCGGCGAGGACTGGGTCAAGCCGCTCGGACGCCCGATCGCCGGCAAGACCGGTACGACCACCGACAACAAGGCGTCGTGGTTCGTCGGCTTCACGCCCAACCTCGCGACGGCCGTCTCGATGAGCCAGGTCGGTGAGGACGGCAAGTCGCAGGAGTCGATCGAGCCCTTCGGCAAGGACAAGCGAGGCCGGACGCTCGAGCAGATCACCGGTGGCTCGTGGCCCTCGTTCCTGTGGGCGCGGTACATGGAGCAGGCCTTCACGCTGCCGCAGTACTCCGCGGTCGTGGAGTTCCCCCCGCGGGCCAACGTCGGCGGGAAGCCGACCGCCACCCCCACGCCGACGCCGACGCTGACGGAGGCACCGCCGGAGGAGGTCGCGCCGCAGGTGGTCGACGTGCCGAACGTCGTCGGGAAGCTCGAGGCCGACGCGGCAGCGACGCTCGACCGGCTGGGCCTCGGCGTCTCGGTGGTCACGGAGCCGTCGGACAGCGTGTCGAACGGCCGCGTCATCCGGATGGACCCGGGCGGCGGCCAGGTCCCCGTCGGGAGCACGGTGACGCTCGTCGTGTCGACGGGCCCGAAACCGCAGCCCACGCAGGGCCCGCCGACACCGCAGCCCACGCCGACGCCGACGCCGAACGCCGGCGGGAACGGCAACGGCAACGGCGGCTGACCGTCCACGCCCACCGGCCCGTCGCGGTCCGCAGGCCCCGTCGCACGACGGGATTTCTGCGGGCGGCGGCGGGCCGGTAGGCTGTCTCCCTGCTGTGCCCGTGCACGCCTGCCGCCGATCGGCGGGACGCGCGGGACGCCACCCGGACCGCGACCTCGGTCGTCGTGCGGGTCGGCTCGCAGCGACGCACAGAACCCTCCTGTCACGGAACGACCGTGACCGCCGAGACCAGAGGAGGTGGGTATGAGCCTGCGTCAGTACGAGATCATGATCATCCTCGACCCCGAGATCGAGGAGCGCACCGTCGCCCCGTCGCTCGACAAGTACCTGTCGGTCGTCAAGACCGACGGTGGCACCGTCGACAAGGTGGACATCTGGGGCCGTCGTCGCCTCGCGTACGACATCAAGAAGAAGTCCGAGGGCATCTACGCCGTCGTCGACTTCACCGCGGAGCCCGCGACCGCCAAGGAGCTCGACCGTCAGCTCGGCCTCAACGAGGTCGTCCTGCGGACGAAGGTGCTGCGCGCCGACGCGTGAGTGTCGGTCTCCGCGCGTACCGTGCGGAGCCGACGAGCGGTCCGGCCCCGGACCGACCCGACTGATCGAACGAGCGAGGAGCTGGCATGGCTGGTGAGACCACCATCACGGTGATCGGGAACCTCACGGGGGACCCCGAGCTCCGCTTCACCCCCTCGGGGGCTGCGGTCGCGAACTTCACCGTCGCGTCGACGCCCCGCACGTTCGACCGTCAGAGCAACGAGTGGAAGGACGGCGACACGCTGTTCCTGCGCTGCTCGATCTGGCGGGAGGCGGCCGAGTCGGTCGCCGAGTCGCTCACCAAGGGCACCCGCGTCATCGTCACCGGCCGGCTCGTGCAGCGCTCCTACGAGACCCGTGAGGGCGAGAAGCGCACCGTGTACGAGCTGCAGGTCGACGAGGTCGGCCCGTCGCTGCGCTACGCCACGGCCAAGGTCACCCGGACCCAGCGTTCGGGTGGCGGCGGCTTCAGTGGTGGGGGCGGCGGCGGTGGCGGCTTCGGCGGCGGTGGCGGTGGCGGCAGCTACGGCGGCTCCGGTGGTGGCGGCCAGCAGGACGACCCGTGGGCCACGCCCGCGGGTGGGTCCGGCGGCGGCTACTCCGACGAGCCCCCGTTCTGATCGACGGGTCCGCCCACAACCCCAGACATCCCCATCCCCGGGTCCGGCAAACCCCGGGGCTCCGAACGAAGGAGCACCACGATGGCCAAGGCCGTTGTCCGTAAGCCCAAGAAGAAGCAGAACCCCCTCAAGGCCGCGAAGATCGAGTCGGTCGACTACAAGGACACCGCGCTCCTGCGCAAGTTCATCTCCGACCGCGGGAAGATCCGCGCGCGTCGTGTGACGGGCGTGTCCGTGCAGGAGCAGCGCGCGATCGCGCGTGCCGTCAAGAACGCCCGCGAGATGGCCCTGCTGCCGTACTCGTCGTCGGCCCGCTGAGGAAGGAGAGACCCGACATGGCGAAGATCATCCTGACCCACGAGGTCACCGGCCTCGGTGCTCCTGGCGACGTCGTCGAGGTGAAGGACGGGTACGCCCGCAACTACCTCATCCCGCGCAGCCTGGCCACGCCGTGGACCAAGGGTGCCGAGAAGGACATCACCGCGATCCGCAAGGCCCGCAAGGCGCGCGAGATCGCGACGCTGGACGACGCGAAGGCCGTGCGCGACTCGCTCGAGTCGAAGACCGTCGTCGTCACCGCCAAGGCGGGCGACTCCGGTCGCCTGTTCGGCGCCGTCACGACCGCCGAGATCGCCGACGCGGTCAAGGCGTCGGGCGCCCCGGCGATCGACAAGCGCAAGGTCGAGATCGGCCAGCCGATCAAGGCCCTGGGCGAGTACAAGGTGTCCGTCCGCCTGCACGCGGACGTCGCTGCGAACGTGACCGTCAAGGTCGTCGCCGGCTGACACCGGCACCGTCGCCGAAGGGCCGCACCCCGACCGGGGGTGCGGCCCTTCGTCCGTCCGGTGCCCGCGGCCGAGCCCGACGACCGAGGGTGGTGGAGCCCACCGGGCGGAGATACCGTGCTGATGTCACCCTGACGGTGCACGACCCGACGGCATCCAGCGAGGGGTGTCGGTGCCCGGGATCCGCGAGGCCCGCATGTCGCTCACGACGGCTCGTCCGCCCCAGGCAGCACGCGCTGCCGCATCGGTGGTGCCCGAGGAGCCGCGGATCTTGCGCTCCGTGGGGGTCGAGGAGGAGCTGCTCCTCGTCGACCCCGGCACCGGCCGCACCGTCGCCGCCTCCGTGGCCGTCACCGGCGGGCCACCGGACGAGGTCGCGGTGTCGGTCCCGGCGGGTATCTCGGCAGCGGCCTCGTCGGCGCTCACGTCGGCTGCGGTCGACGCGTCCGTGACCGCGGCGTCGGACGACGCGGTCGGTCCGCGTGTCGTGCTGCCGCTGACGACCGAGCTGCAGCAGGAGCAGGTCGAGACGGCCACGCCCCCGCGGACCCGCATGGCGGACCTCGCCGCCGACCTGAGGGCGCTGCGCCGGTGCGCCGACGACGCCGCCCGGACCGTGGGGGCGCGCGTCGCCGCGCTCGCGACGTACCCGCTGACCGTCACGCCCGTCCTCACGCCGTCGCCCCGCTACCGCGCGATCCGCGACCAGATGGGCCTGACGTGCGCCGAGCAGCTCACGTGCGGCTGCCACGTCCACGTGGCCGTCGAGTCCGACGACGAGGGCGTCGCCGTGCTCGACCGGCTGCGGCCCTGGCTCCCGCTCCTGACGGCGGTCGCGGCGAACTCGCCGTACTGGCAGGGCGCCGACACCGGGTACGCGGGGTACCGCACCCAGGCGTGGAACCGCTGGCCCGGCACCGGACCCGCCGACCCGTTCGGCTCCGCGGCCGCCTACCACGCCGTCGTGGCCGAGCTGCTGGCGACGGGCACGGTGCTCGACGAGGGGATGGTCTACTTCGACGCGCGCCTGTCCCGGCACTACCCGACGGTCGAGGTCCGCGTCGCCGACGTGTGCCTGGACGTGGACGACGCCGTGCTCGTCGCCGCCCTCACGCGCGGGCTCGTGGAGACGTGCGTCGACCGGTGGCGGGCGGGCGAGCCGGCGCCGGGCGACCCCACGAGCGTCCTGCGCATGGCGGCGTGGCGCGCCAGCCGCTCCGGGACGACGGGAGACCTCGTGCACCCCCGGACGCACCGGCTCGTGCCCGCCGCGGAGGCGTTGGCGTGCCTGCTGGAGCACGTGGGGCCCGCGCTCGGGGCGTCCGGGGACCTCGGGCTCGTCGAGCAGGGGATCGAGCGCGTGCTGGCGCGGGGGACGGGGGCGGCCCGGCAGCGGGAGGTCGCGGCCGCGTCGGGCCGGCTCGAGGGCGTCGTCAAGGACGCGGCCGAGCGCACGGTCGCCTGACGCGTCGGTCCGCCCCGGGCTGTCTGCCGTGGGCGGATCCGCGCACGGCAGACCCGAGCCGGTGCGTGCGCCGGGCGGTGGCAGCGTCGGAGGAGCCGACGTACCCCATCCCGACGAGGAGGCTCCCGTGACCGTCACCGCCCGCTCCGCCGCACCACCCACCCGCCCGTTCGACGACGACCTCGCGACCCGGCTGCTGCACCAGCGCATCGTCGTCCTGGGCCAGGAGGTCGACGACACCGTCGCCAACCGCGTGTGCGCGCAGCTTCTGCTCCTGTCCGCCGAGGACCCGCGCCGCGACATCGCGCTCTACATCAACTCGCCCGGCGGCTCCGTGAGCGCGGCGCTCGCCATGTACGACACCATGCGGCTCATCCCGAACGACGTCGCGACGCTCGCCATGGGGCTGGCCGCGTCGGCCGCGCAGTTCCTGCTCAGCGCCGGGACGCCCGGGAAGCGGTTCGCGCTGCGCCACGCACGGGTCCTCATGCACCAGCCGTCCGGCGGGATCGGCGGCACCGCCGTCGACATCGCGATCCAGGCGCAGAACCTCGCGCACGTGAAGCGCACCATGCAGGGCCTCATCGCCGAGCACACCGGGCAGGCCGTCGAGACGATCGAGCGGGACTCCGACCGTGACCGCTGGTTCACGGCTGCCGAGGCGCTCGAGTACGGGTTCGTCGACAAGGTCGTCGAGCACCTCGACGACGTGCGCCCCGACGGCGCGCTGCGGAAGGCGGGGCTGTGATGGCCGGCCAGTACACGATCCCTTACGTCGTCGAGCAGCGGCCGACCGGCGAGCGTGCGTCCGACGTCTACTCGCGGCTGCTGTCCGACCGGATCGTCTTCCTCGGCACCGAGATCGACGACGGCGTCGCGAACGTCGTCATCGCGCAGCTGCTGCACCTGCAGTCCGAGAGCTCCGAGCTACCCATCCACGTGTACGTGAACTCGCCCGGCGGCTCCATCACCGCGC
This sequence comes from Cellulomonas fimi ATCC 484, assembly GCF_000212695.1. NCBI lineage: Bacteria > Bacillati > Actinomycetota > Actinomycetes > Micrococcales > Cellulomonadaceae > Cellulomonas > Cellulomonas fimi. Next base: position 4,225,877 of record NC_015514.1, on the reverse strand, counting down.
TGCTCGCCGTGTACGACACCATGCAGTACGTCCGCCCGCCCGTCGCGACGTTCTGCCTCGGTCAGGCGGCCTCCGCCGCCGCCGTGCTGCTCGCGGCAGGCACGCCCGGGCAGCGGCACGTCCTGGAGCACGCGCGCGTGCTGCTGCACCAGCCCTCGGGGGGTGCGGAGGGGACCGCGGCCGACCTGGAGATCCAGGCCGCCGAGATCCTGCGGCTGCGCGGGCAGGTCGAGCAGATCCTGTCCCGGCACACCGGGCAGAGCGTCGAGCGGCTGCGGCAGGACACCGACCGGGACCGCATCTTACGCCGTGTGGAACCAGGTGTTCGCCGGGGTGGAGGGCGCGCCCGACGACGCGACCTTCCCCGACCCGCCGTACACGACGCTCGACCAGACGCCGCTCAGCCGCGAGAAGCCGTACCTCTTCGTCGACGCCCGCGGCCGCTGGAACGTCCGCGTCCCGTCCGCGCACGAGGGCACGCGCGGCATCAGCTGGGCCGACGGCCTGACCCCGGGCCGCACCGTGCCGCTGAGCGACTTCTACGTCGCCAAGCCCGGCGACCCGGTGCAGCGGATCAACAGCAAGCTCGCGCAGGGCAAGCACCTGCTCCTGACCCCCGGCGTGTACGACGTCGCGCGCAGCATCGAGGTCAAGCGGCCCGGCACCGTCGTGCTCGGTCTCGGCCACGCGACGCTCACCGCCGTCGGCGGGGCCGTCCCGCTCACCGTCGCGGACGTGCCCGGCGCGATCGTCGCGGGCGTCACGATCGACGCGGGGACGACCGAGTCGCCGGTGCTGCTGCAGGTCGGCGACCGCCGCGGCGGCCACGGCCACCACGGCCGGGGCGCCAGGCTCGACCCGATCACGCTGAGCGACGTCTACTTCCGGGTCGGCGGCCCGCACGTCGGCAAGACGGACGTCGCGCTGCGGATCGACGCGGACGACGTGCTCGTCGACCACACGTGGGTCTGGCGTGCCGACCACGGCGTCGAGGGCTTCACCGCGGGCGTCAACGGCGACACCGACCGCTGGCGCACCAACACCGGGCGCACCGGCGTGGTCGTCAACGGCGACGACGTCACCGCGACCGGCCTGTTCGTCGAGCACTTCCAGCAGCACAACACGATCTGGAACGGCGAGCGCGGACGCGTCGTGCTCTACCAGAACGAGCTGCCGTACGACCCGCCGACGCAGGCCGACTGGACCGAGCCCGACGGCACGCTCGGCTGGGCCGGGTACAAGGTCGGTGACCGCGTGCGTGACCACCAGCTCTGGGGCGCGGGCGTGTACGTGTTCAACCAGAACAACCCGTCGATCGTCACCGAGAACGGCTTCGAGGTGCCGCAGCGGCCGGGCGTGCGGCTCACGCACGTCATGACGGTGAACCTCAGCGCCGGCACCGTCCGGCACGTCGTCAACGGCGTTGGGGGCCAGGCCGACTCCACGAACACCGGCACGCCGCAGTTCGTCACGAGCTACCCGGGCTCGTAACGACCGGTCGACCCGCTCGACGGCACCCCGTCCGCACCCGTGCGGGCGGGGTGCCGTCGTCGGTGCGGGGCAGGAAGCCGTGCGCCTGCGGGCCGGTGGTGCAGGAGGTGGCGCCGCCGGGGGGCACGGCCGCCGGTACGCTCCGACGCCATGGACGCGTCCGCCCCGAACCCGCCGGCCCCTGCACCAAATCCGCAGGTCCCGGGCACGCCGCCGGTCGTCGCGGGGCGCACGTCCCTGGTCGGGCCCGTCGTGCTCACCTCCGTCGCAGCGCTGCTGGTGGTGGCCGCCGTCGTCGTGACCGTGCTCGTCGTGCGCGCGTTCGCCGGGCTGCTGCCGCTGGGGGTCGTCGGCGCCGACGGGGGTGCGGGCCCGGCCGCCGTCGGGGAGAGCTCCGTGCCGGGGACGGTCGAGCTGGAGCTCGAGGAGGGCCTGCACGACGTGTTCCTCGTCCTTCCGGGCGGGCAGGCGCACGGTGGGCTGGAGGGCGAGGTCCTCGTGGTGGGTCCGGACGGTGGGTCCGTCGACGTCGACGACGCTCCCGGCGTGAGCATCAGCGCCGCGCGTGGCGACCACCACGCGTTCAACGTCGCGGCGTTCCGGGCGCCGACGGCGGGCGAGTACACGCTGACGTTCCCGCCGTCGACGCCTCCGGACGCGCTGGCCGTCGTCGCGGAGGGCCAGGAGGTGCCGTCGTTCCTCGCGGGCGTCTTCGGGACGATCGCGGGAGTGCTCGTGGCGGTGGCGCTGGGCGTCGTGGCGATCCCGCTGCTGATCACCGGGATCGCCTGGTGGGTCGTCCGGGCGAGCGCCCGGCGCCGCGTCCCGGCCTGAGGTCGGTTGCGCTCCTAAACGGTTCATCGCTCGACCGGGGTATCCCGGGCGCCGGTTTCCTGGCTACGATCGAGAAACCGGTTTCCCGGTAGGGGGCGCACGCCGCAGCGACGCGGCGACGGCGCCCGACGAGCACGTCCGCACCGGCACCTCCCCACGCGGTCGGCGCCACGCGCCCGCAGAAGGCCGTTCCGGGAAACCGGTTCGCACCGTGCTCGACCCGCTACGACGAAGGTGAGGCAACGATGAGACGACCGGTCGCAGTGCGACTTCTCGCGGCAGGGGCCGCGACGGCTCTGGCGACGACGATCGGCGTGACCGCCCTGATGGCGCCCGCCGCCCAGGCGGTCACCGGCAGCGCCAACGGGTTCGCGGCACAGAACGGCGGGACCACGGGCGGGGCCGGCGGCGCGACCGTCAGGGCGACGACCGGCACCGCCATCCACCAGGCGCTGTGCGGTCGCGCCAGCGCCAGCACCCCGATCACGATCCAGGTCGAGGGCACCATCACCGTCGGCAACACCGCGAAGGTGTCGGGCAGCTGCAGCACCGCCGCCGGCGTGATCGAGCTCAAGGAGATCAGCAACGTCACGATCGAGGGCGTCGGCAGCGGCGCCACGTTCGACCAGATCGGGATCCACATCCGGGACTCGAGCAACATCATCATCCAGAACGTGACCGTCAAGAACGTCAAGAAGTCGGGCTCCCCGACGTCGAACGGCGGCGACGCGATCGGCATGGAGAGCACCGTCCGCAACGTCTGGGTCGACCACGTGACGCTCGAGGCGTCGGGCGGCGAGTCCGAGGGCTACGACGGCCTGTTCGACCTGAAGAACGACGTCGAGAACGTCACGCTGTCGTACAGCATCCTGCGCAACTCGGGCCGCGGCGGCCTCATCGGCTCCAGCGAGACCGACACCGGCAGCGGGAACATCACGTTCCACCACAACCTGTACTCGAACATCGACTCGCGGACCCCCCTGCTGCGCGGCGGTGTCGCGCACATCTACAACAACCACTACGTCTCGCTCAACGAGTCGGGCATCAACTCGCGCGCCGGGGCCAAGGCGAAGGTCGAGAACAACTACTTCGAGGACTCGAAGGACGTGCTCGGCACCTTCTACACGGACGCGAAGGGCTACTGGCAGGTCGCCGGGAACATCTTCGACAACGTCACGTGGTCCAGCGCGAGCGGCACGACGCAGCCGGCCGGGCCGAACGTGCAGTCGACGACGACCGTGAGCATCCCGTACTCCTACAGCCTCGACGGGGCGAGCTGCGTGCCGTCGGTGGTCAGCGCGACCGCCGGCGCGAACAAGGGTCTGAAGACGTCGAACGGCTCGTGCACGCCCACCACGCCCACCCCGGACCCGACGTCGCCGAACCCGACGACGCCGAACCCGACGCCGACCACCCCGACGCCCACGCCCACGTCGACCGCGCCCAGCGGCACCAACCTCAGCCTCTCCGCCAGCGGCGCGGACGGGTCGAGCAAGGCCAGCGGCACGAGCTACGGCAGCGTCAAGGACGGCTCGCTCAGCACCTACTGGTCGCCGACGGGCTCGACGGGGACCATCTCGGTCAAGTGGGGCTCGGCCACGACGGTGTCCGCGATCAACGTGCGCCTCGCGTCCGGCAGCGGCTCGATCAGCGCGTGGCGGGTGCTCAACGGCGACACGGGTGCGGTGCTGAAGTCCGGCACCGGAACGCCCGGTGCGATCAGCTTCACGTCGACGTCGCTCAAGAAGGTCAGCTTCGAGATCACGAGCGCGTCGGGCACGCCGCGCGTCGCGGAGCTCGAGTCGTACCGCTGACCGACCCCTGACGCACGGCCCGCTGAGCGGGGACGTGCACGCACCACGACACCCCCGGCCGAGGACCTGCGGCCGGGGGCGTCGTCGTGGCCGGTGCGGGAGAGCGGCCCGTGCACCGGCAGGATGGGGGCATGAGTGCCACCCTCCAGGCCCGCGCGGTGGCCGCCGCCTTCGGTGACCGTGAGCTGTTCGCAGGGCTGGACCTCGTCGTCGCGCCCGGGGACGTGGTGGGGCTCGTCGGGCCCAACGGCGCGGGCAAGACGACGCTCCTGCGGATCCTGGCGGGCGTGCGGGCGCCCGAGCACGGGTCGGTGCAGCTCTCGCCACCGACGGCGCAGGTCGGCTACCTCGTGCAGGAGGTCGAGCGGCGAGCCGACGAGACGGTCCGGTCGTTCCTCGAGCGGCGCACGGGCGTCCTCGACGCGCAGACGGAGATGGACGACGCGTCGCACGCGCTCGCGGCGGACGAGCCCGACGCCGGTGACCGCTTCACGCACGCGCTGGAGCGGTGGATGGCGCTCGGCGGCGCCGACCTGGACGCGCGGCTCGGGGTCGTCGCCGACGACCTGGGGCTCGCGGTCGACCTCGACCTGCCGATGACGGCCCTCTCGGGCGGGCAGGCGGCGCGCGTCGGGCTCGCGGCGCTGCTGCTGTCGCGGTTCGACCTGTACCTGCTGGACGAGCCGACCAACGACCTGGACGCGGACGGCCTCGACCGGCTCGAGGAGTTCGTGCAGCGCGCGCAGGCGCCGGTGGTCGTCGTGAGCCACGACCGGGAGTTCCTCGCACGCACGGTGACGACGGTCGTCGAGATCGACCGCAGCCTGCAGCGCGTCGCGACCTACGGCGGCTCCTACGACGCCTACCTGGAGGAGCGCTCGACGGCCCGGCGGCAGGCGCGCGAGGCGTTCGAGGACTACGCCGCCCGCCGCGGGGCGCTCGAGCTCCGCGCCCGCACGCAGCGCGCGTGGATGGAGAAGGGCGTGCGCAACGCCCGGCGCAAGGCGACGGACAACGACAAGAACGTCAAGCACCACCGCGGGGAGACGTCTGAGAAGCAGGCCGCGAAGGCGCGCCAGACGGACCGGATGATCGAGCGGATGGAGGTCGTCGAGGAGCCGCGCAAGGAGTGGCAGCTGCGCATGAGCATCGCGACGGCGCCGCGGTCGGGGGCGGTGGTGGCGACGGCGCGTGCGGTGGTCGTGCGGCGCGGGGACTTCGTCCTGGGGCCGGTGGACGTGCAGCTCGACTGGCAGGACCGGGTCGCGGTGACCGGCCCGAACGGGTCGGGCAAGTCGACGTTGCTGGCGCTGCTGCTGGGCCGCCTCGCGCCGCAGGACGGGTACGCCTCGCTCGGGTCGGGCGTGCTGGTCGGCGAGGTCGACCAGGCGCGGGCGGCGTTCGAGGGCGACGCACCGGTGGGGGAGGCGTTCGCGCGCGAGGTGCCGGACTGGACGACGGCCGACGTGCGGACGCTGCTCGCCAAGTTCGGGCTGGCCGGGCACCAGGTGGGGCGTCCCGCGGCGTCGCTGTCACCGGGCGAGCGGACGCGTGCCGCCCTCGCGCTGCTGCAGGCGCGCGGCGTGAACCTGCTCGTGCTGGACGAGCCGACGAACCACCTGGACCTGCCGGCCATCGAGCAGCTGGAGCAGGCGATGGAGTCGTTCGACGGGACGGTCCTGCTCGTCACGCACGACCGGCGGATGCTGGAGACGGTGCGCCTGACGCGTCGGTGGCACGTCGAGGACGGGCGCGTGACGGAGGTCGCGGCGGACTGACCGGCCGGTCCCGGGGGCGGGACGGCGGCGCGTACGGGCGGCAGTCATGGTCGCCCGAGCGGGGGACATGCCTCCGCTTGACAGGGACTCGCGGCCGGGTGAGCCTTGGGGTGCGGCCCGGTGACACGAGTCACCAGGCGGTGTCCCTCAGAGCCGAGGGATCCCGTCGCCCTGCCGGGTCGCACCCTGGGCGGCCATCCGGCCACCCGCACCACACCGACCGCGACGCGCGGCCGGGCCGCGACGACGACGTCGGGGACCGGGCACGCGGCCGGTCGGCCCCCACCGGCATGGGGCCCGCAGGGCACCGGGCCGGAACCGCTCGCAGGCGCGTCCCCCCTTCGCGCGCCCCGCCCCGGTGCCGCAGCGCTCGACGACGAACTCCGCGGCACCCGACGCAGCAAGAACGGAGTCCGTCGGATGTCTGGTCATGCAGACCTGAGGAGAACCCGACCCGCCCTGGACCGCCGTGCGGCCCTCGCGATGGTCGTCGTCGGCGCCCTGCTGGCGTACCTGGTGCAGGCGCTGTTCCTGCCCGTGCCGCAGGCGGCCGCCGTGGCCGTCGGGCAGGGGAGCTACGCCGAGGGCACACCGCCCGGCGGCGCCGTGCCCACGGAGTGCAACAACACCCCGATCACCAACCCCCGCGCGCACGTCACCGCCAACTTCCCGGCGGGCGCGATCCCGACGAACGACTGGTGGACGTCGCTGCTGTGGCGCAAGTTCGACTGCGCCGCCGTGTCCGAGAACCTCGTCGCGCACCCGCTGACGTTCCGCGCCAGCACCCAGGGCCTCGGCGTGAGCTACCCGACGACGCCCAGCATCTCCGGCACCGCGACGGGCGTGAGCGAGTACCACTACGGGTACGCCGAGGACTTCCGCATCGGCGTCGCGGGCCTCACCGCCGACGGCAAGGTCGACGGCTACTCCGACTGGACCGTGAGCGAGCTCTGGACGAACGGCAGCAGCAGCCTGCGGACGACGTTCGGCCACGGCCTGCCCTTCGTCTACGCGACGAAGACGGGCGGCAACGCGACGCTCACGACGACCGCGCCGCCGACCGTGTGGAGCAGCACCGACGGCACCCTCGGGTTCACCGTCAACGGCCACGACTACGCCGCGTTCGGCCCGACCGGTTCCACGTGGAACGTCTCCGGCACGACCATCAGCTCGAACCTCTACAACAAGAGCTACTTCTCGGTCGCGGTCCTGCCGACGGCCGCCGGGAGCAGCACGGCGACGAAGGTCGCGGCGCTCAACGCCTACGCGCCGTACGCCCACAACCACGTGACGGGCACCAAGGTGTCGTGGTCGTACGACGAGGCGACGGCCCGCATGACCGCGACCTACGCGTTCACCACGACCGCGCGCCAGGGCTCCGGCACGGGCACGGTCTACGCGCTCTACCCGCACCAGCGCGACCAGCTCTCCGGCGTCACGCCGAGCAGCTACGCGTACGTCTCGCCGCGCGGGCCGATGCGCGTCGTAGTCGGCGGCTCGCAGTTCCAGACCGTCGCGAAGTTCAACGGCGTGCTGCCGCAGCTCGCGAGCACGGGCTTCCCGGCGGGCTCCGCGGACGCGGCGCAGCTCAACGGCTACGTCGACCAGGTGGCCGCGACCGACCCGTTCGCGGGCTTCGGCGAGGACACCTACTGGACCGGCAAGGCCCTCGGCCGCGCCACCCAGGTCATCCAGATCGCCCACCTCACCGGGAACACGACGGCGCGCGACAAGCTGCTCGGCTCGGTGAAGACCCGCCTGACCGACTGGATGACGGCCTCGTCGGGCGAGACGCAGCGCGCGTTCTGGTACAACCCGTCGTGGGGCACGCTCATCGGGTACCCGGCGTCGTACGGGTCCGACACCGACCTCAACGACCACCACTTCCACTACGGCTACTACGTCGTCGCGGCGGCGACCGTCGCGCAGTTCGACCCGTCGTGGGCCGCGGACTCCGCGTACGGCGGCATGGTCGACACCGTCATCAAGGACGCGGCGAACTGGGACCGCACCGACACCCGGTTCCCGTTCCTGCGTGACTTCGACATCTACGCCGGCCACGACTGGGCCTCCGGGCACGGTGCGTTCGGCGCGGGCAACAACCAGGAGTCGTCGTCCGAGGGCATGAACTTCGCCAGCGGGCTGATCCAGTGGGGTCAGGCCACGGGCGACAAGACGGTCCGCGACCTGGGCATCTACCTGTACACGACGCAGGCGTCGGCCATCGAGAACTACTGGTTCGACACCGACGACGAGGCGTTCCCCGCCGCGTTCGGCCACTCCACGGTCGGCATGGTGTGGGGCGACGGCGGCGCCTACGCCACCTGGTTCAGCGCCGAGCCCGAGATGATCCAGGGCATCAACCTGCTGCCCAGCACCGCGGGCCACCTGTACCTCGGCTACGACCCCGCGTACATCGGCCGCAACCTCACCGAGCTCGAACGCAACAACGGCGGCCCGGCCACCGTCTGGCAGGACATCCTCTGGGAGTTCCAGGCCCTCGCCGATGCCCCGACTGCCCTGTCGCAGTTCCGCGCGCAGGCCGGCTCGTACGCCGTCGAGGAGGGCGAGTCCCGGGCCCACACGTTCTACTGGCTGAAGAACCTGTCCGGCCTCGGGACCGTCGACCGCACCGTCACCGCGAACACCCCGCTGCACGCGGTGTTCGTCAAGAACGGCGTGCGGACCTACCAGGCCGCCAACATGAGCGGCACGGCGACGACCGTGACGTTCTCCAACGGGGTCACGCTCCAGGTGCCGGCGCGTTCCGTCGCGAGCTCGACGGGTGGCACCGGCGGAGGCGACACCAGCGCGCCGTCGACCCCGGCGGGCCTGGCCGCGTCCGGGACGACGTCGACCGCGACGTCGCTCTCGTGGTCGGCCTCGACCGACAACGTCGGCGTCACCGGGTACGAGGTGCTCCGCAACGGGACCGTCGTCGGCACCGCGACCGGCACGACCTACACCGCGACCGGGCTCTCGCCGTCGACCGCGTACACGTTCGCCGTCCGGGCGTACGACGCGGCCGGCAACCGGTCCGGCACCTCGGGGTCCGTCTCCGTGACGACCACCGCCGGGGCCGGTGACGCCACGGCACCGTCCACGCCGTCCGGGCTCGCCGCGTCGGGCACCACGTCGTCCGCGACGACGCTCGCGTGGAACGCGTCGACGGACAACGTCGGCGTCACCGGCTACGAGGTGCTGCGCAACGGCACCGTCGTCGGGACCACGAGCAGCCGGACCTACACGGCCACCGGGCTGTCCCCGTCGACCGCGTACACGTTCGCGGTGCGCGCCTACGACGCGGCCGGCAACCGGTCCGGCACCTCCGGCGCCGTCAGCGTCACCACGTCGGCCGGCTCGACCGGCGTGGACGCGACGTCGCGCATCCAGGCCGAGGCCTACAGCGGGATGTCCGGGGTGGCCGTCGAGACCACGCAGGACGTCGACGGCGGGCAGAACGTCGCGTGGATCGCCAACGGCGACCACCTCCGGTTCGACGGCGTCGCCTTCGGCAGCACCCCGCGCACCCAGTTCAGCGCGCGGGTCGCCTCCGGTGTCGGCAACGGGGCCAGCGGTCTCGTCGTGGTGCGGCTCGACAGCCTCACGGCCGCCCCCGTCGGCAGCTTCGCGATCGCCAACACCGGCGGCTGGCAGACGTGGCGCACCGTCCCGACCAACATCACGGGCGTGACGGGCACCCACACGGTCTACCTGACGTTCGAGTCCGGCCAGCCGGCCGACTTCGTCAACGTCAACTGGCTCACCTTCCAGTAGACCGCCCCGCGACCGCCTCCAGGCGGCCGCACCCGCAGGGCGCACCCGCCGGGCTCCACACCGGCGGGTGCGCCCTCGTCGTCACGGTGCGGCCGCGCGCCGCCGCGACCCGCCTGACGGCCGTCCCGGCGTCCGGGACCGGTCGGCGGTCACGTCGTCGACGGGGGAAGGGAGGGAGCCGCTGTCGGCGCCGGCCGACGACGGAGGTCGGCGTCAGGTCGACTCGCGCTGGACGACGTGGAAGACGTCGCTCGTGCGCTGCGGGGGGTCGTGGGCCAGGCCCAGCGCCGTGAGCACCGACGCCGCGAGGTAGGACGCCTGCGCGTCGATCGCCTGCCAGACGGTCGTGAGCGCCGGAGCGGCGAGGCGCGCGGCGGAGATGTCGTCGACGCCGATGACGGCGACGTCGTCGGGGACGCGCAGGCCCTCCGCGCGCAGCCCCGCGAGGACGGCCAGCGCGACCTCGTCGTTGTAGGCCGCCACGGCCGTGACGGGGTCGTCGCCCGAACGCCACTGGCGGACCGCCGCCACGGCGGACGCGACGTCGAGGTCCACGGGCGCGACCCGGGGCTCCGGCAGGCCCAGCCGCTCGCACACCGCCCGCGCACCCGCGAGGCGGCGGTCCGCGAACGCGGCGAGGCGGTCGTCGCTCGGTGCGGCGTACGCGAGGACCCGGTGCCCGCGCTCGGCCAGGTGCTCGACCTGCAGCCCGCCGATGTCGGCCTGCGGGACGGAGAAGATCTCGGGGTGCGGGTCCTCGTCGAGAGCGGTGCCCACGACCGGGATGCCGGCCTGCCGCATCGCGTGCGTGTCGGCCTCGTCGAAGGGCGCCAGGCCCAGGACCGCGCACGGCGTGACCGCGCGCCAGAGGTCGGCCAGCGATCCCTTGCCGCGCCCGCTGTGCACCAGCACGGACAGCCCGTGCTCGGCGAGCGCGGTCGTGAGGTGGTCGATGAGCGTGTCGATCACGGGGCCGACGGTCCAGTCGGGCAGCACGCACAGGACGAGGTCGCTCCGGCCGGAGCGCAGGGTCCGGGCCGCGGCGGAGGGGGTGTACCCGAGCCGGGCGGCGGCGTCGAGCACGCGCTGCCGGGTCGCGTCGGTGATGACGACGCCGTCCTTGGCGTTGAGCACGTACGACACGGTCGTCCGCGAGACGCCGCTCTCCCGCGCGACGTCCGCACTGGTCACCCGCGCCACGGTGCTCTCCTCCCCGACGCCCGCACGACTGCGCGCCCACCCTAGTCGCGTGTCCAGTGCCGTGGTGGCCGCTCCCCGAGGAGCGTCGCCGGTCCGCCGTCCAGGTGCGACACACTCGAGCACGTGCCGGACAGGAGCCGGGTATGAAGGACGACCCACCGGAGGCCCGCACGACGTTCGTCGCGCTCTACGAGCAGGCGTACGCCGACGTCGTGCGGTTCGCTCAGCGCCGCGCCGGGCCGGACCACGGCGAGGACGTCGCGGAGGACACGTTCCTCGTGGCGTGGCGCCGGCTCGACGAGGTCCCGGCCGCGGCCGACGACGCGCGGGCGTGGCTGTTCGGCATCGCCCGGCACGTGATGCTCAACCGACGCCGCGGCGACCAACGCCGCGAGGCGCTCGCTGTCCGTGTCGCGCACGAGGCGGCCGTGCCGCGCGGGCCCGACGACGACGCCGATCTCGTCGCGCGGCGGGTGGACCTGGCCCGTGCGTGGCGGCTGCTCTCGCCCACGCACCAGGAGGCGCTCGCGCTCGCGGTCCTCGACGGGGTCGACGCCCCGCACGCCGCACAGGTCCTCGGGATCTCGCCCGTCGCGTACCGGCTCCGTCTCAGCCGCGCACGACGCGCGCTGCGCGCACACCTCGGACACCTCCCTGCGACCGGAGCACCGGCCCGGGCACCGGAAAGGACCTCGACCCGATGACGCACCACGACCACCTCACGCTGCTCCACGACCTGGACGTGGCGGACCCGCACCCGGACCCCCGCTCGCCACGCGCCCGCGCGGCCGTCGAGCGCATCCTGCGCGCCGACCCCCCGGCTCCCGCGCCCGTGCCCACCCGGTCCCACCGACTCCGACGCGTCGCGGTCGCGGCCGGTGGGATCGCGGCGCTCGCCGTCGGCGGTGTCCTCGCGCCGCCGCTCACGGGTGGGGACACCGCCTACGCGACCTGGACGCCGCAGGCCACGGTCGCGACCGGGGTGCAGCGCGCGGACGCAGGCGAGGCGTGCCGCGACCGCCTGCGGGACGCGGCGGACGACGACGCCGCGCTCGACTCCGCCCGGGTCGCCGTCGCCGAGCAGCGCGGCACGTGGACGACCGTGGTCCTCGCGGGGGACGGGGGATTCTCGGGCCTGTGCGTCGACGACGGGTCTGCCGGGCTGTTCGACACCATGCTCGGGTCGGTCGGCACGGCGCTCGTCGCGTCACCCGGGCCGCGCGAGGTGACGGCCACCGATCTCGGCGTCGGCGCGACGTCGGCGGGCGAGCTGTCGCTGGTCGCCGGGATCGCGGGCGACGAGGTCGCGGCGGTCCGGCTCGTCAGCCCGACGGTCGGTGTCGTGACCGCGACGGTCGGCGACGGCCGGTTCGTCCTGTGGTATCCCGGTGACGAGCTGTTGGACGCGAGCACCCGTGGCGTCGACCTCGAGCTCACCTTCGCGGATGGCAGCACGGGAGCGGCCACCGTCCGGCTGTGAGCCGGCCGAGGTCGGAGGTCGCCGCAGCCGGCGGCGTGCGGGAGGTCCCCGCCACGCCGCCGGCGGGCGGTCAGGGCTGCTGCGAGCGGGCGACCAGGCGCTGGCCGAGCTGGCCGGCGGAGCGGTTGTCGAGCATCTGCGTCTGCGCCTCGATCATGCGGACGAGGGCCGGGTCGTGCCGCTGCACCTCGGACGACTGGAGCAGGACGGTGCCGGCGCCGGTGAAGTCGAACTGGCGCTCCTCGCCGGACTGGCGGCCGAACATGCCCTGGATGCCGGCGACGAGCGACTGCGCCATCCAGTTGTAGTCGTAGTGGTGGCTGGGCGACGGGCAGTCGGCCCAGCCGAGCAGCGCCTCGGGGTCGGCCCGGAACGGCGGCTCGACGAAGATCACCGGCCCGTTGGACGAGGCCAGGAACTTGCCGGTGCCGATGAGCGTCACGAAGCCGGGGACGATCGACTGCTTGAGCTCGAGGCCGGTCTCGAACGCGAGCAGGTTGGTCTGCTTGATCGTGAGGTTGCCGGCCTCGAGGTCGTACGAGTTGATGTCGTTGCCACGGTCGCCGATGACGAGCTTGCCGTGGCCGGACGCGACGACCCAGTCCTGCGCGTACAGGGGCGAGGAGAACCGGGCGGCGACCCAGGCGGCACGCGACGCGTACGCGCTGACGCCGGAGAAGTCGATGTTCCCGTAGTACGCGATCATCGCGCCCTTGGACGTGAACCACTCGCCGTTGAGGTCGATCGAGAACGCGTACGGGTTGACGTTGTCGTTCACCGGCAGGGTGCGCGCGTCGAGGATCGTGGTGTCGATGCCGCTGATCATCAGAACTTCTCCTCCGAGGCCTGGACGTACACCGTGCCGTGGCCGGACACGTGGAGCTGGAACGCCTCGCCGGAGCCGCGTCCGACGAGGTCGCGCAGCCCGACGGAGGCCTTGAGGTCGACGTTGAGCGCGCCGGTGTGCCCGACGTAGGCCTGCGGGTCGACGCCGACGGTGTCGCCGTTGAGCTGCAGCGGGAACGTGCCGCCGTGCGAGAGCACGGCCACGGACCCCTGGCCGGAGATGCGGGTGGTGAACAGGCCCTGCCCGGTCATCGCGCCGCGGACGGCGGAGCGGACGCCGCCCTGGCCGATGAACTCCACGGACGTCTGCAGGTGCGCGTCGTGCGCGAGGACGCGGTCGGCCTCGACGGTGAGCGAGTCGCCCGTGAGGTCGATGACGGTGACGTGCAGCCCCCGGAACCCGTAGAGCACGGACCCGTTGCCCTCGGTCGCCATCATCGGGTTGGACTCGCCGGACATCGCGGCGCCGACCATGCCGCCGACGCCGTGGCCCTGCCCGGAGATGGGGCGGAACGCGACCTGGCCGCTGTACCCGAGCATCGCGCCGCGCCGTGCGAGGACGGCGTTCTGCGGCGTGACGGGGATGCGGACGACCTTGCTGTTGACCTTCTCGAACGGCATTCCGGTGCCCCTCAGCGCTCGGCCGGCTGGATGTAGACGGTGCCCTGGCCCTCGAAGCGCAGGGAGAACGGCTCGCCGCCGTCCTCGCCGACGAGCGACCGCCAGGACACGCCGGACACGAGGCTCATCTGCGTCTGGCCGGTGCCGGCGACGTAGACGTCGGGGTCGACGACGAGCGGCTCGCCCGGGTTCACGGCGAGCGCGATCAGCGGGCCGTCGGAGATGATCGCGCACTGGCCGGTGCCGGTGACGGTGGTGGTCGCCAGGCCCTGGCCGGACGTCATGCCGCGCAGGCCGGAGAACTGCACGTCGAGCTGGAGCCCGTCGGTGACGGCGAGGATGTGGTCGGACTCGACGGTGAGCCGGTCGTTCTGGAGGTGCACGACGGTGACGTCCATCGCGTCCTGCGCGAGGTAGACGCGCCCGGCGCCGGAGCACGTCATGAGCGAGATCGACTCGCCCGCGACCCGCTGCTTGAGCGCGGCGCGGAGCCCGCCGCCGCCGCCCATGCCGGCGGACTTGAACTCGACCTTGCCGGTGTAGGCGACCATCGAGCCGGACGCGGCCCGGAGCGAGTCGCCCTGCAGGTCGGCGTGCAGGACCTTCTTGTCCGCGGTGAGGACGGCCACGGCTCCCCTTTGTGGTGTCAGGCCCGACGGGCCCCGGTGACGCCTGGTGCGGCCCTGGGCCGCGGCGTCCGGTCGCCGGGAGCCTAACGGTGCGGCGGGGCGCCGCGGTGCACGATCCGGGGTGCGGGTGGGTGATTCGCCCGATCGCGTGTGCGCCGGTGCCCCGGACGGGCACGCCGTCGGTGCGCACGTCGTTCGTGCGCTGCGCGCGGTCTCCGCGGAGGTCGACGGAGGGTGACGGAGGGTGACGGAGGGTGACGGCACAATCGTCCTGCGGCCGGACCTGTCGGCCGCAGGACGGGAGGTGCGGTGGCGTACCGGTACCTCGGCAACAAGGCCAGGCTCGCGGGCTGGGTCGTCGACGCGATCGCGACGCGCGTGCCCGCCGGTGCGACGGTCGCGGACCCCATGTGCGGCACGGCCGCCGTCTCGCGCGAGCTCGCCGACCGCGGCTACCGCGTGCTCGCCGCGGACCTGCTGCGGTTCCCGACGCTGCACGCGCGCGCCCGGCTGCTGGTCGACGCGACGTTCGACGACGAGGTCGGCTTCGCGCCGGTCGGCACGTACGCGGACGCGCTCGCGGCGCTCGACGCGCTGCCCCCCGAGGACGGCCTGTTCGCCCGCGAGTACGGCATGGCCGGCACGCCCGCCAACGGGTCACGCCCGCGCCGGTACTTCACGCCCGAGAACGCGGGCCGGATCGACGCCGCCCGTCGCACGCTGCGCGAGTGGCGGGCCGCCGGGATGCCCGACGCGGCCGTCGACCTGCTGCTGCACGACCTCGTCCGCGCGGTGAACACGGTCGCGAACGTCGCCGGCACGTACGGCTTCTACCGGGCCGACCTCAACCCGGCCGCGGCGGGCAGGCTCACGTTCACGCCGACACCGCGGGCGCCCGACCGCGGTCCGGGTGCGGGGCACCGCGTCGCGCAGGGGGCGGTCGAGGACCTGGCCGCGACGATCGAGGCGGACGTCGTCTACCTGGACCCGCCGTACACGAAGCGCCAGTACGCGGGCGTGTTCCACATCCCGGAGACGATCGCGCGCGAGGACGACCCGGAGCCCGCCGGCCTCGGCGGCCTGCGCGACTGGTCCGACGCGCGCTCCGACTTCTGCTCCTACCGGCGCGCGCGGCAGGCGCTGAGCGACACGGTGAAGCGGCTCGAGGTGCCGCTCGTCGTCGTCTCCTACAGCGAGGACGGGGTGGTCCCGCCGGACCGGGTCCGGGAGACGCTCGACGAGCACGGGCGCGTGACCCGGCTGGAGCGCCCGCGCGGGCGGTTCCGGTCGAACGGCGGCCGTGACGGGCCCGTGCACGAGCACCTGTACCTCGTCGAGAAGCGCTGACGCCGGCCGCTGCCGCCCTCAGAGCGTGACCGTGCAGAACGAACCGCCGCCTGCCCACGCGG
Organism: Cellulomonas fimi ATCC 484; assembly: GCF_000212695.1. Classification (NCBI taxonomy): domain Bacteria; kingdom Bacillati; phylum Actinomycetota; class Actinomycetes; order Micrococcales; family Cellulomonadaceae; genus Cellulomonas; species Cellulomonas fimi. The sequence goes on along the minus strand of NC_015514.1, from coordinate 4,209,998 downwards.
TCGCGGGCGTGACCCCACCGGGGTCGAGGCCCTTGACGACGAGCTCGAGCCGCGGCACGGCCACCTCGGTGAACGTCCGCTCCTCACGCTCGACGGCCACCCAGCGGCGCCCGGTCTTGTGTGCAACGGCGGCCGTCGTCCCCGAGCCCGCGAACAGGTCGAGCACGAGGTCGCCGGGGTCCGACGCGACACCGATCACGCGCGCCACCAGGGCCTCCGGCTTGGGCGTCTCGAACGGCACCTGGTCGGGCAGCAGCTGCTTGAGGTGCCGCTTCGCGGACGCGGTCGTGCCGACGACGTCCCCCGGCCACCACGTGTCCGGCACGAGCCCGGGCTCGACCTCCGCGAGGAACCGCTTGAGCCGCGGCAGCCGGTCGCCGTCGCCGAAGTCGATCCGGTCGTCGTCGCGCAGCGCCTCGAACCGCTCGCGCGTGAACCGCCACGCCGTCCCGGGCGTGGGCCGGACCATCCGTCCCGACGGCAGCGTCACGTCGTAGAACTGCGCCGCGCGGCGCCCCGGCCCGGCCTTCGCCATGAGGTCGCCCGACGTCCACGGCCCCCGCGGGTCGGCGTCGGGGTTGCGGTACCGGTCGAGCTGCGTGGGCGTCGGCGGCATCTTGTTGCGGCGCGCGTGCCAGGCGATGCGGTTCCGGGCGTAGACGAGCAGGTACTCGTGGCTCGTCGAGACGGCGGTGCGGCTGTCGCGGCTCATCGTCTTCTGCCAGACGACGGTCGCGACGAACGCGTCCGGGCCGAACACCTCGTCGAGCAGCGTGCGCATGACGGGCATCTCGGCGTCGTCGATGTGGACCCAGAGGCTGCCGTCGTCGGTGAGCAGGTCCCGGACGGCGGCGGCCTGCCGACGCCGGTCCTGCGCCCACGCGTCGCGCCGCTGGCTGTCGGCGTAGTGGTGGAACCGGGTGCGCCGGTTGTACGGCGGGTCGAGCAGCGCGAGACGGACCGGCACGTCCGCGGCCGCGAGGTGCGCGAGCAGGTCGTCGGCCTCGCCGAGCGCGAGCACGTTCTCGGTGCGCAGCGGCGCGTGCAGCGGGTCGTCCGGACGACCGCTCGACCCCATCGACCCTCCCCGGCACGACGCGCGGGCGCTGCGGCCCGCCGTCCCACCGTAACGACGGGCGGACGCGGCCGGCGGCGGGGTCATGCGTCGAGGTGCGGCTCCACCCAGGTGACGGCCTTGCCGGCCTGCCGCGCGTACGCGACCTCGCGCCGTGTCGACGCCCCGACGTAGCCCCCGTCGCTCACGACCCGGACCTCGTCGGCCAGGTCGATCCGCCGCAGGTGCAGCTCGCCGAGCGCCGCGCGCCGGGCCGGCGTGAGGTCGTCGTCGACCTCCTCGGGGCCGAGCACGATCACCCCCAGGGACGTGAGGCGTCGCCGCTCCGACGCGAACAGGTCGCGGAAACGCAGCGAGCCGCACAGGCACACCACCCGGGGGCGGTCCACGGGGCGCATCAGCGGCACCTCCTCGGTGCGACGGTCGGACGCGAGATGCTCGCACGCGTACCCGACGACCCGTGATCGACGAGCCGCGGGGCCGCAGTCACGGCCCCGCGCGTGCGGCCGCCTCGGCGCGCGCGAGCGGCGGGCCCGCCGTAGCGTGGCTCGTCCCCGACGCGGACGGAGCGTGGTCTCGATCGTGACCGGTCCCCATCACCACGACGTGCTCGTCGTCGGCGGCGGCAACGCCGGCATCTCCCTCGCGGCGAAGCTGCGGCGCGACGGCTGCCGCGACGTCGCGATCGTCGAGCCGAAGGACGTGCACGAGTACCGCCCGCTCCTGTCCTACGTCGCCGGCGGCATGGCGACCCTGGACGACCTGCGCCGCCCGCAGGCCGAGGCCATGCCGCGCGGGGTGCGGTGGTACCGGGACGCGGTCACCTCGATCGACCCCGCACGGTCGGCGGTCCGGCTCGCGAGCGGCGGCGAGCTCACGTACTCCGACCTCGCGGTCTGCCCCGGGTCGCAGGTCGACTGGGACGCGGTCCCGGGTGCGCAGGACGCGGTCCGCACCGGGGCGGCGTCGACGAACTACCTGCCCGAGCACGCGCCCGCGACGTGGGAGATGCTGTCGGCCCTCACGTCCGGGACCGCGGTGTTCGCGATCTCCGACCGGCACGTGCCGTGCGCGCCCGTGGGTCTCAAGCCCCTGTTCCTCGCGGCCGACCACTGGCGCCGCACGGGCGTCCTCGACGCGATCACCGTCGAGCTGGTCGTCGAGGCGGACCGGCTCGTCGACCTCGACGAGTCGGACCAGGAGCTGAGGGCCGCCGCGGCGGAGTACGGCGTGCGGGTCCGGACGGCCACGTCCGTCGAGAGCGTCGACGGCGCGTCCCGGCGCGTGAGGCTGCGGACCCCCGACGGCCCCGACGAGATCCGGTACGACACCCTGTACCTCGCGCCGCCGCACCGCGCGCCGGGATGGTTGGCGTCGAGCGGCCTCACCTCGCCCGAGAGCGACGGCTTCCTCGCGGTCGACCCGGTGACGCTGCAGCACCGTGACCACGCGACGGTGTGGGGGCTCGGCGACGCGGCCGAGGTCGACGCCCTGCCGTCGGGCGGTGCGCTGCGCAAGCAGGTGCCCGTCGTCGCGCACAACATCGCGGCCCGGCGCACCGGGGCGACGATGCGTCACTACGACGGCTACTCGGTCGGCCCGGTGACGACGTCCCGCACGCAGCTGCTGCTCGCGGAGTTCGACCGCCAGGGCCGCAAGGAGCCGACCCTGCGCGTGCCGGACCTGGCACGCCCGCGGCGCAGCCTCCTGGTCTTCGACCGGTACGTCGAGCCGCAGATCTACTGGAGGCGGCTGCTGCGCGGCAAGGTGTCCTGAGCGGTCAGCGGGCGCTGACGAGCACGCGACCCGCGCGCACCTCGACGGCCCACGTGGCGAGGTCCGCCGACGCGTCCTTGGGCGTCTTGCCGCCCGTGTCGAGGCACTCGCCCGTGCGCAGGTCCCAGACCTGCTTGTGCATGGGCGACGTCACCGTGGGGGCGTCGCCGACGGTCCCGACGATGCCGCGTGCGACGACGTTCGCGCCGGCGAACGGGTCGCGGTTCTGGACGGCGAGGACGCTGCCGTCGTCGAGCCGGAACAGGGCCACCTGGACGCCGTCGACGAGGGCGGCGGCACCCCGCTCGGGGACGAGCGCGTCGAGCGCGCAGACGTCGGTGCGCAGGTCGGTCGTGGTCACCGGGTCACCTCCGTGAGGGGCAGCAGGCGCGCGACGCGCGGGTCGTGGTGGCCGACCTCGCCGGGCTCCGCGGGGCGGACCTGGCCGCGCTGCGGGGTGTAGCGCAGGTCGGGGTCGTGCTCGCCGGGTGCGTTGACGAACGCGGTGAACCGGTCGAGCTTGTCGGGGTCCTCCAGGGCGGCGGCCCACTCGTCGCGGTAGTCGTCGACGTGCGCGGCGATCTCCGCCTCGAGCTCCGCGACGATGCCCTCGGTGTCGTCGACGAGGACGGCGCGCAGGGCCTCGATGCCGCCGGGGTACTCGGCGACGAAGGGTGCGGTGCGCTGCAGACGGTCGCCGCGCCGCACGTACAGGGCGAGGAACCGGTCGATCACGGCGACGAGCCCGTCGTCGTCGAGGTCCTCGGCGAGCAGGTCCGCGTGCCGCGGGTTGGCCCCGCCGTTGCCGCCGACGTACACGTTCCAGCCGCCGGCGGTCGCGATGACGCCGACATCCTTGCCGCGCGCCTCGGCGCACTCCCGCGCGCACCCGGAGACGCCGACCTTGAACTTGTGGGGCGTGCGCAGGCCGCGGTAGCGGTTCTCCAGCAGGATGCCCATCCCGACGGAGTCGCGGACGCCGAACCGGCACCACGCCGAGCCGACGCAGGACTTCACGGCCCGCAGCGACTTGCCGTACGCCTGCCCGGACTCGAACCCGGCGTCGATGAGCCGCTGCCAGATCGCGGGGAGCTGGTCGATGCGGGCGCCGAACATCCCGATCCGCTGGGCGCCCGTGATGCGCGTGTAGAGGCCGAAGTCGGCGGCCACCTGGCCGAGCACGACGAGCTTCTCGGGGGTGATCTCCCCGCCGGGAACCCGCGGGATGACCGAGTAGGTCCCGTCCTTCTGCAGGTTCGCCATGACGTGGTCGTTGGTGTCCTGCAGGCCCGCGTGGTCGCGCTCGAGCACGTGCCCGGCGCGCAGCGAGGACAGGATCGACGCGACGACGGGCTTGCAGACCGCGCAGCCGCGGCCGGTGCCGTGCGCGGCGACGATCTCGCTGAAGGTCCGCAGCTCGCTGGCCGCGACCAGCGCGTACAGCTCGGCGCGGGGCATCGCGAAGTGCTCGCACATGGCCCGCGAGACCGCGATGCCGCTGGCCTCGAGCTGCGCGTTCATGATCTTGGTGACGACCGGGACGCACGAGCCGCAGACCGTGCCGGCCTTGGTGCACGCCTTGACCTCGCCGACCGTCGTGCAGCCGTGCTCGGTGACGGCCTCGCGGACGGTGCCGGCAGTGACGTTGGTGCACGAGCAGACCACCACGTCGTCGGGCAGGTCCGCGCCGGTGTCGTGCGCGCCGCCCTCGGGCGCGAGGAACGCGGACGGGTCGGCGCCGAGCGGACGGCCGAGCATGGGCCGCAGCTGCGGGTAGAGGGCCGCGTCGCCGACGAAGACGCCGCCGAGCAGCGTGCGGGCGTCGTCGGACACGACGAGCTTGCGGTAGGTACGCGCCACGGGGTCGGTGAACGTGACCTCGAGCGCGCCGGGGGTCAGGCCGAACACGTCGCCGAAGCTTGCCGCGTCGATGCCGACGCCCTTGAGCTTGGTGCCCTCGGGGGCGGGCGTGTAGAGCCGCGGCCCGCCGAGCAGCCGGTCGACGACGACGTCAGCCATCGCGTTGCCGGGGGCGACGAGGCCGGTGCACTCGTTCTCGAACGACGCGCACTCGCCGATCGCCCAGATCGCCGCGTCCGAGGTGCGGCAGGTGGCGCCGACGACGACACCGCCGCGCTCGCCGATCGCGAGGCCGGACTCGCGGGCGAGCCGGTCGCGGGGCCGGACGCCGGTGGAGAAGACGACGACGTCGGCGGGGATCTCGTCGTCGCTGGACAGCCGCATGGTGGCGACGGCGCCGTCCGCGGCCGGCGCGAGGCCGGTGCAGCCCGTCGAGGTGCGCACGTCGATGCCCAGGTCGCCGACGAGCACGCGCAGCGCCTCGCCGCCGCCCGCGTCGAGCTGGACGTTCATGAGGTGGTCCGCGAACTCGACCACGGTCGCGGAGGCGCCGAGGTGCTGGAGCGCGGCGGCCGCCTCCAGGCCCAGGACGCCGCCGCCGACGACCGCGCCGCGCAGCGGGCGGCCCAGCGCCTCGGACCGCTCCGCGACCCACGTCTGCATCGCCTGCAGGTCGGCCATCGTGCGGTACCGGAACACGCCGGGCAGCTCGGTGCCCTCGGTGCGCGGGGTCCACGCCCACGAGCCGGTCGCGAGGACGAGCTGGTCGTACGGGAGGACCACGCCGGACCGGGTGGTCACGGTCTGGGCGTCGCGGTCGAGCTTCTCGACGGCGTCCCCGGTGAGCAGCGTCGTGCGGGGGTCGTCCCACACGGTCGGCTCGAGCGCCAGGTCCTCGGGGGTGCGGCCCGCGGTGAGGAGCTCGGAGAGGTGGACGCGGTCGTAGGGGGCCCAGGGCTCGTCGCCGACGACGGTGACGTGCCAGCCGTCGGCGGGGGCGCGGTCGAGGAGCCCGGCGACGAGGCGGTGGGCCACCATGCCGGCGCCGACGACGACGACGCGGCCCAGGACGGGGGTGGGGGCGGTGCGCATCGGAATGCCTTCCGTGGTGCGGGGACGTGCGGTGCTGCGACCAGCATCCGAGGCCGCCGGCCGTACCGGTCAGGCCCTTCGACCCACGCAAACGCACACCGTGCGCGGGGCCGCTGAGAGATCCGTCCCGGGAGCGGCACCGAGCCGGGTCCGGCGACCGACGGGCCGGCGCACACTGTGCGCGTGATCACCCTCTACCTGCACGGACGCGTCCGGACGAGCCGCGTCGACCTCGAGGCCTTCCTGCGGCGGGCGCGGCCGACGTACGAGGCGCCGGGCGGCATCCGGACCCGCCTGCAGTGGCGGCTCGACGACCCGGCGGAGTTCGTCGAGATCATGGAGTACGCGGACCGCGCGACGTACGACGCGGACCAGGTGCGCGTCGAGCAGGACCCGGCGATGCGCGCGCTGCTCGCGCAGTGGCGGGCCCACCTCGACGGTCCGCCGCGGGTCGAGGCGTTCGAGGAGTCGGACCTGCGGGACTGACGCGGCGCTGCACGGGCGCGTGGTGGCGCCGTGCACGGACGCGTGCCCGGCCGCTCGCCGCCCCAGCGGTGCGCGTCCTCGCCGGTGGCCTCGGTCGCTCCCGCCTCGGTCGCCCGCGCCTCGGTCGCTCCCGCCTCAGTCGCCCCCGCCTCCGCCACCACCGCCGTCGCCACCGCCACCGCCGTCGAAGCCGCCGCCGTCCCAGCCGCCGCTGTCGCCGCCGTCGTACCCGCCGTCCGACCCGCCGTCGTACCCGCCGCCCGACCAGCGCGACCCGTTCGGCCGCCGGCCCGGGCGGCGCCGCGGCCGCAGCCCCTGGACGGTCAGCAGCACGACGGCGCCCACGAGGAACAGCACGACGAGGACGGTGGGCTGGAAGAGGCCCGAGCCGGGGTCCGGCACGGCGGCGGCGAGGTGGGTCACGAGGAGTGTTGTACCGGGTCCGGCGACTCGGTGGGGCGGGTTCCGGCGCACGACCGCCCGGTGGCCGGGACATTCGTCCCGCGCGACGTCGGGAGCCGCGCTGCCACAGTGGGCTTGAAAGGATTCAAGACCGAGAGGGCGACCATGAGCAGCACCGACGCACGACCGCGCGCGACCCAGGCGCTGCGCGAGGAGATCCTCTACTACTGCCGCGAGTCCGTCCGTGCCGGCCTCAACTTCAACACCCAGGGCAACATCAGCGTCCGCGTGCACGGCGACGACGGGTTCGAGGGCATCGTCATCACCCCGTCCGACGTGCGCTACGACGCCATGCACCCCGAGGACATGCTCGTCGTCGACCTCGACGGGAACGTCGTCGAGGGCGACCTGCTGCCGTCCACCGAGCTGCCCGTCCACCTCGCGCACTACCGCCGCCGCCCCGACGTCCAGGCGATCGTCCACACCGAGTCGACGTTCGTGAACGTCCTCGGGGCGCTCGGGCAGCGGATCGACCCCGTGCTGCTCAACATGGTGCTCTACGCCAAGGGCCCGGTCCCGGTCATGCCGTTCGAGTTCTCCACGTGCGCCGACTTCGGCCGCCGCAGCGCCGAGCTCATGGGCGACGACGTCAACGCCGTCGTCTGGGCCAACCACGGCCTGCTCGCCGTCGGCGTGTCCCTCAAGCTCGCGTTCAAGGTCGCCGTGGCCGTCGAGGAGAACGCCGAGGTGCTCTACCACGCGCAGCGCGCGGGCACCCCGACGATCCTCGAGTACGACCGCATCGCGATCCCCGAGGGCGCTCGGCTGCCCTGACGGGTCAGCTGTCCCCGCGGTGCCGGTCCGCCTCGGCGGCCTCCGCGGTGCGCCAGAAGCCCCGCAGCAGCGCCTCCTCCGGGCTGAGCGGCTCCGGCGCGTCGCCGGTGTCGTCCTCGGCGATGGCCTTCACCTCGTCGTGGATCCGCTCCATCGTCGCGTCGAGCGCGGCGGCGACGTCCGCGGCCTGCGCGAGCGAGTCCCGCAGGTGCTGCGGCACGTGCCGGTCGTACTTGTAGAAGATCTTGTGCTCGAGGCTCGCCCAGAAGTCCATCGCGATCGTGCGCAGCTGGACCTCGACGACCACCTGCTCCACACGGTCCGAGAGGAACACCGGCACCTGCAGGATGAGGTGCAGCGACTGGTACCCGTTGGGCTTCGGGTGCGCGATGTAGTCGCGCTCCTCGAGCAGCGTGAGGTCGGTCTGCGAGACGAGCATGTCCCGCACCCGGTAGATGTCCGACACGAAGCTGCACGTCACCCGGACGCCCGCGACGTCGAACATCTGCCCGCGGATGCCCTCGGGCGTCAGCGGGATGCCCTTGCGGCGGCACTTGGCGAGGATCGACTCGAACGACTTGAGCCGCGACCCGACGTGCTCCACCGGGTTGTAGTCCCGCATCAGCCGGAAGTCCTCGCGCAGGATCGAGATCTTCGTCATGACCTCGTCGATCCCGAACTTGTACGTCAGGACCAGCCGTCGCAGGTCGGTCATGAGCGCGCGCACCTCGGTCGGGTCGGGCATCGGGCGCTCGGGGTGCAGGGACGGCTCTCTCACGCGACCACGGTACGTGCGGGCCGCCGCGCGTCCGCGGGCCCGACGTCCGGGGTGCAATGGCATCGCCGCACCGCTGCCCGCCGGGGGAGGATGGGCGCATGAGCAGCACGACCCTCGACCGACTGACCGCCGACCTCACCACTGCCATGAAGGCCCGCGACGCGTTCCGCACCGGCACGCTGCGCCAGGTCGTCGCCGCCGTCCGCGGCGAGGCGAAGGCAGGGCCCGTCGAGAAGGACCTCGGCGAGGACGACGTGCTGCGCGTGCTGGCCCGCGAGGTGAAGAAGCGCCGGGAGAGCGCCGAGATCTACACCGGTGCGGGCGCCGACGACCGCGCGGCGAACGAGTCGGCCGAGGCCGACGTGATCGAGGAGTACCTGCCGAAGCAGCTCTCCGACGACGAGCTCGCCGCGCTGGTCCGCGACGCGGTCGCCGCGACGGGCGCCACGACCCTGCGCGACATGGGCGCCGTGATGAAGGAGGCCACGGCCCGCGCCGGCCTGAGCGCCGACGGCAAGAAGCTCTCCGCCCTCGTCCGCACCGCGCTCGCGGGCTGACCCGACCACCGGCCCCGTCCGTCGTCGCCCCGTCCGGGGCGGCCCGGGCGGGGCCTCGTCGCGCCGCGCTCCGGACGCCGGCACGCGTGCCCGGCCCCGCGCGACGTCCCCACGTCGGTGGTCAGACGTGCGCTGCGAGGACTGCCTGCGCCGCGTCCGCGTCGCCGCTGACGAGCCCTGCCGTCGCGAGCGACGCGAACGGGACCGCCCCCGAGGCGACGCCCAGGAGCAGAGGGCCGGGGGCGCTCACCGTGGCGTCGACGGGTCGGTCGTCGGGCCGGCCGGTGGCCACGCGCACGCCGTCGGGCCCGGCGTCGAGCGTGCCCCACCAGCCGTCGACGTGGACCGCGACGCGCACGGGCCGCGGCGTCCGCACGTCGTCGAGCAGCGCGTCCATCGCGACGACGAGCCACTCGGGGTGGAAGGCGTCGTCGGGCGCCGGGCCGCCCGCCATCGACCGGGCGGCCCACCGGACGAGCTCCCGGACGACGCCGCGCAGCTCCTCGCCCCACGGCGTCAGCGCGTAGACCGTCCCGCGGTCGGCCAGCCGGCGCTCGACGACGCCCGCGTCCTGGAGGGCTGTGAGGCGCCGGCTCAGGAGGTTGGGGGCGATGCCCGGCAGCCCGTCGCGCAGGTCGGTGAAGCGTCGTGGTGCGACGAGCAGCTCGCGGACCAGCAGCAGCGTCCAGCGCTCCCCGACGACGTCGAGCGCGCGGGCCACGCCGCAGAACTGGCCGTACGTGGACACCGGCGGCTCCTATCGGTTTACTTTCTTTACGACGATACACTCTATCAACCGGAGGGGCCGTGACGACGCGCGACTGGCTGGACCGCACCACGTACCCCTGGGCGACGCGCACCCTCGAGGTCGCGGGCGCCACGGTGCACCTCGTCGAGGAGGGCACCGGTCCGACGCTCCTGCTGCTGCACGGCAACCCGACGTGGTCGTACGAGTGGCGCGACGTGATCCGTCACCTGCGCGACGACTTCCGCTGCGTCGCTCTCGACCTCCCCGGCCTCGGCCTCAGCACCGCCCGGCCGTCGTTCGGCGGCGCGCCCACCGACCACGCGCGCGTCGTCGCCGACGTCGTCGCTGCGCTCGACCTGCGGGACTGGACGCTCGTCGCGCACGACTGGGGCGTGCCGATCGGGCTGGCCGCCGCGCACCGCGACCCCCGGCGGCTGGGCGGCCTCGTCGTCGCCAACAGCTGGGCGTGGCCCGTCGACGACGACCGCCACTTCACGGCGTTCTCCCGCGTGATGGGCGGACCCCTGGGGCGGTTCGGTGCCCGGCACGCGAACCTCGTGGTCCGCGCGATGCTCCCTCTCGGTCACCGCCGCCGTCGGCTCACGCGCGCCGAGCTCCGGCACTACCGTGCCCCGCTCGACACTCCCGACCGCCGTGCGGCCACGTCCCGCTTCGCGCGCGAGATCGTCGCGTCGACCGACTTCCTCGCGGGCGTCGCGCGCGCCCTCCCGGACCTGGCGGACGTGCCGTCGCTCCTGCTGTGGGCCGACCGCGACATCGCCTTCCGCGAGGCCGAGCTCGCCCGCTGGCGTGCCGAGCTCCCGCACGCCGACCTCGTCCGCCTCCCGGGCACGGGCCACTTCGTCCCGTCCGACGCCCCCGCCGACGTCGCCGCTGCGATCCGCGCCTGGCACCCCGCCCTGCGCACCCCCGCCACGACGAGGTGACGACGCGGAGCCGGTGTCTGTCGAGGACGAACGAGCAGTCGTCGCCGCCGTGCTCGCCTTCCACTCCGCCTCGACACGAGGCGACCCGCGCCATCCGGGGGACGCGGGTCCGTCTGACGGCATGCGGCGCTGGGCCGCGGGTCCGACCCGGGACGGATGACGCGTGGGCGGACCGCTGGCACCGTGGCGCACGGTGTCAGACCCGTGGCGCCCATGCGTCGTCACAGGACAGGTCACCCGTGTTCCGTCAGGTCCCCGTGCTCCCGGTCGTCGTCCCGCTCGCCGCCGCGGTCCTCGCGGCGCTGCTGCGGAGCCTGCGCCGCAGCGGTCGGCTGTCGGCGCCCCGCGCCGCCGTGGCGGTCGTGCTGTGCGTCTACGTCGCCGGCGTGGTCGCGAACACCGTCTTCCCGGTCTTCCTCGACAAGCCCGTGAGCACAGAGCCGTGGAGCAGCCACCTCGCGCTCGTGCCGCTCGCGGACTACGACGTCGCGGACGCCGTCACGAACGTCGTGGTCTTCGTCCCGCTGGGGTTCCTCGTCCCGCTGCTGAGCGCGCGGACGTCGTGGCGGCGCGCCGTGGCGACCGCGGCGGTCGTCAGCCTGGCCATCGAGGTGACCCAGCTCGTCACGGCGCACCTGCTGGGCGGCGGCCACGTCGCCGACGTCGACGACCTGCTCTTCAACGTCCTCGGTGGCGTCCTCGGCTGCGCGCTGTTCGCGGCGCTCACCCGGGTGCCGGCCGCAGGAGCCCTCCTCGACCGGTTCCGCTGGGACGACCAGCCTGCCCGCTTCCCCAAGGCCCTCAGCGCGAACCCTGTGAAGTGAGGTCCGCCGGCCGTCGTGGCGGCGCCACGCGGAGCCGGCGGGCACGAGGTCAGGCCTCGCGGCGCTCCGGGGCGTTGACCGCGCGCTGCATCGGGGTGGCCCGGCCCGCGACGTGCAGGGTGCGGTCCTCGGAGAGGAACGGGTTCGGGTCGGTGAACGCGTGCGTGATGTTGCGCTCGCCCGCGGTGTGCGGCGCCGTGTTGTCCTGCTCGCTCATGTCGTCCTCCGTGGGGGGCGTTGGACCTGGTCGCGTGTCCGGTTCGAGACGGCCGCGCGGCAACTTACCTGCTCGATCGGGCGCCGCGGGCGCCATCTGAGGCGAAGGAGAGAGTTCTCACGCTCGGGATACCGGGCGACAAAGCCGCAAAAGCCCCCGTCCTGGGTCCTTCGGCCTTACGCTCGGCGCGTCGTGCGACGCGGCGACGACGCCGACCGGCAGCGCCGGTGCGTCGCGCGGACGGCGGCGGGGGGCGGCATGTCGACGAGCCTGGAGGTGCCCCCGACGGGTGCCCCGTCGGGCTCCACGGTCGCGCCCGTCGTCGACCTCGACGTCCGGGTCGTGCCCGACGGCACCGCGCACCGGGCGCTCGTCGCGTGCGACGAGCTCGGCCTGGCGACCACCCGCCCGTTCGTGCCGCCGCTCACGCCCACGGGCATCGACGCCCTCGCCGAGGAGCTCGACGTGGCCCGCCGGCAGACGCGCCCCGGGCCGCAGTCGGCGGCCGTCACACGGCGGCTCGACGCGCTGGGCACGGCGCTGTTCGGCGCGCTGCTCGACGACGAGGCGCGCGACCTGTTCGTCCGCACACGGGAGCGGGCCGCGCACGACGGGCGGTCGGTGCGGGTGCGGCTGCAGCTCGACGACGCCCCCGACGTCGCCCGCCTGCCGTGGGAGCTCATGCAGCACGACCGCACGGTGCTCGTCCACAGCGACGGCGTGCACGTGGTGCGGTACCCCGACGCGACGACGCCCGTCGAGGCCGCCCCGCTGGACGGGCCGCTGCGCGTGCTCGTCGTCGCCGCGTCCCCGTCGGGGCTCGCACCCCTCGACGTGGACCGCGAGGTCGACGCCCTGGGGACCGCGCTGGCGCCCCTGGGTGAGCGGGTCGAGGTGCACCGTCTCGCACCGCCCACGCTCGACGCGCTGCGGCGCGAGCTCGACGACCGGTGGCACGTGCTGCACGTCGTCGGGCACGGCGGCGTCGACGCCGACGGGGGAGTGCTCGCGCTGGAGGCCGCCGACGGCACCGCGGACGTGGTCGACGCGCGCACGCTCGCCGACCTGCTGCTCGCGGCACCGCGGCTGCGGGTCGCGGTCCTCAACGGGTGCAGCACGGGCGCGGTGACGACGCAGCAGCCGAAGGCGGGGTCGGCGCACCAGCTCGTGCGCGCCGGTGTGCCCGTCGCGGTGGCCATGCAGCTCCCGGTGACGGACCGGGCGGCGCACGTCGTCGCGGCGACCCTGTACGAGCAGCTGGCCGCGGGACGGTTCGTCGAGCAGGCCGTGACCGCGGCGCGGCGTGCGCTGCTGCCCGGCACCGAGTGGGTCGCGCCCGTGCTCTACACGCGCACCTCGCCCCGCGTGTTCGTGGCGCCCGCGCCGGTGCGGGCGGTCCGGCCGCGCGACCGCGTCCCCGCGGGCGTGGTGCCGGGCGCGGACGTGCTGCAGCCGCGCTGGTCGGCGGTCCGTGAGGTCGCCGCCTGGCTCGACGCGCCCGCCCGCCCTCTGCTGCTCACGGGCGAGCCGGGGGCGGGTACCTCGGTGCTCGCCGGGTGGCTCGCGGGTGCCGGGTCGGGCGCGCACGACGGCGCCCCGGCCGGAGCGGTGGACGCGCTGGAGGCCCTGCGGGACGCGTGGTCCGCGGTGCACGTGGAGCCTCCGGGCGGGACGGGCACGACGGTCGACGTGCGGGCCGTCGTGCGCTCGCTCGCCGAGCAGCTCGCCGGCACCGTCCCGGGGTGGCGGTCCGCGCGCGCCGACGCCGCGGGCGCGTACGGCCTCGCGCACCTGCCCCCCGAGCAGCTCTTCACGGTCCTCGTCGGAGACCCGCTCCGGGCCGCGCTCGCCGCGGCACCGGGCACGCCGGTGCGCGTGCTCGTCGACGGCCTCGACGCCGCGGCCGTCGCGCCCGTGCTGCGGCTGGGAGCCGTCGAGGGCGTCCGGGTGCTCGTCGCGAGCACGGACGTCGACGTCGCGGCCGCGCTCGACGCCGCCGGGGCGTCGCGCGTGGACCTCGCGGCACCGGAGCGCCGGGCCGTGGTCGACGCGGACGTCGCCGCCTACCTGCGCCGCCGCCTCGCGACGACCGAGCACGACGAGACGATCGTCGACGCGCTCGTCGCCCGGGCCGGCGGGAACTTCCTCGTCGCGCGGCACGCGGCCGACGAGGTCCTGGCCCGCCCCGGTGCGGCCGTCGCGGACCTGCGCCTGCCGCCCGGCGCTGGCCCGTCGGCCGGGCGCCACCTGCGGGCGACGCTCGTGGCGGCGTACGGCGCGACGTGGCGCGAGCCGTGGACCGCGAGCGTCGAGCCCCTGCTCGCGCACCTGGTCGTGGCCCGCGGACCCGTCCCGCTGCCGGCCCTCGTGCGCTGGCTGGGCAGCACGCTGCCGCGCGTCGCGGTGACCGTCGACGGCCTGGCGGGCCTGGTGGTGACCGACGCGGCGGGCTGCCGCCTCGCGCACGACTCCCTCGTGCCCGCGCTGCGCGAGCCCACGACCCCGGAGGGGGCGCTCAACGCCCTGCTGGTCGACGAGCCGGCCGCGCACCGCCGGGTCGTCGCCGACGCGATCGCGCTCACCCCCGCCGACCTCGCCCACCCCGCCGACGCGGGGTCCGCCTACGCGCTGGTCCACGCCCCCGGCCACCTCGCCGAGCTGCCACCCGACGCGGCCCTCCTGGCGGGGCTCACGGCGCGCGCGCTCGAGCCGCGCTGGGTGACGGCGCTGGTCGCGGCGGTCGCCGACCCCCTGCTGCTCGGCCTGCCGTACCGCGACCTGGTCGCGCTGCACCTGCGGGCCGGGGACACCGCAGCCGTCGAGCGCGTCGTGCGGTTCCTCGCCGCCGCCGACGTGCCGCTGCTGCGCGGCGCGGTGTTCGACGTCCTCGCGACGTACGTCCAGCACGACACGGTCGCCGCGGGGGCGTTCCTCGTCGCGCTCGCGCTCGGTGACGACCCCGAGCTGCAGCGCATCGCCCTGCACGCGACGTGCCTGCTGCCCGCGGCCGCGCAGGCCGACGTGTTCGCGCGCGTGGTGAGCGCACCCGCGCGCACCGAGGCGCAGGCCGTGGCCGCCGCGTTCGCGCTGTACTCCAACGGCACGTCCGACCCGCAGCACCTCATCGCCGACGTCCTCACGACGCTCCTGTCGGGCCTGCGCCTGCTGCCGCCCGACCGTCGCACGCGGCCCCTGGTCTCCTTCTTCTCGCAGGTCACCGTGACGAACTACGTCAACGGCTGCGCGGACGCGCAGGTCGTGCGCGTCACGGGTGACCTGTGGCGCCGGCTCCTCGTGGACCGGCTGCGCGTGGACCGCCCGGTGTGGGGGGCGGCCGTGCGGCGGCTCGTGGTCGACGGGCTCGTCGCCCGCCGGGTGGGCCGGCGCGTGCTGCGCCTGTTCACCCCTCCCGGCGACCCCGACGGTCCGGTGGAGCTCGGCCGTGGGCGCCCCGAGGAGGCCTCCGCGCGTCGCGTCGTCCCCGCGCTAGACCCCGAGGCCGACCTCGCCGCGCGCACCGACGACCTGCGTGCCCTGCTCGCGTCGGGGACCACGATGTTCCGCGTGCTCGCCGCGCTCGCGGTCGCCGTGCACGGCCTGCGTGACCCCGCGGCCACGGAGGCCCTCGTCGACACGCTCGTCGCCGACGGGGACGCGCGCACGCGCCGGGCGCTGCTCGTCGCGCACGCCGTCGTCGCCCCGACGCCGCCGTCGTGGGTGCCGCTGCTCGAACGCCTGACGCGCGCGGTCGCGACGGGACCGCACGACGACCACACCGCGTCCGGCCCGCTCGGCGGCCGGCACCTCGTCTTCGTCCCGCTCGTCCTGGCGTGCGCCACCACGGGCACGCCGACGACGGTCCTCGACGCGTGGCTCGCCCCCGACGCCGACCCGGGCTGGCGGGAGTGCTGCCTGCGCGGGCTCGGGGCGGTCGGGCTGTACCACCCGGACGTCGTGCTCGGCACGCTCGAGCGCGTGGACGCGGCCGGGACGCTGCCGCTCGCGGACGCGGTCCCCGCGCTGGCCCTCATGGCCGGCCTGCACCCGATGCGCACCCGCACGTGGCTCCTGCGAGCAGGACGGCGGGACGTCCTCGACGCGGTGTTCGGCGCGACCGACCCCGAGGAGAGCCGCGAGCACCTCGAGCTCCTCGGCATGTACAACGCCGCGGTGCACGCGTGCGCGACGTCGCCGCAGGTCCGCGCACGCCTCGTGACGGAGATGTTCGACGCGTTCCTCGAGTGCCGGACCGGCCGTGCGTGGTCGCGCCGGTTCGGCGCCGCGGGCGTCGCGCTGCTGCGGGAGGCGCACTGGGACGTCACGGCGCTGACGCCCACCGCGGACGCCTGATCGCCGTCGGAGAAATCGATGGCGGGGCCCCCGGGTCGGACGTAGCGTCGTTCGCACACGGGAAGGAGGTGGTCCGGAACATGAAGCATTCCAGGACGCGTGAGGTGACTGTCCGCTAGTCGCCCGACAGCTCGGGACGGACTGGTCGTCCGCCCGTTGTCGTCACCGGGAACGGTGGGGGCGGCGAGCGAATACCGGCAGTCACCGCAGCCCGTGGGAGCCGCGATCTCGTCCACCGCGGCAGGACCGAGAGGTCCGGCCCACGGGCTGTCCCGTGCCCGGGCACCGTCACCCGGCGTGACAAGGTGGACCCGTGGCTCTCAAGACCCCCGCCCAGATCGACCAGATGCGTCCGGCCGGACGGTTCGTCGCCGGCGTTCTCTCCTCGCTGCGGGACGTCGCCCGCCCGGGCATGACGCTCAACGACCTCGACGCGCACGCGCACCGCATGATCGACGCGGCCGGCGCACACTCCGTCTACCTGGGCTACCACCCGTCGTTCGGCGCGATCCCGTTCCCCGGGGTGCTGTGCATCTCCGTGAACGACGCGGCGCTGCACGGCCTGCCGTCCGACCACGTGATCGAGGACGGCGACGTGGTGAGCATCGACTTCGCCGCGCAGGTCGAGGGGTGGGTGTGCGACTCGGCGCTCACGTTCCAGCTCGGCACGCAGACGCCCGAGGCGCAGCGGCTCATCGAGACGACCGAGCGCGCGCTCGACGCGGGCATCGCGGCCGCGCGCGTCGGCCGGCGGATGGGCGACCTGTCCGCCGCGATCGGGCAGGTCGGGCGGGCCGCGGGGTACGGGATCAACGCGGACTTCGGCGGGCACGGCGTGGGGCGGACGATGCACGAGGAGCCGCACGTCGCGAACCTCGGGAGGCCGGGCACGGGGCTCAAGCTCAAGGCCGGGCTGGTCGTCGCGATCGAGCCGTGGTTCATGGCCGGCGGCGACGACTACGTGGTGGACGCCGACGGGTGGACGATCCGCACCGCGGACGGGTCGCTCGCGGCGCACGCGGAGCACACGGTCGCGCTCACGGCCGACGGCCCCGTGGTGCTGACGGCCCGCGACTGACGCGCCCGCGGCCCCGGTGGTGCGGCCGCCCGCCACGGCCCCGCGGCTGAGCCGGGGACCGCGGCGGGTGACGCGTCAGAGCGAGCGCTGGTAGCGGCGCATGGCGCCGACCGACCACGCGGCGACGGCCGTGGCGAGGACGGTCAGCAGGGCGGCCCGCGTCCCGACGAGGCCCCAGTCGACGGCGGGCGACATCGCCGTGCGGGCGATCTCCGTGGCCCACGTGAGCGGGTTGTACCGCGCCGCCGACTCCACCCAGGACGGCAGCACGGCCGTCGGCATGAGGGCGGTCGAGACGAACGTCGCCGGCAGGACGATCGTCGTCGAGATGCCGATGAGGGCCGTCTGGTCCCGGGCGAGCAGCGCGACCGCCGCGGACAGCGAGCAGAACGCCGCCGCGAGCAGCAGCGACGCGGCCAGGGCGACGGCCAGCCCGAGGAGCCCGCCGTCGAACCGGGCCCCTGCCGCCGCGGCGATGGCCAGCACGACCACGCCCTGCACCCCGGTGACCAGCAGCTGCTGGAGCAGCTGGCCCAGGACGAGCGCCGAGCGGCGCACCGGGGACGTGAGGAGGCGGTCCATGACGCCCGAGCGGATGTCGTCGATGAACCCCGTCCCGGCCCACGCGCCGGAGTACAGGACGGTCATCATGAGGACGCCCGGCACGAGGAACGTCAGGTAGTCGTCGGCGCCGAAGCCGGGGACCGACGCGACGGACTCGAAGACGTTGCCGAACAGCACGATCCACACGAGCGGCTGCAGCACCGACACCCCGAGCCCCCACGGCTGCCGGACGGTGCCGACCACCCACCGGTGGCACACCACGAGCGTCTGCGCGACCCGGCCGGCGCGGCGGGCCGACGGTGCCGTCGTGCGCGTCGGCGCGAGCGTGGCGGCGCTCATCGGGCCACCTCCGACCACGACCGGCCCGCGTACCGCAGGTAGACGTCGTCGAGCGTCGGGCGGGAGACCGCGACGGCGCCGTGCCGGACCCCGGCGTGCTGCAGCGCCGTGATGACCGCGCCGACGACGGCGGGACCGTCCGGCGTGCGCGCGACGAGCCGGCCCGTGGGGCCCTCGACGTGCACGGTGACGTCGTCCAGCACGGGCGCGACGGCACGGCGGACCTCGTCCGCGGCCGGCTCGACGAGGTCGACCGTGAGGGTGTCGCCCGCGAGGGTCGCCTTGAGGTCGTCGGGCGTGCCCGCGGCGACGACACGGCCGCGGTCGACGATGCTCAGGCCGTCCGCGAGCCGGTCGGCCTCCTCCAGGTAGTGCGTGGTCAGCAGCACCGTCAGCGCGTCCTCGCCGGCCAGCCGGCGGATCTCGTCCCACATCGCGGCGCGCGCCTCCGGGTCGAGCCCTGTCGTCGGCTCGTCGAGGAACAGCACGCGCGGCGCGTCGACGAGCCCGAGCGCGACGTCGAGCTTGCGGCGCGTGCCGCCGGACAGGCCGCCCGTGCGGCGGTCGCCCGCGTCGCCCAGGCGGAAGCGGTCGAGCAGCGCCGCGGCTCGTGCGCTCGCGTCCGCGCGGTTCGCGCCGCGCAGGCGCGCAGCCATGACGAGGTTCTCGCGCGGCGTGAGCAGCGGGTCGGCGCCCGTGCCCTGCGAGACGAGGCCGACGGCGCGGCGGACGTCGTCGGCGTCCCGGACGACGTCGTGCCCCGCGACCCGCGCGGTGCCGGACGTCGCGCGGGACAGGGTCGTGAGGACCTTGGTGGTGGTCGACTTGCCGGCGCCGTTGGGGCCGAGCAGCCCGTGGACGGTGCCGCCGGGGACGGTGAGGGTGAGGCCGTCGAGTGCCGTGACGTCCGGGCGGCCGCGGCCGCCCGGGTACGTCTTGACCAGGTCGACCGCCTCCACCGCGCCGGAGCGCGACGGGGTGCGGGTGGGCATGGTGGTGCTCCTTCGTCGGTCGCGCCGTCCGTCGGGACGGCCACGGCACCGGCGCCTGCTGACGCCGGTGGTGCGACCGAGGGGCCACCTATGCTGGTCGGTGCAGCGGATCGCACAGGTGGTCCCGCCTCGCGGCGGGGCCTCGGTCGGTTCGTCACCGGTCGGCCCGGGTGTGCCAGCACCTGGGCCGACCTGCTGTCCGGGGACGGGTCCCCGGGGTCTCGTGGGCGCCGTCGCGCGGCGCGCGGGTCAGCGTGTCGTGGGCGGGTCCTCCTGGACGGAGAGGTAGGGCGCGAGCGCGTCGGCGAGCTCGTCGGGGTCGAGCCGCCCGGCGGCGTCGGCCCGGTCGTGCAGCGACCGCCACAGATCGACCTGCTCGAGCGAGCCGTCGCCGATGCCGGCCTCGAGCGCGACCACGAAGTCGAGCTCCGCGCGCAGCAGCGCCATCTCGTACTCGGCCTCGAGCGCGAAGATCCGCGGCAGGCCCTGCGCGCGCGCGTCGGCGACGGTCGACTCGAGCGACGTGAGCGTGACGCGCACCGACGCGGCGCGCATCCGCAGGAGCCGGGCGACGTCGTCGGGCGCCAGCAGCGGGAGGAAGGAGAGGGCCGCCTCGAACTGCGGGAACTCCTTGACCGGCGTGCGGACCAGGTCGCTCAGCCAGTCGACGGCCTCGGTCGCGCCGGCGTCCGTGATCCGGTACACGGTGCGCGGCGGCCTGTTGCCCTCGCGCTCGGTCGACGCGGCCTCGATCAGCCCGCGCTTCTCGAGCCCGTCGACGACCGAGTAGAGCGAGCCGAAGTTGAGCCGGACGGTCTCGTCCTTGCGGCGCTCGCGGAGGGTCATCGACATCTCGTAGGGGTGCATCGGGCGCTCCCACAGCAGCGTGAGGACGGCGAGCGCGAGGGGGTTGCTGCGCGTGCGCGGTGCCATGCCCGGCTCCCTCGTCGTGGTTACTCGCTGCCGAATGCTCGGCCCAGAGTATATCGCGTCTATATCGCGTCACAAGGGTGTGGCGCTGGCCGGCCGCCCGCGTGACCTCGTCGTCCGGCCGACCGACGGCGTTCACCTGCGGGTCCGGTGTGCGACACCCGTGACCGGCACCCTCGCGCCGACACCGAGAGAGGTCGGCACCGAGAGAGGTCGACACCGAGCGAAGTCGACACCGAGAGAAGGAGCACCGATGCTGCGTCCGCAGCCCCGCGCCGACCACCCCGTCGGCCGCCGACGCGGCACCCCCGACCGTGGCACCGCCAGTCCCCGCACCGCGACCGTCGCGCTCGCCACCGCCGCCGCGGCGCTCGCCGCCGGGCTCGCGACCACGGCCGCCGCCGCACCCGCTCGCACCGCTGTCGCGGACGCCGCCGCCGTCTCCCGCCCTGCGGCCGCGGACTGGTCCACGCCGACCGCGGAGCAGACGTTCCACCGGCTCGCGACGTACCCGGTCCACCTCAACCGCCCCGCGGGGGAGGACCCCACGGCGGAGACGGTCGCCGAGATCTCGGCGGTGAGCGACGACGGGCGCACGTTCGTCCACACCGACGCGCTCGCACGTCGCATCGGCTTCGTCGACATCACCGACCCCGGTGCGCCGGCCGGCCTGGGCACGCTGGACCTGCACGCGGGGCTCGGCGTCGGAGAGCACGCGGAGCCGACCTCGGTC
Organism: Cellulomonas fimi ATCC 484; assembly: GCF_000212695.1. NCBI lineage: Bacteria > Bacillati > Actinomycetota > Actinomycetes > Micrococcales > Cellulomonadaceae > Cellulomonas > Cellulomonas fimi. The sequence continues at coordinate 4,189,416 of NC_015514.1, read as the reverse complement.
GCGGTCGTCGGCAACCACGTGCTCGTCGTCGTCGACACCTCCGCGTCGTTCACCGACCCGTCGGGCGTCCTCGCCGTCGTCGACCTGCGCACCCGCACCCTCGTCCGCACGCTCGACCTGGGTGGCCAGCCGGACTCGATCGCGCTCGCACCGGACCGGCGCCACGCTGCGATCGCGATCGAGAACCAGCGCGACGAGGACGCGTCCCCGGCGGACGGCGACGAGGGCGACCTGCCGCAGGCACCCGGCGGGTTCCTCCAGCTGCTCGACCTGCCGGACACCGCCGACCCGGGCACCTGGACGACGCGTGCCGTGCCGTTCACCGCACCGGACGGCTCGGCGCTGCCGTCGTTCGTCGCCGCGGGCCTCGACACCCCGCACGACCCCGAGCCGGAGTACGTCGCGGTCGACCCGACCGGCACGACCGTCGCGGTGACGCTGCAGGAGAACAACGGCGTCGTCCTCGTGGACCTCGCGTCCGGCTCCGTCACGCGGGTGTTCAGCGCCGGCTCCGCCGCGGTCACGGGGGTCGACGTGACGAAGGACGGGCGCGTCGACCAGACCGGGGCGCTCCCGACGCGTCCGCGCGAGCCCGACGCCGTCGCGTGGCTCGACGCGGGGCACCTCGCCACCGCGAACGAGGGGGACTGGAAGGGCGGGACGCGCGGCTGGACGGTGTTCGACACCACCGGCGCCGTCGTCTGGGACGCGGGCGCCGAGCTCGAGCGGCTCGCGGTGCGCGTCGGGCTGCACACCGAGGACCGTGCCGCGAAGAAGGGTGTCGAGCCCGAGGGCCTGGCCGTCGCGACGCTCGGCGGCACGCCGTACGCGTTCGTGGGCTCGGAGCGGTCGAACTTCGTGGCCGTCTACGACGTGACCGTCCCGGCCGTGCCGCGGTTCGTGCAGGTGCTCGCGACGACGAACGGGCCCGAGGGGCTCCTGCCCGTGCCGTCGCGCGACCTGCTGCTCGTGTCGAGCGAGGAGGACGACGCGTCCGCGCTGGTCCGTTCGTCGGTCACCGTCTTCGGCCGGGGCCCGGCGCACGCCGCCGCGTCCGGCACGCCCGCGTTCCCGTCGGTGGTGTCCGCCGACGACGGGGCCGGGAACCCGATCGGCTGGGGCGCCCTCGGCGCGCTCACCGCCGACCCGGCCGACGACCGGCGGCTCTGGTCGGCCACGGACGCCGCGTACACGCCCACCCGGCTGCTGTCGCTCGACGTGTCGGGCACGCCCGCCGTCGTCGACCGCGAGGTCATGGTGACGCGCGACGGCGCACCCGTCGGGCTGGACGTCGAGGGCGTGGCAGCGCGCGCCGGCGGAGGCTTCTGGCTAGGGGTCGAGGGGGCGACCGGCGCCGCGAACCAGCTCGTGCGCCTCGACGCGTCCGGGGCGGTCGTCGAGACGGTCCCGCTTCCCGCCGACGTCGCGTCCGGCCTGACGAAGTGGGGCGTCGAGGGTGTCGCGGTCGCGGCCGGGAAGGACGGCGAGCACGTGTTCGTCGCCCTCCAGCGGGGTCTGACGACCGATCCCGGCGGCCTCGGCGGGACGGCGCGCATCGGCCGGTTCGACGTCGACCACGGCACGTGGACCTGGTTCGCGTACCCGTTGGAGACCACGAGCACCACCGGGGACTGGATCGGGCTGTCCGAGGTGACGGCCGTCGACCACGACACGCTCGCCGTGGTCGAGCGGGACAAGCTCAACGGCCCGACCGCCCGCGTCAAGCGCGTCTACGCCGTCGACCTGCCGGCCGATCCCGCACCCGGCACCGTCGGCACGCTCACGAAGGACCTCGTGCGCGACGTGCTGCCCGACCTGCGCGCCACGCACGGGTGGACGCAGGAGAAGCTCGAGGGCCTGACCGTCGGCGGCGACGGCACCGTCTGGGCCGTGACCGACAACGACGGTGCCGTCGACGCGACCGGCGAGACCGTGCTGATGGCGCTGGGTGACGCGGCCGACGTCTTCGCGGGGCACCTCGACGCGGGGCCGACGCCCACGCCGACGCCGTCCGTGAGCACGCCCGTCCCGAGCCCGAGCGGCACGCCGGGTGCGGGCGCCGGTGCCACGCCGGGCGCTGGGCCCACCCGGCCCGACGTCCCCCGGTTCACGCCCACCGCCGACGGCCTCACGGACGCGAACCGCGGCGGTGTGACCGTCGACGGCACGCCCCGGGCCGGCGGCACGATCACCGTGCGGGGCGCCGGGTTCGTGCCCGGCGAGTGGGTGCAGGTGTGGCTGTTCTCCGCGCCGACGGCGCTCGGCTGGGCCCGGGCCGACGCCACCGGGGCCGTCGAGGCGCGCCTGACGATCCCGTCGTCCGTCGCCCCCGGCACGCACCGCCTCGCGCTCGTCGGGCAGGTCGACGGACGGACCGTGTGGGTCGAGGTCCAGGTGCGCGCCGCGTCCGGCCGGGGCGCGGGGGCGCTCGCGACGACGGGCGCGGACGGCGTGACGGCGCTCGCTCTCGTCGCCGCCGGCCTGGTCGCCGCCGGCGGTGCCGTCGTCGTCGCGACCCGCCGTCGCCCGGGCCTCGCGGCCACGACCCGCGCCGCCCGCTTCGTCGTCGGCCGCCGCTGACCCGGGCGGCTGCGCCGCACCGAGACCGTGGTCGTCCCCGTCCGCGCCGCGTGCGCGGCGACGACCACGGTCTCGCGCGGGGCCAGGCGCAAGGATGGGCGCGTGGAGCTGCGGTTCAGCGGTGAGGTGTGGTGGTGGAAGGGCCCGGCGCCCTTCCACTTCGTCACGGTGCCCGACGCGGAGGCGGCCGAGCTGCGGGCCGCGTCGTCCCTGGTCAGCTACGGGTGGGGCGTCATCCCCGTCGCGGTGCAGGTCGGCCGCACCCGCTGGACGACGTCGCTGTTCCCGAAGCAGGGCGGGTACCTCGTGCCGCTCAAGGACGCGGTCCGGGCGGCGGAGGGCATCGAACTCGGAGACACCGTCGCGCTGCGGCTGACCGTCGACGTCGAGCGCGCGGGGCGCCGCTGACCTGTGCGTCGTCGATGCGTGGAGACGCGCGGTGCGCACGGCCGCGGGGGCGCGTGCTGGGTGCTCCCTGCGCGCGTCAGGCCGGACGCGGGACGTCCAGCACCAGGTCGTGCACGCGCTCGGCGCCGCGGCGCGTCGACCCTGACCCGGGGGCCGTGCGCGAGGATGGGCGCGTGACCGAGCCGTACCGCGTGATGACCGTCTGCACCGGCAACATCTGCCGCTCCCCGATGGCGGAGATCGTGCTGCGCGACCGGTTCGAGGCTGCGGGCCTCGGCCACGCGGTCGTCGTCGACTCGTCCGGGATCAGCGACGAGGAGCACGGCAGGCCCGTCGACCGGCGCGCGCGCGCCGTGCTCGCGGAGCACGGCTACCCGGTCGGCGACGGGCACCGCGCGCGGCAGGTCCGCGCCTCCGACCTCCCGGCGCGCGACCTCGTCCTCGCGATGACGTCCTCCCACGCCCGCGCGCTGCGCCGGCTCGCGGGGGACGCGGGCGTCGCGGCGCGCGTCGTGATGTACCGGTCGTTCGACCCGGCCGCACCCCTCGTCGCGCCCGGCCAGCCTGAGCACGTGCTCGACGTCGACGACCCCTGGTACGGCGGTCCGGAGAACTTCTCCACGTGCCTCGCCGAGGTCGAGGCGGCCGCGGACGGGGTCGTCGCGCACGTCCGCGCGGCGCTCGCGGCCCGGGACGCCGCGACGGCGGGCTGACCCGCTCCGGCCGGGACGCCGCGGCGGGCTGCCGCCCTACACCCGCCCTACAGCCGCCCTACAACCAGCGGTTGCGTCGGAAGGCGCGGTGCAGCAGCACGCACGAGCCGACGATGACGGCGAGCACCACCCAGAACCCGAAGCCGGTGTCGGCGGCCGGCAGGTTGCGCACGTTCATGCCGTAGACCCCCGCGATCGCCGTCGGCACCAGGCCGATCGCGGCCCACGCCGAGATCTTCCGCATGTCCGCGTTCTGCTGCACGCTCACGCGCGACTGCGCGACGGTCACCTGCGCGAGGTCGGCGGCCAGCACACCGGACAGCAGCGCGTCGGCGGTCTCGATCGAGTCGGCGACCCGCAGCGCGTGGTCCTCGACGTCCCGGAAGTACGGTGCCATCTCCTCCGGGACGCCCGGCACCTGGCCCGCCGCGAGCCGGTGCAGCGGCCCGACGAGCGGCACGACCGCCCGCCGGAACTGCTGCACCTCCGACTTGAGCCGGTAGATGCGCTCCGCGTGGTCCTCGCCGGGCGTCGAGCCGAACACCTGGTCCTCGATCTCGTCGAGGTCGACGTCCACGGACCGCGTGACCTCCAGGTACTCGTCGACGGTCAGGTCGAGCAGCCGGTGCAGCACCGCCCACGGCCCGAGCGCCATCGTGTCCGGGTCCGCCTCCAGGCTCCGGCGGGCGCGCGCCGGGACCTGCGAGTCGCCGTGCCGCACGACGACGACGAACCGCGGCCCGACGAAGACCGCGAGCTCGCCCACGTCGACGACCTCGGCGTGGTCGACGTACCGCACGGGCTTGACGATCGCGAACGTCAGGTCGGGGTAGCGCTCGAGCTTGGGGCGCTGGTGCGCCCGGATCGCGTCCTCGATCGCCAGCTCCGGCAGCGCGAACCCCTCCGCGAGCGCGTCGAACTCGTCGGCGGACGGGTCCACGAGGCCCACCCAGACGAACCCGTCGTCCCGCTCCGCCTCCTGCGCGGCGGCGAACAGGTCGTCGAGCCGGTGCCGCCGGACGCCGTGGGTGTAGAGGGCGCAGTCCACGATCACGCACCGCATGCTGCTCTGTTCCGGCGGGAGAGTCGAACGGGCGCCCGGTGGTGCTCGGCACGGCAGGATGGGGCGGGTGAAGGTCGCCTCCCGGGCGCACGTGCCGCCCTTCGCCGTCATGGAGATCCTCGCTGCCGCGAACGCGCGCCGGGCTGCGGGGGAGCACGTCCTCAACCTGTGCGCCGGCGAGCCGTCGACCGGTGCGTCGGAGGTGGTCCGGCAGCGTGCCGTCGAGCTGCTGACCAGCGGCGACCTCGGGTACACCGAGGCTCTCGGCGCGCCGGGGCTGCGCGCCGCCATCGCCACGCACTACCGGACCTGGTACGACGTGGACGTCGACCCCGCGCGCATCGCGGTCACGACGGGATCGTCGGGCGGGTTCCTGCTCGCGTTCCTCGCGGCGTTCGACGTGGGCGACCGGGTCGCCCTCGCCCGCCCGGGCTACCCGGCGTACACCAACATCCTGCGCGCGCTCGGGTGCGAGGTCGTGGAGCTGCCGTGCGGGCCGGAGTCGCGGTTCCAGCCGACGGTCGCGCACCTCGAGGCGCTCGACGGCCCGCTCGACGGACTCGTCGTCGCGAGCCCCGCGAACCCCACGGGCACGATGGTCGACGCCGCGTCGCTCGCCGAGCTCGCCGCGTGGTGCGCCGAGCACGGGGTCCGGCTGGTGAGCGACGAGATCTACCACGGCATCACGTACGACGAGGGTGCCGTCGTGGCCACCGCCGCGCAGTACCTCGACGGCGGCGCGGTCGTCGTGAACTCGTTCTCCAAGTACTGGGCGATGACCGGGTGGCGGCTCGGCTGGCTGGTGCTGCCCGACGACCTCGTCGCGCCCGTCGACGCGCTCGCGGGCAACGTCGCGCTGTGCCCGCCGGCGCTCGCGCAGCACGCGGGTGTGGCCGCCTTCAGCCCGGAGGGCTACGCGGCGGCGCGTGCCAACGTCGAGCGGTACGCCGCGTCGCGCGCGCTCCTGCTGGAGCGGCTGCCCGAGCTCGGGTGGACGCACGTCGCCCCCGCGGACGGTGCGTTCTACCTGTACGGCGACGTGTCGTCGTCGGGCCTCGACTCGGTGACGTGGTGCGCGCGGCTGCTCGACGAGGCCGGCGTGGCCCTCACGCCGGGCACCGACTTCGACCCCGTCGACGGGCACCGGTTCGTGCGGCTGTCGTTCGCGTCGTCGCCCGAGGTGGTGCGGGAGGCCGTCGACCGGGTCGTCCGCTGGCAGGCGACGCTGGGAGCCTGAGGCCACGACGTTGACGAGCGCGGCGGAGCATCCACGGGCACGATCGGGTCGCGTGGAGCGTTGACCCCACGACCGCAGGACACCGCCCCGGGAGGACCCATGCGCTGCCCCGTCGACCAGGCCGAGCTCGTCATGTCCGAGCGGCAGGGGGTGGAGATCGACTACTGCCCGACGTGCCGCGGCATCTGGCTGGACCGCGGCGAGCTCGACAAGATCCTCGACCGCGCCGCCGCTCCCGACCCCGGCCTCGGGTCCGGACCCGCTCGCCCCGCCGAGCCGCGCCCCGAGGACCGGCGCGGCTACGACGACCGTCGGGGCTTCGACGACCGGCGCGGGTACGACGACCGCCGCGGCACCCCCGACCCGCGCTACGCCGACCCGCGCTACGCCGACCCGCGTCACGCGGGCGACCCCCGCTACCGGCGCAAGAAGAAGGAGTCCTGGCTGGAGGACCTCTTCGACTTCTGACGACCGCTCCTCACGCACGGGCGTCCGGGCGATTTCGACGGCGGCCGCCCGTGCTGACGGGCTCGCGCGCGACGTAGGTTGGACGGCGTGCCGCTGCCCCCGCTCGTCGACCCCGGGCCACCGCTGACTCCCGCGCAGGTGACGCGTGGGTCGCGGCACCTGCTGCTGCCGGGGCTCGGCGTCGACGGGCAGCGCAGGCTGCGCAACGCGCGCGTCCTCGTCGTCGGCGCCGGGGGCCTCGGGGCGCCCGTGCTGCAGTACCTGGCCGCGGCGGGTGTCGGCACGATCGGCGTGGTGGACGACGACGTCGTCGACGTCACCAACCTGCAGCGGCAGGTCATCCACGGCACGGCCGACGTGGGACGGCTCAAGGTCGACAGCGCGCGCGACGCGATCGCGGAGCTCGACCCGGACGTGCGGGTCGTCGTGCACGCCCTGCGGCTGGACGAGGGGAATGTCGACGACGTCCTGCGCCGGTACGACGTCGTCGTGGACGGCACCGACAACTTCCCGACCCGGTACCTCGTCAACGACGCGTGCGTACGGCTCGGGCTGCCCGAGGTCTGGGGCTCGGTGCTGCGGTTCGACGCGCAGACGACCGTGTTCTGGGGCCGTCCACCCGCCGGGGTCCCGGCCGTCCAGCTCCGCGACCTGTTCCCGGCACCGCCACCGCCCGACACCGTGCCGTCGTGCGCGGAGGCCGGCGTGCTCGGGGCGCTGTGCGGGCAGGTCGGGTCCGTCATGGCGACCGAGGCGGTCAAGCTCGTCACCGGGCTGGGGGAGCCGCTGCTGGGCCGCGTGCTCGTCGTCGACGCGTTGCGCGGCCGGTGGTCCGAGGTGCCGCTCGTCGGCACCGCCCGCCCCGGCGCCGACGACGGCGTCGCCGAGCGGTCGGCCGCCCCGGTCTCGCCGCGGTCCGCCGCCGCGCCCGCCGCGCCCGCCGCGCCCACCGCCGCGCGCGCCGGCGCCTCGTCGGCGACGAGCCCGTCGCGCCCCCTCGACGACGTCGTGCCGACCGTGACGGCCACCGAGCTCGTCGCGCGCCTCGACGCCGACCCGACGACGGTGCTCGTCGACGTCCGCGAGGCCGCGGAGCTCGCCGTCGTGTCCGTCCCGGGCGCCACCCACGTCCCGCTGGCGCGCGTCCTCGACGGCTCGGCCGTCCCCGACCTGCCGCGCGACCGCCCGGTCCTCGTCATCTGCCAGGTCGGCGCACGCTCGGCCCTCGCCGCCCGCACGTTGCGCGCCGCCGGGGTCGACGCCGCGAACGTCGAGGGCGGCGTGCTCGCCTGGCTCGCCGCGCGCGCCTGAAGGCGTTTCTCCCGGTGGTCCCGCACGCCGGGGCGCCGGGGTCGGGTGGCAGGATCGGGGGGTGCCGACGACCCCCGCGCTGCGCAGCCTCGAGGAGCACCGCGCGGCAGCGCTGCAGCTGGCCGCACCGCTGCCCGCCGTCGTCGTCGCTCTGGCCGACGCGCTCGGCCTCGTGCTCGCGCAGGACGTCACGACCGACGCGCCACTGCCCCGGTGGGACAACTCCGCGATGGACGGCTACGCGGTGCGTGCCGAGGACGTGCGGGACGCGTCGCCGTCCACCCCGGTGACGCTGCGGGTGGTCGCCGACCTGCCCGCGGGGTCGTCGCACCGGCCGACGGTCGGACCCGGCACGGCGGCGCGGATCATGACGGGCGCACCCGTGCCGGCCGGCGCCGACGCGATCGTGCCTGTCGAGGACACCGACGCCGGCACGGTCACCGTCCGGGTCGGCGCGCCGAAGGTCGTCGGGCAGCACGTCCGGCGTGCAGGCGAGGACGCCGTGCCGGGCGACCTCGTCGTCGCCGCGGGCACGCTGCTGGGCCCCGCGCACGTGGCCGCGGTCGCGTCGGTCGGCGTCGCGGAGGTCGCCGTGCACCGGCGGCCTCGCGTCGCGGTCGTGAGCACGGGCGACGAGCTCGTCGCCCCGGGGAAGCCGCTCGCGCACGGGCAGATCCCCGACTCGAACTCGTGGCTGCTCGCCGCGGCCGTGCGCGACGCGGGCGGTGAGGCGCTGCGGCTCGGGCCCGTCGGCGACGACCCGGTCGCGCTGCGCGACCTGCTGCACGGCCTCGACGGCACGGTCGACGCGATCGTCACGTCCGGCGGCGTGAGCGTCGGTGCGTTCGACGTGGTCAAGGCAGCGCTGCTCCACGAGCCCGACGTCGCGTTCGTCCCCGTCGCCGTCCAGCCCGGCAAGCCGCAGGGGCTCGGCCGGCTGCCCGGCGGGACGCCCGTGTTCACGCTGCCCGGCAACCCGGTGAGCTCGTTCGTGTCGTTCGAGCTGTTCGTGCGGCCCGCGCTGCTGCGGATGCGGGGTCTCGTGGAGGTCGAGCGCCCGACGACGACGGCCGTCGTCGTCGACGGCTGGCGCACGCCGCCCGCTCGCGCGCAGGTGATGCCGGTCCGCTTCGTCGCGCCCGAGTCCGACGGCCGCCACGTCGACACCGTCCCGCCCGCCCACGGGCAGCGCACCGACGAGCACGCGACCTCCGCCCCGCGCCACCCGCGCGTCGTCCGCGCGACCGCGGGGGGCTCCGGGTCGCACCTCGTCGCGCGCCTGGCGGTCGCCGAGGGCCTCGCCGTCGTCCCCGCCGAGATCGAGCAGGTCGCGCCCGGCGACCTCGTCACCGTCCTGAGGATCACCCCATGACGCAGCCCTTCACCCACCTCGACGCCGCCGGCCACGCGCGCATGGTCGACGTCACCCACAAGCAGCCGACCGTCCGCGCCGCGACCGCGACCGGCCGGGTCGTGTGCGGCCCGGACGTCGTCGCCGCGCTGCGCGACGGGACCGTGCCGAAGGGCGACGTGCTCGCCGTCGCGCGGGTCGCCGGCATCGCGGCCGCGAAGCGCACCGCCGAGCTGCTGCCGCTCGCGCACGTCATCGGCGTGCACGGCGTCGTCGTGGACCTGTCCGTCGAGGACGACGGTGTCGCGATCACCGCGACGGTCCGCACGGCCGACCGCACGGGCGTGGAGATGGAGGCGCTCACCGCGGTGTCCGTCACCGCGCTCGCGGTCGTCGACATGGTCAAGGGCCTCGACAAGTCCGTGTCGATCGCGGACGTCCGCCTCGAGGCCAAGACCGGAGGCAAGTCCGGCGACTGGCGGCGCGAGCCGTGACCGGTCCGGCCTCGCCGGCCGCGCCCGAGCCTGGTACCGACGAGTTCGACGCGGTCGTGCTCGCGGGCGGTCGCGCGCAGCGGCTCGGCGGTGCCGACAAGGGGTCGGTGGTCGTCGCCGGGCGCGCGCTCGTGGACCACGCGCTCGCGGCCGTCTCCGGGGCGCGGTCCGTCGTCCTCGTCGGTCCGCCGTCGGTCGCCCGGCCGGGTGTCGCGACCGTCCAGGAGTCACCACCGTTCGGCGGTCCCGTCGCCGGCCTGGCCGCGGGCCTCGCGGCTCTGCCCGACCCCGGTCCGCGGACGGCTCCCGACCGCCTCGTCGTGGTGCTCGCGTGCGACGTCCCCGGGGCGGTGCGCGTGGTGCCCGCGCTCGTCGCGGCGGCGCTGGCAGCACCGGCGGCGGACGGCGCGCGGCTCGTCGGCCCGGACGGGGCACCGCAGCACCTCGTGGCCGCCTACCGGCGCACCGCGCTGGACGCGGCGCTCGCGGCCCTCCCGGACGGCCCGCGCGACGTCGCCGTCCGCCGGGTCGTCGGCGGCCTGGACCTCGTCGACGTCCCCGACGTGGACGACGCCGGTGCCGACGCGGACACGTGGGACGACGTCCGCCGGCTCGACACGCGGCTGGCTGCGGGTGGCAGCATCGGACCCAGCGACCACGACCGGAGGACACCGTGAGCACCGACCCCCGCAAGGCGCCCGGCGCCGACCTGCCCGCCTGGGTGGACCACATCGCGCGCGAGCTGGGTGTCGACCCCGCGCTCGTCGACATCGACCGCGTCCTGGGCGTCGCCGCGGACGTCGCGCACTCGGTCGCACGGCCGGCCGTGCCGGTGACGATGCTGGTCGCGGGCCTCGCCGTCGCGTCGGGCCGCGCGGGCGACGACGTGCTCGCGACGGTCGAGCGGGCGGCGCTCGCGTGGGCGTCCGACGAGAACGTCCTGCCGTGACCGCGTCGACGACCCCGGCGGTGGAGACGCTGACCGTCCGCTACTTCGCCGCCGCGGCCGAGGCGGCCGGTCTCGACACCGAGGCCGTGCCGGCCGGGCCGGCCGCCGGTGTCGTCTCCGAGCTCGTGCGTCGCCACCCCGACCTCGCCGGCGTCCTGCCCCGCTGCGCGCTCCTGGCCGACGGCGTGCGCGTCGAGGACTCCGACCAGGTCCGGCCCGGCGCGACCCTCGACGTCCTGCCGCCCTTCGCGGGCGGCTGACCGCCCCGGCGCCCGGACGCGGACGACGGTCCACGGCGTCGACGTCCCGGCCGAGAGGTCGGCCCCTCTCGTGCGACCACGCGAGCCGCCCGCTGCGACACGCCGTCACCTCGCCGCGCCGAACCGCCCCACGGGCGGTAGGCATGGGACCTTCGGCCCTTGTCTAGGGTGGGGCGGTGCGCAAGGAGGTACGTGGGGCGTGAACGCACCAACGACAGATGCAGCCGGCGGGACGTCACAGCTGCTGTCCGCGATCCTGGACATGGCCGGCGACCTGGACCTCCCCAGCCTGCTGGAACGGTTCGTCGCCGCCAGCACGACGCTGACGGGAGCCCGGTACGGCGCGATCAACATCGTCGACCCCGACGGCACGTCGTTGACGTTCGTCCAAAGCGGCGTCGACGAGGCCACCGCCGCAGCGCTCGGGCACCCGCCGCACGCGTGGGGTGTGCTGGGGCAGATCCCCGACCACGGGGTCCTGCGGCTGGAGGACCTGACGCAGCACCCCGCGTTCCGCGGCCTGCCTGCGGGACACCCGCCGATGGGCTCGTTCCTCGGCTCGGCCGTCCGCGTGCACGGCGAGCGGTACGGGACGCTGTACCTGTCGGAGAAGCAGGGCGGGTTCGACGACGCCGACGTCGAGGTGGTGCAGGCTCTCGCGGCAGCCGTGGCCGTGGCGGTCGACAACGCGCAGCTGTACGCCGCACAGGTGCGCCGCCAACGCTGGCTGTCCGCGTCGCAGCAGATCACGACGATGCTCCTCGAGGGTGCGGACGCCGAGGACGCCCTGGAGATGATCGCCCAGGCCGCCGCCGACAGCGGTGAGGCGGACGTCGCCGCTCTCGTGCTGCCGGGCCCGGAGGGCGACGACCTGATCGTCGAGATCGTCACCGACGGCGGCCGCCAGCTCCTCGGCCTGGACGCGACCGACGACCCGCGGGTGCGACAGGCGTTCACCAGCGCCGACGGGGGCGTCCTCATCGTGAACGCGTCGACGGACGCGCACCCCGCGTTCGCAGGCTTCGGGCCCGCGCTCCTGGCGCCGCTGCACGCGCACGGCGACGGTCTGGGGGTCCTCGTGCTGCTCCGCGCGGCGGGCGGGGAGCCGTTCACCGAGCAGGACCTGACGTTCGCGCAGTCGTTCGCCCGGCAGGCGGCGCTCGCGTTCGTCCTGGGCGAGGCCCAGCGGCTGCGGGGGCACGAGGCGCTGCGGGGCGAGCGCACCCGCATCGCCCGCGACCTGCACGACCTCGCGATCCAGCAGCTGTTCGCCGCCGGCATGCAGGTCGAGTCGTTGCGGTCCGACCCGTCCGTGCCCGTCCCCGAGCACGTGTCGCAGGCGCTCGGGCAGGTCGTGGAGCACGTGGACGCCGGCATCCGGCAGATCCGCGTCATCGTGCGCACCCTGGACGACCCGGGCGCGACGATCCCCCTGGTGCAGCGAGTCGTCGCGGAGGTCGAGCTCGCGCGCGCGTCGCTCGGGTTCGCGCCCGCGTTGAGCGTCACGGTCGACGGCGTCGACGTGGACGTCACCGCGGCCGGCCCCACGGACGCAATCGACTCCCTGGTCGCCCCCGGCCGGGCGAACAACGTGGTCGCGGTGGTGCGCGAGGGCCTGTCCAACGTCGCGCGGCACGCCCGTTCGCGGCAGGTGTCGGTCCGGCTGGCGGTCGCCTCCGGCGGTGACGGGTCGATCGTCGTGGAGGTCGAGGACGACGGCGTCGGCGTCCCGGCGGCGCCGACCCGCTCCTCGGGCACCCGGAACCTCGCGGAACGCGCGCGCGAGGTCGGCGGGTCCTTCTCGTTGCTGCAGCCCCCGTCCGGACGAGGGGCGCTGCTGCGCTGGCAGGCACCGCTCGACTGAACCTCACGCCTGACCTGGGACGACGCGTGCCCGGCGGCCTCACGCGCCGGGGACCTAGGTCACGTCCCGGCCTGACGTGCGACCGCGAGCCTGGGCGGATGAGCGACCCGGATGGTGGCGACGGACCCTGTGCGAGCGACGCACCGGAGGACCGGGCGGCGCCGACCGCCGAACCCGGCATCGACGTCACGACGCCCCGGCTCCACCTCCGGCCGTTCCGGGCGGGCGACGCGACGGCGCTGCACGCGTACCTCTCCCACCCCGACGCCGTGCGGTACGAGCCGTACGGCGTGCTCGACCCGGACGCCGCCGCGCGCGAGGCCGAGCGCAGGGCGCACGACCCGGCCTTCGTCGCGGTGTCGCTCCGCTCCACGGGCACCCTGGTCGGGAACCTCTACCTGGCCGGCGAAGGACCGGCCGAGTGGCACACGTGGCAGCTCGGGTACGTGTTCCACCCGGCCCACTGGGGCCACGGCTACGCGACCGAGGCGTGCACCGCCCTGCTCGACCACGTGTTCACGGTGCGGCGGGCGTGGCGCGTGGTCGCGCGCTGCGACCCGCGCAACGAGCGGTCGTGGGCGCTGCTGGAGCGCCTCGGCATGCGCCGCGAGGGCCACCACCTCCGGGCCGCGTCGTTCACGGCCGACGCCGACGGGCACCGGGTCTGGCACGACACGTACGTGTACGCACTCCTCGCGGACGAGTGGACCCGACCGCCCTCCTGACGCAACCGTCACGGGTGGCGTCACGCCGTGGCGCCCGCCTCTCGGTGACGCGTTCGGGGGACGATCCACGGCACGGCCAGACACAGCTGCCAGAGGCCAGCCCGCGTCAGCCGCCGATCGCGCTCATGGGCCGGTCGGGCTGCCGGAACGTCGGCTCGCCGATGCCGTGCCCGGCCTTCTTGCCCGCGAGGCACCGCCGGTACGCGTCGGCCACGGCCTCGTCGCCCAGCGCCTCGTCGCGCACGACCGCCCGCACGTCGACCTCGTCCTGCGCGAACAGGCACGCGCGCAGCTGCCCGTCGGCGGTCAGGCGCAGCCGGTCGCACGCGGAGCAGAACGGCGCGGTGACGGACGCGATGACGCCGACGGTCTGCGGCCCGCCGTCGACGTGCCAGAGCTCGGCGGGGGCGTTGCCGCGCCCGGGAACCTCGGTGAGCGTGAACGCCGAGGTCAGCCGGTCGAGGATCTCCGCCTGCGTGACCATCTGCGTGCGGTCCCAGGTGTGGCCGCCGTCGAGCGGCATCTGCTCGATGAACCGCATCTGGTACCCGCGCTCGACCGCGAACCGGGTGAGCGCGACGACCTCGTCGTCGTTCACCCCACGCATCGCGACGGCGTTGATCTTGACGGGGTGCAGCCCGGCGGCGTCCGCGGCGGCGATGCCGGCGAGCGTCTCGACGAGCTTGTCGCGCCGGGTGAGCTCGATGAACTTCCCGCGGTCGAGCGTGTCGAGGCTGATGTTCACGCGGGACAGCCCGGCGTCGCGCAGGGGAGCGGCGAGCGCGGGCAGGCGCAGCGCGTTGGTCGTGAGCGACACCTCGGGGCTGCCGTGCGGGCCGGTGAGCGCGGTCAGCCGCCGGACGACGTCGACGACGTCGACGCGTAGCAGCGGCTCGCCGCCCGTGAGCCGGATCTCGGTGATCCCGAGCTCGACGCCGACGCGGGCGACGCGCACGATCTCCTCGGTCGTGAGCATCGTCTGCCGCGCGAGCCACGGCACGCCCTCGGCGGGCATGCAGTACGTGCACCGCAGCGAGCAGCGGTCGGTGAGCGAGATGCGCAGGTCGTGGTGCGGGCGCCCGAACCGGTCGACGAGCGGAGCGTCGGGGCGGGCGGCGTCCTGCGGCCGTGGACCGTCGGCGCGCGGCACGACAGGGCTGCCGTCGTCCGACGACGAGGCCCGCACGGTCGGCATCGGCAGGTCCGTCATGACATCCCCACCCACACGTGGGAGCCGTCCGCGAGGATCTCGCGCTTCCAGACGGGCAGCTCGGCCTTGACGGTCTCGACGAGCGCCCGGCACACGTCAAACGCCTCGGCGCGGTGCGCGGTCGCCACGGCGCACACGATCGCTGCCTCGCCGACCTCGAGCCGCCCGACGCGGTGGCTCACCGCGAGCCCGAGCACGTCGTCGTCCGCCGCCGCACGCCCGGCGAGCCGCGCGAGGACCGCCGCCGCGTCGGGGTGCGCGCTGTACTCGAGCGCCACGACCCTCCCGTCGACCGACGGGTCGTGGTCCCGGACGAGCCCGACGAAGGTCGCGACCGCCCCGGCGCGGGCGTCGCTCACATGTTCCACGTGAAACAGCAGGTCAAGCGGCCGGTCCTCGATCCGCGCCAGCACCGTCATCCGTGGTCACCCCCCGCGACCTGGTCGAGGAGGTGGCCGAGGAGCGGGACGAGCGCCGCGAGGTTGTCCCGGACGCCGCCGGGCGAGCCCGGCAGGTTGACGACGACGACCCCGTCGGCCGTCACGCCTGCGAGCCCTCGCGACAGCACCGCGGTGGGGACGGTCCGCGCGGACTCGCGCCGCAGGAGCTCCGCGACACCCGGCAGCTCGCGGTCGAGCACGGCGCGCGTGCCCTCCGGAGTCCGGTCCCGCGGCCCCACGCCGGTGCCGCCGGACGTCACCACGAGCCGCGCGCCGGAGCGTGCCGCGGCGTCGATCGCGTGCTGCACCGGCAGCGCCCCGTCCGGCACCACGACCGGCTGGTCGACCTCGAAGCCCGCCTCGACGAGCAGGTCCCGCGCGAGCGGACCGGACCGGTCTTCGCGCGTCCCGGCCGCCGAGCGGTCGGACACGACGACGACCGCCGCGTGCCGCGAACCCCGGGCGTTGGTCACCGCGTCAGCCTAACGACGCACCCCGGAACCGCCTCCGGTGCCCGCACCGTGGAAAACCCCGGCGCACGGCGTGCCAGCATGGGCGCGACACCGGCAGCCCACGGGGAAGAGCGACGATGCGCACACGCGTCCCGACGAGCGAGGTCGAGCCGTGGTGGCGCCGCCGCGGCCGGGGCGCGTCGGCGGTACCGGGGGGAGCGCCGCGCCCGTCGTCGCCCAGGTCGTGGCGACGCAAGCGGCGGCTGCTGCTCAACGCGGCCGTCGTCCTCGTCGTCGGGCTGGCGGTGCTGCGCGCGGCCGCCCGCGGCTCGACGCCGATCGTCCTCGCGGTCGTCGCCCTCGTCGCGACCGGCGTCTGGATGCTGGTCGACCGCCGCCTCGACCGTCGCCGCGCGCGTGCCCGCGACGACGGCGGGCGGCGCTGACCGCCCGCACGCCAGGACCGCCCGCACGCCAGGACCGCCCGGCCGCGGACACCACCGCCCGGGCCACGCGCGGCGGGTAGGCTGGCCGGAGCACGGCGACAACTGAACACGCTGCTCGAACCGACGCGGGAGAGCTCCGGCCACGGCCGGACGCCGAAGGAGCAACCCTCCCCGGGAATCTCTCAGGCCCCTGTACCGCGACGGCGAGGCAACTCTGGAAAGCGGCCGCGCCCGACGAGGGCCGGCCCACCGACGGTGCAAGTCGGCGCGCCCCGGGCCACTCGGCCATGGCGGACCGGCAAAACTCTCAGGTCGTGCGCCCGGCGCGCGGATGACAGAGCGGGGAGCCCACCAGCCCGTCCCGGCGCGCCTGCCGGACGACCCCCGGAGCAGCCCGTGACCGACCTCAGCTCGTTGCACGACGTCGTCGCCCGGACCGGCGCCCCCGCCGTCCCGCCGATCCCCGTCCCCGCCGGCGCGACCGCGGTCGCCCTCACCGCCGTGGAGCACACCCCGGCCGCCGAGGGCTTCGTCGACCGGCACGTCGGCCCGCGCGGCGAGGAGACGCTGCGCATGCTGGAGACGGTCGGCTTCCCGACCCTCGACGCGCTGATCGACGCGGCGGTCCCGGCGTCGATCCGCACGGGCCGGGAGCTGGACCTGCCGCCGGCCCGCAGCGAGGAGGACGTCCTCGCGGCGCTGCGCGAGGTCGCGGGGCGCAACCGGGTGCTCACGTCCATGATCGGCCAGGGGTACTACGACACGGTGACCCCGCCGGTGATCCGCCGGAACGTGCTGGAGTCGCCCGCCTGGTACACGGCGTACACGCCGTACCAGCCGGAGATCTCGCAGGGTCGCCTGGAGGCGCTGCTCAACTTCCAGACGATGGTCACGGACCTCACGGGTCTCGACATCGCGAACGCGTCGCTGCTCGACGAGGCGACCGCGGTGGCCGAGGCGGTCGCGCTCATGTGGCGCGGGCAGCGGAACAAGCCGGGCACGGTCGTGCTGGACGCGGACCTGTTCGGGCAGTCGCTCGCCGTCACGGTCGGTCGGGCGGAGGCGATCGGTCTGCCCGTCGTCGTCGCGGACCTGACGGACGGGCTGCCCGAGGTCGAGGGGACGCTCCTCGGTGTCGTGGTGCAGCAGGTCGGTGCGTCGGGCCGGGTGCGGGACCTCGCGCCGGTCGTCGCGCAGGCGAAGGAGCGCGGGGCGCTCGTCACGGTCGCGGCGGACCTGCTGGCGCTCACGCTGCTGACGTCGCCGGGTGAGCTCGGCGCGGACGTCGCGGTCGGCTCGGCGCAGCGGTTCGGCGTGCCGCTGTTCGGCGGCGGCCCCCACGCGGCGTTCATGGCCGTGCGTCAGGGGCTCGAGCGCTCGCTGCCCGGGCGGCTGGTCGGCGTGAGCATCGACGCGGACGGCGCACGGGCGTACCGCCTGGCCCTGCAGACGCGTGAGCAGCACATCCGCCGCGAGAAGGCGACGAGCAACATCTGCACCGCGCAGGCGCTGCTCGCGATCGTCGCGTCGATGTACGCCGTCTACCACGGGCCGGACGGCCTGCGGGCGATCGCGCAGCGCGTGCACCGGCACGCCCGGTCGGTCGCGATGGTCCTGGGCGAGGTCGGCGTCGAGGTCGAGCACGCCACCTACTTCGACACCGTGCGGGCGGTCGTGCCGGGGAAGGCCGCCGACGTCGTGGCCGCCGCCGCGGGGCTGGGCGTCAACGTCTGGGCGCCCGACGCGGACCACGTGCAGGTCGCGTGCGACGAGAAGACGCGCCCCGAGCACGTCCTCGCCGTCGTGCTGGCCTTCGCGCAGGCCGGGACGACGCGCCTCGAGGCCGACGACGACGGCACGTTCGCGTTCGGCTTCGTCGGCCCGACGGCGTTCGACGACGAGTCCGACGCCCTGCCCGCGGCGCTGCGCCGCACCACGAGCTACCTGCAGCACCCCGTCTTCCACCTGCACCGGTCCGAGACCGCGATGCTGCGGTACCTGCGCAGGCTGTCCGACAAGGACCTCGCGCTCGACCGCACGATGATCCCGCTCGGGTCCTGCACGATGAAGCTCAACGCCACGGTCGAGATGGAGCCGATCTCGTGGCCGGAGTTCGCGGCCATCCACCCGTACGCGCCCGCCGACCAGACCGAGGGCTACGCCGAGCTCGTCACCGAGCTGCAGGACTGGCTCGCCGAGATCACGGGCTACGCGGCCGTGTCGGTGCAGCCCAACGGCGGCTCGCAGGGCGAGTTCGCGGGCCTGCTCGCGATCCACGCGTACCACCGCAGCCGCGGCGAGGACCGCGACATCTGCCTGATCCCGGCCTCCGCGCACGGGACGAACGCGGCGTCGGCGGCGCTCGCGGGCCTGCGCGTCGTGGTCGTCGCGACCGCCCCCGACGGGTCGATCGACCTCGACGACCTGCGCGCGAAGCTCGACCAGCACGGCCCTGCGGTCGCGGCGATCATGATCACCTACCCCTCGACGCACGGCGTCTACGAGGAGGGCGTCCGGACGGTGTGCGACCTCGTGCACGACGCGGGCGGCCAGGTGTACATCGACGGCGCGAACCTCAACGCGCTCGTCGGGCTCGCACGGCCGGGCGAGATCGGCGGCGACGTGAGCCACCTGAACCTGCACAAGACCTTCTGCATCCCGCACGGCGGCGGCGGGCCGGGCGTGGGGCCGGTCGCGGTCGCCGCCCACCTGGCGCCGTTCCTGCCGGGCGACCCGACCCCGGCCGCCGCGCGTCCCGCCGACGAGGCCGCCGCGGACCGGGCCGGGCTCGGCGCGGTCGCACCGGTGTCCGCGGCGCCGTGGGGCTCGGCGGGCATCCTGCCGATCTCGTGGGCGTACGTCGCGCTCATGGGTCCCGACGGGCTGCGCACCGCGACGGAGACGGCGGTCCTGGCCGCGAACTACCTGGCCACGCGCCTCGCGCCGCACTTCCCGGTGCTCTACACGGGCCCGAACGGGCTCGTCGCGCACGAGTGCATCCTCGACCTGCGCGACATCACGAAGCAGACGGGGGTGACCGCCGAGGACGTCGCGAAGCGGCTCATGGACTACGGCTTCCACGCCCCGACGCTGTCGTTCCCCGTCGCAGGCACGCTCATGGTCGAGCCCACCGAGAGCGAGGACCTGGCCGAGCTCGACCGGTTCGTCGACGCGCTCGTCGCGATCCGTGCCGAGATCGACGCGGTCGCCGCCGGACGCTGGGCCGTCGAGGACTCGCCCCTGCGAAACGCGCCGCACACCGCGGCCAGCGTCTCGACCGACGCGTGGGACAAGCCGTACGGCCGTGAGCTCGCCGCGTTCCCGGTCGCGTCGCTGCGTGACGGCAAGTACTGGCCGCCGGTCCGCCGCATCGACGGCGCGCACGGCGACCGGAACCTCGTCTGCTCGTGCCCGCCGGTCGAGGCGTTCGCCGAGTGAGCGCCCCCGACCCCGCGGCGCCCGCCGGCGCCCCCGCCCCGACGAACGGAGACCCCGTGAGCGACCCGACCGCCGACGTCCTGTCCCCGCTGCATGACGAGCACGTCGCCCTCGGCGCCGCGCTCACGTCGTTCGCCGGATGGCAGATGCCGCTGCGCTACACGTCCGACCTGGCCGAGCACACCGCGGTCCGCACCGCCGCCGGGCTGTTCGACCTGTCGCACATGGGCGAGCTCGAGGTCACCGGACCGCAGGCGGGGTCGGCGCTCGACGCAGCCCTCGTCGGCCACCTGTCCGCCCTCGCCGAGGGCCGGGCGCGGTACACGATGATCGTCGACGAGCACGGGGGAGTCCTCGACGACCTCGTCGTGTACCGGCTGGCGCCCGAGCGGTTCGTCGTCGTCGCGAACGCCTCGAACGTGGCCGTGGTCCGCGACGCGCTGCGCGAGCGGCTCACCGGCTTCGACGCCGCGCTCGACGACGCCTCCCTGCGGACCGCGCTCGTCGCCGTCCAGGGGCCGCGCGCCGAGGAGATCGTCGCCTCCGCGACCGAGCCGGCCGACGTCGACGCGGTGCGTGCGCTCAAGTACTACGCCGCGGTCCCCGCGACCGTGGCCGGACTGAGCGCGCTCGTCGCCCGCACCGGCTACACCGGCGAGGACGGGTTCGAGCTGTTCGTGGACGCCGCCGACGCCCCCGCGCTGTGGCGCGCGCTCCTCGCCGCGGGTGCACCGCACGGCCTCGTCCCGGCGGGCCTGTCCGCGCGCGACAGCCTGCGCCTCGAGGCCGGGATGCCGCTGTACGGCAACGAGCTCGACAGCACGACGACGCCCTACGACGCGGGTCTGGGTCGCGTCGTGCGGCTCGACAAGACCGACGCCGACGGGGACCCGCTGCCGTTCGTCGGCCGCGACGCGCTCGCGGGCCGCGCGGACTCGCAGCCGGCGCGCGTGCTGGTCGGGCTGCAGGGGCTCGGGCGTCGCGCCGCGCGGCACGGCTACCCGGTGCTCGCGTCCGCCGAGGCCGGCGCCGCGCACGTCGGGACCGTCACGTCGGGTGCGCCGTCGCCCACCCTCGGCCACCCCGTCGCCATGGCCTACGTGACCCCCGAGGTGAGCGCCCCCGGCACGGAGCTCGCGGTCGACGTGCGCGGCAGGGCCGAGCCGGTGCGCGTCGTGCCCCTGCCCTTCTACCGTCGTCCTCGGTGACGGCGGCCGCGCACCTGACCGGCGCCGTCCCGGCGTCCCGCACGACCCGCACGGCCTGCCGCGCGGCACCCGCCCGACCCGCCCGATCCCGCACAGACCAGGAGACGACATGACCGCCCTGCCGGCGCACCTGCACTACACGCTCGAGCACGAGTGGCTCGAGGACGGCTCGCCCGCGACCGTCGGGATCACGTCGACCGCCGCCGAGGCGCTCGGCGACATCGTCTACCTCGAGCTGCCGGCCGTGGGGGAGCAGATCGCCGCCGGGGCAGTGGTCGGCGAGATCGAGTCGACGAAGTCCGTGTCCGAGCTGTTCTCGCCCGTCTCCGGCACCGTGGTCGAGGTCAACCAGGACGCCGTCGACGACCCGTCGCTCGTGAACTCCGACCCCTTCGGCCGGGGCTGGCTGCTCAAGGTCGACGTCGCGTCGACGGGGCCGCTGCTGACCGCCGAGGAGTACGAGGCGCACGCCGCGGGCTGACCCCCGCGGACCCTCCGGTCGAACGTCCCCTATCGGACCAACCCGACGCCACACCATCGGCCGAACGGGTGAACATAGGGACCTACGTCCCATGGGGTGTATCTGCATCGGATGCCGAAGTTCATTGTGGGTGGCAGCGAGACCGGTTCAGCAGCGATCCGCGCGAAAAGAGTTGGTGGAAGTGGCGTCATGGCGCCGCCCGAGCTCCCTCTCATCCGGTACGCCGCCTTTGGCGGAGCCGGAGAAGTCGGCACCACAGCAGCACAACCGGAGGACACGATGAGCATGCTGGAGACGCGCGAGACGGCCGGGACCGTCACCGAGGCGCTGACGCGACGCGAGCGCGTGGTGCTCGGCGAGCTGGCCGAGGACGTCACGCTCGAGGAGATCGCCACCCGTCTGTTCGTGACGCGCAACACGGTCAAGTCCCAGGTGCGGAGCGTCTACCGCAAGATCGGCGTCTCGACGCGCGCCGAGGCGGTGGCGTGGGCCGTCGCGCACGGCATCCGCTGAGCGCACACCAGTCGACTTCCCGACGGCCCGGGCGACCGGGCCGTCGCCGGGTCGCCACGCCCCCGCCACACGGGCCTGGCAGACTCGCCGCATGACACAGCCCGTGCTCGTCGTCGCGGCCGCCGTCGTGGACGACCTCGACGACCCACGGGTGCTGCTCGCCGCTCGTCGTGCGACGCCGGCGAGCCTCGCGGGTCGATGGGAGTTCCCCGGCGGCAAGGTCGACGCCGGGGAGACCCCCGAGGCCGCGCTGCACCGTGAGCTCCGCGAGGAGCTGGGTGTCCGCGTCGCGCTGGGCGACGAGGTCGTCGGCCCGCACGACGGCGTGTGGCGGCTCACCGACCGCTACGTGATGCGGCTGTGGTGGGCCGAGATCGTCGACGGCGTGCCGCAGCCGCTCGTCGAGCACGACGAGCTCCGCTGGTTGCCCGACGGGCAGTGGCACGACGTGCCGTGGCTGGACGCGGACGTCCCGATCGTCGAGGCGCTGACCGCCTCGCTGCGCGACGGCGCGCGCTGACGGCTCGCGCTGACGGCTCGCGTGCGACGTGCGCTGCGGGGCGTGCACGCCCGAAGGCCCCGCGCCGGACGGCAGGGGGCCTTCGTGGTCCGCGTCGAGCACGCGGACGGGCGGACGCGGTCCGCGTCGAGCACCCGCGGACGGGCGGACGTGGTCCGCGTCCGGCAGTCGCCGGCGAGCCGGCGTGGTCCGCGTTCAGCAGTCGCGGGCCGCGCGGGTCACCAGCGGTGGTTGGCGTTGCCGGAGCACGCCATGCCCGTGCCGCGGCAGTACGTGCACTCGCCCTTCCAGCGGCGCCGACCCTGGCCCTCGCAGTGCCCGCACTCGCTCACGGGAGCGCTGCACTCGTCGCACCTCTTCATGTCCGCCTCCTCGCCGGGCTCGCCGTCCCGCCCGTCCTGACCCCGCGCACGGGGCGGCACGAGCTCTGTGAGGAAGGGATCGGCACCTGCCGACGGCCCTTGAGCGCCGTCTCCGGACCGTGACCTGCAACGACGCCTACCAGGCGGTAGGGAGCGCTCCCATGCCCGGCTTGCGTCGGTCTGGGACCTAGGACCCCCGCAAGGATCCACCGTTCGGAGCAACGCCGACCGGACGTCCCGACGTCACCCGAACGCGCGACGCGGGGCGTGTCGCGCGATGCGGTCAGCGCAGCGCCGCGGCCGCTCGACGGACGCCGTCCGTGAGCGTGGCGGTCGACGCCGCGAGGTTGAGACGGACGAAACCGGCGCCCTCGTGCGCGCCGAACGTCGGGCCCGGGTTCACCGCGACCCGACCGACGTCCAGCAGCAGCCGGGCCGGGTCGGCGCCGGCGCGGACCGCGGGCAGGTCACGCAGGTCGATCCAGGCGAAGTACGTGGCGTCGGGCGGGGACCAGCGCGCCTCGGGCAGGTGCGCGGTCAGCAGGTCGGCCAGGAGCCGCTGGTTGTGCCGCAGGCCGTCGAGCACGGCGTCGAGCCAGTCGCCGCACTCCCGCAGGGCCGTCGCGTGGGCCACGGCGCCGAGGTGGCTGACACCGTGCAGGACGATCTCCGGCAGACGGGCCAGGTCGGCGCGTGCCTCAGGGCCGGGGACCGCCACCGCGGCCTTGAGCGCCGCGAGGTGGAACGCTTTCGACGCCGAGTGCAGCGCGATCGCGGACGGGATCACGGTCGTCGTGGGGACGAACGGCAGGGGAGCCCCGGTGTCGTCGGTGCCCGTGACCAGCGGTGCGTGGATCTCGTCCGCGACGACGCGCACCCCGTGGCGCCCCGCGAGCTCGCCGACCGCCGCCAGCTCCGCCGCGGTGTGCAGGGTGCCCGTCGGGTTGTGCGGGTGGCACAGCAGGTACGCGGCGCGGCGGCCGCCCGACGTCGCCGCCGCGAACGCCGCGTCGAGCGCGTCGACGTCCAGCCGGCCGTCCGGCCCGAGCGGCGCGGCCAGCGGCCGGCGGTCCGCGTGCTCGACGAACTGCACGAACGGCGGGTAGACGGGCGGGTTGACGACGACGGCGTCGCCCGGGCCGGTGACGAGGCGCAGCACCTCGACGACCCCGAGCATGACGTCGGGCACCAGCCGGCAGTCCGCGACGGGCACGTCCCACCCGTACCGGTCGGCGGCGAACCCGGCGAGGGCCTGCGCGTAGCCCGGCCCGAACACGTAGCCCGTGTCGCCCGCCCGCAGCGCGTCGGACACGGCGCGCACGACCGCCTCCGGCTGCAGCACGTCCATCTCCGCCACGTACATCGGCAGCACGTCCGGCGGGTAGCGGCGCCACTTCTGGCTCGTGCGGCGCCGCAGCGCGTCGAGCGGGACGGCGTCGAAGATCGTGGTCTCGGTGCGCGCTTCCACGCGGCGACCCTAGCCCCGCGGTCCCTCGCCGTCCCCGGGGACGACGGAGGGCCGGGTCCGTGCTGGACCCGGCCCTCGCGGCTGTCGTGCCTCAGAGCGTCGCGCGGACCGCCCGCGTCGCCTCGATGATGTGCGCCAGCGACGGCGTGACCTCCTCGTAGCGGCGCGTCTTGAGGCCGCAGTCCGGGTTCACCCAGAGCTGGTCGAGCGCGATCGACCGGACCGCCTCGGTGAGGAGCTCCTCGACCTCGCCCTCCGACGGGACGCGGGGAGAGTGGATGTCGTAGACGCCCGGACCCACCGCACGCGGGTAGCCCGCGCCGGCGATGTCACCGAGGATCTCCATCTTCGAGCGCGCCGCCTCGATGCTCGTCACGTCGGCGTCCAGGCCGTCGATCGCGCCGATGATCTCGCCGAACTCCGAGTAGCACAGGTGGGTGTGGATCTGGGTGTCCTCGCGCACGCCGGCCGTCGACAGGCGGAACGAGCGGACCGACCAGTCGAGGTAGGCCGCGTGGTCCTCCTCGCGCAGCGGCAGGAGCTCGCGCAGCGCCGGCTCGTCGACCTGGATGATGCCGATGCCGGCGGCCTCGAGGTCCGTGATCTCGTCGCGCAGCGCGAGGGCGACCTGGTTCGCGGTGTCGCCCAGCGGCTGGTCGTCGCGGACGAACGACCACGCGAGGATCGTCACCGGCCCGGTGAGCATGCCCTTGACCGGCTTCGGGGTGAGCGACTGCGTGTACGACGTCCAGGCCACCGTGATCGGGGCAGGACGGGACACGTCGCCCCACAGGATCGACGGACGCGTGCAGCGCGAGCCGTAGGACTGGACCCAGCCGTTCGTGGTCACGGCGAACCCGTCGAGGTTCTCCGCGAAGTACTGGACCATGTCGTTGCGCTCGGGCTCGCCGTGCACGAGGACGTCGAGGCCGATCTGCTCCTGCAGCTCGACGACGCGGCGGATCTCCGCCTTCATCTCGTCCTCGTACTGCTCGGCCGTGAGCTCACCCTTGCCGAACGCCGCGCGCGCCTTGCGGATCTCGGGCGTCTGCGGGAACGAGCCGATGGTCGTCGTCGGCAGCGGCGGCAGGTCGAAGCGGGCCGCCTGCGCCGCCTTGCGCGCCGCGAAGTCGCCGCGGCTGAACGCGTCCTCGCCGAGCGCCGCGACGCGCTCGCGGACCTCGGGGCGGACGACGCCCGGCGCGCTCGTGCGCGACGCGAGCGCGTCCGAGGCGGCGAGCAGCTGCTCGTGGATCGCCTCGCGGCCCTCCGTCAGGCCCTCCGCGAGGGTGACGACCTCGACGACCTTCTGGTCGGCGAACGCGAGCCAGGACTTCAGGGTCGGGTCGAGCGTCGGCTCGTCCTCGACGTCGTGCGGGACGTGGAACAGCGACGTCGACGTGCCGACCGTGACAGCCCCCGCGCCGAGGTTCTCGAGCCGCTCGAGCACCTGCAGCTTGGCGTCGAGGTCCGCGCGCCAGATGTTGTGGCCGTCGACCACGCCCGCGACCAGCGTCTTGGTCTCCAGGCCCGGGACCGCCTGCGTCGGCGCCGGGCCGCGCACCAGGTCGACGCCGATGGCCTCGACGTCGGTCGCGGCGAGCACGCCGAGCGCGTCGCGCAGGTCGCCGTAGGGCGCGGCGACGAACAGCGCCGGGCGGCCCTCGACGGCGGTGAGCGCGCCGTAGGCCTCGGTCACCGACGCGAGCAGGCGCTCGACGGGCACGTCCACCGAGTCGGACACGAGCGCGGGCTCGTCGAGCTGCACCCACGTGGCACCCGCGGCGGCCAGGTCGCGCAGCAGGGCCGCGTACACCGGCAGGACGTCCGCGAGCCGGTCGATCGGCGCGAAGCCCTCGGGCGCGCCCTCGGCGGCCTTGGCGAGCGCGAGGAACGTCACCGGGCCGACGACGACCGGCCGCGTCAGGACGCCCTCGGCCAGCGCCTCCGCGAACTCGCGCACCGGGCGGTCGCTCGCGTAGCGGAACTCGGTGTCCGGGCCGATCTCGGGGACCAGGTAGTGGTAGTTCGAGTCGAACCACTTGGTCATCTCGAGCGGCAGGTCGTCGCCGCGGCCGCGCGCGACCGTCGAGTAGCCCGCGAGGTCGAGGCGACCCTCGGCGTCGACGAGGTCAGCGAACCGCGCCGGCACGGCGCCGAGCACCGTCGCGGCGTCGAGCACGTGGTCGTAGAACGAGAACGCGCTCGGGATCGCCGGCACGTCCGTGCGCAGGCCCAGCTCGGCCAGGCGCGTGCGGGTGCGGCGGCGCAGGTCGGCGGCGACGGCCTCGACCTCGTCGGCGGAGGACCGCCCGGCCCAGAACGCCTCGATGGCCTTCTTGAGCTCACGGCGGGGGCCGATCCGGGGGTAGCCCAGGACCGAGCCGGCGGGGAACGTGGGGGTGGTGGTCATCGCGGTGTCTGTCCCTCGTGGGTGGGGTCGGGTGACGTCGGGTCCGGTGCGGCCTGCCGGCCGGTGCGCGCCCCGCCGTCGAGCCCTGCTCCTTCGAGCAGGTCGAGCGCGGCGTGGTGCTGGTTGAACGTGTACAGGTGGACGCCGGGCGCGCCGCCGTCGAGGACGCCCCGGACGAGGTCGACGCCGTACCGCACGCCGCGGCGGTGGCGCTCCACGTCGTCGTCGGCCGAGCCGAGCAGGTCGAGCAGGTCGCGCGGGACGGGGACGCCGGAGAGGTCCTGCACCCGCAGCAGCCGGGCCGGGTCGGTCGCCGGGATGATGCCGGGCACGATCGGGATCGTCACGCCCGCGTCGCGCGCCTCGGCGACGAGCCCGAGGTACGCCTCGGCGTCGAAGAAGAGCTGCGTGATCGCGAAGTCCGCGCCGGCCTCCTGCTTGGCCAGCAGCGACGCGACGTCCTGCGCACGCGTGCCGCCGGTCGCGGCGTTGCCGCGCGGGAACGCCGCGACGGCGACCGACAACGGGCGGACCCGGGCGCGCACCGCCTGCGACGGGCTTCCCGCGCAGCGCCGCGACTCGATCTCGCGGAGCAGCTCGACCAGCTCGCTCGCGGTGTGGAGTCCGTCGGGGTGGGGCTGCCAGTCCGGCTGCCCGGCCGGCGGGTCGCCGCGCAGCGCCAGGAACGAGCGTGCGCCCTCGTCGAGGAACTCCTCGACGATCGCCGTGATCTCGGCGCGCGACGTGCCGACGCACGTGAGGTGGGCGATGGGGTTGAGCGACGTCTCGCGCAGCAGGCGGCGGACCAGCGCGCGCGTCGTCTGCCGGGTGCTGCCCGACGCCCCGTAGGTCACCGACACGAAGTCGGGGTGCGCGTCGGCGAGGTGCTGGATGGTGTCCCAGAGGCGCGGCGCTGCGCCGGGGTTGCGCGGCGGGAACAGCTCGAACGACACCGTCGGGCGGTCCACGGCCGCGAGCGGGCGGTCGACGGCGGCGACGTGCGGACCCGTTGCGCGGCGGCTGACCGTGCGGGTCCCGAGCGCCTCGTCCGGGACGGTGCCGGCGGGGGAGACCGTGGGCGCGCTCACGGCCGGGTCCGGGGTGTCCGGTGGGTGCGGCGGTGCCGGCGGTCGCCGGGACACGCGTGGTGCAGGGACATCACTCACTCCATCGACCCTGGCGGAAGCACCCACACCCTCGCCAGGAGGGGGGTTGCTGCGGCGTCGTCGAGCCAGGTCTCTCGGCCGCTCTGGATGGTTGTCGTGATGCTAGACCGCCGACCACATGGTGGGCAACGTCGCTCGATGGGTGAGACGCAGGTGTCCGCCCCCTAGCCCTCCGGGACGGGTCGTGCGGCGAGGCGCGTGGCCGGCAAGGCGCGCCCGCCGTCGGCCCTGTCGCAGCGCCCGGCGCCGTCCTGCCGGCCCCACCGGCACGGGCGGCGCGACGACGGCGGTGCCCGTGCCCTGGGGTCGGGCTCCCGGCGGCGGTGCGCCGAGGGGCGTCAGTGGCGGCGGCGCGGCGTGAGGTGGCCGTGACGCACACGGCTGCGCTGCGTGGGCACGTCGAACCACGAGGTGGGCGAGCCCGCCGGGACCTCGCGCAGCCCGTCGTGCACGGCCGCGAGGACCTCGGCGTCGACGGCCGTGGGGTCGGACAGCGCAGCGGCCGCCGCACGCACGGCGTCGAGCCGCCCGTCGGGGTCGTGGGTGTCCGTCATGCCGCGAATCCTAACCGCCGTGTCCGAGGCGGCCACGGGCGGGCCGAGGGCGTCACCCAGGGGGAGCAGCGCGCCGGCGGGGCGTCACGGGCGGGGCGTCACGGGCGGGGCGTCAGGGGCGGGCCACCGAGGGGCACCCGGCGCGGTGGTCGTCCACCAGTCCGCAGGCCTGCATGGCGGCGTAGGCGGTCGTCGGGCCGACGAAGCGGAAGCCGAGCGACTTGAGCTCCTTGGCCAGCGCACGCGACTCCGCCGTGGCTGCCGGGACGTCGGACCAGGTCACGGGCCTGACGTGGTCCGAGCGTGCCGGTGCGTGCGACCAGACGACCTCGTCCAGCGTCCGGCCCGCCTCGTGCAGCGCCCGCAGCGCGCGGGCGTTGACCACGGTCGCCTCGATCTTGGCGCGGTTCCGCACGATCCCCGCGTCGGCCATGAGCCGCGCGACGTCGTCCTCGTCGAACGCGGCGACCGCCTCCGGGTCGAAGCCGGCGAACGCCGCGCGGAAGGCGGGCCGCTTGCGCAGGATCGTGATCCAGGCGAGCCCGGACTGGAAGCCCTCGAGCGCGATGCGCTCGAACAGCGCCTCCTCGCCGTGCACCGGGACGCCCCACTCCTCGTCGTGGTACCGCTCGTAGAGCGGGTCGCCGTCGCCGAAGCACCGCGCGCCGGCCGGGACCGGGCGTGCCGGCGGCGCCGGGTCGGTGTCCGTGAGCGGCGCCGGGTCGGTGTCCGTGAGTGCGGCCGGCACGGCCGGCGCCGTAGCGTCCGTCGGGGGCGGGGCCGTGGGGTTCTGGGTCACGCCGCCAGTCTGGCGTGGGCCGCCGACAGGCGGGTGCCGGGCGCTCGCGGTCCGTGGAGCCGCTCCGCCGGGCAGGGGCTGTGGACGGCTCGGTCGGTGGTGCCCGGACGCCCCCCGCCGGGCGCGCGCGCCCCGGACTGGACGGTCAGCGCCCCGGCGCCCCCGCCGGCCCGTCATGCCCCGCACGCTCGGCACGCGCCACGAGCGCCGCGATGCCGTCCAGCACCAGGCGCGTCCCGAACGACACCGGCGACGACTCGAGCTCGGCGCCGAACGCCCCCGCGGACGCCGCGCGACGGACCGCGGGGTGCGCGTCGGGCGTCGCGACGGCGAGCAGGAGCCCGTCCATGTCGTACGGGGACGCCGTGGCCTCCTGCACCGTCCGCTCGCGCTCGGCCCACGACGCGTAGAGCGTGAGCTCGCCGAGCTGGTGGTGCGCGAGGATGCCGACGGCCGCCACCTTCTCGTCCTCCCCGAGCGGGGTGTCCTCGAGCGCGGCGATCATGGCCTCCATCCACGCCAGCCGGTTCGGGCCGATCGCGTGCAGGACGGTGCCGGCGTGCGCGAGCCACGGGTGGGCGTGCAGGACCGGCTGCTGCAGCGCGACCAGGAGCTCGAGGCGCGCGCGCCAGTCGCCGACCTCCCGGCCCACGGCGGGCGGGCGTCCGCTGGCGCGGTCGGCCATGAGGCTCACGACCTCGTCCTTCGACGCGACGTACCGGTAGAGCGACATCGTCGTGAAGCCGAGGGACTCGGCGAGGCGGGCCATCGAGACCGCCCCGATCCCTTCGGCGTCGGCGAGCGCGACGGCGGCGTCGGCGATCGCGTCGAGGGTCAGGCCGGGACGGGGCCCGCGCCGCGGCGGCTCGGGGACGCGCCACAGCACCGCCAGGTCGGGCGGGAGGGCGGCGGCGTCGACGGTGAGCGCGGGTGCGGGGTCGGTCCCCGCGCGGGCGGCCTCGCGGCGTGCGCGCTCGGCCTCGCGTGCCGCGCGCTGCTGCGCGAGAGCGGCGTCGCGCGCGGCCTTCTCGGCCTCTCGCAGGGCGCGACCGGCCTCCCGTGCCGCGTCACGTGCGGCACGCTCGCGCTCGGCCTGCGCGCGCTCGGCCTCCTTGCGGGCCTCGGTCTCGCGGCGCTCGCGGTCGCGCTGCGCGTCGAGCAGGGCGCGCTCGCGGGCCTCCTCGGCCTGTCGGAGCGCCTTGAGCCGGTCCTGCTCGGCCTTCTCCTCGTCCCGGCGACGGCGGTCGGCGTCGCGCTGCGCGCGCTCGGCGTCCCGGGCGGCGGTGCGCTCGGCCTTCTCGCGGTCCCGCCGGGCCCGTTCGGCCTCCTTGGCGGCGGCGCGCTCGGCCTTCTCGCGGTCGCGCCGCAGGGCGTCGAGCTCGCGGCGCGCGTCGGCGTCCTCACGGGTCGCCGTCACCTCGTCCGTCGCGTCGTCGCCGGTCGCGTCGCCCTCCGGTCGTCCCTGCTCCACGTCGCACCTCCTTGACGCCCGATCCTATAAGTGTGTATGACATACACACACAGTTTACGACGTACACAGAAGGAGGAGTGATGGCAGACCCGATCGTCGTCGCCCGCAGGCTGCGCAAGGCCTACGGCGACGTCACCGTGCTCGACGGCGTCGACCTCGACGTCCACCGCGGCGAGGTGCTCGCGCTGCTGGGCCCCAACGGCGCCGGCAAGACCACGACCGTCCGCATCCTGTCGACGCTCCTGCGTCCCGACAGCGGCACCGCGACCGTCGCCGGGGCCGACGTCGAGCGCGAGCCCGCCCGCGTCCGTTCCGCGATCAGCCTCACCGGCCAGTACGCCGCGGTCGACGAGCTGCTCACCGGCGAGGAGAACCTCCGGCTCATGGCGCGCCTCGCCCACCTCGGCCCGCGCGAGGTGCGCACCCGGACCGCCGCGATGCTCGAGCTGTTCGACCTCACCGACGCCGCCCGCCGGCTCGTCAAGACGTACTCCGGAGGCATGCGGCGACGCCTCGACCTGGCCGTCAGCCTGCTCAGCCGGCCGCACGTCGTGTTCCTCGACGAGCCGACCACGGGCCTCGACCCGCGCAGCCGCGGCGACCTCTGGGACGTCATCCGCGGGGTCGTCGACGCAGGCGCGACGCTCCTGCTCACCACGCAGTACCTCGAGGAGGCCGACCGGCTCGCGGACCGGATCGTCGTCATCGACCACGGGCACGTCATCGCCGAGGGCACCGCCGCGCAGCTCAAGCGGACCGTCGGGTCGGCGCACGTCGAGCTCGTCCTGCGCGACGGCACCGTCCAGCGGGTCCCGACGGACGGCTCCGTCACAGACGTGCACCGGATCCTCGGGGACGTCGCGTCGCGGCCGCTCGACGTCGCCGCGTGGCAGGTGCGTGAGCCCACGCTCGACGACGTGTTCCTCGAGCTGACCGGCAGGCCCGCGCCCACGGACGCCGACGGTGCCCGCCCGACCGACCCGATCCTCGCCGGCGCCGCCGGTCCGCACCCCCGGGAGACCCGATGACCACGCTGCTCGCCCCCGCACCCGTCACCGACCAGGAAGGACGCGGCACCGGACTGCGGGACACGTCCGCGCTGGTCGGCCGCACGCTGCGCCGCACCACCCGGCAGCTCGACACGCTGCTGATCTCGGTGATGCTGCCCGTGATGCTCCTGCTGATGTTCACGTACGTGTTCGGCGGGGCGATCGACCCGAGCGGGCGCTACGTCGACTTCGTCGTGCCGGGCATCATCCTGCTCACCGCGGGCTACGGCGCCGCGAACACCGCGGTCGAGATGGCGTCGGACATGACCAACGGCATCATCGACCGCTTCCGGTCCATGCCGATCCGCCCCACGGGCGTCGTGACGGGGCACGTGGTCGCGAGCATGGCGCGCAACGCGGTGTCGAGCGCGCTGGTCGTCGGCGCCGCGTTCCTCGTCGGGTTCAGCCCCGACGCGACGCTGCTCGACTGGCTCGGCGCGCTCGGGCTGGTCGCGCTGTTCGTCCTCGCGCTCACCTGGGTCGGCGTCGCCGTGGGGATCCTCGCGTCCGGGCCTGAGGCGGCGAGCGGCTTCACGTTCGTCATCCTGTTCCTGCCGTACGTGTCGAGCGCGTTCGTCCCGCCGGAGTCGATGCCGTCGGTGCTGGAGACGATCGCGGCGTGGAACCCGGTCACCCCCGTGACGGACACGATGCGCAGCCTGCTCCTCGGCCTGCCGCTCGCGACGTCGACGTGGGTGTCGGCGGTCGCGTGGTGCGCGGGCATCTTCCTCGTCGCGCGGGTCGCCGCGGGCCTGCTGTTCGCACGCCGACGCTGACGGACGGCGCGGCGGGCGACCGCCGCACGTGGCACCGGCGGGGGCGGCGTCCCCGGCCCGCGGGCGTGACCCACGTCGGTGCCACGGCCGCCCGCCGGTCAGCGCAGCGCGGCCAGCGCCTTGCGGATGCGGGTCGGGCTCACGGGGACCGGGGTGCCGAGCTGCTGCGCGAACAGGCTGACGCGCAGCTCCTGCAGCAGCCAGCGGACCTCGTCGAGCGCGGCCTCGCGCGTCGCGTCGGGGGCCGCCGCGCGGGCCGCGGTCACCGCGTCGTCGTACAGGTCCTCGACGTCGTGCACCTGCCACGCGAGGTCGCCGTCACGCTGCGGGTTCTCCGCGGCCTTGCCGAGCCGGTGCCGCGCCGCGCGCAGGTACCGCGTGAGCTGCGGCAGCCGGACCGCGCCGACCTCGGAGACGAACCCGTCGTGCACGAGCGCGGCGGACTGCTCGCGCACGTCCTGCACCGTCGCGAGCAGCGCGAGGCTGGCCGACGAGCGCAGGTCGCCCTCGAGCTCCCGCCACGCGCCCAGCACCGCGACGAGGTCCGTGACGACCGCGTGGACCGCGTCCTCCAGCCCGTCGCGGACGGCGGTGCGCAGGGCGGCGTACGCGTCGGCGTCGCGCACGTCGGCGGCGGTGCGGGTGCCGAGGTGCTGCGCCGTCAGACGGTCGATCGCGGCGAGCTGCACGTCCCTGACCAGCGCGTCCGTGCTCGGGTACGGGCTCGCAGCGAGCGTGAGCGCCTGCGTCCCCGACCAGCGCGTCGTGATGCGGGCCGTCGCGAGGCCGACGTCGAGCAGCAGCAGCCGGCGCAGGCCCCGGCGGGCCGCCGACGGCACCGCCGCGGCGTCCGCGAGCGTGCGCACCGCGACGGACGTCACCTCGTCGACCAGCGTCGGGTAGGCGCGCACGACGACGCCCGCGGCCCGCGCCTCGAGCACCTCGGGGAGCGCGCCGCCCGGCAGGTCGTCGGGCCAGGTCCGCAGGCCCGTGCGTTCGAGCGACGGCGGTGCCGCCGTGGCGGACGGGCCAGGGCCGGGCACGGCGGGGACGCCCGCGGCCGGAGCCGCTGCCGGTCCCGCCCCACGCGCACGCGCAGCCGACCCCTCGCCACCCGGAGCGCGCGCGCCACCCGGCGCGCCCGCGTCGCCGGACGTCCCGGGAGCCGCGGACGCGCGTGCCTCCTCCATCGCCGCGCGCACCGCCGTCCGGACGGCGGCGTCGACCGCCTGCTGGGTGCGTGACGCGAGCCGCCGCTGGAGCGTCAGCAGGTCCTTGCCCTCGTCCACGACGCCCCCGCGGTCGCCGACGACGCGGAACGTCATCCGCAGGTGCGGCGGCAGCTTCTCGTCGTCGAACGCGTCGTCGGGCACGTCGACGTCGCGCACGGCCCGCACGGCCTGCCGGAACAGCTCACGGAACGACGGGGCGGCGTCGCCGGCCCGCACGGTGTCCTCCCACGACGCGGTGTGCTCGCGCAGCCACGCCTCGACGGACCGCGCGACGTCGGGCGCCGGGACCAGCTGCACGCGGACCGGCTTGGGCAGCGCGCGGATGGTCGCGGTGACGAGCTCCTCGCGCAGGCCGGGCACCATCCAGTCGAACCCGTCGGGGGTCAGCCGGGCCAGCGCCGTGAGGGGGACGTGCACCGTGACGCCGTCGGCCTCGGTGCCGGGCTGGAACTGGTACGTCAGCGGCAGGCGCAGGTCGCCCTGCGGCCAGCGGGACGGGAACGCGGACTCGTCGATCGCCTCGGCGTCGTCGGCGACGAGCAGCTCGCGCGTGAACGTCAGCAGGTCGGGGTCGCGTCGCCGGGCGCCCTTCCACCACTGGTCGAAGTGCCGGGCGGAGACGACGTCGGACGGGATCCGCTCGTCGTAGAAGTCGAACAGCACGTCGTCGTCGACGACGAGGTCGCGGCGGCGGGCGCGCGCCTCCAGGCCCTCGGCCTCGGCGAGCAGGCGGCGGTTCTCGTGGAAGAACTGGTGGTGGGTCGTCCACTCGCCCTGCACGAGCGCGTGCCGCACGAACAGCTCGCGCGCGTGCTCGGCGTCGACCTTGGCGTACAGGACGCGCCGCTGCGCGACGATCGGCACGCCGTACAGCAGGACCTTCTCGAACGCGGTCGCGGCGCCCTGCTTGGACGACCACGCCGGCTCGGAGTACGTGCGCCTGACCAGGTGGGCACCGACCTCCTCGGCCCACTCGGGCTGGATGCGGGCCGCGTCGCGCGCCCACAGGCGGGACGTCTCGACGAGCTCGGCGGCCATGACCCACGCCGGCGGCCGCTTCGCGAGACCGGACCCGGGGAAGATCGCGAACCGCGCCCCGCGCGCGCCGAGGTACTCGTTGCGCGCGCGCCGGTCGGGCCGCCGCCCCCGGCCGGCAGCGGGTCCCCGGGCCGGTGCGGCGACCTCCGTCGCCTCCTGCATCCCGATGTGCGACAGCAGCCCCGACAGCACGCTCACGTGGATCCGGTCCGCGTCCCACTCGAGCCGCAGCGCCCCCCGGGCCGTGTCGTCGGGACCGCGACCGTCCGAGGCGGAGGCGCCGGTGTCGCCTGGCGACGTCGCGGTCTCGCCGCCGGGCGCGGGACCGGATCCCGGGCGCAGCGGGGAGACGTGGATGCCGAGCGGCTTGGCCAGCTCGCGCAGCTGCGTGACGACGTCCTGCCACTCGCGGATGCGCAGGTAGTTGAGGTGCTCCGACCGGCACATCCGGCGGAACGCGTTGCCCGACAGCTCGCGCTGCTGCTCGCGCAGGTACTGCCACAGGTTGAGGTACGCGAGCAGGTCCGACGTCGGGTCGGCGAACCGGCCGTGCAGCTGGTCGGCGCGGTCGCGCTCCTCGGCCGGACGCTCGCGCGGGTCCTGGATCGACAGCGCGGCGGCGATCACCATGACCTCGCGCGCGACCCCGCGACGCCCGCCCTCGACGATCATCCGCGCGAGCCGCGGGTCCATCGGCAGCTGCGCGAGAGCGCGCCCGGTGTCGGTGAGCCGCGTGACGCTCGTCGGCCGGCCCGAGCCGTCGACGGGTTCGACCGGCACCGTCTCCAGCGCCCCGAGCTCGGTCAGCAGCTGCACGCCGTCCCGCACGGCCCGCACGTCGGGCGGGTCGACGAAGGGGAAGTCGGTGACGTCGTCGGGCGACGCCGCGACCCCCACGGCGATCATCTGCAGGATCACCGACGCGAGCGACGTGCGCAGGATCTCCGGCTCGGTGTACATCGGCCGCGACGCGAAGTCGTCCTGGGAGTACAGCCGGATCGCGATGCCGTCCGCGACGCGCCCGCACCGCCCCGACCGCTGGTTCGCCGACGCCTGCGAGACCGGCTCGATCGGCAGCCGCTGCACCTTCGTCGCCTTGGACCACCGCGAGATGCGGGCCGTGCCCGGGTCGACGACGTACCGGATGCCGGGCACGGTCAGCGACGTCTCCGCGACGTTGGTCGACAGCACCACGCGCCGCCCGGCGTGCTGCTCGAACACCCGGTGCTGCTCGGCCGCGGACAGCCGGCTGTACAGCGGCAGCAGCTCGACGGGCTGCGGGTGCCGCGGGTCCGTGACGCGGGCGCCCAGCGACGTGCGCAGCGCGTCCTCCGCGTCCCGGATCTCCCGCTCGCCGGACAGGAAGACGAGGATGTCGCCCGGCCCCTCCGCGGACAGCTCGTCGACCGCCTCGGTGATGGCCGTCATGAGGTCGCGGTCCTCGGTGGCCTTCGCGCGCGGACGCCGGCCCGCGTCCTCGTCGGGCGCCTCGACGTCCGGCGACAGCGGCCGGTAGCGGATCTCGACGGGGTACGTGCGGCCGCTGACCTCGACGACGGGCGCCGGAACGCCCTCGGGGTGCTCGGGTGTCGCAGGGCCGGCGAAGTGCCGCGCGAACCGCGCGGAGTCGATCGTCGCCGACGTGATGACGACCTTGAGGTCCGGCCGCTGCGGCAGCAGCCGTGTGAGGTAGCCGAGGATGAAGTCGATGTTGAGCGAACGCTCGTGCGCCTCGTCGATGATGAGCGTGTCGTACGACCAGAGCATCGGGTCGCGCTGGATCTGCGCCAGCAGGATGCCGTCCGTCATGACCTTGACGAGCGTCTCGTCGGACGAGGTGTCCGTGAACCGCACCTGGTAGCCGACGAGCTGCCCGAGCGGCGTGCCGACCTCTTCCGCGATGCGCTCCGCGACCGACCGGGCCGCGATCCGGCGCGGCTGCGTGTGCCCGATCTGCCCCGCGCGCCCGCGGCCGAGGTCGAGCGCGATCTTCGGGATCTGCGTCGTCTTGCCGGACCCCGTCTCGCCCGCGACGACGACGACCTGGTGGTCGCGGATCGCCGCCGCGATCTCGTCGCGCCGCGCGCTGACCGGCAGGTTCTCCGGGTAGACGATCGCGGGGACCACGACGGCCTCGCGGACCGCGGCGGCGCGGGCCCGGCGCGCGGCCGCGCGCTCGTCGTCGCGCCGGGGGTCGCGAGCGTCACGACGGCGTCCGCGCTGGTCGTCGCGGTGCGGGTCACGGCGGCCGTCCGGCTGCGTGCCGCTCTGGCCGTCGCGCTGGTCGCGCTGGGGGTCGCGCTGCGCCTCCCGCTGACCCCGGCGGCGGGGACCACGACCGCCGCGCCCGCCGCTGCGGCGGGGGCCCGCCGGGCGGTCGGCGCCGGTCGACGGCTCGCTGGTGGTCACGACGCACGATTCTCCCAGGTGCTCCCGGCGGCCCGCGCGCTCATTCCGGTCCCGCTCGCAAATGCGGTCGTGCCGGGCACCGTCGACGTCGTACCGTCGCCGGGTGCTGATCTGACCACCCGCGCCGAGTCCCTTCCCGACTCCCCGCGCCCGTCGCCGCCCGCACCGGGCCCGCGACCGTCGGCGCCCCCCGGTGGTGATCGCATGACCCCAGTCCTTCGTGCCCGTTCCCTCACCCGTTCCTACGACGGGCGCCCCGTGCTGTCCGGACTCGACCTCGACGTCGACCCCGGGCACCGGCTCGGCGTCGTCGGGGAGAACGGCATCGGCAAGTCGACGCTCCTGCGGCTGCTCGCCGGCGTCGAGGACCCCGACAGCGGCAGCGTCGAGCGCCCCGCCGCGCTGCAGCTGCTCGCGCAGGAGCCCACGTTCCGCCCGGCCGACACCGTCGCCGACGTCATGGCCGCCGCGCTCGCGGACGTCCGCGCCGTCGAGCGGGTGCTCGAGGACGCGTCGGCAGCGCTCGCCGACGACCGGCCCGGTGCCGCCGACGCGTACGCCGAGGCCCTCCTGCGCGCCGAGCTGGCCGGCGTCTGGGACGCCGACCGGCGCGCCGAGCTGGCGCTCGTCGGCCTCGGCCTGGGCGACGTGGAGCCGACGCGGCCGACCGCCCGGCTGTCCGGCGGTGAGCGGTCCCGGCTCGCGCTCGCCGCGCTGCTCGTGCGCAGCCCCGCGGCCGTGCTCCTCGACGAGCCGACGAACCATCTCGACGACGCCGCCGCCGAGTACCTCGCCGGTGCGCTGCGCGAGCTGCCCGGAGCCGTCGTGCTCACGAGCCACGACCGCGTCTTCCTCGACGAGACGTGCACCGGGATCCTCGACCTCGACCCGTCGCTCGACGGTCCGACGCGCTACGGCGGGACGTTCACGGACTACCTCGCGGCCCGGCGCGCCGAGCGCCAGCGGTGGGAGGAGCGGTGGAGAGCCGAGCGGGACGAGCTCGCACGCCTGCGGCACGCGGTGCGCGTCACGGCGCGGCAGGTCGGGTACGGCCGCGCGCTCGGCAACGAGTTCAAGATGGCGTACGACGCGAAGGGCGCGCGCGTCGAGCAGCAGGTGTCTCGGCGCGTCCGGGACGCGCGGCGCCGGCTCGACGAGCTCACGCGCGACCAGGTCCCCCGGCCGCCCGCGCCGCTGCGCTTCGCGGTGCCCGACGGCTGGTCCAGCGCCGACGGGGTCGTCCTGCGCGTGCGGGACGCCGTCGTGCCGGGCCGGCTCGAGGTGCCGTCGTTCGACCTCCTCGCCGGTGCGCAGGTCCTGGTCAGCGGCCCGAACGGCGCGGGGAAGTCGACGTTGCTGCACCTGCTCGCGGGGGACCTCGTCGCGGCGCACGGGTCGGTGCAGCGGGCAGGCGGCGCCGAGGTGGCGCTGCTGGAGCAGGACGTGGGGCTCGCCGACGACGTGCGGACGCCGCGCGCGCTCTTCGACGCCGTGACCGCCGACGTCCCCGCCCCGGTGCGGCTCGTGGACCTCGGCCTGGTGGCGCCGCGGGACGTCGACCGGCCCCTGCGGGAGCTGTCCGTGGGCCAGCGGCGGCGCGTCGTCCTCGCCCTGCTCGTCGCCCGCACGCCCGCCGTCCTGCTCCTCGACGAGCCGACCAACCACGTGTCGGTGCGGCTCGCCGACGAGCTCGTCGACGCGCTCGAGGTGTCGCCCGGGGCCGTCGTCGTCGCGACGCACGACCGGTGGCTGCGCCGCCGGTGGACGGGCGAGCGCCTGCACGTCGCCGACGGCCGGGTCCTACAGTGACCGGGTGAGCGACGAGGGCCGCGCGGGCGACGAGGTGACCGAGGGCGAGCGGCGGGCCGTCGGCGCGCTGGAGGCGTCCGGGATCGGGTTCGTCGTTACCCGGCACGGGCCCGTCCGCTCGCTCGCGGAGGCGGCCGCGGCCCGCGGGGTCGCCCCGGCCGACGTCGTCAAGACGATCGTGGTGCGGCGCGGCGACGACGACTTCCTGCTCGTCCTCGTCCCGGGTGACCGGACGATCTCGTGGCCGAAGCTGCGCGCCCTGCTCGGGGTGAGCCGCCTGTCGATGCCCGACGCGGCCACCGCCCGGGACGCCACCGGGTACGAGCGGGGCACGATCACGCCGTTCGGGTCGCTGCGCGCGTGGCCCGTGGTCGCCGACGCGCGCGTCCCGGGGCGGGCCGTGTCGATCGGCGCGGGGGCGCACGGGGTGGCGGCGACGGTCGACGGCTCGCAGCTCGTGCGCGCGCTCGGGGCGACGACGGCGGACGTGACGGAGCCGGACGGCGGCTGACCCACGGCGCCGTCGCGTCTGCGCAGGTGGCGCGCGGGACGGTCCCGCGGCGGGAACGTCGACCGGCATCCGGGCGTTGGGACCTCTCGAGTGGCGGTGTCGTCGCCGACGAGTACCGTCATCACGCCGACCGGGCCGAGGTGCCCGGAAGCGCAGAGCTGAGGAGTCATGGAGCTGATCGAGCACACCGCCGCCGCCGGGACGATCCGGGTGGAGGAGCAGGACGGACGCAGCGTCGTCGTCCTCGTGGGGGAGATCGACGCGGCCCTGCGCGACGAGGCGAGCGCGACCATGGGGCGGGCGCTCATCAGCGGCGCGCCGGTGGTGGTCGACACGACGTCCGCGACGTTCATCGACTCGTCCGGCATCGCGTTCGTGCTGCAGCTGCACCTCGCGGCTCGTGAGGCGGGCATCCCGGTGTCGCTGCGGGACCCGCACCGGGTGCTGCGGGACGTCCTGGAGATGATCGGCATGGGCGACGAGCTGCCGGCCGAGGTCCCCGTCGGGGTGCCCGAGCCCGCCTGACCCCTCGGGCCGCCCGTGCGCTCTGCGCACCGTGCGACCGTCGCCGAGCCGTCCACAGACCCCGTGCGACGGTCGCCGAGCCGTCCACAGCCCCCGTGTGACGCGTCCGTCTCCCGACGCTCCGGCGACCCTCGGCCGCCGTGTCGGAGGAGCCGGTTAGCGTCCTGGCCATGCGCATCCTGCACACCTCCGACTGGCACCTCGGTCGGACGCTGCACGGGGTCGACCTCCTCGACCACCAGGCGGCCTACCTCGAGCACCTCGTGGAGGTCGTGCGGGCCGAGCGCGTCGGCGCGGTCGTCGTCGCGGGCGACGTGTACGACCGCGCGATCCCGCCCGTCGAGGCCGTGAACCTCCTGTCGGACACGCTCGCGCGCCTCTCGGAGCACACCACCGTCGTGGTGACCTCCGGCAACCACGACTCCGCGACGCGGCTCGGGTTCGGGTCCGCCCTCATGCGGGAGCGCGTGCGGCTGCGCACCCGCGTCGCAGGCCTCGCCGATCCCGTCGTGCTGGCCGACGACGGCGGCGACGTGCTGGTCTACGGCCTGCCCTACCTGGACCCCGACACCGTGCGCTCCGCGCTCGCGGAGCCGGGCGCGCACGACGGCGAGGCAGTCGTCCCCGCCCGCTCGCACGAGGCCGTGGTCGGAGCCGCGATGCGGCGCGTGCAGGCGGACCTCGCCGCGCGGCCGAGCGCCGCGGGCCGGCGGCCGCGCGCGGTCGTCGCCGCGCACGCGTTCGTGGTCGGCGGGCAGGCCAGCGAGTCGGAGCGGGACCTGCGCGTCGGCGGCGTCGAGCACGTGCCGGCGGGCGTCTTCGCGGGCGTCGACTACGTGGCGCTCGGGCACCTGCACGGGCCGCAGCGGATCAGCGGGCCCGACGGCACCGTCCTGCGCTACTCCGGGTCGCCGCTCGCGTACTCGTTCTCCGAGCTGCGGCACACCAAGTCGACGGCGCTCGTCGACCTGTCCGGCGCCGAGCCCGTCGTCCAGCTCGTCCCCGCACCCGTGCCGCGCCGGCTCAGCGAGGTCACCGGCACCCTGGACGCTCTCCTGGGTGCAGCCGGGGAGGCCCACGTCGACGACTGGGTCCGCGTCACCGTCACCGACGAGCAGCGCCCCGCGGACCTCTACCGCCGCGTCACGCAGCGGTTCCCGCACGCGCTCGTCGTGCAGCACCGTGCGCCGCAGGGCGAGCAGGCAGCCCGCGCGGCCGTGGTCACCGCCGCCGCCGACCCGGTCGAGGTGGGCGCGGACTTCGTGCGGCACGTGACCGGACGGGTCGCGACCGCCGTCGAGGTCGACGTGCTGCGGCGCGCGTACGAGGACGTGCTCGCCGCGGAGCGGAGCGCCTGATGCAGCTGCGGTCGCTCACCGTCCAGGCGCTCGGCCCGTTCGCGGGCCGGCACACCGTCGACTTCGCCGCCCTCGGGGCGTCCGGGCTGTTCCTGCTGGAGGGACCGACCGGGTCCGGCAAGTCGACGCTCATCGACGCGGTCGTCTTCGCGCTGTACGGGAAGGTCGCGTCCGCCGACGCGTCCGACGACCGGCTGCGCTCGGCGTACGCCGCCGACGACGTGCCGACCGTCGTCGACCTGACCTTCGAGGTCGCGTCCGGCGTCTACCGCGTGCGGCGGAGCCCCGGGTACGACCGCCCCAAGAAGCGCGGCACGGGCACCGTGAAGCAGCAGCCCTCGATCACCCTGTGGCGGCTCGGCTCCGACGACCCCGCGGCCGCCGACCCGGACGCGCTGCCCGCAGGCGACGTGCTCTCGACCCGGCTCGACGAGGCCGGTGCGGAGATCCAGCGGGTCGTCGGGCTCGACCGCACCCAGTTCGTGCAGACGGTCGTGCTGCCGCAGGGCGAGTTCGCGCGGTTCCTGCGCGCCAACCCCGAGGACCGCCGCGGGCTGCTGCAGAAGATCTTCGGGACCGAGGTGTACGACCGGATCGGGCGCCGGCTGGTCGAGCTGCGCCGCGAGTCCGCAGCGGCGGTCGAGGCGGCACGCTCGGCCCTCGGGACGGCCGCGGCGCACCTGGTGGGCGCCGCCCGGCTGGACGCCGACGACGCCTCCACCCTGCGTGCCGCGCTGGACGCGGCCGCCGCGGAGGACGCCGCCGACGGCGTCGACGCGGTGCGCGCGGTCCTCGACGGGCTGGGCCGTGACGTCCGCGCGGCGGCGGACCAGGCGCGCGTGCACGCCGAGAACGCGGAGCAGGCCCGGGCAGCGGCGCGGTCCGCGCTCGACGAGGCGACCCGGACCGCCGACCTCGTGCGCCGCCGCGATCGGCTGCGATCCGACCGGGCCGCGCTCGCCGAGGCGGCCCCCGTGCACGAGGAGGCGCAGGCACGCCTCGCGCGAGCCCGCGCCGCGAAGGCCGTCCGGCCCCTGCTGCGGCGCGCGGACGAGGCGACGGTCACGCTCGAGGCGGCCGCGAAGACGCTCGACGCCGCGCTCGACACGGCCCCGGTCGACCTGGCGGACCTGGCCCGGACCGCGTTCGGAGACGCGGCCGGGACGGCGCTCGACCTCGTCCGTGACGACGCGCCGGCACGGCCGTTCCGCGCGTCGGAGGCCCGCAGGGGCCTCGACGCGCAGCGCGAGGCCGACGTCGCGCGCGCCGGGGCCGTCGACCGGCTCGTCGCCGTCGAGGCCGGGCTCGAGGCGCAGCGCCACGAGGTCCGCAACGCCCGCACGACCGTCGAGGACCTGCACGCCGAGATCGCCGTGCACGACACCTGGCTCGCGGGCCGCCCCGACGCGCGGTCGCAGCTCGAGGACGCGCTGCACGGCGCGCGCGAGCTCGCCGGGAGCGTCGAGGGCCGT
The DNA here is from genome assembly GCF_000212695.1 of Cellulomonas fimi ATCC 484. Taxonomy (NCBI): domain Bacteria; kingdom Bacillati; phylum Actinomycetota; class Actinomycetes; order Micrococcales; family Cellulomonadaceae; genus Cellulomonas; species Cellulomonas fimi. Next base: position 4,146,873 of record NC_015514.1, on the reverse strand, counting down.
GCGGCCCGGGTCGCCGCGCTGGAGGAGCTGGGCGCGAACCTGCGGGCGCTCGACGCCGCCCGGGCGGCGCACGACGCGGCGTGCGAGGCGCGCGCCGGGGCGGCGGTCGTGGCACGCGACGCCGTCGCGCACGAGGCGGCACTGCGCACCGCCCGGATCGCCGGGCTCGCGGGCGAGCTGGCTGCCGCGCTGCAGGACGGCGACCCGTGCTCCGTGTGCGGCGCGGTCGAGCACCCCGCGAAGGCGCCGCTCGCACCGGACCACGTCTCCGCCGACGACGTGCGACAGGCCGAGGACGTCCGGGCCGCCGCCGAGGAGGCGCTCCGGGTTGCGGACGCCCGGGTCGCGGAGTGCGCGGAGCGGGTCGCGGGGCTGACCCGCACGTGCGCCGACGCGCTCCCCGACGACGTCGCCGAGCAGCTCGCCGAGGCCCGGGCTGCGCTCGACGCCGCCCGCGCGTCGGCCGCAGACGTCCCCCGGCTGGACCAGGAGCTGCGCGCGCACGACGAGGCCACCCGTCTGCGCTCACGGGAGCGCGCGGAGGCGTCCACCGCGCTCGCCGGAGCCGAGGTCCGCGCCGAGACCCTCGCGCAGGCGCTCGCGTCCGCCGAGGCCGAGGTCGAGGCCGGGCACGACGGGTTCCCGACGGTCGCAGCCCGGCACGCAGCGCTGCGCGAACGGATCACGGCTGCGGCGACGCTCGCGGACGCGCTGCTCGACCTGGAGCACGCCGCCCGGCAGGCGCAGGAGCACCGGACGGAGCTCGCCGGCGCGCTCGCGGATCACGGCTTCCCCGACACCGACGAGGCACGCGACGCCGTGCTCGACCCCGCCGCGCTCGACGAGCTCGTCGCCGGCGTCGAGGCGTACACCGCCGCGGTCGCCGCCGTCACCGCCGGACTGGCCGACGCGGCGCTCGCGGCTCTGCCCGAGCACGTCGACGTCGACCTCGACGCGGCACGGGCCGCCGAGTCGGGTGCCCGCACGGCCGCCGAGCACGCGGCGGGCGAGGCGCGGGTCGCCCTCGACCGGGTCGCTGCCGTCGAGGCCGCCGCGGCCGACGTGCTCGCCGCCGCCGAGTGCGTCGTCGAGCACGCCGCCGCGCACGCCCCCGTCGCCCGGCTCGCCGCGCTCGCCGCCGGGACCGGGGGCGACAACGCGCACGCCCTCTCGCTCGCGACCTACGTCCTGACGCGACGGTTCGAGGACGTCGTGGCGGCCGCGAACGACCGGCTCGCCGGGATGTCCGACGGCCGGTACGAGCTCGTGCGCAGCGACCGCAAGGAGGACGTCACGAGCCGGCGTACGGGGCTGTCGATGCGCGTCGTCGACCATCGGACCGGCCAGGAGCGGGACCCGCGGACCCTGTCCGGCGGGGAGACGTTCTACGTCTCGCTGTGCCTCGCGCTCGGCCTCGCCGACGTCGTGTCCGCCGAGGCCGGCGGCATCGACCTCGGGACGCTGTTCGTCGACGAGGGCTTCGGCTCGCTCGACCCGCACACGCTCGAGCAGGTGCTCACCGAGCTGGGCCGGCTGCGCGCCGGGGGGCGCGTCGTGGGCGTCGTCTCCCACGTCGACACGCTCAAGCAGGCGATCGCCGACCGCATCGAGGTCCGCCCCACGCCGCACGGACCGAGCACCCTCACGGTTCGCGCCGGCTGACACGTCGGCACCGCCGTCGCCGGACGCCGGCCCGAGTGAGCACCCTCACGTGTCGCGCGGGCTGACACGTCGGCACCGCCGTCGCCGGACGTCGGCCCGAGTGAGCACCCTCACGGTTCGCGCCGGCTGACACGTCGGCACCGCCGTCGCCGGACGCCGGCCCGAGCAGGACGGGCGAGTCCGCGACCCACCGAGGGCCCATGACGCGGGCGGCCATGCGGGGGGCGGGCGGTTCTGCCCCCGGTGGCACTCTCACCAGGTCCAGCCGCGGGCGGCGAGCTCCACCTCTTCCCGGAACCGCTCCGCCGGGTCGCCCTTGGGCCGGGGGAGCACCTCGACGCCCGCGAGCCGGCAGGCCTCCGCCAGCAGCTGGTCGTAGGCGAGCTGCGACGCGATGATCCGTTCCGCCCGGGCGAACGTCCGGGGGTCGAGCTCCAGCGAGCGGACGTGGTCGGCGACGGCACCGAGCCGCTCCTGGACCCGGAGCGCGTCGAACGGGTCGGGCGGCTGCGGGCGTTCCGGGCGGATGCGGTGCGCCAGCCGCTCAAGCCGGTCGGCCACCGCCACACGCCACCGCGGCGGCTCGTCCGCACCCGGGAGCAGCGCCCACAGGAGGCTGAAGACGAGCGCCGGTACGAAGAGGACTGCCAGCAGCAATACCCACGACATCGTGAGGTCCTTCGACGGAGCGCGTTCCTCCCAGGCTAGGTCGCCGCTGTGACGCATGCCACACCTTCCGCCGGGGCGATCGCGCCGTCTCACGGGCCGTACGTCACGCGGTCGGTGTGCAGGTCAGCACAGCGCCGCTCGCGTGGTCGGCCGCGGCGCTGACGCCTACGGTGGCCGGGTGATGCCGACACCCGTCCCCGTGCCGCACCCGATGCCCTCGTCTCCGCGTGCGGGCGAGGTGCGCCCGTGAGCGCGCGAGGGGTGGTCGCGTTCGTCTCGACCCTCGTCATGCTCGGTGCGGGCGTCGTCGTCGCGGACCGTGTCGTCGCCGCAGCCGCGGAGCGCCGGGCGGTGACGGCGGTCCAGGAGAACCTCGACGTCACGGGAACCCCGACGGTCACGATCGACGGGTTCCCGTTCCTCACCCAGGTGCTCGCGGGATCGCTCGACCACGTCACCGGGTCGGTGGACGGCGTGACCCTCGAGGGCGGGCTCACCGCCACGGACGTCACGTTCGAGGCCTACGGCGTCACGACCGCGCAGCCCTCGACGGTCAGCTCGGGCACCGTCGAGGGGACGCTCCCCACCGCGTCGGTCGAGCAGGTCGTCGCCGAGCAGACGGACCTCGACGTGACCCTCGCGACGCAGGCCGACGCGATGGTGGCGACCGGGTCGGTGCTCGGCGTCGAGCTCTCCGTCGCGCTCACCCCGCGCGTGCAGGACGGCCGCCTGCTCGTGGACGTCGGCACGGTGTCGCTCGGCGGCCTGACGATCGCGGTCGACGACCTGCCCGACCGGGTCGCGGGGAGCCTGCAGGGCCTCGAGATCCCGGTCGAGGGCCTGCCCGACGGCATGACGCTCGATGCCGTGTCCGTGCAGCCCGAGGGCGTGCGCATCACCGCGACCGGCGAGGACGTCGTCCTCGCGACGACCACCGGCTGACCCCGAGCCGGTCACGCGCCTGCCCGGCCCTGCGGGCGAGCGGGCGTACAGGCGATGCGCAGCCGTGCCCGAGGGGGTGGATGACGCGGTGCCCGCTGCGGACGGGCGCACGTCGGCGAGCGTGCGGATGGTGCGGCGACGGGTGCGCCCGGCCCCACCGGAGCGCCGATGGTGCGGTGCCCCGGTGCGGGCGGTGGGCGACGCGGTGCCGGGCGGTGTCCGAGGCGCCGGTAAGGTCCGGTGCGCACCGCCGCGCGGCGGTCGGGGACGACGAGGAGAGCCGTGGACTGGTGGACCGAGACGTGGCGGTCGGTGACGACCCCCCAGCCCGTGCCCGAGACGGCGGTCGTCGTGCTCAGCGCGGCGCTCGTGCTGGTCGTGCTCGTCGTACCGGTGCTGTGGCACGTCACGCGGCACGCCCTGACGATCGTTCACGAGGCCGGGCACGCCGGCGTCGCCGTGCTCGTCGGGCGGCGCCTGTCGGGCATCCGGGTCCACTCGGACACCTCGGGCCTCACGGTCTCGGTCGGCAAGCCGCGCGGCCCGGGCATGGTGGCGACGGCAGCCGCCGGGTACCCCGCACCCGCCGTGCTCGGCCTCGGCGCGGCGTGGCTGCTGTCCCGCGGGTACGCGGTGGCGCTCCTGTGGGTGCTGGTCGTGGTCGCCGCGCTGGTGCTCGTGCAGATCCGCAACTGGTACGGCCTGTGGTCCGTGCTCGTGAGCGCGGGCGTCCTCGTCGCCGTGACCGTCTGGGGCTCGGCGGCCGTGCAGTCGACGTTCGCGTACCTCCTCACGTGGTTCTTCCTGCTGGGCGCCCCGCGCGCCGTCCTCGAGATGCAGGCCTCCCGGCGGCGGTCGCGTCGGCGTGGTGCTCCCGACCAGTCGGACGCGGGCATCCTCAGCCACCTCACCCACCTGCCCGGCCTGCTGTGGGTCGGGCTGCTGCTGCTCGTGTGCCTCGCCTGCCTCGCCGTCGGCGGTGCATGGCTCGTCGGGCTGCAGCTGGCGTGAGGCGGACACCGCCCGACGCCTGACGGCATCGCCTCGACCCTGCGCGCCGCTGCGCGGCGGGGGCCGGGCGGGCGACGACGCATCCGTCCAGCGCCCGGTCGAGCGCGGCTCGTTCCTCGCTCGACACGCTGAGGCGGTACGCGGCCTTCACGCGCACCTGCCGGACGGCGTACGCGCACCGGTATCCCGGCTCGGGCGGCAGCCACGCGGCCGCGTCGGCGGCGCCCTTGTCCTCGTTCGCGTCGCCGTCGACCGCGAGCAGGTTCGCCGGGTCGTTCGCGAACGCGGTGCGCGCGGCCGTCGACCACCCGGCGGCCCCCGACCTCCAGGCGTCCCCGAGCGCGACGACATGGTCGACCTGCACGTCACGCGAGTCCGGCCCGCGCGCGAAGCGCACGACGCGCCCCGTGTAGGGGTCGTCGAGCCGTCCCGTCAGGATGACGCAGCCCCGGGTCGCGGGGTCCAGGGTCACCTCGGCCAGGTCGCGGCGGAGCACGTCGTTGCGGGTGTCGCACCCGTTGCCGTCGGTGTCGGCCCACGCCTGGCCGAACGCCGACCTCTCGTAGGGTTCGACGGGGTCGCGGCGGCGCACGGTCAGCGTGTCGAGCTCCGTGCGGGCGCGCGCGAGGTCGGCGCCCGTGACCGGGTGCCGTGCCGCCGCCCTCCGGTCGGTCCACAGCGGGGTGCCGGCCCCGACGACGAGGCACACGACGACCACCAGGAGCGCGCGACGGCGTCGGGCCACGTGCGCACGCAGGTCCTGGACGAGAAGGCGGGCGGGAGGCGGTCGGCGGCGCTGGCCGGGACGGGCGGGCATGGCGAGGACCCTGCCGTCGCGGCGCGCCGTGCAGGACCGGTCGCGGGCAGGCCGAGGGACGGCGCCGGCGACGGAGGGGCTGTGGACGGTTCGCGCTGGCCGACGTGCACCCCTTGACCTGGAGTGCACTCGAAGGGCGATCATCGGCGCATGAGCGTCGTCGCGGACCGCGTGAGCCTGAGCATCGCCGAGGCGGCCGAGGCCACCGGCCTCACCGCGCACACCCTGCGCTACTACGAGCGCGACGGGCTGCTGCTCGACAGCGTCGAACGCGCGTCGTCGGGCCACCGCCGGTACACCGACGCGGACCTCGGGTGGATCCGCCTCGTGACGCGGCTGCGTGCGACCGGCATGCCGATCCGGGAGATCCGGCACTACGCCGAGCTCGTGCGCAGCGGCGAGGGCAACGAGGACGCGCGCCTGGCCCTGCTGCGTGCGCACCGTGACCGGGTGCGCGCGCAGCTCGTCGAGGTCGCGACCCACCTGGAGGCCATCGAGGGCAAGATCGCGGTCTACGAGGGCACCGCCGACAGCTGCACCTCCGCCTGACGCCCGCATCGGCCGCCCGCCCGCACCCCGGCACGGCCCCCGGACCCACGCCTTTGCGTACTCCCGCCCGGCCCAGCCGGACCCGCGCGCGGCCCTGCGTCCTCCCGCCTGGCCCGCCGGACCTGCGCGCGGCCCTGCGTGCTCCCGCCCGGCCCGCCGGACCTGCGCGCGGCCCTGCGTACTCCCGCCGGGCCCCGCCGGACCCACGCACGGCCCTCCGTATCCCGCACGGCCCCGCCCAAGGCCCGCACGCCACCTCCACCCCGCGTCGGGAGAGCGCCTCTAGGGTCGACGCGTGCCCGCCCGCAGACGTCCCGTCGTCGCCCTGGTCGCGCTCGTCGTCGTCGCGGCGGGCCTCGCCGTCGCGACGCTCGCCGACGGGCCGCTCGCGGACCCGGCGGGCGACGCTCTCTACGCCGTGCTCGTCTACGCGCTCCTCGTGCTCGTGGCGCCCCGCACGCGCCCGGCCCGTGCGGCGCTCGTCGCTGCCGCCGTGTGCGCGCTCGTCGAGGTCGCGCAGCTCACGGGCGGTCCCGCGGCGCTCGTGGCGGCCGTGCCGCCCGCGCGGTTCGTGGTCGGCACGACGTTCGTCGCGGCGGACCTGGTCGCCTACGCGGTCGGCGCGTCGGTCGCGGGCCTCGCCGACGCAGCCGTGCTGCGCCGCCGCTCCGCCAGCTCGCGCGGTGGCTCGGCACGGGCCGGCCGCGAGGCCGCCGTCCCGCCCGGTGATGTGGCGGGCGTCTCAGCCGTCCACAGCCCTTACGGTATGGAGCCCTGACCACAGGGGACCTACGTCAGGGTGCCGACCGGGGCCCGGAACGGCATGCTGGCGCGGGTCACGGGACGCCGAGGAAGGGCACGACGATGACCGCTCCGACGAGCATCTTCCGGCGCAAGTCCGTCGAGGACTCACTGGCTGCCGCCGACGATCCCGACCGGCACCTGCGCCGCAGCCTCACCGCGTGGGACCTGGCGGTCCTGGGTGTCGCGGTCGCCGTCGGTGCGGGCATCTTCTCGGTCGGCGCGACGGCCGCCGCGAACTACGCCGGCCCGTCCGTCATCGTCTCGTTCATCATCGCCTCGATCGTGTGCGGGCTCGCGATCATGTGCTACGCCGAGTTCGCCTCGACGCTGCCCGTCGCCGGGTCCGCGTACACGTTCTCGTACGCGTCGATGGGCGAGTTCGTCGCCTGGATCATCGGCTGGGACCTGATCCTCGAGATGCTGCTCGCCGCGGCGGTGATCGCGAAGTTCTGGGGCGTGTACCTCGCGGACGCGTTCGGCCTGTTCGGGATCGACGTGGCGACGACGCTGCACCTCGGCCCGGTCGACGTCGAGTGGGGACCGGTCGTCATCGTGGCGGTGTTCACCACGCTCCTGGCGATCGGCACGAAGCTCAGCACGCGCGTGAACAGCGTGTTCACGATCATCAAGGTCGGCATCACGCTGTTCGTGATCGTCGCCGGCTTCTTCTACGTGGACAAGGCGAACTACACGCCGTTCGTGCCGCCGGCCCAGCCCGCGGAGGGCGCCACGGCGCTCGACCAGCCGCTGTCGGCGTTCCTCCTCGGGTTCGAGCCGACGACGTACGGCGTCGTCGGCATCCTCTCCGGCGCCGCGCTCGTGTTCTTCGCGTTCATCGGCTTCGACGTCGTCGCGACGACGGCCGAGGAGGCGCACGAGCCGCAGCGGACCATCCCGCGCGGCATCCTCGGCGGCCTCGCGGTCGTGACGGTGCTGTACATCCTCGTGACGGTCGTCGTCACCGGCATGGTGTCCTACACCGAGCTCGCGGAGTCCGGGTCGCCGTCGTTGACCACGGCGTTCGTGCTGGTCGGGGCCGACTGGGCCGGCCGCATCATCAGCGTCGGAATCCTCGTCGGGCTGACGTCCGTGCTCATGGTGCTGCTGCTCGGGCTGACCCGCGTGGTGTTCGCGATGAGCCGCGACGGGCTGCTGCCGCGCGGCATGTCCCGGACCTCCCCGCGGTTCCGCACCCCGGTCCGCCTGCAGGTGGGTGCCGGCATCGTCGTGGCTCTCATCGCGGGCCTGTCCGAGGTCGAGCTGCTCGAGGAGATGATCAACATCGGCACGCTGTCCGCGTTCGTGCTGGTGAGCTTCGGCGTCCCGATCCTGCGGCGGCGCCGTCCCGACCTCACGCGGGGCTTCACCGTCCCGTGGTCGCCCGCGCTCCCGATCATCTCCGGCGTCGCGTGCCTGTGGCTCATGCTCAACCTGACGACGCTCACCTGGGCCCGGTTCGCCGTCTGGCTCGCGATCGGCGTCGTCATCTACGCCGTGTACTCCTACCGGCACTCCGTCGCCGGCAAGCAGGTGGAGGTCGCTGCCCAGGAGTGACCGCGGGCCCGCAGCGAGCGACCCCGTGCCGTCGTGCGACGTGCCGTCTCCGACGAGCCCACGCGGGACGTGCCGGTGCCCGGCGCCCTACCCCACGTGCCCCACGTGCGCTGACGGCGAGCGGCACGCCGGACGCGCGATGCTGGGCGGCCGCCCCGTCCGCTAGCGTGACGCCCGCCGCGCGTCCGGACGACATCCTCGCGACGTTCTCCACGGTCAACGCGGCCCGCTCGCGCCTCAACGGCTTCGCGAACGAGCTCCTCGGGTCCGTCGTGCTGTTCTCGTGCGCCCTCGGGCTCGTGCACTCGCCGCTCACCGCGAACGAGCCCGGCGTCGCGCACGTCGCCATCGGGTTCCTCGTGTGGGGACTCGTCGCGGGCCTCGGCGGCCCGACCGGCCCCGCCCTCAACCCCGCGCGCGACCTCGGACCGCGCCTCGTGCACGCGCTGCTGCCGCTCAAGCACAAGGGCGGGTCCGACTGGCGCTACTCGTGGGTGCCGGTCGCCGCGCCGATCCTCGGCGGGCTCATCGGCGTCGGCGGCTGGAAGCTCCTGCTCGGCTGACCGACTGACCGACTGACCGGCGGCTCGACTGACCGACTGACCGGGGTCAGTCCTCGACCGGGGTGAGGACGAACACGGGGATGAGGCGGTCCGTCTTCGTCTGGTACTCGGCGTACGCCGGCCAGACCTCGAGCGCCCGCGCCCACCACTCGTCGCGCTCGGCGCCCGACACCTCGCGCGCCTCGTAGTCCTTCCTCACGGCCCCGTCCTGGAGCTCGACGTGGGGGTGCGCGACGAGGTTGTGGTACCAGGCCGGGTTCTCGGGCGTGCCGCCCTTCGACGCGACCACGGCGTACCGGCCCTCGTGCTCGACGCGCATGAGCGCGTTCTTGCGGAGCTTGCCGCTGGTCGCCCCGACGGACGTCAGGACGATCACGGGCTTTCCCTGCAGCGTGTTGCCCTCACGGCCGTCGGTGGCCTCGAAGAGCTCGGCCTGCTTACGGGCCCACTCGGACGTGCTGGGTGCGTACTCACCGGTCAGAGGCATGTCGCCCCCAACCACCGTCGCCCGCGCGCCATTCCCATCAGCGGGTCCGCTTCTGGTCGTCGAGGAAGTCCTTCGCCTTCGCGACGACCTGGTCGACCTTCGCGTCGGTGCCGGCGTCCGTCCGCGTCTTGAGCGCGTCGGCCGCCTTGTCGAGCGCGTCCTTCGCCTGGTCCTCGCGTCCCTCGAGCGCGCCCTTCGCCTTGCTGACGAGGTCGTCGATGCCCACGGTGTCCTCCTCGGGGTGGCCGGCGGTGCGGTCGCCGCCGGGTCAACGGCCAGTGTGCGGGTACCGGGGCGGTGCCGCGCGCCGACCGGGCCGCCGATCACGGTGCCGTCGACCGGGCCGCCGATCCGTGCCGTCGACCGGGACGCCGAGCACCGCGCCGTCGACCGCGCGACCGGTCACCGTGCCGTCGACCGGGGCGCCGAGCACCGCGCCGTCGACGGTGGCCCTCGACCACCAGGTCGCCAGGCACCGGGCCGTCGAGGAACCGACGGACGAACGGACGACCGCAGATGCCCGGCCGTCCGGGGTGGGCGAGGCGGGCGGGGCGTCCTAGCCTGGGAGGCGAGGTGAGCGCACATGCACGCTGAGGTGGGAGACAAGGTCGTCGTCCACGGCCGGACCGTGGGGACGGCGGACCGCTGCGGGACGGTCGTCGAGGCGCGGGGGGCCGACGGGCCGTACCTCGTGCGGTTCGACGACGGGCACGAGTCGCTCGTGTTCCCGGGGCCGGACGTGTCGGTGGAGTCGCACGCGTCCTGAGCGGCGGCGGGCAGACTGCCGGGGCGGCCGACGAGGGACGTCGCGACGGCCGGGCGGGGCATCCGGCGCCGACCGGGGACGTCGGCGTGCGGCCGGCACCAGCACCGGCGCCGGCCGAGGTCAGTCGGAGGCGGTCGCCGGTCCGCGCGCGGACGGCGCCCGGCGCGCGTCACTGGGGTGGTCCGTCGTCGGCGTGCTGCCCGGGATCAGCGCGGCGCCCACGGCGAGCACGACCGCGGCGGCGACGACGCCGACCAGGCCCACGGTGACCGCGTGCTGGAACCGTGCGGGGTCGGACGTCGCGTCGGTGCCGTGCATGAGCCCGTTGACGACGGCGCCGAGCACCGCCACCCCCACCGCGCTGCCCAGCGACCGGGCGAACGCGTTGGCCCCGGTCACGACGCCGCGGTCGCCCCACCCGACGCTCGCCTGCGCGGCGATGAGCGTGGGGGACGCGGCCAGACCCATCCCGGCGCCGACGACGAAGCAGCACGCACCGACGGCGAGCACGGACGGGCGCGTCGCGACGACGACGAGCGCGACGGTGCCGACGAGCACGAGCGCGGCACCGGCGAGCGCGGTCGCCCGGAACCCGAACCGCAGGTACAGGCGCCCGGACTGGGACGCCGAGATGGGCCAGCCGAGGGTCAGGGCGGCGAGCGTCAGGCCGGAGACGATCGGGCTCGCGTCGAGCAGCGCCTCGAGGAACGTCGGCACGTAGGAGGACAGGCCGACGAGAACGGCGCCTACCGCGAGGCCGACGAGCAGGGCGGCGACGAGCAGCCGACGCCGGAACACCCACAGCGGCAGGACGGGCTCGACGGCGCGGCGCTCGACGAGCACGAACGCGCCGAGCAGCGCGGCGGCGAGGCCGAGCGAGCCGAGCCCGGGCACGGAGACCCACGGCCATGCGTGCCCGCCCTCCAGCAGCCCGAGGACGAGGAGCGTCAGGCCGACGGTGAGGAGCGCGCCCCCGGTCCAGTCGATGCGGTGCGTGGTGCGGGCGACGGACTCGCGCAGGTGCCGCACGAGCAGCCACGCGGCCCACACGCACAGCGGCACGTTGACCCAGAAGATCCACCGCCACGACGCGTACTCGGAGAAGAGGCCGCCGAGCGTGGGCCCGACGACGGACGACGCGGCCCAGACGGCGGCGATGTACGCCTGCGCCTTGGCGCGCTCGGCGACGGTGTAGATGTCGCCCGCGATCGTGATCGCCATGGGCTGCACCGCCCCGGCGCCCAGCCCCTGCACGGCGCGTGCGACGACGAGCGCCGGCATGCTCCACGCGAACCCGCAGAGCACCGACCCGAGCAGGAACAGCCCGATGCCGACGAGCACGACGGGCAGCCGCCCGACGGTGTCCGCGAGCTTGGAGTAGATCGGGACGCTCACCGCCTGCGTGAGCAGGTACACCGAGAACAGCCACGGGAACGTCTCGAAGCCGCCGAGCTCGCCGACGATGGTCGGGACCGCGGTGGCGAGGATCGTGGCGTCGATGGCGACGAGGCCGGTCGTCACCATGAGCGCGAGGAGGATCGGGCCGCGTTCGGAGCGCAGCCCCACGGCGGCGCGTGTGACGTCGCCGGCGCCGGTGCTCGTGCGCGTGCTCAGGTCGGCCTCCTCGTCGTGCGTCCCGGTCGAGACTGCCACCGGGGCCGGGCTCCCGCTGCTCGGGCCCCCCTACGCTGGCGCGCATGACGCACGAGTACGCCATGACCGGGTTCGTCGTCCGTGACCACCGGGTGCGGGTGCCCGTCGACTGGGCCGACCCCGCGCGGTTCGGCGACATCGAGGTGTTCGCGCGCGAGGTCGTCGACCCGCGGCGTGCGACGCAGGACCTGCCGCTGCTGCTGTTCCTCCAGGGCGGCCCGGGCGGGATGGGTCCGCGTCCGGCGCCGGGCTCGTGGCTCGGTGCGGCGCTCGAGAAGTACCGCGTCGTGCTGCTCGACCAGCGGGGCACGGGCCGCTCGTCGCGCGTCGACGGGCGCGTCGTCGCGCGCTTCGACGACCCGGAGGTGGCCGCGGACTACCTGGCGTGCTTCCGCGGGGACGCGATCGTCGCCGACGCGGAGCACCTGCGCACCACGGTGTTCGGCGGCCGACGCTGGGCCACGCTCGGGCAGTCGTACGGCGGCTTCCTCACCATGACGTACCTGTCGCGGCACCCGGAGGCGCTGACGCGCTGCTACGTCACGGGCGGGCTGCCGCCGCTGACGGTCGACGCGGAGGGGGTCTACCGGGAGACGTTCGACCGGCAGGCGTCGCGCAACGCCGAGCTGCGGCGGCAGCACCCGGACGACGTCGAGCTGCTCGGGGCGCTCGCGGACCGGGTCGCCGCGGGGGACGTCCTGCTGCCCGACGGGGACGTCCTGACGCCCGAGCGGCTGCAGACGCTCGGCATGCAGCTCGGCATGAGCACGGGCATCACGGGCCTGCACTGGCTGCTGGACACGGCCCTCGACTCGACCGGTGAGCCGTCCGTGCCGTTCCTCGCGGACGTCGCGTCGCGGACCGGGTTCGACGCCATGCCCCTGTACGCGGTGCTGCAGGAGGTGATCTACCACCAGGGCGAGCGTGCGGGCGGGTGGGTCGCGGAGCGGGAGGCCGCACGCCGGCCGGAGTTCTCCCCGTCGGCCCGGCCGCTGCTGCTCACGGGCGAGGCGATGTTCCCCTGGATGTACGCGCAGCAGGCGGCGCTGCGTCCGTTCGAGCGCGTCGCGCACGTGCTCGCGGAGCGGACGTCGTGGCCCGAGCTGTACGACCTGGACCGGCTCGCGTCGAACGAGGTGCCGGTCGCGGCCGTCATGTACTACGACGACCCGTACGTCGACCTGGGGCTGGCGCTGCGCGGGGCCGAGGCGGTCGGGAACGTGCAGGTGTGGATCACCAACGAGCACCTGCACGACGGGGTGCGCGTCGCGGGCGACACGATCCTGCCGCGGCTGGTCGACCTCGTCGACGGGGTGTGGTCGGTGACGTCCCGCTGACCGCGGCGCGGCGGCCCGGGTGACGGGCCGCCGACGGCACCGGTCACACGGCCGTCGTCGTACGCCCCGCGTAGGCCTCGCGGACCGTGGCCTCCGCCGCCTTGCCGTACATGCAGTAGTCGTCGTCGGCGGCCGCGTCCGCCTCGTCGTACAGCGCCGCGGGCCAGTCCCAGAGCATGAAGCCCTGCACCCAGGGGCGTGCGGCGCACGCGCGGAACGCCGACTCGTACCAGTGGACCTGCGCCTCCTGGGACGGTGCACCGGGCAGCGACCAGTCGTTGGGGAGCGCGGGGGAGCCCTCGCGGCTGGGGCAGCCGGCCTCCATGAAGAAGAACGGCTTGCCGAACCGCTCGACGACGGGCGCGATGCGGTCGAGCTGGGCCTCCCAGTCGTCGGCGGGGTAGTACCCGGACGACGAGACGACGTCGACGGCGTCCCACCAGGTGACGTGCTCCTCCTGGTACTTGTCGCAGTTGTAGGTCACGAGCCCGTCGTAGACGGCACGGACCTCGGCGACGAGCGCGCGCCACTCGTCGGCGCGGCGGTCCGTCTGGACCATCTCGCAGCCGATGCAGAGCATCTCGACGCCCTCCTCGGCGGCGATGCGCGCGTGGTGCACGACGTAGGCCGTGTACGACGCGAACCACTGGGACCACTTGGGCTCGGGCGGGACGTCGTGGTCGAAGAAGTTGATGTGCGCGCGCCAGGTGCCGTCGGCGACGTTGACGACGGGCTTGAGGACGACGCGCAGCCCGCGCGCCTTGGCGGCCCGGATCGCCCAGCGGACCTCGTCGTCGGTCACCGTCGGCGCCTGGTCGAAGCGGATGTCGACCGACTGCGCGGTGTCCTGGTAGGCCGCGAACGTGATCGCGGTCCAGGTGACGCCGAGCCGCTCGACCATGAGATCCATCGACCGTTCGGCGCGCGGGCCGCCCCACGTCCCGCGGACGCCGGTCCAGCCCCACGTCATGCCGGCGACGTACCCGCCGGGGATCTGCTGCGTACCCACGTCCACCTCCGCGTGACGCGCCGCCCCGTCGCGACGCTCGCGTCAGCGTAGACTTATTCAGTCAGCCAAACAAAGTCGCCTCGCTAACGCGCGCCGGTCAGCCGGCGCCCGACGCGAGCGCACGCGCCCGGACCAGGACGGCGTCGAGCATCGCCGGGGTGAGGCGCCCCGTGAACGTGTTCTGCTGGCTCACGTGGAAGCAGCCCACCAGGGCGAGCTCCCCGTCGCCGTCGACCCGCCGCAGCCGGACCTCGGCGCCGTGCGCGAACGCGGGCCGCGGCCGGGGCACCGCCCAGCCCTGCTCCGCGAGCGTCGCGAGCACCGCCTGCCAGCCGAAGCCGCCCAGCACGACGACGACGCGCGGCTCCACCAGTGCGAGCTCCCGCGCCAGGAACGGGCCGCACGTGCGGCGCTCCTGCGGGGTCGGGGCGTTCTCGGGCGGCGCGCACCGCACGGGCGCCGTCACGCGGATGCCGTCGAGCGTCAGCCCGTCGTCGGCGCGCACCGACAGGGCCTGCGACGCGAACCCCGTGCGGTGCATCGACGCGAACAGGAAGTCCCCCGAGCGGTCCCCGGTGAACATCCGGCCCGTCCGGTTGGCACCGTGCGCCGCGGGGGCCAGACCGACCACGAGCACGTCCGCCCGCGGGTCGCCGAACCCCGGCACCGGGCGCCCCCAGTACGTCTCGTCGCGGAACGCCGCGCGCTTCACCTCGGCGACGTGCTCGCGCCACGCGACGAGACGGGGGCAGGCCCGGCAGCCGACGACGAGCCCGTCGAGCTCGGCGAGGGTGCGTGCCGAGGGGGCCCGCATCGGGTTCGAGGTGGCGTCGTCGACGGCCCCGGCGTCGCCGCCCGCGGTCCCGCTCACCGGCGCCCCAGCACGTCGTCGACCAGCGCGAGCGCCGCCCGCGCGTCCGGTACGTGGTGCACCGCGGGACGTCCGGGATCGGCCGCGGTGAGGCGTTCGGCCGTCGCGCCGCCGTCCGGGGGCGGCCCGGGCTCGTGCCCGTCCGCCGCGCGCACCGTCCAGCCGCCCACCGCGACCACCGGGACGCCGGTGCGGACGGCCAGCGCGACCTCGCTCAGGGTCCCCCAGGACCCGCCCACGGCGACGACGACGTCGCTCGCCCGCACCAGGAGCGCGTTGCGGACCTCGCCGAGCCCGGTCGGGACCGCGACCGTGAGCCACCGGTTCCCGTCCGTGCGGTCGTCGCCCGGGAGCAGCCCGACGACCGTGCCGCCCGCCTCCGCGGCCCCCTGCGAGGCCGCCGCCATCACGCCCCCGAGCCCGCCGGACAGCACCACGCAGCCGCGCTCCGCCAGCCCGCGGCCGACGGCACGCGCGACGTCGAGCTCCGCGGCCGACGCGGTCCCCGGCCCCACGACCCCGACGTGTGCCCTGTCCATGAGCCCTCCTCGTGCGCCCCGCAGCGGCGCCCCGTCAGCGGTCCCGCTCAGCGGTGCCTGGCAGCGGTGCCGCTCAGCGGTGCCTCGCCACGGTGCCTCGCAGCGGTGCCGCTCAGCGGTGCTCTCATCCGACCACACGCGGGCCCGCCGCACCCCGGCGACCGACCGGGCCCGGAGCTGCCGTGGTCCGGGACGGCGACGGCGAGCGGATCGGGACCGCATCGTGACCTGAGGTGCTCGCGTGGCAGCGCACCCATCGCGCATCCTGCGGGCACGTC
Source organism: Cellulomonas fimi ATCC 484 (assembly GCF_000212695.1). Classification (NCBI taxonomy): domain Bacteria; kingdom Bacillati; phylum Actinomycetota; class Actinomycetes; order Micrococcales; family Cellulomonadaceae; genus Cellulomonas; species Cellulomonas fimi. The sequence goes on along the minus strand of NC_015514.1, from coordinate 4,131,362 downwards.
GAAGGAGGCGCCACATGGCGGGACCCGCCGCAGGACCGTCCGACGGCCCGGCCACCCCGGCCGGCTGCTACTGCGGATGCCCCACGTGCCCCGGCACCGGTGCGGTGCCGCACGACGCGACGACGGCCCGGTGGCTGCACGCGGTGCTGCCGCCGTCGACCGCGCAGCCGTGGGTGCTGCTGCCGTTCGGCGCGGTGTGGAGCGGGACGACGGAGGTCGGCGCGGACTGACCGCGGCGCCGGGGCGCCCCGGGCCGCATCACCGGGCCGCCGCACCGGGACGCTCGGCGTGTGCCGTCGACGACCGGCGTCGTCCGTCCGAACCTCGCGTCAGGCGAAGCGGGACGGGTCGCCCGCGCCGACGCGGACGACCTCGGGCGTCCCCTCGGTCCAGTCGACGACGGTCGTCGGCACGGTGTCGCAGTCCCCGGCGTCGACGACGGCGTCGACCTGGTGGTCGAGCTCCTCCTTGATGAGCCAGCCCTCGGTGAGCGGCTCCTCCTGGCCGGGCAGGAGCAGCGTCGAGGACAGCAGCGGCTCGCCCAGCTCGTGCAGGATCGCCTGCACCACGCGGCTGTCCGGGATGCGCACGCCGACCGACCGCTTCTTGGGGTGCGCGAGCCGGCGCGGCACCTCCGGCGTCGCCTTGAGGATGAACGTGTACGGGCCCGGCGTCGCGGCCTTGATCGCGCGGAACGCCGCGTTGTCGAGGTGCACGAGCTGGCCGAGCTGCGCGAAGTCGGCGCAGACGAGCGTGAAGTGGTGCCGGTCGTCGAGGTGCCGGATGCGGCGGATCCGCTCGGCCCCCTCCTGGTCGCCCACGCGGCAGCCCAGCGCGTAGCAGGAGTCGGTCGGGTAGGCGATCAGCCCACCCTCACGCAGCAGGTCCACGACCTGCGTGATCGCCCTCGGCTGCGGGTCGTGCGGGTGGACGTCGAAGTAGCGGGCCATGCCGCCGAGCGTAGGGCTGGCGGCCCGGCGGCGGCGAGGTCGCGCGGGTGCGTCGGGGCGGGACTCCGAGCCCGGCAGGGGGCGTCAGGCAGGGACGAGGTGGTCCGGGCAGACGTCGAAGCGCTCCGGCGTCATCGTCAGCTCCGCGCGCCCGCCCGTGATCGACCGCAGGTCCAGCGCGTAGCGCGACAGCTCCGCCTCGGGCACGGACGCCTCGATCCGTACGGTGCCGTCGTCGAGGGACGTGGTCGCGCTGATCCGGCCCCGCCGCGACGACAGGTCGCTCATCACGTCGCCCTGCGCGGAGGCGGGCACGACGACCTCGACGTGGCTCACGGGCTCCAGCACGACGGTCCCGGCCGCGGCCAGCGCGTCGCGCACGCCCGTCGCCGCCGCGGTCCGGAACGCCATGTCGGAGGAGTCGACCGAGTGCGCCTTGCCGTCGTACACCTCGACGCGCAGGTCGACCACGGGGTACCCGTGCGGTCCGCCGTGCTCCATCGCCTCGACGACGCCGCGCTGCACGGCGGGCAGGTAGCCGCGCGGGATCGCGCCGCCCACGACCTTGTCGACGAACTCGAACCCCGACCCGTGCGGCAGCGGCGACACCCGCAGCTGCACGACGGCGTACTGCCCGTGTCCGCCGGACTGCTTCTTGACCTTGCCCTCGGCCTCGACGGCCTTGCGGATCGTCTCCCGGTAGCCGACCGGCACGGGGGACGTCGTCACGTGGACGCCGAAGACGCGCGCGAGCCGCTCGAGCGCGACCGTGAGGTGCGTGTCGCCGAGCCCGCGCAGGACCGTGCGGTCACCGGTGCGGTCGACGCTGAGCGTCACGTCCTCGGCGGTCAGCCGCCCGAGCGCCGCGGACAGGCGGTCGTCGTCGGACTGCGTGACGGGCTCCAGGGCGAGCGCGTACACGGGCGGGCGCGGGCGCGGCGGCTCCGCGGTCATCGCGGCCCCCGGTCCCGTGCGCTCCGCGAGCAGCGACCCCGACGGGGTGGCGGCGAGCTTCGCGATCGCGGCGACGTGGCCCGCGGGCACGCTGTCGACCGGCAGGTGCTCCTTGCCGCGCAGCCGGAACAGCCCCGGCACGCGCTCCTCGGTGCGGGTCGTGGTGTTGAGCAGCTTGTCGCCGGGGCGCACGGTGCCGGACAGCACCCGCACGAGGGTCACCTGGCCGACGAACGGGTCCGCGACCGTGCGGAACGCGTGCACCAGCACGGGACCGGCCGGGTCGGCCGCGACCTCCACGACGGTGTCGCCCGCGCGCACCCGCTTCGGGCGGTCCGTGGGCGACGGCGCGAGCTCGCACAGCAGGTCCGCGAGCCGGTCCACGCCGACCCCGGTGACCCCCGAGACGACGAGGACCGGGAACGCCTCCCGGTCCTGCACCTCGTGCGCGAGCGTCCGCTCCAGCTCGGCGGCGCTCGGCACGTCTCCCGCCAGGTAGCGCTCCAGCTGCTCGTCGTCGTGCGCGACGATCTCCTCCGTCACCTCGTCGTGGAGGCGGTGCTCCTCGTCGGCGACGTCCGCCGGGAGCGGCTCCGTGCGGTGGTGCCCGTCCTTGTCGTACGCGAACCCCTGCTCCGTGAGCACGTCCGCGACGCCGGTGAACGACGACTCCTCGCCGAGCGGCAGCTCGAGCGGCACGAACCCGTCACCGAACGCCGCCCGCAGGTCCGCGAGCACGTGCCGGAAGTCGGCGCGCGCCTTGTCCTCCTTCGTGACGACGACGAACGTCGGCAGCCCCGCGTCCGCCGCGAGCCGCCAGGCCGCGTGCGTCCCGGCCTGCACCCCGTCGACGGCGCTCACGACGACCAGCGCGAGGTCCGCCGCAGCGACGGCCGCGTCCGCGGCGCCCGCGAAGTCCGCCGAGCCGGGGGTGTCGAGCAGCGTCACGTCGTACGTCGCGCCGTCCGGCGCCTTCCACGGGAACGGCGCCACGCCCAGGCCGAGCGAGATGCCGCGCGCGACCTCCTCGGGCTCGTGGTCGCTCACCGTCGAGCCGTCCTCGACCCGGCCTGGTCGGGTGAGCACCCCGGCCTGGTGCAGCAGCTCCTCGACGAGCGTCGTCTTGCCCGCCCCGGACGCTCCGAGCAGGGCCACCGTGCGGGTCCTCGGCGTCGTTGCCTGGTCCATCGTCGTCTCCCGGCCGGCTCCCGGCGGTTCCCCGGGGGCGCGTGCGACCACACTAGCCAGACGCGTCGTGCCGTGGCAGGACGAGAGGCCCTGGTGCGCCGGGCGGTCGCCGCGGTACGCCGACGGCCCGGCCCCGACCTCGTGGGAGGTGCGGTGCCGGGCCGTCGGGCCGTGCGCTCAGCTGCTGGTCAGCGGGCGTCGAGGATGTCGACGACGAAGACGAGCGTCGAGTTCGCGGGGATCGTGCCGTTGTCCTGGTCGCCGTAGCCCTGGTCCGGCGGGACGACGAGCAGCACCTGGCTGCCGACCGTCTGGCCCGTGACGCCCGTGTCCCAGCCCGGGATGACCTGACCCGCGCCGACCTGGAACGGGAACGTCGTGTCCTTCGACCAGGACGAGTCGAACTCCGTGCCGTCCCACAGCCAGCCGGTGTACTTCACGGTGACCGTCTGGCCGGACTCGACCGCCGGGCCCGAGCCCTTGATGAGCGGCTGCGCGACGAGCGTCGTCGGCGCCGCGGCCGTCGACGGCGTGATCGACGGTGCGCCGTCCTCGCCCAGCGTGACGGTCGGCAGGCCCTCGACGGGCGCGACCGCCTCGCCCTCCGCGCGGTCCGGGATCGTCACCGCGTCGACGACCTCCATCGCGTACACCTGCGTGTTGTTCTCGCCCGACGAGAGCGCGACGAGCACCCGGGCGCCGACGTGCGCGCCCTCGAGCTCCTTGTCGAGCTCCGCGATGCTCGTGGCGCCGGCCGTGACCGTCTCCGGGCTGTCGGGGTACGTCGAGCCCATCGTCGAGCCGTCCGTGCCGCTCACCATGACCATGTGGACCGTGAGGTTCTGGCCGTCCTCGATCGCGGCGCCGTCACCGTCCTGCACGAGGTGTGCGACGAAGGTCGTCACGTTGAACGGGGTGCTGGGGAGCGTGACCTTCGGCTCCTCACCCGGCTCGCCCTCGACCTTGACCTTCGCGAGGGCGGCCTGGTCGGCGGCCTGGGCCGCGCTGACCGACGCGCTGGCGTCGGCGGACGGGGAGTCGTCGGAGCCGCCGTCGCCCGAGCAGGCGGCGAGCGAGAGGGACAGGACGAGCGCGGTGGTCGCTGCGGCGATCGCGCGGGCGGTGGTCGTGCGGCGCACGAGGGTCCTCCGTCGGTTCGGGTCCCGCCCGGGGTCGAGCGGCGGACTCGGGAACGGTACGCGACTTTCCTGGACGACGGCTGGGTGCGCCCGCCCGACCGCCCCCCACCCCCCCACCAAATCGTTTCGCCACCCCGATCCCCCACCCCGCTCGTCGGCACCCTCCGTGCCCCGCCGAGATCGCGAGAACGTGCCGAGCTCGTGAGCCGCAGCTCGCGATCTCGGCAGGACCTCGCGATCTCGGCGAGGAAGGGGGGCCGGGGTGGGTGGGTCAGGTGGGGGTGGGGTGGGGGGAGAGGGAGGCTCTCAGGGTGGTCGGGTCCGTGGTGGGGCGGTCGCAGACGAAGCCGCGGCACACGTACGCGGCCGGGCGGCCGTCGACGAGGGGGCGGTCGCGCAGCAGCGGGACGGCCGACGCGTCCGCGGCGACGGCCGACGGGTCGCCGAGCGCCACGACGAGCCCGGGAGCCGTCGACGCCAGCGCGACCCGGTGCAGGTCACGCGTCGCGTCGTCCCGCACGGGCCCGACGACGGCCACCTCGCGCGGGCCGTCGAGCAGCGCCTCCGCCGTCGCGAGCGCCCAGCCCGCAGCGCGCGGGTACCGCCCGGCGAACGTCAGTGGCACCGCGAGGGCACGGACCGCAGCCTCGCGGTGCCGCGACGAGCCCGTGAACGCGCCGTACGTGACCAGCGCGCCCGCGGCCGCCGCCTGCCCCGACGGCGTCGGCCCGTCGGCCGGGTCCTGGGGGCGACGGATGCGGGCCAGCACCGGGTCGGTCTCGTCGTCCGCGGTGTCGTAGAAGCCGCCCGCCCCGTCGCCGAACCGGGTCAGGACGGTCTCCAGCAGGCCCCCCGCGCGCGCGACCCAGCGGTGCTCGCCGGTCACGGCCGCGAGCGCCAGGAACCCCTCGGCGACGTCGGCGTAGTCCTCCAGCACCGCCGCGGCCGTGCCCGGCACCCCGTCCCGCGACGCCCGCACGAGCCGCACAGGAGTGCCGGGCTCGACGCCGTCCGCGCCGGGTGCCTCCGCGTCGCCCGAGGCGCGGCGGACGTGCAGGTCGACCAGCAGGGTCGCCGCCGCCGTCGCCGCCTCGACCCAGTCGGGCCGGTCCAGGAGCGCGCCGGCCTCGGCCAGGGCTGCGACGGCCAGGCCGTTCCACGCCGAGACGACCTTGTCGTCGCGTGCGGGCTGCGGGCGCGTCGCGCGGTGGGCGAGGAGGCGCTCGCGGACGGAGGAGAGCCGGTCCTCGTCGTCCGGGTCCGCGCGCAGCTGCAGCACCGACGTGCCGTGCTCGAACGTGCCCGCGCCGGTCACGGCCAGCACGTCCGCCGCCCATGCCCCGTCGTCGTCGCCGAGCACCGCCCGCAGGTCGTCGGGCGTCCAGACGTAGGTCGCACCCTCGACGCCACCCGTGTCCGCGTCCAGCGCGGACGCGAACCCGCCCTGCCCGGTCCGCAGCTCGCGGAGCATCCAGTCGGCGGTCTGCGTCACCACGCGCCGGGCCAGCGGCGAGGCCGTCGCGCGCCACCAGTGCGCGTACACGCGCAGCAGGAGGGCGTTGTCGTAGAGCATCTTCTCGAAGTGCGGCACGGTCCACGTCGCGTCGACGGAGTACCGCGCGAACCCGCCGCCGAGCTGGTCGTACATGCCGCCGCGGGCCATGGCCGTGAGCGCGTGCCCGGCCGCGTCGAGCGCGTCCCGGTCGCCCGTGCGGGCGTGGTGCCGCAGCAGCCACTCCAGGACGGTCGACGGCGGGAACTTGGGGGCGCCGGCGAAGCCGCCGTGCACGCGGTCGAGCGACGCGCGCGCCGCGGCGAGGGCGCGCTCGACGACGGACGCGTCGACCTCGGCCGCCGGCGCGGGCACGAGCGGGGCGCCGGGGGAGAGCGGGGCGCCGGGCTCCGCACCGCTGGGCGCCGCGTCGGGTCGACCGTCGACGAGGTGCTCGTCGGCGGCGTGCGCGTCGTGCCGGTGCCCGTCCTCGTCGGCCTCGCCCGCGAGCGCGCTGCGGATCGACTCCGCGCTCGCCACGACCTCGTCGCGCCGCGTCTGCCACGCCGCCGCGAGCGCCGCGAGGACCTCGGGGAACGACGGCACGCCCTGGACGGGCCGCGGCGGGAAGTACGTGCCGCAGAAGAACGGTGCCCCGGCGGGTGTCGCGAACACCGTCATCGGCCAGCCGCCCTGGCCGGTCATCGCCTGCGTCGCGGTCATGTAGACGGCGTCGACGTCGGGGCGCTCCTCGCGGTCGACCTTGACGTTGACGAAGTGCGCGTTCATGAACGCGGCGGTCACGGGGTCCTCGAACGACTCGTGCGCCATGACGTGGCACCAGTGGCAGGCGGCGTACCCGACGGAGACGAGCAGCGGCACGTCGCGGCGCGCGGCCTCGGCGAACGCCTCCTCGCCCCACTCGAACCAGTCGACGGGGTTGTCGGCGTGCTGCCTCAGGTAGGGGCTCGTGCTCGCGGCGAGACGGTTCATCGACGTCACCTCCGGGACCGGACGAGGACCGTGCCGCGTCGACGCTACGGGAGGGTGCGACCGGCCGCCCGGTCACGCCCCGAGGAGCCGCCGCGCCTCGGGGCCGAGGGTGCGGACGTCGAGCGACCGGCCGCATCGACCCCGAGCTGCACGGCCGTCGGCGTGGTCCCGGACCCGCCGCGGCGCGTCGAGGGGCGGCGACGGGTGGGTCGTTGGTCCCCGGGGGCGGGCCGGAGCGGGGCGCGCGGCGGCGGCTTGACCGGATCTTCATCGTCCATGAGCACCGGCACGACACGTCGCCCCGACGGTGGTGTCGTCGCCGGACGTGCCGGCGCTCGCCGAAGGGACGTCTCATGGTCACCACAGCCCCGTCGTCTGCCGGGTCCGTCGACCGCACCTCCGCGGTCCGCGGGCACGGGACCCGTGTCGCGGCGGTCGCCGCGGTCAGCGTCGTCATCGCCGCGGTCGCGCTGCTGCTGCCTGCGTGGCCCGCGGGGGAGGACATGGGCTCGACGCACTACATGGGCCTGCTCGCCGCGAACCAGCCGTGGAACCTGCTGCTGTTCATGGCCGTGCCGGTGATCCTGGCCGAGACGATCGCGGTGAGCGAGCTCGCGATCCTGTTCCGCCGGCAGGTGCCCGTCGCGGTGGCGCGGCTCAACCGGTACGCGGGGCTCGTCGTGGGGTTCTACTTCCTCGGCGTCGTCGTGTACCTGATGCGGCACGCGGTCGTGCCGCTGACGACGAGCGGCGGCTGGCGCGGCTGGGTGGACGTCGTCGCGGTCGGGTTCTACCTGCTGGGGATCGTGCCGCTGTACGGGATGACGCTGCTGGAGACGCGCGTCGTCGGTGCCGGCTGGGACGACCGGCGCCGGCTGCAGGTGCACGCGACGCTCGTCGGGGTGTTCCTCGTCGTGGCGCACGTCGCGATGATCGCGGGCATGCTCGACCCGGCGGTGGCCGGCTGGGAGCCGACGCACGTCATGGACGACGGCTCGAGCATGGAGGGCATGACGCATTGAGCCGGGACGACGCCGACCGGTCGGCCCGCGGTCCCGGACGGGGCGCCGCGGGCCTGACCTGCGGCCGTGCGAGCCGGGCCGGGCGCCCGCGTACTGTGCTCCGGTGACCGCCGACCGCCCGTCCCCCCGCCGCGCGCGCCCGGCCGAGGACGTGCCCGGGCTGACGGCGTGCGCGCTGTGCGCGGGGGAGACCGCGGGCGGGTCCGACCCGCTGCCCGGCGGGCAGGCGGAGCGGCTGCGGCGGCTCGCCGCGGACGGGGCTGCCCGGCTGACGTTCGTCGACTGCCTCGACGAGTGCGAGCGGGGCGACGTCGTCGTCGCGCGTCCGTGCTCCTCGCAGCGTCGGGCGGGCGTGGTGCCCGTGTGGTTCGAGCGGCTCTCTGGCGACGACGCGACGGCCGACCTGGAGGGCTGGCTGCGCGCGGGCGGCCCGGGTGCGGCGGAGGTGCCGGCGGGGCTCGCCGACCTCGTGCTGCCGCGGACGGCCGACGTGGACGAGGCCGCCACCGCCTGACCCTCCCTGTCGGCGTGTGGGTGGTCGGGGCCACGATGGGGCAGGTCAGCACCCGACGGACGAGGAGCACCCCATGGCCGTGACGCTCAACCCGTACCTGAACTTCCGCACCGGCACGCGGGAGGCGATGGAGTTCTACCAGTCGGTTCTCGGTGGCGAGCTCAACGTGAGCACGTTCGCCGACTACGGCATGGCGCAGGACCCGGCGGACGCCGACAAGGTCATGCACAGCCAGCTCACGACGCCCGACGGCCTCACGCTCATGGCGGCCGACGTGCCCGCGCACATGGACCTCGCGCCCGCCTCGTCGATCTCGGTGTCGCTGAGCGGTGACGACGAGGCGAAGCTGCGGGGCTTCTACGACGCCCTCGCCGCCGGGGGGACGGTCCTCGAGCCGCTCACGGTCGCGCCGTGGGGCGACAGCTTCGGCATGGTCGTGGACAAGTTCGGGACGACGTGGCTCGTCAACATCGCGGGGACGCCGGCGGCGTGACCACCCCCGAGGCCCGTCAGGCGACCGCGTCGACCTGGCGGGCCTCGTCGTGCGCCCGCACCGGGTCCGGCACCGGGTAGCCGACGAGGGCGCGCGCCGGCAGGACGCGGTCGATCCCGACGAGCGCGAGCCCGAGGACGTAGAAGCCGACGCCGTACACCAGGACGTTGAGGCCGAGCCCGCCCCAGCCGAGCTCGTCGAGGTCGACGAACCCGTACGGGTAGCCGAGGTCCCAGACGAGCCCGCGGACGGTCGCGAACACGCAGTACGCCAGCAGGTACCCGAGCCAGTACGCCGCGTGCCGCAGCCGCAGCCGCCGGTGCGCGTCGAGCAGCAGGAAGTCGAGGAACGCCGCGACGGGCGTGATCTCGTGCTCGATGGTGCCCGACGTGAGGCCGAACGCGACCGCGGGTGCGTCGGCCGCCTCCGGGGCGAGCACGAAGAACGAGATCAGCCCGGTGATCGCGAGGAACAGCGTCACGCCGCCCTTGAGCCACGCGGGCGGCTGACGTCGGCCCAGCACCGACGCGACGCCCGCCCAGATCATCACGACCGCGAGCATCAGCCCGGCCTGGTTGGTGAAGTACGCGAGGCCGTCGAGGTCGCCCCGCATCCAGATGTCCTTGGTGCCGACGAGGGCGAGGGTCGCGATGGCGAACCGGACGAGTGCGACGACGACGTTGACGGCGGTGTGCATGCGACCCCTTCGACCAGCCCCGGTGCTGTGCAGGTCGAAGACTCTCACCTGCCCCGGCCGTCGCGCACGCACGAGCCGCGCGGGGGACGTCAGGTGCGGTCGCCGACGATCGCGTCCGCGTGGTCGGCGACCCACTCCATGAGCGGCAGCAGGCGGGCGACGAGCTCGGTCCCGAGCGGCGTCAGCGAGTAGTCGACCCGCGGCGGCACGGTCGCGGTCACCTCGCGGTGCACCAGGCCGTCCGCCTCGAGGGTCCGCAGCGTCTGCGCGAGCATCTTCTCGCTGATGCCCTCGACGACGCGGCGCAGCTCGCCCCACCGCAGCGACCGCTCCGACAGGGCGACGAGCAGCAGGACGCCCCACTTGCTGGTCACGTGGTCCAGGACCACCCGGGTCGGGCATGCCGATGCCAGGATCCCGTTCGTCAGCAGCCTGTCCAGCACGCTGACCTCGTTGCTCACCGTCACGTCCGTACCTTACGACGAAGTGGGTACCCTCCGACGGGAAGGTGCTCCGGTGGGCTGTGGTTGACCACGGCGACACACCGTCGCCCGCGTCGTCGGGCCAGCGAGAGGAACACCATGTCGATCGTCGTCACCGGAGCCACGGGCCACCTCGGCCGCCTCGTCGTCGAGCACCTGCTGGAGCTCGGCACGCCCGCGCAGGAGATCGTCGCGACGGGCCGCTCCGTCGACCGGATCGCGGACCTCGCCGCACGCGGCGTCCGCACGGCCGTCGCCGACTTCGACGACCCGGCGACGCTGACCGCCGCGTTCGACGGCGCCGAGACCGTCCTGCTCGTCTCCGGCAGCGAGGTCGGTCGTCGCGTCCCGCAGCACACCGCCGCGATCGAGGCCGCGCGGGCCGCGGGCGTGCGCCGCGTCGTCTACACGAGCGCCCCGCACGCCGACACCACGCCGCTCGCCCTCGCCGCCGAGCACCGCGCCACCGAGGAGGTCCTGCGCGCGTCGGGCCTGACGTGGACCGTCCTGCGCAACAACTGGTACCACGAGAACTACCTGCCGGTCCTCGACCAGGCCGCCGCGACCGGCGTCGTCGTGTCGAGCACGGGAGCGGGCCGGGTCGCGAGCGCCCCGCGCGACGACTACGCCGCCGCGGCCGCCGTCGTCCTGTCGACCGACGGGCACGACGACCGCGTCTACGAGCTCAGCGGTGACGTCGCGTGGACGCACGACGACCTCGCCGCGGCGGCCGCCGAGGTGCTGGGCACGCCCGTCGTGCACCGCGCCGTGCCGGCCGACGAGCACCGCGCGATCCTCGAGCAGGCGGGCCTCGACGCCGGGACGATCGCGTTCCTCGTCGGGCTGGACGAGGGGATCGCGCGCGGCGACCTGGCCGACGCCACCGCCGACCTGCGCACCCTCGTGGGCCGCCCGACGGTCCCGCTGGTCGAGACCCTCCGCGCCGCCCGCGCCTGACCCACCCCACCCCCGACTCCCCACCCCCCCAGCACGCCCTCCGCCGAGCTCGTCACCTCGGGCCGAGCTCGTCAGCTGGAGCTGGCGACCTCGGCCGGGACTGACGAGCTCGGCGCCGGGGCGCGGGTCGGGGCGGGTTAGCCTCGGGACGTTCGGGCGGCGACGGGGACGAGGGACGGTCATGGCGAGCAGCGCACCTCTGAGGTTCGGCGTGGTCGGCAGCGGGTGGCGGTCGGGGTTCTTCCTCCGCGCGGCCCGGCAGATGCCGGACAGGTTCGCGTGCGTGGGCGTCGTGACGCGCACCGCCGAGAGCGGCGCGGTCGTCGAGCAGGAGTGGGGCGTGGGGACCGTCCGGACCGTCGACGAGCTCCTCGCGGCCCGACCGGAGCTCGTCGTCGTCTCCGTGCCGTGGCCGGTGACGCCCGAGGTCACGCGCGAGCTCGTGGCCCGCGGCGTCCCGGTGCTCGCCGAGACACCGCCCGCGCCCGACGCGGACGGCCTGCGCGCACTGTGGGCGGACGTCGGCAGCAGCGGGCTCGTCCAGGTCGCGGAGCACAGCCCCTCGATGCCCGCGCACCAGGCCCGCATCCGGCTCGTCGAGGACGGGCTGATCGGCACGCCGACGAGCGTGCAGGTCTCGTCGACGCACCTGTACCACGCCGTCGGTCTCGTCCGGCGGCTCCTGCGCGCCGGCCGAGGCGAGGTCGCGGTGCGCACCAGCCGGTTCACGGCGCCGCTGATCGACCCCCGCAGCCGCGACGGCTGGACGGGCGAGACGCAGCCGCAGGACCGCTGGACGCTGCTCGCGACCCTCGACTTCGGCGACGGTCGCAGCGCGCTCTACGACTTCACCGAGAACCAGTGGCACAACCCGCTGCGCACCAACCGGATCACCGTCCGCGGCTCGCACGGCGAGGTCGTGGGCGACTCGGTGACGCGCTGGGTCGACGAGCAGACGATCGTCACCTCGTCGATCGTGCGCCGTGCGTCGGGGATCGAGCAGGACCTCGACGGGTTCGACCTGCAGCACCTGAGCCTCGACGGACGCGTGCTGTACCGGAACCCGTTCGACGGTGCTCGGCTCGCCGACGACGACCTCGCGGTCGCGACGCTGCTCGCCGACTCCGGTGCCTGGGTGCGCGGCGACGGCCCGCCGCCGTACCCGCTCGCCGACGGGTGCCAGGACCACCTGCTGGGGCTCGCGATCGAGGAGTCGGCCCGCACGGGCGAGACGGTCCGCACCGGACGCGAGGCGTGGGCGGACGCGTGAGCCCCGCCGGCGGTGCCGGGTCGGGCGACGACGGCGGCTCTGCCGAGGGCGGTCCGGGTCGCGGCGGACCCGTGCGGGATGGCCAGGACGGGCCGGTGCTCCCGACGGCGCTCGTCCTGGGGGCCGGGATCGGCGGGCTGGCCGCCGCCGTCGGGCTCGCCCGGTCGGGCTGGTCCGTGACCGTCCTCGAGCGGGCACCTGCGCTCGAACCCGTCGGGGCGGGCATCGCGCTCGCGCCCAACGCGATCCGGGCGCTCGACGCGCTCGGCGTCGCCGACGAGGTGCGCGCGATGGCGGCCCTGCGCGGCGAGATCGGGATCCGCCGCGCCGACGGACGGTGGCTCGTGCGCGCCGACGCGACCGCGGCCGGCGAGGCGCTCGGGGAGTCGACCGTCGTCGTGCACCGTGCGCGGCTCGTGGACCTGCTGGTCCGGGCGCTGCCGGACGGCGCACTGCGCACGGGCGTGGAGGCGGCCGTCGTCGACGCGGGTGACGCGACCCGGCGCGCGCAGGTGACGGTGCACCCGACGGGCCGACCCACCGACACCCCGGACGTGCTCGACGCGGACCTCGTCGTCGCCGCCGACGGGATCGACTCGCGCACGCGCACGGCGCTCTTCCCGGAGCACCCCGGGCCCGTCGCGACGGGAGTCGTCGCGTGGCGTTTCGTGGTCCCCGCGCCCGAGGGTCTGGTCCCAGCGGAGACGTGGGGACGAGGGTCGGTCGTGGGCCTCGCACCGCTCGCCGACGGCCGCGTCTACGGGTACGCGACGGCGGTCCTGCCGCCCGGCACCCGCAGCGACGACGAGGTCGCGGAGCTCCGCCGACGCTTCGTGACGTGGCACGACCCGATCCCGGCGGTCCTGGACCGGTTGTCGGAAAGCGACGTCCTGCGGCACGACCTGCGCTGGCTCGCGACACCCCTGCCACGGTTCGACGTGGGTCGTGTCGCGCTGCTCGGCGACGCCGCCCACGCGATGACCCCGAACCTCGGCCAGGGCGGCTGCCAGGCGCTCGAGGACGCGGTGACGCTCGGCGTCCTGCTCGGACGGCACCGCAACCCGCCGACCGGCCGCCCGGGACCCGCACCGGCCTCCGCCCAGCCCGCGGCGCCGGTCGCGCACCCCGACCCCGCGGGGGTGCCCGCGGCCCTCGCCGCGTACACGGCCGAGCGGCTGCCGCGCACACGACGCGTGCAGCGCATGTCCGCCCAGGTGGGCCGGCCCACGACGTGGACGTCGCCGGTCGCCGTGGCCCTGCGGGACGCGGGGGCGAGCGTCGTCGGCAGGATCGCCGGTCCGCTGCTCGTCCGGCGCACCGCCCCGGTCGTCGGGTGGCGGCCACCGGCCGCGGAGGGCGACGGCACCGACCCCGCGGACGCCCGACCCGGAGCGGGACGCGGCTAGGCGCGGACGACGCCCGCCTCGACGGCGACGATCGCCGCCTGCACGCGCGACGCGCAGCCCAGCTTCGCGAGCACGCGGCTGACGTGCGTCTTCGCGGTGGCCTCGGTGATGACGAGGGCGTCGGCGAGCTCGGCGTTCGACATCCCCGCGCCGAGGCACGCGAGCACGTCGCGCTCGCGGGCGGTGAGGGACGCGACCGCCGCCGCGTGGACGCCACCGGCCCCCGGCGCGGCCGTGGGGGTGTCCGCGGCGGGCGCGGCCGCGACGAGGTCGGCGAGCAGCCGTCGCGTGACCTCGGGCGCGAGGACCCCGTCGCCCGCGGCGACGCGCTGCACCGCGTCGACCAGCGCGGCGGCGCCCGTGGTCTTCAGCAGGAACCCGACGGCCCCGGCGCGCAGCATCCCGAGCACGTACTCGTCGAGGTCGAACGTCGTGAGGGCGACGACGTCCGCGAGCCCCTCGCGCGTGATGACACGCGTCGCCTCGATGCCGTCGACGCCGGGCATCCGCACGTCCATGAGGACCACGTCGGGGCGCAGCGCGCGGGCGTTCGTGATCGCGGCCTGCCCGTCGGCGGCCTCCCCGACCACCTCGATCCCGCCCTGCTCGAGCAGGAGCCGCAGCCCGGCGCGGATCGCCGCGTGGTCGTCGGCCAGCAGCACGCGCGTCACGCGACCTCCTCCGGGAGCCGGGCCCGCACACGCCAGGCGCCGTCGACGAGCCCGGCGTCGAGCCGCCCGCCGAGCGCCTCCGCACGCTCGCGCATGGTGTGCAGCCCGGTCCCGCCTCGCAGGCCGGTCGCGACGGCCGGCGGGTGCGCCGCCGACGAGCCGTCGGCCGGGTTCGTCACCGTGAGCTCGAGGCTGCCGTCGGAGCGGCGCAGGGTCACGACGGCCGGGGCGCCGGGCGCGTGCTTGGCGGCGTTCGTCAGTGCCTCCTGGACGATCCGGAACGCGGCGAGGTCGACGGCGACGGGCAGGTCGGTCGGCACGGGCCCGTCGACGACGACGTCCTGACCGGCGGCCTGCGCGAGGGCGACGAACGCGTCCAGGCGGGCCAGGCCGCTCGGTGCCGTGGCGGCGCCGGGGCGCTCGCGGAGCACCATGATCATCGACCGCAGCTCCGTGAGCGCGTCCAGCGTCCCCGCTCGCACGGCCCGCAGCGCGGCGCGGTCGGCGTCGGCGTCCGGTGGCCCGGCGAGCGCCGCCTCGGCCCGGATCGCGACCGCGGACACGTGCCCCGCGACGACGTCGTGCAGGTCCCGGGCGGTGCGGGCACGCTCCTCGCGCACGGCCGACGTGCGGTCGAGCTCGGCGATCCGCTCCAGGTCGTCGGCGTGCGCGCGGGCGAGGGCCGCAGCCCGCTGCTCGAGGTCGGCGCGTCGACGCTCCGCCTCGGCACGGGACCGCTCCGCCTCCGCTCGGGACCGCTCGGCCTCCGCGCGCTCCGCCTCGGCGCGGGCGCGGCCGGCCTCCAGCGCGGCCAGCTCGTCGCGCTGCCGGACGTCCTTCGCCCACCACAGCGGCGTCACGTACAGGGCGACGGACTGCAGCAGGAGGAGCACGGCCTCGCGCGGCGGCGCGCCGGCCACGAGCACGAGCACGGGCGCGACGACGACGACCACGACCACGGTGGCCACGATCCGGCGCCGCACGACGGGCCGCGTCAGCAGCGCGGCCGTGTAGAGCGCGTCGAACAGCGCGATCGAGGTGGCGACGCTGCCGCCCAGCACGGCGTCGAGCACGGTGCACGTCACGGCCACGAGGAGGACGCCGACGGGGTGGCGCCGCTTGACGACGAGGGCGGTGCACGCGACGAGCAGCAGCACGACGTGCCACGCGCCCACCCGGTCCGCGACGGCGGCGGGCACCCACGGGGGCGCGGGACTCGCGAGGCCGAGCCCGATCAGCGCGAGCCCGAGCAGCGCCGTGGCGGCGGCCGATGCGCGGTCGTCCCACCACCCCCGCGCGCGCACGGTCGCCTGGATGCGGGCTGCGGCCTCCCACAGCCGTGTCAGGGCTCCGTCCGAGGGCTGCGGGCCCGCGGCCCGCGCCGTCGTCGCCCGCGGGACGTGGCTTCCGCCGCGCCCGTCGCCCGTCGCGCCGCTCACCCGCCCATCCCAGCACAGGGGCGCAGCGCGCCCGTCGTCCGGACGATGTACGCCGCGGCGCAGGGATCGGCCGTCCGCCCGACGCGCCGTGCCTGGCGCGACGGCGACGGTGGCGGCATGGTCGAGACGATCCGTGAGAACCCCGTCGCCGCGCTGGTCGTGGCCTGCGAGGTCGCGTTCTGGGTGTTCCTGGTGGCGGCGGTCGCCGCCCGGTACGGGCTGCGGTGGCGGCGCACGTCGACGGTGCTGCTGCTGTGCGAGCCGCTGCTGGAGGTGGTCCTGCTCGTCGCCACCGTCGGTGACCTGCTGCGCGGCAGCGAGGCGACGTGGACGCACGGGCTCGCGGCGCTGTACCTCGGGTTCACGGTCGGCTTCGGCAAGCTCACGGTGCACACGGTCGACGCGTGGGTCGCGTGGTGGTTCGCGGGCGGCCCGCGTCCGGCCCGGCCGCCGAAGCACGGCCCGGGGGCGCGCTCGCACGAGTGGCGCCTGTGGGGGCGCGTCGTCGTCGCGTGGGTCGTGTCCGCGGCCGTGCTGGGGGTGCTGCTCCTGCTCGCGCAGGACGCCGCCGCCCGTGAGGTGCTGCTCGGCTGGCTGGGCCGCGCGACGGTCGTCCTCGTGGGGTGGTTCGTCTTCGGGCCCGTGTGGACGGAGCTGTCGTCGCGTGGCCGTCCTGCCGACGACCGCGACCCCGCGGGCGACCGCCGGCCCGTCGACGCCCGCTGAGCAGCCCCGACCGCCGGACCGTCCGTCCCGCGGATGCGGGCCCGCCGGTCCGGTGCGACGGTCGGAGCATGACACGGTTCGGCTACACCCTCATGACCGAGCAGTCCGGCCCGAAGGACCTCGTCCGGTACGCCGCCGCCGCGGAGGAGCTGGGGTTCGACTTCGAGGTGTCGAGCGACCACTACTTCCCGTGGCTCGACGCGCAGGGCCACTCCGGGTACGCGTGGTCGATGCTCGGTGCCGTCGCGCAGGCGACGAGCCGCGTCGAGCTCATGACGTACGTGACGTGCCCGATCCTGCGCTACCACCCGGCCGTCGTCGCGCAGAAGGCCGCGACGCTCGGGGTGCTGAGCGACGGCCGGTTCACGCTCAACCTCGGCGCCGGGGAGAACCTCAACGAGCACGTGGTCGGCGAGCGCTGGCCGGCGGTCGGGGAGCGGCACGACATGCTCGAGGAGGCCGTCGAGATCGTCCGCGAGCTCCTGTCCGGCGAGCGGACCACCTACGACGGCCAGTACTTCCGCGTGGACTCCGCGAAGGTCTGGGACGTGCCCGACGAGCCCGTGGAGATCGGCGTCGCGGTGTCCGGCGACCAGTCCGTGCAGCGATTCGCGCCGCTGGCCGACCACCTCGTCGCGGTCGAGCCCGACGGTGACCTCGTCGCGTCGTGGGACGCCGCGCGCCCCGCGGGCGCCCCGCTGTCCCGCAAGATCGGGCAGGTGCCCATCAGCTGGGACCCGTCGGAGGAGCGGGCCGTCGAGCGTGCGCACGAGCAGTTCCGCTGGTTCGCCGGCGGGTGGAAGGTCAACGCCGACCTGCCGACGACCGAGGCGTTCGACGCCGCCAGCCAGTTCGTGCGCCCGCAGGACGTCGCCGACCAGATCGCGTGCGGGCCCGACCTCGACGCGTTCGTCGAGTCCGTGCGCGCCTACTGGGAGGCCGGGTTCACCGACGTCGCGATCGTGCAGGTCGGCGACGAGGCGCAGGACGAGTTCCTCGAGAAGGCCGCCGGCCCCCTGCTGGAGAAGCTCCGCGCCGCCGCACCGTCCTGATCCGTCGCCCGTGACCCCCGAGAGAGGAGCACCACCATGGCCGTGCCCGCGTTCCAGGACCTCCCCCTCGCCGACCGTGACCGCGCGTGGGACGGCGACGCCGCCGAGAAGCGCGTGCGCGCCTGGGCGAAGGCGCAGGACGAGCCCAACGAGAAGTACCGCGACGCGCACGTCTGGTACGACGCCGACGCCAAGGAGAACTTCACGTCGTACAAGCTGCTCATCGCCGACGTGGTCGACGGTCGGCTGCGGGCCGTGCCGCGCGCCGTGTTCGCCGCGGCCGCCGTCATGCAGGGCTCCCGCGGCGGCGTCGACCTGCCGGACAAGGACCGCGACCGCGTGAAGAGCCACCTGGCCAAGTACTACGCCAAGCTCGACGACACCCCGCCCTGGTCCGACGACTGACGGCCGCCCGACGCGACGTCAGTAGCCGGGGCGGAGGCGGACGCGCGGCTGGTTGCCGTTGCCCTTGTCGTTCTCGACGATGCTCGGGCGGTCCGCGACGAAGTCCCCGAACGTCTTGTAGCCGAGCGAGCGCTCGCTGAACGCCGGGTCCATGCGCGTCATCTGGTTCTTCAGCTCGCCGAACGACACCCACTCGTCGTCGGGCTTCTTGGTGCGCACGAGCCGCATCGCGCGCATGAGGAGCTGCGTCGCGGCCCGGTGCGCGGCCTTGCCGCTGCGCGCGGGGCCGCGGTCGCCGTCGCCCGCGGCGTCGACGTCGGCCGCCCCGCCGCTCTCCCCGACCCGGGCTGCGTCCGCCGTGGCCCCGGTCAGGGCACCCGAGGCCGCGGACGCCGCGGTGCCGTCCGCGTCGGTCCCGCTCACCGGCGAGCCCGCGGGTGCCTGGGCGCGCCGGGAGCGGCCCGACCGCGGTGCGGCGGCCGGGTCCGGTGCCGGCTCGTCGACGTCCCCGCGCACGACGGACCGCGCCGGACGCGCCGGGGCAGGTTCGGGCTCGTCGTCCGGCTCGTCCTCGCCGCCGGCGGCCGTGTCGAGCAGGTCGTCGTAGTCGGCGAACTCGTCGCACGCGGCCATGAGCGCGCGCGAGGTGGCGCCTGCGACACCGATCCCGACGACGTACCGCCCGAGCCGCTTGGCGCGCTGCGCGAGCGCGATGTAGTCGGAGTCGCCCGCCACGACGACGACGTGCGTCACGTCGGGGAGGCGGAACAGGTCCTCGACGACGTCGACGGACAGCCGGATGTCGGCACCGTTCTTGACGCCCGCGGTGACGGGGAACAGCTGCGTGAGGTCGACCGCGCGGTCGACGAGCTGGCGCTGGTAGCCCGCGTTGGCGGGCACGGACCAGTCGGCGTAGGCGCGGCTGACGACGACGGACCCGAACGACGACGCGTAGTCGAGGATCGCCCCGACGTCGACGCGTGCCTCCGCGAGACGCCGGTCGACGAGGTCGTCGGACGCGGCGTCCATGCGGTGCTGCCGCGCGCTGTCGCGCTGCCACTCCCCGCGGCGGAAGGTCTGGTCGTAGCGCGAGATGACGATGTTGTCGAAGTCGATGTAGACGGCGACGCGGGCGGTGGTGGACTCCGGCATGCGCCCATCCTCGCCCCTGCGCCGTGGTCGTCGCTGCCGGTGCCCGGCCGTGGTGCGGCCGAGCCGCGGCCGTGGCGGGTCGTGCGCGGCCGGCGGCTACGGTGTGGCGGTGGTCGTGGACGGGGTGCGCTGACGTGCCGTCCTACCGTGTGCGCGCGTTCGTGGGTGCGCTGCGCCCGGGCACGGCGGCGCCGGACCTGCTGCCGTCGGCGGTGGCGTTCGCGCGCGAGACGGTGACCGTCGAGTCGTCGGACGTCGACGTGGTGCGTGGCCGTGCCCGCGTGACGGTGCGGTTCCAGGCGGACGACGACGCGACGGCCCGGCGTGCGGGCTGGGCGGTGCTGCACCACCTGGACGAGCGCGCGGAGATCGACGGCCGCTCGGTCACGCGCCGCTTCGGGGCCCGCTGGTACCCGGTGCAGACCCGCGCCTGACGGATGCGGACCCTGGCCGGGCGGTGCGGCGGTCAGCCCTGCGGCGTGAAGCGGGCGAGGTCGGCCGGGACGTGGTCGTGCCGCAGCTCGAACCAGACGGCCTTGACGGCGACGCCGTCCTCGTCGGCGCAGGTGCCCCAGCGGGTCGAGAGCCGGTCGACGAACATGACCCCGCGGCCGCCGAGCGCGGTGGGCGGGGGGTCGCGCAGCACGGGCTCGTCGCGCGCCCCGTCGGTGACCTCGACGCGCGTGCGCTCGTCGTCGACGTCGACGCGCAGCACGACGGGCGGGTCGGCGTGGGCGACCGCGTTGGTGACGAGCTCGCTGACCAGCAGCACGAGGACCTCGAGCCGGGCGGGCTCGACGCCGGCCTCGACGAGCCGCTCACGCGCCCAGCGGCGCGCCGGCGCGACCGCGGACAACGCGGGGGCGAGGGACGTCTCGGCACGCATGGGCGGGGCCTCCTGCTGAGCACTGGTCGGGGGCGGCGAGCAGTGGGAACTCCGCCACGGTCGTGCACATCCGGTGATTCGGCAACTCGAACTCGACCCCCGGACGCACGGGCGGCCGGTGCGCGTGTGAGCATGGTCGCCGTGCCGCATCATCCCGCAGGACCGGCCGCTAACGCGCCCAGGGCGCCGTCGACGCGGCAGGTCCGCAGGTGGCGCCGCTACCTCGCGGACGAGCGGGCCGAGGCCGCGGTGTACCGGGACCTGGCGGCGCGCCGGACGGGTGAGGAGCGCGCGATCCTGCTGGCGCTCGCGGAGGCGGAGCGCCGGCACGAGCAGCACTGGCTCGACCTGCTGGGCGACCAGGTGGGCCGTCCGCTGCCGGGGGACCTGCGCACGCGGGTGCTCGGCTGGCTCGCGCGGCGGTTCGGGTCGGTCTTCGTCCTGGCGCTCGCGCAGCGTGCGGAGTCCCGGTCGGACTACGCGGACGACGTCGACGCGACGGCCCGGATGGCGGCGGACGAGCGCATCCACGAGGAGGTCGTGCGGGGTCTGGCGACGCGCGGTCGCAACCGGATGTCGGGCACGTTCCGCGCTGCGGTGTTCGGCGCGAACGACGGCCTGGTGAGCAACCTCGCGCTCGTGCTGGGCATCGGGGCGAGCGGCGCGTCGCAGGCCACGGTGCTGCTGACCGGGCTCGCGGGTCTGCTCGCGGGGGCGCTGTCGATGGGTGCGGGGGAGTACGTGTCGGTGCGCTCGCAGCGCGAGCTGCTGGAGGCGTCCCGGCCGGGTCCGGACGCGGCCGCGGCGCTGCCGCACCTCGACGTCGACGCGAACGAGCTGGCCCTCGTCTACCGCGCGCGTGGCCTGGAGGCCGACGAGGCGCAGGCGCGCGCCACCCGGGTGCTGGAGTCGTTCGGGCCCGGGGGTGCGCGGGCGGCCGGCTCGGGGACGTCGGCGGCGGCGCGGCAGGCGCTCGCGGTCGCTGCGGGCGAGGGTGACGAGGACGCGGTCGTCGAGGTCGACGAGCACGAGGCCGTCGGCACGGCCTGGGGTGCGGCGCTGGCGAGCTTCTGCTTCTTCTCGTCGGGCGCCGCGATCCCGGTGCTGCCGTACCTGCTGGGCGGCGAGGGGCTCGTGGCGGTCGCGTGGGCGGCGGCCCTGGTCGGGCTCGCGCTGCTGGGCACGGGTGCGACGGTCGGGGTGCTGTCGGGGGCGTCGCCGGGGTTGCGGGCGCTGCGGCAGCTCGGGATCGGGTTCGGCGCGGCAGCGGTGACGTACGGGCTCGGGCTCGCGTTCGGCACGTCGGTGGCGTGACGCTCGTCCGCCCACCAGGTGAGCCAGGTTTGGCAAACCTTACTTAGTCGAGGCTAACCTTCGCTTCGTGCCCTCGACGACACCGTCCGACGCCCCCGCGCTCCGCGGCGAGGACCTGCGCCTGGCCTACCACGGCACCGTCGTGGTCGAGCGTGCCGGCCTGCGCCTGCTGCCCGGCGAGGTCACCGCGCTGATCGGACCCAACGGCTCCGGCAAGTCCACCGTCCTGCGCGCGCTCGCCCGGCTGCACAAGCCCGAGGCCGGCACCGTCGCGCTGCCCGACGTGCCCGACACCCGCACGCTCTCGGCGTCCGAGTTCGCCCGCCGCGTCACGCTGCTGTCCCAGTCGCGGCCCACGCCGTCGGGCGTCTGCGTGCGCGACGTCGTCGGCTACGGCCGCCACCCGCACCGCGGTCGCTGGCGGCAGTCCGACCCCGACGGCCCGCGCGCGATCGCGTGGGCGATGGACGTCACCGGCACCACCGCCATGGCCGAGCGGCCCGTCGACGAGCTGTCCGGCGGCGAGCTCCAGCGTGTCTGGCTCGCGACCTGCCTCGCGCAGGACACGCGCGTCCTGCTGCTCGACGAGCCCACGACGTACCTCGACCTGCGCTACCAGGTCGAGATCCTCGACCTCGTGCGCGACCTCGCCGACGACCACGGCGTCGCCGTCGGCGTCGTCCTGCACGACCTCGACCAGGCCGCCGCCGTCGCCGACCACGTGGTGCTGCTGCGCCGCGGCGAGGTCGTCGGCGCGGGCCTGCCGCACGAGGTGCTCACCGCCGACGCGCTCACCGAGACCTACGGCATCCGCATCGACGTGACCGTCGACGAGCACGGCCGCGTGCACACGCGCCCCGTCGGCCGGCACACCCGGCGCACCCGCACGCTCGCCGCCGTCTGAGGCGCGCACCGAGCCGAGCGTCCCCGAACCCGCACCGCCCGCACACCCGCTCCGCCCCCCGCGGAGCAGCCACCACCACCGACGAGGAACCCCATGCGAAACCTGCGCGCCCTGCCCGCCGCCGCCCTGGCGGGCACCGCCGCCCTCCTGCTCGCCGCCTGCGGCACGACCGAGGAGGCCGGCGCCGCCGAGCCCAGCACCTCCGCCGACGTCGCGGGCGGCCCGGTCACGATCACCGACGACCGCGGCGAGGAGGTCACGCTCGACGCCCCCGCGACCGACGTCGTCTCGCTCGAGTGGGGCCTGACCGAGAACCTCCTGACGCTCGGCGTCACCCCCGTCGGCCAGGCCGACGTCGCGGGCTACAACACGTGGGACACGGTCGTGCCGCTCGACGCGTCGGTCGCCGACGTCGGCATGCGCGGCGAGCCGAGCCTCGACGCGATCGCCGCGCTCGACGCCGACCTCGTCGTGACCACCACGGACCTCCCGGAGGAGGTCATCGCGCAGATCGAGGAGCAGGTCCCGGTGATCGCGCTGCGCGGCTCCGACGCGAGCGACCCGATCGGGCACATGCGCCGCACGGTCGAGGTGCTCGGCGAGGCGACCGGCACGTCGGACGCGAGCGAGAAGGCGCTCGCCGACTTCGACGCGGCGGTCGAGGACGCCAAGGCCGAGCTCGACGAGGCCGGGCTCGCCGGTGCGCGCTTCACCATGGCGGACGGCTGGCTGTCCGACGGTGCCGTCTCGGTCCGCATGTACACCGAGGGCTCGTACCTCGGGGGCGTCGCGGCCCTGCTCGGCCTGGAGAACGCCTGGACGGGCGAGGGCGACCCCGACTACGGCCTGGCGACGACCGACGTCGAGGGTCTGACGAACCTCGGCGAGGACGTGCACTTCCTCTACGTCGCGAACGACACCGAGGGCGGCGACGCCTTCACCGAGGGCCTGTCCGGCAACGCGATCTGGCAGCAGCTCCCCTTCGTGACGGCGGGCGACGTGCACCGCCTGCCCGACGGCATCTGGATGTTCGGCGGTCCGGCCGCGGGTGAGGCCTGGATCGACGCGACGGTGGACGCGCTGACGAAGTGAGCCTCGGTCTCGACGAGCAGGTCGACGCCCCCGGCGCACCCGCCCGGCCGGGCGGGGGGACGGTCACGGCCGCCCCCCGCTCGGTCGCGCAGCGCGCGCTCCTGGTGGGCGTGTTCGTCGCCGGTGCGGTGCTGGTCGCCGTGCTGGCGCTGGTCGACCTCACGCTGGGCACCTCCGACGTGGGGGTGGCCGACCTGCTGCGCCTGCTGACGGGCTCCGGCGACGACGAGGCCCTCGCGGTGCTCGTCGCGTCGCGTGCCCCGCGGGTGCTCGCCGGCCTGCTCGTCGGGGCCGCGCTCGGGGTGTCCGGGGGCGTGCTGCAGTCCGTGGCGCGCAACCCGCTGGCCTCCCCCGACACGCTCGCGGTCAACGCGGGCGCCTACGTGACCGTCGTCGTCGCGAGCGTCCTCGGCCTGTCGCTGCCGTTCGCGCTGAACGGCGCGCTGACGTTCCTCGGCGGGCTCGCGGCCGCGTCGTTCGTGCTCGCGATCTCCCGCGGCGGCGCGAGCGGGCCGTCGCGCCTCGTCCTCGCCGGGTCCGCGACGATGCTCGCGCTGTCCTCCGTGACGTACCTGCTGATGATCCTCTTCGAGGAGGAGACGCAGGGGATGTTCGCGTGGGGCGAGGGCACGATCGTGCAGTCCGGGTCGCAGAAGGTGGCCCAGGCTGCACCCGTCGTCCTCGTCGCGATCGTCGTCGCGGTCGTCTGGGCCCGCCGTCTGGACCTGCTCGCGCTCGGCGACGACACCGCGTCCGTGCTCGGGCTCGACGTGCGCCGCACGCGGCTCGTCGCCGTGCTGCTCGCGGTGCTGCTCGCCGCGCTCGCGGTGAGCGTCGCCGGGCCCGTCGGCTTCGTCGGCCTGTCCGCGCCGGTGATCGCGCGCCTCGTCGCGTCCCGCGTGCCGGGCCTGCACCGGCACCGGCTGCTGCTGCCGTTCGCGGCGCTCGCCGGCTGTGCCGTCGTGCTGGCCGCGGACGTGCTGATCCGCCTCGCCGTGCCCGCGCGCACGGGCGTCATGGTGCCGACCGGGGTCGTGACGACGCTGCTCGGGGCCGCGCTCATGGTGTGGCTCGCGCGCCGCCTGCGCGCCTCGGGGCCGGTGCGCGTGACCGCGTCCGTCGGTGCCCGCACCGCGTCGCACGCCCGCGTCGCGACCGTGCTCGGCGTGCTGACGGCGCTCGTCGTCGCGCTGCTCGTCGCCGGCCTGCTGCTGGGCGACCGCCTGCTGCTCACGGGCGACGTGCTCAACTGGCTCTCCGGGGTGAGCGGCCGGCAGGTCACGTTCGTGCTGGACCAGCGGGTGCCGCGCGTCCTCGCGGCCCTGCTCGCGGGGGCGGCGCTCGGGCTCGCCGGCACGTCGGTGCAGGCCGTGGCGCGCAACCCGCTCGCCGAGCCGGGGCTCCTCGGCATCACCGGCGGGGCCGGGGTGGGTGCAGTCGTCGCGACGGCGCTCGTGCCGGGCGCGTCGGTGTGGACGGTGTCCGTCGGTGCCGTGCTCGGCGCGGTGCTCACGTTCTCGCTCGTCTACGGCCTCTCGTCGCGGCGCGGGCTCAGCTCCGACCGGCTGGTGCTCGTCGGCATCGGGGTGTCCGCGGCGGCGACGTCCGTCATCACGCTGCTCGTCGTGCTCACCAGCCCGTGGAACACGACCATGGCGCTCACGTTCCTGTCCGGCTCGACGTACGGGCGCACGGCCGCGCAGGTCTGGCCGGTCGGCATCGCGCTCGTCGTCCTCGTGCCGCTGCTGCTGCGGTGGCGTCGCGACCTCGACGTGCTCGCGCTCGACGACGACGTGCCGCGCGTGCTGGGCGTCGCGCTGGAGCGCACGCGGTTCGGGCTGCTCGTCGTCACCGCCCTGCTCACCGCGTCGGCCGTGTCGGCCGTCGGCGTCGTCGGCTTCGTCGGCCTCGTCGCGCCGCACCTCGCCCGCGCGCTCGTCGGCTCGTCGCACGCCCGCGTCGTGCCCGTCGCCGCGCTGCTCGGAGCCGTCGTCCTGAGCCTCGCGGACACCGTCGGGCGGACCGTCATCGCGCCCGCGCAGATCCCCGCGGGCCTCGTCACGGCGCTCATCGGCGCGCCGTACTTCGTCTGGCTCCTGTGGCGCACGCGCCGCTCCGCGTGAGTGTGACGTGGACAGGGGTTTAGGCAAGCCTCACCTTCCCGTAGGCTGACGCACGTGACGACGACCACGACGACGGACGCGCTCGCGACCGCCACCGAGGCCCTGCCGTTCCGCATGTTCGCCGTGCAGGTCGCGGACGTGCAGCGCCTGTGCCCGAGCGTCCTGCGCCTGACCTTCACCGGCGACGACCTGGACCGCTTCGCGGACAACGGGTTCGACCAGCGCATCAAGTTCTTCCTGCCGCTGCGTGACGCCGGCTACGACGAGCTGCTCTCCCTCGACGGCTCCGCCGACTGGTACGGCCGCTGGCGCGCCCTGCCCGACGAGCGTCGCCACACCGTCCGCACCTACACCGCGCGTGCCGTCCGCCAGCACCGCCGCGAGCTCGACGTCGACGTCGTCCTGCACGGCGACCTCGGACCCGCTTCCCGCTGGGCCGGCAGCGCCGCCCCCGGCGACGAGCTCGTCATCCTCGGCCCCAACGCCGACGCCGTCGGCCCGCACGGCGGCGTCGACTTCGTGCCCCCGGCCCGCACCGACCGCCTCCTCATCGCCGGCGACGAGACCGCGCTGCCCGCCATCGCCGGCATCCTCGAGCGCCTGCCCGCCGACGCGCGTGGCGAGGCCATCATCGAGATGCCTCACCCGGAGGACCGCCTCGACCTGACCGCCCCCGCGGGCGTCACCGTCCGCTGGTACGGCCGCGGGGAGAACCCGCACGGCTCGCTCCTCGTCCCGGCCGTCCAGGCCGCCGCCGCCCGCATGCTGCCCGGCCAGGCTCCCGCCCCCGACGTGGTCCTCGAGGACGTCGACGTCGACGAGGGCATCCTGTGGGAGGTGCCCGTCGACTGGGCGACCGGCGCCCCCCTCGCCGAGGAGGCTCACCTGTACGCCTGGCTCGCGGGCGAGGCCGCCGTCATCAAGACGCTGCGCCGCCACCTCGTCGCCGAGTGCGGCGTGGACCGCAAGGCCGTCGCGTTCATGGGCTACTGGCGCGAGGGCCGCTGCGAGGCGAACTGACCGCGGACCCGCCGCGAGGGTGCCTCCTCACGGTCAGGCGTGCCCACGATCGTCACCGTCGCATGCCTCCACGTCGAGCCTGCCCGGATCAGGCGATCGCGAATGCGCCGGCCGGGAGCCGATGCGCATCCTTGACGTCGTTCGAGCAGCGGGCCGGCGGCACCCCGAGCACAGTCGGTCAGATGCTCATCACGGCGCGCACCCGCGGGAGCGTCGTGCGCCGCATCGCGCAAAGCACCCGGTCGAGTGACGCGCCCGTCGTGAGTCGAAGGCGTGTCCGATCGTCGGTCTGACGACGGGCGGGCGCTCTGCGGTCGAGGCTCAGGTGGGCCTCCCGGGACCGCTCGCAGCTCGTCGAGCTTTCTCGCGATCGACGCCCCATCGACGGAGATCTGTTCAGGCGCCGTGCGCGCATCGGTGCCGCCCTCCCCGTCGCGAGGTGGCTCCGTGGCATCGCTGGGAGAGGTATCACAACGAGGCAGGCGCTACTCATCCCTGTTGGGATGCGCAGGCGTTGCACGGCCGGCCCGGCGCTCTGCACACGGGGAGGTGGTTCGCATGAGTACCCTGCTCGGCTCCGGTCAGGCCGCTGCGTCGCCAGGCATGCCGACGATGCCGCCGCACTCTTCCAGTGCTCCACCTGAGCGCGATCAGCCGATCGTTCCCACCAGTGCTGAGGAGGTCAGGAGTCGAGCCGCGACTGGGGCGTGGGACTGCTACGTAGAGGCGACGTGGAACTCCTCGCGGACTTGGTGGTGGTCCGCAGGTGGCACGACTCTGCGACTCGCTACGGCAGTCGCCGCAGGCCTGTCGGCCCTGAGCACGGTCACCTGGTCCGATGGCTGGACCCAGGCGCTGGCGGTCGTGACTGCGGTGTCGGCGGCCGCCAACGTTGCTCTCGACCCGGCTCGCAACACCGAAGCCCACCGCCGCGCGGCAAAGGACTACCGTCGCATGCAGATCCGCTTCAACGACCTTCGAGCGTGGGTCGAGATGCGACAGGCGGCGCTGGCCGAGGACGAAGCGATTCCTTCGGAGCAGCTCGAGGAGTTTGTGCACGCTCTCCTGGCAGCTGAGGCACGTCGCGAGGCCATCGCAGATGCATCGCCGCCGCGCACGGAGCGCCTGAGCGGGGACCCGGCCGTGCGGCAGGACTGGACACGGTGGAGTTACGGCCGCCTCACAGCTCACGAGGAGTGGAGTCGCCGGGCGGCAGTCGTCTTGGCAGCCCGAGAACGTCGGCTATCTTCGCCGCCGACAGTGCGCCTCGACGAGCAGGGCAACATCAGCAACGTCGTCTGGCCGGAGGCGCGCGACGCCGACGACGCTTCGGTACGGGACGAGCCGGACACGCGATCGGTGCCGACGCCACGGCCGTAGCAGCTTCGAACTGGGGCAGCCGCCGGCCGAGTCGGCTGCGCAACCGCAAACGGTGGCGGTCTCAACCCGTCAACGCACCACACGGAAGGATTCGTGCGGGAGGTTGAGCGGTGGCGCTGGTGGAGTCGGTCGAGGATCGGGTGTGGGCGGGATGGCGCGCCGGGGAGTCGCTGCGTTCGATCGTGCGGGCGACCGGCGCACCCCGAGAGACAGTCCGTCGAGTGCTGGTGGCTCACGGCGGCATCCGTCCAGCGCCCCGCCGGCGGGCTCCGCTGCGGTTGAGCGCGCAGGACCGTGAAGCGATCTCGCGTGGGCTCGCGGCGGGCCGGTCGTGTCGCGAGATCGCGGCGGATCTCGGCCGATCCGCCTCGACCATCTCCCGCGAGGTCACTCGGAACGGCGGGCGAGCCGCCTACCGCGCTGTCGATGCGGAGACCGCCGCGCTCGTGCGGGGTCGGCGACCGCAGACGACGAAGCTCGCGCTGGACCCTGAGCTCGCGCAGGCGGTTCGAGCTCGGCTTGAGCTCGACTGGTCCCCGCAGCAGATCGCGGCCTGGTTGGCCCGCTCACGCCCGGACCCGGCACAGCGGGTCAGCCACGAGACGATCTACCGGACGCTCTACACCGCGGCTCGCCGGGAGCTCGGCGACCGGCCGCACAGGCATCTACGCACGGGCCGGCCGATGCGCCAGCCGCGGTCGGCGCGCCGCCCCGACGGGCGCGGGCGCCTGCGGAACATGACGTCGATCCATGCCCGCCCCGACGACGTCGCCACGCGAGCCGTGGCCGGGCACTGGGAAGGAGACCTGGTGATGGGCCGCCGGCCGAGCGCGGTCGCGACCCTGGTCGAGCGCCAGACCCGCTACCTGCGACTGGTGCGACTACCCGAGGGGTACCGGTCAGAGCACGTCCGAGAGCAGCTCACCTCCGAGCTCGCGCAGATCCCGGCCTGGATGCGGCTGTCGCTGACCTGGGACCGCGGCCGAGAGATGGCCGAGCACCAGGAGCTGACGGCCGCCTCTGGGGCGGCTGTGTACTTCTGCGACCCGCGCAGCCCGTGGCAGCGCGGCACCAACGAGAACACCAACCGGCTGCTGCGGCAGTACCTGGGCAAGAGCGCGGACCTGCGGTCCCTGACCCAGCACGACCTCGACGCCATCGCGATGCGCATCAACGACCGGCCGCGTCGCGTCCTGGGCTGGGACAGCGCGACCGACCGCTACCAGCGCCTCATCAGGGATCGCTACCTCGCTGACCGTCTCAGTGAGGGATCGACCAGCGAGACGCACTCCGCGATCCACCCACCTTCATCCGCTGAGCACGTGGCAGCGTCTCATTAGACCCGCCCGCGAATGTGCCCGGTTGAGGTCGCTCAACTGCGACACTGCACGCATGACCGCCATCCTCGTCGGCTACGCCCGCTGCTCGACCGCAGGGCAGGACCTGACCGCCCAGCAGCTCGCGCTCCGAGCGCTGGGCGTCGAGCCGAGCCGGGTCTACGTCGACCAGGGCATGACCGGTACCAACCGGGCTCGGCCCGGACTCCGCGAAGCGATCGCTGCGACCCGCGCCGGGGACACCCTCGTCGTGACCAAGCTGGACCGTCTCGCCCGCTCCATCCGAGACGCGCGCGACATCGTCGATGAGTTGACCGGCGCCGGTGTCCGCCTGCAGATCGGCGCCAGCGTCCATGACCCGGCCGACCCCGTCGGGCGGTTGCTGCTCAACGTGCTGGCGATGGTCGCCGAGTTCGAAGGGGACCTAATCCGCAGCCGCACCCGGGAGGGTATGGCTGTTGCCCGCACCAAGGGGCGGCTGCGTGGGCGTGCCCCGAAGCTCTCCGGCGCTCAGGAGCGCCACTTGGTCGACCTGCACCGCGGCGGCCGCCACACCTCGGCCGAGATTGCCGAGCTGTTCGGTGTGTCGCGCGCGACCGTCTACCGCGCCATCCAGCGCGCCGGTGATCCCACGAACAGCGTTTGACCAGCAGACATCGCTCGCCAGCGAGCGGGAGTGGAACGCGGGCCGGGGGTCGAGCGTGCTCCCGTAGACCTGCGCGCCTGGCTCGCGATCTCAGCCGCTCGAGCGGCCCGTGAAACGGCTCGCGAGTGAGCGGCGTGCGGCCCAGAGCGCGCAGCCGGCGCAGATGTACACCCCGGGTGTGCTGCCGAGCTCGGCGGCGTGTGGCCGCACCCGGCCGCAACAGCCGCAGGTCCTGCTAGCGGCGGGAGGTTGGTTTGCTGGGGATGTCATGGCCCAGGGTGGCTCATCGGCGACGACGGCGTCGATGGTTGGCGGGTCAAGCGCAGCAGGAGGTCGGCATCTCGTTGCGGAACAGTCCGGCGGCGATGCGCAGGCTCTCGGCCATCGTCAGGTAGGGCGCCCAGGTGTCGGCGACGTCGTCGACGCTCATGCCGGCCCGGATGGCGTAGGTGGCGGCGAGCATGATCTCTCCTGCGCCGTCGGCTAGGGCGTGCACACCTAGGGCGCGACCCGTGGTGGCGTCGGCGACTACCTTGACCACCCCTCGGGTGTCGCGGTTGACCAGGGCCCGCGGAACGTCGGAGAGGTCCAGCACCCGGCACGCGCAGGCGTAGCCCTGCTCGAGCGCTTCTTCCTCGGTCATCCCGGCCGAGGCGAGCTGAGGGCTGGTGAAGACCACGGCGGGCAGGCCGTTGTAGTCGACCTGCGCGTCGGGCGGGCCTGCGGGGCCGGCGAGTGCGTTGCGCGCGGCGGCCCGGCCGGTTGCGGCGGCGACGTAGACGTACTGCGGGGCACCGGACACGTCACCTGCGGCGTAGACGCGGGGGTTGGTCGTGCGCTGGAGCGCATCGGTGCGGATGAAACCTCGCTCGTCGAGGTCGATGCCCGCGGCCGCGAGCTCCAGCCCGTCGGTCCTGGCCGACCGGCCCACGGCGACCAGAAGCCGCGCGCCGCGGGCCGCCGCACCCGAAGCCGCCCGCACCACAACCTGATCCCCTTCCACCGCGACAGAGACGGCGTGCTCTTCGAGCATGACGATGCCGTCGTCGGAGAACACCCCGCGCAGCCCCTCGGCCAGCTCCGGCTCGGCGCGGGGTGCCACGCGCCCGACCAGGGAGACCCTGGCTCCGAGGTGGGCGAAGAGCTGCGCCTGCTCCAGGCCGACGTAGCCACCGCCGACCACCACCAGCGACTCAGGTACCTCGTCGAGCTCCATGGCTGTCGTCGACGTCAACCAGTCCACCGAATCCAGACCCGGCAGCGCGGGAACCACCGGTTCGGAGCCGGTCGCCACGACGTACGCCCGGGCGCGCATGGCCTGCCCGTCGACGGCGAGCGTGTCCCGGTCGATGAAGCTCGCCTGCCCCGAGATCACCTCGAACCCGTAGGCCGCCGCGACCTCGGCGTACTTCGCCCCTCGCAGGCGTTCGATCAGCTCGTCCTTCTGGCGCACCAACGCGCCCAGGTCCACCGCGCCGGCCGAGGTAGGAACTCCGTCGAACGGATTGTTCAGCGCCGCATGTCGGGCGCCGGCCGCCGCGAGGAGCGTCTTGGACGGGACGCAGCCGATGTTCACGCACGTCCCACCCAGAACGCCCCGCTCGACCAGCACGACACTGCGCCCCGCCTGCCGTGCGGTAATGGCCGCGGCCATCGCCGCGCCCCCCGACCCGACGACGGCCAGGTCTACGCCGGAGTCGTCATTCATGTCGCACTCTCTCCTCACCGAACGTCGCTACGCCAGGGTGGACCTTCCCCCACACTGGAAGGTCAAGGCGACCGGCGAAAGGACCCGACGATGCGCATCGGAGAGCTCGCTCGCGCGGGCGGGACCACGACGAAGACCCTGCGCTACTACGAGACAGTGGCACTGCTCCCAGCACCCGCGCGGACCGCCGCCGGCTACAGGGACTACGACGCCACGACCGTGGCCCGACTGGACTTCATCCGCCGCAGCCAAGCCGCCGGCCTGACCCTTGCCCAGATCCGCGAAGTCCTGCAGGTCCGCGACGCCGGCACAGCGCCCTGCCACCACGTCCACGAGCTCCTCGACCGGCGCGTCCACGAGCTCGACCGCCAGATCGCAGACCTCCAAGCGCTCCGCCTCACCGTCGCAGAGCTGCGCGACTCCGCCAGCGAGGCAGACCCCGAGACCTGCAACCCCTCAACCGTCTGCCGATACCTCTGAGCCTCGGCGTCGCGGACCTGGCTACGGTGCAGGCCGAGGGTGGTGCGTTGACGGGTTGAGACCGCCATCGTTATCGGCGCGCGAGGAGGGGTGCCCGACTTGACCCACCGCATTCGGCGACCGGTTTGCTGCGGGGGTATCGGTCGGTTCGGTTCGGGTGCTGTTTTCGGGTAAGCAATTGTCAAGCTGCAAGATCGTCGAAGACCCGGGCGTCGGCGCTCATGGACGGCGACTTGGCCCGACGATCGCTATGCGTCACCTGCCGCGACAACGGCATCCCGCCCGGGTATGGGGGTGTCCGCCGTGCTGGGCCAACTGGCGGCGCCGCACCGGGCTACAGCGTTACGTCTTGGTGCCCGCCTTCGCTGCCGTCGCTGAGGTACCAGGTGATGGTGAAGCTCTCGATCCCGCTGCCGGCCTCGGCGGGCACGGGCCACCAGGCCGCGAAGTAGCCGTCGGAGACGGTGGTCTCGATGACGACTCCGTCGGCCCGGGTGAGGGTGACTCGATCGACGTCGGCGCCAACGTGGCCGTAGGCGGATCGCCATCCTTCGTGGCCAAGTCCACCGCTCCACTCCGCCTCGGTCGCGCGGACCTGCACCACCCGGCCCGCGGTCGCCGTGCCGCCCGAGCCTCCACCAAGCTCGGCACTGTCAGGCATGAGGCACTCGTGAACCGATCCGATGCTTCGTCCCGGCACTTCGCTGCTCAGCAGCGCGTAGGTCCAGTCTCCGCGGCGCTCAACCAGGACGGTCCTCGCGTTCTGGACGTCCAGCGTGGCGCCCTCGCGGGAGCCGGCGATGAGGCGTCGGCACTGGGCGGCGCTCTGCGCCGTGTCGATCTGCGTGACGGGCTCCGGGCTCGCCGTCCAGCTGGCGAAGGCCACAGTCGCACCGATCCCGGGCACCACGGTGACGGCCATGGCCACGGCAGCGGCAGCCGCTGCCGGGAGTGCGAGCCATCGCCACGTCGGACGTCGGCGATCGACGTCGACGTCCGTGCCTGCCTCGTCGGCGATGCGGGTATCGAGAAGCGCCCGCGCTGCCGACAGGTCCTCGGCCCGGGTGGCGGCCGGAGCGAGCGCATCGAGGACGTCGTACGCGTCAGGTCTGGTCATGGCCTACTCCTGAAAGGGATGGCTGCGGGGTCGAGGGAACGAGCGGTCGGCCGTCCGGGGGGCTCGTCATCGTTCGCAGATTGCGTGAGTCGCCGCCGAGCTCGCGAAAGGCGGACGCGGAACGCCTCGGGCGAACAACCGGCAACTTCGGCTGCAGCTGCGGCCGACAAGCCGTCCCACGCGGTCAGCAGTAGCGCTTCTCGGTCGCGAGCATCGAGGTACGCCAACGCCGTCAGCACCCGCGTCCGCTCGCCGGCCGTGACGTCTGCCCCGTCAGCTGGCGGGGCCAGGTGGGCAATGCGTGCGAGCTCGAGTTCGACTGCGCGCTTGCGGTACAGCGACCGGCGCTGGTTGGCGATGGTGTTCTTGGCTACGACGAGCAGCCATGGCAGGGGTTCACCAGGTACGTCGGCTAGCCGGCGCCACGCGACGAGAAACGTCTCGGCTACCACTTCCTGAGCGGTGTGCGGATCGACGTGCCGCATCGCGTACGCGTGAACACGTCCAGCGTTCGCCTGCCACAGAGACTCGAAGCGCTGGGCTTCGAACTGGGCGGTCCCGTCCGGGGGGTCTGTGTCCACACTAGGAAGTGTCCGCACCCGGCGAGATGTGACGGGGAAGCGCGCATCAGTCTCCCCTACGTCGCCTCCGCTGACCTTCAGCGCCCGCGACTGCGGCCACGGTCGGCCGCGTCCCCCGAGGGCAGCTCTCCGGGGTTCGTTGCATGTCGGCGGACTGCCACGGTTGAGCGCCCGCGAGCCGCCGGGCGCTGGTCGCCTCTGGCAGCCGCTGGGCGATCCGTGGCGGTCACACCCTTGGCAGGACGCGTCCCGGTCGACAGAGTCGTGCCATGCCCGAGGCTCGAGTGCTGCCGGCCGACTTCGACGGCCAGGTCCTGGTCCCTGGTGACGCGGGGTACGACGAGGCGCGCGCGGTGTGGAACGGAACGGTCGACCGCCGGCCCCGGTACGTCGTGCGGTGCGCCGGCGTGGAAGACGTCCGGCGCGCGGTCCGCGTCGCCCGCGAGCTCGGGCTGACGCTCGGCATCCGCTGCGGCGGGCACAGCGCCGCGGGGTGGGCGGTGCCCGACGACGGGCTCATGATCGACCTGTCCGGGATGCGCGAGGTCATGGTCGACCCGGCCGCGCGCACGGCGCAGGTGCAGGGTGGTGCGCTGCT
This sequence comes from Cellulomonas fimi ATCC 484, assembly GCF_000212695.1. Taxonomy (NCBI): domain Bacteria; kingdom Bacillati; phylum Actinomycetota; class Actinomycetes; order Micrococcales; family Cellulomonadaceae; genus Cellulomonas; species Cellulomonas fimi. The sequence continues at coordinate 4,097,174 of NC_015514.1, read as the reverse complement.
CGGCTCGCTCGACGCGGCCACGCAGCCGTTCGGGCTTGCGACCACGGCGGGCATCGTGTCGCACACCGGCATCGGGGGCCTGGCGCTCGGCGGCGGCGTGGGGTGGCTGGCGCGTCAGGCGGGCCTGACCTGCGACAACATGATCGGGTTCGAGGTCGTCACCGCGGACGGCGAGCTCGTGCAGGCGTCCGCCGACGAGAACCCCGACCTGTTCTGGGGGCTGCGGGGCGGGGGTGGCAACTTCGGCGTCGTCACCCGCTTCCACCTCCGGCTGCACGACGTCGGCACGCAGGCGCTCGTCGCCGAGGTGGACCTCGACCCGGAGCACGCCCTCGACCCGCTGCGGACCTGGCTGGCCCGGGCGTGGGACGCGCCGCGGCAGGCCACGCTGTACGCGCAGGTCATGGCGGGCGGTGCGCTGACGCTCGGGTTCGTCTGGGTCGGGGCACCCGCCGGGAGCGACGCGCTGCTCGCGGAGCTCGACCGGCTCGGGGCGCCGCTCGCGCGACGCGTCGAGCCGCGCTCGTACCTGCAGCTCCAGAGCCAGTCGGACGTCCCGACGGCGCACGGCTTCCGCCGCTACGCGAAGAGCCACTACGTGCGGGGCCTTCCCGACGCGGGCCTCGAGGCCTTCCTCGCGCACGTCGACGCGGGCGTCGGCGCGGCGAGCCTCGTCTCGTACGGCGGCGCGATCGCCGACGTCGACCCGGACGCGACGGCGTTCGTGCACCGCGACGCCGAGTTCGAGTACGACGCGGGCGCCCGCTGGGAGGACCCCGCGGACGACGCACGCCACGTCGAGTCGTGCCGCCGGCTCGCGTCGGGGCTCGAGCCGTGGAGCACGGGCGTCTACGTCAACGCGCTCGCCGACGAGGGCGTCGCGGGCGTCCGGCGGGCGTACGGCGACGGCGCCTACACGCGGCTGCGCCAGGTCAAGGCCGCGTGGGACCCCGAGAACGTGTTCCGGCTCAACCAGAACATCCCGCCGGCCTGACGCCGCGTCGTCGCGTCCCTCGTCCCGGCCGCTCCGGCGGACGTGGCGCCGAGCGCCGCCGGTTGCCGGTCGACGGTGCGCCCCGCACGCTGGGGTGACGACGAGGGGGATGCATGAGCTCGACAGACCCGTACCGCAACGCCGATCCCGACCCCGACCAGACGCCGGGGCTCGAACCCGGTGGTGGTGTCGCGCCCGGCGACACGCCGCCCGGGGAGTCGTCGACGTCCGGCGCGTCGGACCGGCAGCCGGGTGCCGCGTCGACGCGCGCGAACTGGATCGCGTACGCGGTGATCGGCGCGTTCGTCGTGCTCATCGGGCTGTTCTTCGTGGGGTACGCGGTCGGCCTCGCCGACTGACCGCAGGCTGGCTCTTGCCGAGCGTCGCGGGCGGACGGACACTGACGGGATCCCGCCCGGTCGGAGGTGATCGACGTGCCCGACACGTCTCCGTTCCCCGACGCCCTGCCGGTCCTGTCCGCCGGACGTCACCGTCACCCGCGCTACGGCGGGTGTGCCATGGAGTGGGCGAGCCTGCTCGCCGGTGAGCGGTGGAGCGACCACCCGGCGTGCACCCACCCGCTCCTCGCCCACCTCACGCGGTCGGTCAACGACCGGGTGAGCGACGACGCCCGGACGGCCCTCGCGCACCTCGTGCCGACGCTCGTCGGGCTGCGCAGCGACGACCGCGAGTGGGCGCTGGAGGTCGCGTACGTGTCCGTGCGGCACGCGCTGCGCCACGCGGAGCCGTCGGACGTGCGCGACCTGGTCGTCGCCCTGCTGACGCTCGACCGCCTGCTTGCCGCGTCGGACGCCCGGCTGCCGACGCAGCGCCGTCCGGAGACCACCGCGCTGCTCGCGCCCGTAGGCCCCGGCGACATCGCCTGGGCCGAGCGGTTCACCCGCGCGATGGGCGTGCCGCGGCGCGCGCGCGGGCTGACGCGCATGGTCGTCGAGGTGTCGGTCGCGACGGTCGCCGCAGCGCCGCACGCGGACGATGCGCTCGTCGCGATGCTCACCGACGCCGTCGGCGCGTGCCAGCGGCTGTCGGGCCGTGCGCAGCCGGACGCAGCGCTCCCTTCCGCGGCCCGCTCGGGTGCCCGGCAGCAGGTGCCCACGTGGAGCGGCTCGGCGGCGTAGCCGCACCTCCCGGTGCGGCCGAGGGCGCTCTCCGGGGCTGCTGCGCCCGGGGGCGTCACCGAGAGCCGGCCGTCCCACGGGCCCGGCGCACTACGGTCGACGCGTGAGCGACGAGGTGGTGCGGGCAGTCCGGGACCGTTTCGACGGGAGGGCGCCCTCGTACGACGGCAGCGCGATGCACCAGGGCCTCGCCCGCGCGGTGGCGGAGTTCGCGGACCTCGTCGGCGTCACCACGGTGCTCGACGTCGCGACGGGAACCGGCCTCGTGCTGCGTGCGCTGCGCGACCTGCCCGGCGGGCCCGCGCTCCGCCTCGCGGGCGTCGACGTCTCCGCCGGGATGCTCGGGGTCGCCCGAGCCACGTTGCCGGACGCCACGCTCACCCAGGCCGACGCCCGACGGCTCCCCGTCGCCGACCGCTCGGTCGACCTGCTGACCTGCGTGACGGGCCTGCACCTCATCCCCGACACCGCGCGGGTCGTCGAGGAGTGGGTGCGTGTCCTGCGCCCGGGTGGGCGCGTCCTGACCGCCACCTTCGCCGAGCTCGACCCCTCCCGGCACCACCGCGAGCTCGCGCCGGGAGCCGCACCGCCGTACCCGGTCGTGCACGACCCGTTCCGCACGCCGGAGGCGCTCGGCGAGACGGTGGCGGCGAGCGGGCTACGGGTGCTGCGGCACGCGGCGTGGACGGACGGCTACGACCGGGTGCTCATCGCGGAGCTGGGGGTCGGCGACGGAGGCCGAGGCCGACGCCCGACGGCGTCGGCTCACTGATCGGGCGTCGCCGGCTCGCCGGGGGGCGTCGGGACGAGTGCGGAAGCGGCACGTCGGCGGGCGTTGCGCGCGGCGAGAGCCTCTCCGACGAGGACGCACACCATGCCCGCCGCGGTCCACCAGTTCTGCAGCACGGCCGCGCCCCCTCCGACGACGAGCGCTGCGACCACGAGACCGAGCCGGAAACCCTGCATCTGTGCAGAGTGGCAGACGGCGGGTGTCCCCGGGGCCCGTTCGACGTGACTGGTCGCAGCGGTGTGCGCCGTCGCCCTCTGCCAGGGTGGACGCCATGCGGACGACGTTGCTGACCTCGACGGTTGCCCTGTGCGTGCTCGCCCTCGCGGGGTGCGCGACGGATCGACCGGGCACGGCCGGACCGAGCACCCCGGCGGCCCCCGCGTCGTCCGGCGCGCCGACCCCGACCGCGGCCTCGACCGTCGCGACGGACGTCGCGCCGGAGGTGATGCTCACGGAGGCCGCGTGGACGGCGGTCGGTGCCGAGGCGCCGCGGCAGGACAAGGACGGCGTCGTCGAGTGGCGGCTGCCGATGGCCTGCGCGGCAGGGACGCCGACGGAGGCGCTCGCCATGCGCACGGTCACGCACGGCACCGGTGAGTTCGAGTCGTCGGTGGGCGTGCAGCAGGTCGCGGTGCTGCCGGACGCGGACACCGCGGTCGCGGAGGCGGACCGGCTGGCGACCGCGCTCGGCGACTGCACCGGCGAGCCGCCGACCCTGTACGTGGTCGAGCCTCTCGCGGTGGGGGCGCAGGGGATCGGACTGGCGACGGACTACTACGGGGCGTCGGCGTCGGCACCGCTCGACCAGGCGATGGGCACCTACGTCGCGATCACGCGTCGCGGCACGGCGGTGACGCTCGTCGCGCTCGACGGCGGAGAGGGGACCGTCGGCGCCGCACGGGCGACGGTGACCGGGCTGGCGCCGCAGGCCTGGGAGCAGCTCTGCGGGTTCGACGCCGCGGGCTGCTGACGCGGGTCTGCCTCGCGCCCGTGCGCGCGGGTCCTTTCACCCGGCACGTGGTTGCGCGGGGCTACGGGTGCGGAGACGATCGTCGCGGGCGCCAGGCCACGGACGCCCTCGTGCTCACTTGGGGGGGTGAGGACGGGTGGCTGACCTGGACGCCCGAGAGCATCCGCGACGGGGTGCCGTGTCGCGGGGGGTCGTGCCCCTGCTCGACGTGCTGGTGGGTTCGCTCGGTGCGACCACCGCAGCCGTCTTCGTCGTGCCGGACGGGCGTCTTCTGGCGTACTCGGGGCAGGAGCCGTCCGACAGCGCCCTCGAGGACGCCGCGGCGCTGGTGACGAGCGGCGGGATCTCCGTCGGGCTGTCGTCGCGCCGCCGGGACCGGGCGGGTCACGCGGTCGCGGGCGTGCCCTTGCGTGCGGCGGACGGGAGCGTCCTGGGTGCGCTGACCGTGCGGCTGCCCGAGCATCCGCCGGAGGCGCTGGTCGCCGCGCTGCCCGCCCTGGCCGGCTACGTCGCGGTGCTGCTCGTGCCCGACGCAGACGGCGACGGTGCGGTGCCGGACGCCGTCGCGGCCTTCGCGCTCTCGGGGGCGGGTGTCCTGCAGGCCGATCCCGCCGGGGTCGTCGTGGCCGCCAACCCGGCGATGTCGTCGCTCGCCGGTGGTGCTCCGCTCGTCGGGAGGGCGCTCGTGCACCTCGTGACGGCGCGCGAGCGGGCGCAGGTCCGGGACGTCGTCGCGGCGCTCGCGGACGGTCGCCTCGACACGGCCGACCTGGCGCTCGAGCTGCGCACGCCGGACGGGACGCGGGCGGTGCGGGCGTCCGCCACCGTCGAGCGCGCGCCCGACGGCTCGCCGCTGCGCCTGCTGCTCGTCGCGCTCGACGACACGCAGGCTCGTCAGACGGCGCGCGAGCAGGCGGCACGTGCGCAGAGCGCGTGCGCCCTCGTCGCGGCGATGCCCGACGCGATCCTGGTGTGCGACCGCAGCGGCACCATCCGTGAGGTCAACCGGCAGGCCGAGGTCCTCTTCGGGTACACGCCCGAGGAGCTCGTCGGGCTGCCCGTCGAGACCCTCGTCCCCGTCTCCCGCGCCCACAGCCACGACTGGTTGCGGAAGAGGTACACCGCGGCGGCGCACGCCCAGCCCATGTCGACCGGTCCGGGGATCGCGGCCCGGACGAAGGGGGGTGCCGAGGTCCCCGTCGAGGTCAGCCTCGCGGCCGTCGACCTGGCCGACGGGCCGGGCGTGGTGGCCTCGGTCCGGGACGTCACGCAGTCCCGGCGCACCCTGGACGACCTGCGCGCCTCGCACGACCTGATCGCCGGGATCCTCAGCGCGGCCACCGAGCAGGCGATCATCGCGACGGACCTGGACGGCAACGTCGAGCTCTACAGCGCCGGGGCCGAGCGGCTGCTGGGCTGGTCCGCGCAGGAGGTGCTGGGCGGGCCCGCCGCACGGTTCGACAGTCCCGCGGCGGACCTGAGCACGGACTGGGGCCTCGATCCCGAGGCGCCGCTCGAGGCGCGTGTCCGGGAGCTCGTGGGGTCCGGGGTCGCCACGACGCACCCCTGGATCTACCGGACGAAGTCCGGTGAGGACCGTGCGGTGCTGGTGTCGGTCACGGTCCGTCGCGGACCTGCCGGCCCGACGGGCCTCATCATCGTCGCGACCGACCGCACGGCGTCGATCGCCCGTGAGGCCGAGCTCGCGCGCAGCGAGGAGCGGTTCCGGCTGGCGTTCGACAACGCCCCGGTGGGTGTGGCGCTGCTCGACGCGCGGCCGGGTGCCGTCGGGCGGGTCCTGCGTGTGAACCGGGCCCTGTGCGAGATCCTCGGGTTCGACGAGGTCGAGCTGCTCGGCGTCGACCTCACGGCGCTCGTGCACCCCGAGTCGCTGCCGGACCTGCTCGACGCGCTCGACATCCTCGTCGACGGCACGGTGAGCAGCGAACGGCTCGAGCACCGGTACACGAGCGGGGCGGGCGACGACGTGTGGGTGCAGATGAACCTCGCACTCGTCCGGGACGGCGACGGCGCCCCGGACTACCTCATCGGCCAGTTCGCGGACATCACGGAGCGCAGGCGAGCCGAGGCCGAGCTCACGCACAACGCGCTGCACGACTCCCTGACCAGCCTGCCGAACCGCGCGCTGCTCACGGAGCGTCTCGACCGGGCGCTCGCGCGCGCCGGGCGGGACGGCACGACGGTCGCGGTGCTCTACCTCGACCTCGACAACTTCAAGGACGTCAACGACTCGCTCGGGCACGCCGCGGGTGACGAGCTGCTCGTCCACATCGGGCGGCGGCTGACCACGGTCATGCGGGAGACGGACACGGCCGCGCGCCTCGGCGGCGACGAGTTCGTCGTCATCTGCGAGGACCTCACGAGCCTGGAGGACGTCGGTGCGGTCACGCACCGCATCACGCAGGCGCTCGCCGTGCAGGTGCCGATCGCCGGACGCATGGTGACGGTGTCGGCGAGCATCGGCATCGCGCACTCCACGTCGGGCCACGACCGGTCCGAGGACCTGCTGCGCGCCGCCGACATCGCGATGTACCGCGCGAAGGCCAACGGCCGTTCGCGGTACGAGTTCGCCGACCCGCACACGCAGGTGCGCGCGGTCCGCCAGCTCGAGCTCGAGTCGGACCTGCGGTCGGCCCTCGACCTGCAGAGCCACCCGTCGCTCCCGCCGACCGGCCAGCCGTTCCGGCGGGGCGACGACCAGCTGCTGCTCGACTACCAGCCGTGCTTCGACGCCCGGACCGGGCAGCTCGTGGCCGTCGAGGCCCTCATCCGCTGGGAGCACCCCGCGCGGGGCCGGCTCAGCCCCGGGGACTTCCTCGACGTCGCCGAGGACCGCGACCTGATGGTGCCCCTCGGTCTGTGGGTGCTGCGTGCCGCGTGCGCGCAGGCCGCGGGGTGGCACCGGGCGTACGGGCCGCGGTGCCCCGAGATCTGGGTGAACGTCTCGTCCCGCCAGCTCGGCCGCCACGAGTTCTCCGCGCGGCTCGCCGACGTGCTCGCCGAGACGGGCCTGCCGCCGGAGAAGCTCTGCGTCGAGCTCACCGAGCGGCAGGCGCTCAGCAGCGCGCACTCGACGCTCGCGGACCTGCACGCGCTCCCCGGCCTCGGGGTCCGGCTGGCCATCGACGACTTCGGCACCGGCTACGCGGGCCTGGACTACCTGCGGCGCCTGCCGGTGTCGTGCCTCAAGGTCGACGCGAGCTACGTGGCGTCGCTCGGCGTCGACAGCACGGGCACCGCGGTCGCGGCGGGAGTCGTGAACTTCGGGCGGGCGCTCGACCTGACCGTGGTGGCCGAGGGCGTGGAGACGCCGCAGCAGCGCGACATGATCGTCGACCTGGGCGCGGACGTCCTGCAGGGATTCCTGCTGGCCCGCCCGGCGGGCCCGGACGTCGTCGACCGGCTCCTGCACGACCAGGCCTGCGTCACGCCGCCGCCGTCCTGACGGCGCGCCGCCCTGGGGATCAGCGGCCGGGGACCGACGCGCACGTGTCGGCGGCGGGGTCGTCGGCGAACCGGTCCGTGGTCCAGGCGAGCAGGTCGGGGACGAGCGGGGAGTCCGCCTCGACGAGCGCGACGTGGGTGCGGCCGTCGTACAGGCGGTAGTCGACGGCGTACCCGGCGGCGCACCGGGCCCGCACGTAGCCGGCCTGCGCGGCGGGCAGGACGAGGCCGTCGGCTGCGCCCTGCGCGACGAGCACGGGCGCGTCGACGGGGCCCGACGGCACGTTCTCCAGCAGGCGTTCCTGGAACGCGCCGCGGGTCGGGTCGCCGTGCCACAGGGGCTTGTCCAGCACGAGGGACGTCCCGAGGGAGACGACGACGCCGGGCTCGGCGAGGCAGCGGCTCGCGGTCTCGCGGACGAGCAGGCGCGCGCCGGGGCGGACGTACTCCTCGAACGCGACGTCCGGGTAGAGGGTGGTGTACGCGTCGATCGCGTAGGCCGCGAACATCGCCCCGCCGGGGACGGTCGCGAGGTTCTCGACGAGCGCGGGCAGGTCCGCGGCGGGGGCGAGCGCGGCGACCCCGTCGAGCGGCACGTCCGGGGCGTAGCCCGGTGCGAGCACCCCGGTCCAGAGCGCCGCGTGGCCGCCCTGCGAGTGCCCCCAGACGACGGTCCGGTCGGCGAGGCCGACGTCGAGCTCGCGGGCAGCGCGCACGGCGTCGAGCACCGAGCGGCCCTCGGCCTGCCCGACCAGGTACGGGTGCGGTCCCTCGGTGCCCAGGCCCACGTAGTCGGTCGCGACGAGCGCCCACCCCGCGGCGAGGACGTCGTCCTGCACGAACATCGCCCCGGCGGCGAGGCCGTCGTCGAGCACGCTCGGCGCGCACCCGGACGCGGTACCCGTCGTGCCGTGCGCCCACGCGACGACCGGCACCGGCCCGTCCGCGTGGGTCGGCACGACGACGAGCCCGCTCGCCACGGCGGGCACGTCCTCGTCGCGCGTGGTCGTGTAGAGGATGCGCCACGCGTCCGCGCCCGACGGGATCTCGGCGCTGGTGAACGGCTCGCTGCGCAGCAGCCGGCCCGGTTCGGCGGGCACGTCGGCGGGCGGGTCGTAGAAGGCGTCGGGCGTGGGCGCCGCGCGGTGGATCCCGACGCTGACGAGCGCGAGGGCGAGCGCGAGGGCCGCCCCCGCGGCGGCGCCCGACACCCGCCGCCAGCCGCCGCGCGGCTCCGAGCGGACGGGTCGCAGCAGCGGGTCGGTGCTCCCGCGCACCCCGGCGACGACCGCCCGGACGCCGAGCAGCACGAGCCGCGCGCCGAACAGCACGGCGACGACGAGCACCGTGACGTCCGGCCACGCGAACGCGAGCACGCCGACGAGCAGTCCCGCGACGCCCCCGAGCACGGCCTCGGCGCGCGCCGACCCGCGCGCCGCACGCGCCGCGAGCAGGTCGAGCGCGCCGTCCGCGACGAGCGCGCCCGCGAGCACGAGCGCCAGGACCCGCACCGTGACCTCCGGCCAGGCGAGCACGACGGCCGCCGTCGCGAGGAACAGCAGGCCGCGCACGGGCCGGAGCCGTGCGCCGGCGGCGGGCGTGCCGGCGGGCGTGCCGCGGGCGGCCCGCGACGACGCGACGAGGTCCACGACGCCGGCCACGACCAGACCGGTGACGACGACGGCGACGAGCACGGCGAGCGACGAGAAGGGTCGCAGGGCGAGCACGGCGCCCAGCGCGGCGACGACGGCACCCCCGACGACCGACGCCCACCGGCGCCCCGGCGTCGCGCGCGAGGCGGTCACGGGCGGCGCGGTCACGGGCGGTGTGGCCTGCGCCTCGTCCGGCGCCTCGTCCGGCGCGCGTCCGTGCTGGTCGGCGGCGTGTCCGGCGTCCATGTCGGCACCGTAGCGCCGCAGGTCCCGCCCGTCGCCGCCCCCCACCGGTCACAATGGTCCGGCGGCCCGGTCGGCGGGGCGCGCAGCGCTGGGCGGCGTGGCCCCTGACCGAGGGGGCGACCCGTGACGACCGTGAGCACCACCGACGAGGCGACGCGCCCCGCCGGCGTCCCGCACAGCCTCGCGGACGACGTGATCGGGCTGCTGACGGGCGTGATCCTCGTCGCCGTCGGGATGTCGCTGCTGCGCACCGGCGAGCTCGTGACGGGCGGCATCGCGGGCGCGGCGCTGCTGCTCACGCACGTCGTCGACCTGCCGCTCGGCGTGCTGTTCTTCGCCGCGAACGTGCCGTTCTTCCTGCTCGCGGTGCGCCGGTCGGGGTGGTCGTTCACGCTGCGCAGCGTGCTGACCGTCGGCCTGGTGTCGGCCGCGACCGCGGTGACGGGTCGGCTGCTCGACGTCGCGTCGGTCGACCCGCTGTTCGCCGCGGTGGTCGGCAACGTGCTGTGCGGGACGGGCCTGCTGGTGGTGTTCCGGCACCGGTCGAGCGTCGGCGGGTTCTCGATCCTCGCCGTGATGCTGCAGGAGCGGGCGGGGATCCGCGCGGGGTACGTGCTCATGGTGCTCGACACGCTCGTCGTCCTGGCGGCGTTCACGGTCGCGCCGCCGTTGCAGGTGCTCGTGTCGGCGGCGGGCGCCGTCGTCCTGAGCCTCATCGTGACGCTCAACCACCGGCCGGGCCGCTACACCGGGTTCTGAGCGCTCAGGCGCGCCGCCCGTCAGACGGCGGGCGACCGGCGCTCGAGGAGGACCACGTCACGCCACTGGCCGGCGAGCGGTCCGTGCGTCATGCGGCCGAGGCGTTCGCGCGTGCCGACGGCGCGGAACCCGGCGGCGGCGTGCAGGGCGAGGCTGGCGGCGTTCTCCGGGAAGACGCCGGACTGGACCGTCCACACGCCGGCGGCGTCGGTGCTGGCCAGGAGCGCGTCGAGCAGCGCCCGCCCCACGCCGCGGCCACGGGCGGCGTCGTCGACGTACACGGAGTGCTCGACGACGCCGGAGTAGACGCACCGGTCGGACACGGGCGACGCGGCGACCCACCCGAGCACGGTGCCGTCGTCGGCGAGCGCGACGAACCGGTGGTCGGCGAGCCTGCCCGCGTCGAACGCCTCCCAGGTCGGCACGTCGGCGGCGAAGGTCGCGTGGCCGGTGGCGATGCCCGCGGCGTAGATGCGCGCGACGTCGGGCCAGTGCTCGGCCCGCAGGGGGACGGTCGCCGTCACGCGGCGCCGACCCGCAGGTGCGTGCCGAGGTGCGCGGTGACGGCCTCGACGGCGCCGGGGACGATCGTGAAGTAGGCCCACACACCGCGCTTCTCGCGCGTGAGGAGGCCGGCCTCGGTGAGCTGCTTGAGGTGGTGGGAGACGGTCGGCTGGCTGAGGCCCACAGGCTCGGTGAGGTCGCAGACGCACGCCTCGCCACCCGCGTGCGCGGCGATGAGGGACAGCAGGCGCAGGCGCGTCGGGTCGGCGAGCGCCTTGAGCGTGCGGGCGAGCTGCTGCGCGTCGTCGTCGCTGATCGCCGGCGACGTCAGGGGCGTGCAGCACGCCGGGGCGGGTGCGGCCACCACGGGGAGCAGGTCGAGAGCCATGACGGCAGTGTACGCCCGAAGATCGACGGCCGTCGATATTGACAATGATCGATCGATGGGTGCAGAGTCGGCGCATCGACAAACTTCGATGTGTTGGAGGGATCATGAGCGACATCCGGGAGCAGGTCCGGGAGCGGTACGCGCTGGCCGCCACGCAGGTCGGCGGCGACGCGGGCTGTTGCGGCGGCGGCTGCACGCCCACGAGCGAGGCGGAGATCTTCGGCGCCGCGCTCTACGACGCGAAGGACCTCGTCGACGTCCCGCTCGAGGCGCAGCTCGTCTCCCTCGGCTGCGGCAACCCGCTCGCCGTCGCCGAGCTCCGCGAGGGCGAGCGGGTGCTCGACCTCGGGTCCGGCGGCGGCATCGACGTCCTGCTGTCGGCCAAGCGCGTCGGCCCCACCGGCTTCGCGCACGGCGTCGACATGACGGACGAGATGCTCGACCTCGCCCGCGCCAACGCCGAGAAGGCCGGCGCGACCAACGTGGCTTTCCACAAGGGCACCATCGAGGACCTGCCGCTCGACGACGGGTCCGTCGACGTCGTCATCTCGAACTGCGTCGTGAACCTCTCGCCCGACAAGTCCGCGGTCCTGTCCGAGGTGTTCCGCGTGCTCGTCCCCGGCGGCCGCGTCGGCATCTCCGACGTCGTCGCGGAGGACCACCTGACGCCCGAGCAGCGCGCCGAGCGCGGCTCCTACGTCGGCTGCATCGCCGGTGCGCTCTCCCGGCAGGAGTACCTCGACGGCCTCGCCGCCGTCGGGTTCGTCGACACCGACGTCACGTTCACCCACCAGGTCGCCGACGGCATGCACGGTGCCGTCGTGCGCGCCCGCAAGCCGCAGGAGGTCTGACCGTCATGTACCCCGAGACGTACCTGGAGCTGCACCGCCAGCGCGAGCGGGAGCTGGAGGCCCGGCTCGCGTGGGCCCTCGCGCACCGCGAACGGTCCGGCGCCGTCACCGGGAGCACGCGACGCCCGGTCGCCGCCGCCTGGCACCGCGTCGCCGCCGCGGCGGCAGGTGTGCCGGGCCGGGTCCGCGCGGCGACGGCGCGTCCCGCCGGCTTCGGTCCCGCGGCCGCCTGCTGCCCCGCGGTGTGACGCACGACGGGGCCCGGCGCGGAGGGGTGCCGGGCCCCGTCGCCGCGCGGTCAGAGCGCGGCGGCAGGGACGCCGAGCTCGTCGAGCAGCCCGAGCACGCGGGTGCGGATCTCGTCGCGGATCGGGCGGACGGCATCGATGCCCTGCCCGGCCGGGTCCTCGAGCACCCAGTCCTCGTAGCGCTTGCCGGGGAAGAACGGGCAGGCGTCGCCGCAGCCCATCGTCACGACGACGTCGGAGGCCTGGACGGCCTCGGTGGTCAGGACCTTCGGCTGCTCGGCGGTGATGTCGACCCCGACCTCGGCCATGGCCTCGACCGCGACGGGGTTGACCCGGTCGGCAGGCGCGGAGCCCGCGGAGCGGACCTCGACGGCCCCGCCGGACAGCGCGGTGAGGAATCCCGCGGCCATCTGCGACCGGCCCGCGTTGTGCACGCAGACGAACAGGACGCTGGGCTTGTCGGTCGTGCTGGTCATCGTGGCTCCTCGGGTCCCGCGCGGGGCGGGCGCGGCGGTCGGTCGGGTGGCGCGCGGTGACGGGCACCGCGTCGGTCGTGGGGCCATCTTGACCATCCGCCAGTTGCTCAGTCAACATTGACTCAATGAACACCGAGTGGATGGACGAGGTGGCGCGCCGTGCCGCGCTGCACGCCGCGCTGTCCGACCCCGGCCGCCTCGCCGTCGTCGAGCTGCTGTCCCGCGGCGACGCCTCGCCCTCGGAGCTCGCCCGCACGCTCGCGGTGCCGTCCAACCTGCTCGCGCACCACGTCAACGTCCTCGTCGAGCACGGGCTCGTCGAACGCACCCGCTCGGAGGGGGACGGCCGCCGCACCTACCTGCGCCTCCTCCCGGTCGACCTCGGCACCGGCCCGGGCGCCCTGCCGCGCCCCGCACGCGTGCTGTTCGTCTGCACCGCGAACTCCGCGCGCTCGCACCTCGCGGTCGCCCTCTGGCGCAGCGCGAGCGACGTCCCGGCCGCCTCCGCCGGCACCCACCCCGCACCGGCCGTCCACCCCGGTGCCGTCGCCGCCGCGGCGCGGCACGACCTGACGCTCGGCGACGCGCGACCCCGCCTGCTCGACGACGTGCGGCAGGACGGCGACCTCGTCGTCACCGTGTGCGACCGGGCGCACGAGGAGGTCGACGTCGACGCCGACGTGCACTGGTCGATCCCGGACCCGGTCCGGGCAGGCACGGACGACGCGTTCGACCGCGCGGTCGTCGCACTCGACCGGCGCGTCGCGCTGCTCGCCCCGCGGCTCGTCGCCTGACCCCACCTGCTGCCCGCCGGGTCAGGTCCGCGGCGCGTACATGATCACGGCGACGCCCACGAGGCAGACCGCGGCGCCGACGAGGTCCCACCGGTCCGGCCGGAACCCGTCGACCACGACGCCCCACGCGAGCGACCCGGCCACGAAGATGCCGCCGTACGCGGCGAGGATGCGCCCGAAGTGCGCGTCGGGCTGGAGCGTCGCGACGAACCCGTACAGCCCGAGCGCCACGACCCCCGCACCGATCCACAGCACGCCGCGGTGCTCGCGCACCCCCTGCCAGACGAGCCACGCCCCGCCGATCTCGGCCACGGCAGCGGCGGCGAACAGCAGCAGGGAGCGCAGGAGCGTCATGACGCCAGTGTGACGGCGGACGCCGCGGCCGCCGCAGGCCGGTGCGGGGCTGCGGCAGCCCGGCTAGGACGCGCGTCCCGCCGCTCCCGTGTAGGTGAACGCGTGGACGGCGACCTCTCCCGCCGACGCCACGAGCCCGACCAGGCGGCCCGTGAAGCCCCCCGCGACCTCCGTGGACAGGTACCGGCCGTCGAGGCTGCCGAGCTCGACCCGCCCGTGCGCGCCGTCGACGGCGACGACGACCTCGTCGGGCCCGCGCTCGTGGCTGTACCAGGCGGCGGCCGACGGCCGGGCCTCGACGACCACGGCGGCGCCGGTCGGAAGGTCGGCCTCGCCGAGCACCTGGACGAGCGGGCCGACGCGCGCGACGGCTCGCACGTGCCCGCCCGTGACCTCGGCGGTGACGGCGTGCGTGGGGTCGATCCGCAGCTCGAGCCCGCCGACGGCGCCCGGGTCGTCGGCCGTGAGCACCGCGGTCGCGACGAACGACCGGTGCTGCTGGCGGCGGCCGACGAAGGTGCGCTCGTCGGGCCGCGCGGCGAGGACCCACGCGTCGTCGGACCGGCGCAGCACGTCGGCGGGGAACACGCCGGCGCCCACCCAGTCACCCGGGAGCGCGTCGGTGCCGAGCGTCTGCGTCGCCCCCGTGTCCGGGCCGGACGGCTCGACGGGCGCGCCCACCTGCGGCCACCCGTCGACCCAGCGGATCTCGGTCGCGAACGTCTCGCGGCCCAGCACGTGCCAGGACGGGAAGTACCCGGCGGTGCGGACGCCGAGGAACACCGCGGCCCAGGTGCCGTCGGGGCGCTGCACGAGGTCGGCGTGGCCGGTGTTCTGCACGACGGACGCGGTACCGCGCGCGGTCAGCACGGGGTTCGCGGGGTTGCTCTCGAACGGGCCGGACGGCGACGGGCCGCGGGCGACCGCGGCGGCGTGCCCGGCGGCGGTGCCGCCCTCGGCGACGAGCAGGTACCAGGTGCCGTCGACGCGGTAGAGGTGTGGGGACTCGACGTCCTTGCCGCCCGCCCCGCCCCACACCTTCTGCGGCTCGCCGAGCAGCTCGCCCGTGGTCGGGTCGAGCACGGCCTGGACGATGCCGCCGTCGGACCACGTGAGGTAGCAGGTGCCGTCCTCGTCCCACGCGAGGTCCGGGTCGATCCCCGTCGCGGCGCGCACGTGCACGGGCTCGGACCAGGGGCCCGCGGGGTCGGTCGCGGTGACGACCAGGTGCCCGGGACCGTCGGACACGTTCGTGGTGACGAGCCAGAACCGCCCGTCGTGGTGCCGCAGGGTCGGCGCGTAGACGCCCCCCGACGGGGCGACGCCGTCGAGGCGCAGCTGCGACGGGCGGTCGAGCGCGTGGCCGACGAGCTCCCACGTCACGAGGTCGCGGGACCGGAACAGGGGCACGCCGGGCGCGTACTCGAAGCTCGAGCACGCCAGGTAGTAGGTGTCGCCGACGCGGCACACGGTCGGGTCGGGGTGGAAGCCTGCGAGGACCGGGCGGGTGGGGAGCGTCAGGGTCACGGGCGGGGTCGTCGTCGACACCCGGCGAGCCTGCCACAGCGCCCGGCTCGCCGGGCGGGGGAGCGGGCGTGCGGTTAGCGTCGGGCGGACCGGACGGCGCGCGATCCGGAGGCGGTCGCGCC
Source organism: Cellulomonas fimi ATCC 484 (assembly GCF_000212695.1). Lineage (NCBI taxonomy): Bacteria > Bacillati > Actinomycetota > Actinomycetes > Micrococcales > Cellulomonadaceae > Cellulomonas > Cellulomonas fimi. The sequence goes on along the minus strand of NC_015514.1, from coordinate 4,081,895 downwards.
GGGGCGCCGGGCGACGGGCATGGGAGCGGCGATGACGCTGACGGGGAAGGTCGCGCTCGTGACGGGCGCCGGGTCGGGCATCGGGCGTGCCGCGGCGGTGCGGCTCGCCCACGAGGGCGCGACGGTCGTGCCGCTCGGGCACAGCCAGGACAGCGCGGACGACGTGGCGGCGGAGATCCGCCGGGACGGCGGCACGGCCCTGCCCCTCGCGGCGGACGTCGGCGACGCGGACGCGGTGCGGGACGTGCTGTGGCAGGTCGAGGAGGAGCTGGGCCGGCTGGACGTCGTCGTGGCGAACGCGGGCGTCAACGGCGTGTGGGCGCCGATCGACGAGATCGAGCCCGCCGAGTGGGCGTCGACGATCGGCACGAACCTCACGGGGACGTTCCTCACGGTCCGGTACGCCGTTCCGTTGCTCGTGCGGCAGGGCGGGGCGGTCGTCGTGGTGTCGTCGATCAACGGCACGCGCACGTTCAGCAACTCGGGGGCGTCGGCGTACGCGACGAGCAAGGCGGGGCAGGTCGCGTTCGCGCGCATGGTCGCGGTCGAGCTCGCGCCGCGCGGCGTCCGGGTCAACGTGGTCTGCCCGGGGGCGATCGAGACGGAGATCGACGACAACACCGAGCAGCGGCACACCGAGGGCCTGGGCGTGCGGGTCGAGTACCCGGACGGGCAGATCCCGCTGACCGGTGCGGAGCCGGGGCGGGCGTCGCAGGTGGCCGACGCGATCGCGTTCCTCGTGTCCGACGACGCGAGCCACGTCACCGGGACGGAGATCTTCGTCGACGGCGGGCAGTCCCTCGTCGTCTGACCCCTTGACCGGTGCGTCGCCGCAGGTGGACCGTGGCGTCGAGCAGCCGGAGAACAGGGGTGCGACATGGCGAAGGGCTCGGACGCGGGCGGCGCCGGGGGTGGGGCCGTGTACGGCCTCGGCCTCATCGGCGCGGCGGTCTACTACTTCTCGGCCGGTGAGGGGTTCTGGGACTTCGTCCTGGCGATCCCCAAGGCGATCGTGTGGCCGGCGATCGTCGCCTACGAGCTGCTGAAGAGCTTCTACGGCGGCTGACGTCAGGCGCCGACGAGCGAGGCCCCCCAGTCGCCGGCGCGGTCGAGCTCACCCGGCGCGAGCGGACCGCCGACGCCGGTGACGACGAAGTCCTGGCCGCGCTCGGCGGCGACGCCGTTCCGGCGCAGGTGCGCGGCGGCGGCCTTGCTGCCGGACCCGGAGAACGGTCCCTTGGTGCGCGTCGCGAACGTGACGACGCGCCCGTCGACGGCCTCGACGCGCTCGGCCCACTCCCGCACGCCGGGCTGGGCGGGCCCCGCGCCGCGGCCGGCGGCCTGGGCGCGCGACGCGGCGGACGGCAGCCCCATGTTGTGGGTCGGCACGCCGACGAGCACGAGGTCGGCGCGCAGGCGGGCCGGGGCGTCGGCGGCCGCGACGACGTCGACGGTCGCGCCGGCGCCGGCGATCCGCTCGGCGATGGCGCGGGCGACCTGCTGGGTGTTGCCGAAGCAGGACTCGGCGACGACGACGACGGTGGGCACGGTGATCAGCTCCAGGTGGGGTGGCCGGCGGCGACGGCCGCGAGGGCCTGCCCGAGGACGAGGACGACGCCGGCGAGGGTGCCGACGGCGGTGAGGGCGACGGCGGACGCGCCGACGCGTGCGCCGACGGTCCAGGCGGTGCGGCCCGGGCGCAGCGCTCCCCAGGTCGTGGAGAGCACGGCGACGACGAGCAGGAACAGCGCGGTCGCGAGCGTGTCGCTTCCCTTGGCGTGGGTCTGCGCGGCGGCGACCTCCTCGGCCGAGCCGGTGGCCTGCACCGCGTCGAGGAGCGTCGCGCCGGCCTCGGAGGTGGCGAGCGCACCGGCGAGCGCGACGACGACCAGAGCGAGCGTGGGCCAGCGCAGCGCGCGGCGGCTCGCGGGGACGAGGGCGTGGACGAGCGCGACGAGGGCGGCGACCGCGGCGACGAGCAGCGTCGCGGAGCCGAGGACGACGTGGGCGGGCATGGCACCCTCGCAAGTGGTTGAGACATGATGTCTCATGCAGACTAGGACCGTGCCCGACGAGCGTCAACGCCCCCCGACCGACGCCGCGGAACGCGTGGTCGCCGCCGCCGTCGGCCTCGCCCGCGAGCGCGGCCTCACCGTCGGGCTCGACCGGATCAGCCTCGAGGAGGCCATCGCCGCGTCCGGCGTCTCCCGCGCGACCGCCTACCGCCGCTGGCCGAGCAAGACCGACTTCCTGCGCCAGGTGCTCCTGCGCATCGTCCAGGCCGCACGCCTCGAGCCCGAGAGCGACGAGGACATCGCCGCGATCCGCGGGCTCGTCACCGAGCACCGCGACCGGCTCGCGACCCCCGAGGGGTGGCGGACCGTCGTCGTCGAGGGCCTGCGCATCTCCACCGACTCCGACTTCCGCCGCCTCGCGACGTCACCGGTCTGGCGCGACCACCTCGCGCTGCGCGCCACGTGCGCGAGCCTGCCCGCGGGCGACCTGCGCGACGCCGTCGCCGCGGAGCTCGCCGCCGCCGAGCGCGCGTTCACCGAGCGGCGCGCGGCCGTCTACGGGGCGCTGCCACGCATGCTCGGCTACCGGCTCGTCCCGTGGCTCGGGGACGACGGTTTCACGCTCATGGCCGAGACCACCGGCGCGCTCATGGCCGGCCTCGTCGGCCGCGCCGCGATCCTCCCGCCCCGCGCGCCGACCACCATGAGGGCCTTCGGCTCGGCCGTCGCGTCGTCGTGGACCACCGAGTCGTACTCGGTCGTCGCGACGATCCTCGCGTTCCTCGAGCCCGACCCGGCGGTGTCGTGGGGACCCGAGCGCGTGGATGCCGCCATCGCCGCCTCCTACGAACTCGAGCGCACGGCCCGCAGCCTGCGCCGGTGACGGGGGCCGCGCCGGGCGCCCGCACGCCCGGGAGCTACCGTTCCGGCAGCGCACCCAGGGTCAGCTCCGGCTCAGTGCCGGCGGGCACCGGGAACCACGCGAGGAAGGTGACACCCTCCTCCGTCGCGTCGAACCGGGCGATCGTCGCGTGGCCCGGCTCGTAGAAGGTGTCGCCGGCACGCAGGACGGACGGGGCGTCGTGCCCGACCTGGAAGTGCACGGACCCCGACTCGACGACGCCGAACACCGGGCCGTTGTGCCAGTGCGCACCCGGGTGGACGTCGGGCGCGATCGTGATGCGGCGCACCTCGACCGAGGCGAAGCTCGGGGCCCCGTCGAGCGTGAAGGTGCTCAGGGTCGTGCGCACGACCGGCGGTTCGCTCATCGGTCGATGATGCCACCGCGCGGCACGAGGCTGCGGGCGTCGGTGACCGCTCGGGACGGACCGCCTCCAGCCCTACGCCTGACCCGCGGCCCCGGCCGCCGCGTAGGTGTGCCCCGCGGCGCGCAGGCGGTCGACCAGCACGTCGCCCATCCCCGCCGCGGGCGTGAGCGAGCCCGCGCGGTCGGGCAGACGGTCCTCGTCGAGCGTGAGCGCGAGGGCCGTCTGCCCGAGCATGACCGCGGTCGCCGCGTACCCGGGGTCGCCCGGGCCCGACGCCTGTGCGCGGTAGCGGCGCCCGCTCGTCGTGGTCGCCACCGCGTCCATGCGGAACCAGCCGCGCTCGCGGGTGCGTGCGTCGGGCCCCTCGCCCGGGCCGGGGAGCCAGCGGTCGAGCACGGCGCGCGTGGGCGGGAACGCGAGGGCCGCGGCGCCGCCGCCCAGCCCGGCCGTCACCGCGACCGCCGCGACCGCGGCGCGCGGACCACGACCGACGCCCATCGCCTCGCCGTACCGCAGGCCGCGGCCGTAGGCCCAGCCCTGCAGGGCGTTGCTGCGCCGCACGACGCGGGAGTTGAACGACGCCATGAGGAACGGTGCGGTCCAGGTGCCGTCTGCCAGGCGGCGGGGTGGCGGTGCGTCGGCGGGCTGCGGCGGTGCGGGCTCGGCGGTGCGGTCGGGGCTCAGCGCGAACGGGTCGGCGAGCAGGCGTCGGACGTCGCGCGAGCCGGCCGCGGCGACCGCGATGCCACGCATCGACGCGACGGTCCCGCCGCTGACGCCCCCGCGTGCGCGGGCCAGCAGGCGGACGTCGCGCAGGTCGCCCGCGTCGTCGGCCGCGGCCGCACGGTGCAGCAGCAGCACCGCGAGGTCTGACGGCACCGAGTCGTAGCCGCACGCGTGCACCAGGCGCGCACCGGATGCTCGTGCGACGTCGTCGAGATCGTCCGCGACGCGGCGCACGAACGGCACCTCGCCCGTGAGGTCCGCGTAGTGCGTGCCCGCACGGGCGCAGGCCGCGGCGAGCGGCAGGCCGTGCTCCGCGTACGGGCCGACCGTCGACACGACCACCCGGGCGTCGGCGGCCAGGGCGGCGAGCCCGGTCTCGTCGGCGGCGTCCGCGACGACGAGCGGCCAGTCGGCCGCGCCGGCGGGCAGCCGGTCACGCAGCTCGGCCAGGCGTGACCGCGACCGGCCCGCGAGCGCGACCCGCAGGCCCGGCGGAGCGTGCTGCGCGACGTGCTCGGCGACCAGCGCGCCGACGAAGCCGGTCGCCCCGAACAGCACGAGGTCGTGCGTGCGCGTCGTCATCGCCCGATGCTCCCGCGTCGGTGGCGCGCCCGCGCGGTGGGCCTCGGGCCGTGTGGGTGGTCGGCGGCACGATGGAGGTCCGCCGCCGGCGTCGGGTCGGCGGCCCGTCGAGGGGGTCGACGATGGACTTCAGGCTCGAGCTCGTGATCGTCCCGGTCAGCGACGTGGACCGGGCCAAGGCGTTCTACGCGGACCAGGTCGGCTTCGCGGTCGACTTCGACAACGTCGTGTCGCCGGACCTGCGGTTCGTCCAGCTCACCCCGCCCGGCTCGGCGTGCTCGATCGCCGTCGGGCTCGGGCTGACCGACGCCGCACCCGGGTCGGTGAAGGGCCTGCAGGTGGTCGTCGACGACGCCGACGCGGCCCGCGCGTTCCTCGTCGAGCACGGGGTCGACGCGCCGCCCGTCCAGGACTTCCCGTGGGGCCGGTTCACGGGGTTCTCCGACCCGGACGGCAACGAGTGGGCCGTGCAGGAGCTCCCGGACCGCTCCGCCTGACGGTTCACGCCTCCCGGGCGCGCGTCCACACCCAGGCGGTGACGGCCGGGTCGAGGTCGCGCAGACCCTCGGAGCTCCGGTCGGCGTCGGCGTCCCGGAACGCCGACGCCGGGAGCTGTGCGAGCGCCGCGGCGACGACCGCGTCCGCGAGCCGCCACGAGCCGGGGACGTCGTGGAAGCCCTCGCGACCGCGCTGGTACTGCCAGCACCGGGCGGCCCAGACGGTCTGCAGCGGCTCGACGTCGGCGACCGGGCGGTACGTGTAGGCGGCGAGCGCGGCCCGCAGCGCGTCGCGGTCCTCCTCGAACTCCTCGCGCTCGTCGTCGTCCATCCAGTCGAGGTCGACGTCCTCGATGCGCTCGCCCATGTTCTCGCGCCACAGCGTCCGTCCGAGGTCCTGCGGGTCGCGGCCGGAGACGTCGGGGTGCTCGGGGACGTACCGGCAGGCGGCCGTGACCACGTAGTCGATGTGGTCGGCGGGCAGGACGAACGAGCTCATCGCGGGGCCTCCGTGGGTGCCGGCCGGCGGGGTCGGCGCGGCCACGGGGACGCTAGCGCGGCCCCGTGCAGAGGCGGTGCGGGTCGCGCGAGGTGCACCCGCTCGGCCCAGTCGCGCCCGGACCGGCGACGTCCCCGCCGGTGCACGCCCGGCCGGCGCCGTCGGGCAACCGGCCGGGCGGGACGTCAGGACCCGGCCGGGTCGAACGTCCAGGCCTGCTGCGGGTCGGTCGTCGACGGCGCGAGGCCGACGCGCGTGCCGGGGTCGGCGCTGCGGCGGCTCACGTCGAGCTGGCGGCCCGTCGCGACCGACAGCAGCGACCACGTGCGGCCGTCGGTCGTACTCAGCACCCACTGCTGCGCGCGCCCGGGGCCGGCCGCGTCGGGGCGCACGCGCGCGGTGCCTCCCTCGTCGGTCGCCGCGAGGAGCGTGCCGTCGCCGTCCGTGAGCGTCACGACACGCCGGTTGGTCCCGGCGCCGGACAGCGTGCGCAGCGTCCACCTCTGCCCGGGCGCGGCGTCCGCGGTGGACTCGACGGTGGTCACGACCGCCGGCCCGCCGTCCCCGGCCACCACGGGACCCGCCGTCAGCGCGAGGCCGCCGTCGGCGCTCAGCACGCGGAACGGTGTGCCGTCGGCGGGTGCGCCGTCCTCGGCCACGCCCGCGACACCCTCGACCAGGAACGTCGTGACGGACTTGGCGGGCACGGGCAGCGTCACGGTGCCGTCGCGCCCGACGGCCACGGGCTCGCCCTCGACCAGCGCGTGCGGCGGGTCGTCGGGCTGCGGGACGGGCCGCGGGGCGGTCGTGACGACGGGCGTGACGGTCGCGCCGGCCCAGGACCCGAAGCCCCGCAGGTCGAGCGTCACGGCCCGGTCCGAGCGGGACGTGTTGACGTGCACGAGCGTCGCGCCGCCGTCGTGCACGAACGCGGTGGTCGACGGGTCGTCGACGGCGACCTGGACGTCGCCGGGCTCGATGTGGTGCGTGAAGTTCCGGACGGTGTCGTACTTCGTGTTCGTCAGGATGCGGCACGTCGGGTCCGCGTGCCCCGCGGCGACGCGTCGCGCGGACGTGCCGTCGGCGCCGCAGTCGAGGTCGACGTAGACGCTGCCCCAGTTGCCGTCGGCCTCGAGCTCCATGTGCCAGCGGTCCTCGACGGGCTGCCAGAAGACCCACGCGCGCGGCTCGAGCTCGCGCAGGTCGTCGACGATCCGCGTCGCCATCCCGAGGCCGTTCGCCATGTCGTCGACGTCGAACCCGCCCTCGAGGCTGAAGTCGCCCTCGACCTCGCTCATCCACAGCGGCTTGCCGCTGGCCTTCGCGATGTCACGGACCTGCACCCGGTCCTCGGTGCCGTACGTGTGCACGTTGAGCTGGCCGACGGCGTCGCGCGCGGCGGGCGTCCAGCCCTCCCAGTCCTGCACGAACAGGCGCGGGTTCGTCTCGTCCGGGCCGGACACGACCGCGTCCGTCGCGGCGCCGTCGAGCCGGGCGGCGAGCGCCTCGACGAGCCGGGCCTGCAGCGCGGGCGACAGGTGCGCGCCCTCCTGCCGGCGGGGCTCCAGGCTGCCGTCCTCGCGGAACCGCGTCGCCCAGTAGTCGGTGTTGGGCTCGTTCATCGGGTCGATCGTCGCGAAGGAGATCCCGTAGGTGCTCTCCAGGTGCTCGACGACGCGCACCATGTACGCCACGAAGTCCTCGACGCTGTCGGCGCGCAGCTGGTCCGTGGTGGGGGACAGGCCGCCCGTCACGTACCCCGACTCGGTCATGAACCAGGGCGGCGAGTTGCTGAACGCCTCCCAGTGCGTGACGCGCGCGTCCTGCGCGAGCCGCTCGACCCACCACCGCTGGCCGGGGTCGGCGTCGAGGTCGTACGACGCGTCGTCCTCCGGGTCCCACGCGGTGCGGAACGCGTCGGCCTGGGCGAGGGTCGCGGACGGGGTGGGCGCCCACCAGCCGGGCACGTCGCCGCCGGGGCGCATGTACGCCGCCGAGTCGACGTCGGTCGCGTTGCCGCCGCCGACGTTGTAGCGCACGACCGTGAGGTTGAGCCCGTCCTCGCCGAACACCTTCTGGTACAGCTCCTCGCGCAGGGCGTCGGGGTAGCCGCCGGTGGCGTGCGCGAACCAGACGAGGCTCGTGCCCCAGCCCTGGAACGGCTCGCTCGACCGGTACGCCGGGTTGGGGCGGATGGTGAGCGGGTCGCCGGGGACGTCGTCGGGGGTGCCGACGGCGAGCGCGGTCACGGCGCCCCCGGCGGCGGCGACGCCCGCCACGGTCGCGGCGGCGATCACGGCGCGCCTGCGCCGCTTCGAGGTGCTGGTCACGGCCACACTGCCTTTCCTCGGGGTCTGCTGCGGGTGGTGCTGCGGGTGCTGCTGCCGGTGCTGCTCAGGTCGGACGTCAGGTGCGGCGTCACGCGTGGTCTCAGGTGCGCTGCGCGTGCTCCAGCCGCGCGTACCGCCCGCCCGCCGCGACGAGCGCGTCGTGGTCGCCGACCTCGACGACGCGCCCGTGGTCGAGCACGACGATGCGGTCGGCGCCGCGGATCGTGGACAGCCGGTGCGCGACGACGAGCGTCGTCCGGCCGCGCATGAGCCGCGCGAGCGCGTCCCGGACCAGCGCCTCGGACTCGGAGTCGAGCGCGGAGGTGGCCTCGTCGAGCAGCAGGACGCGCGGGTCGCGCACGAGTGCGCGGGCGATCGCGATGCGCTGCCGCTGCCCGCCGGACAGCCGTGCGCCGCGCTCGCCGACGACGGTGTGCCACCCGTCGGGCAGGTCGTCGACGATCTCGGCCGCGTTCGCGTCGACGAGCGCCTGGCGGACGCGCTCGTCGGGCACGTCGTGCAGGCCGTAGGTGACGTTCTCGCGGATCGACCCCTCGAACAGGACGGACTCCTGCGGGACGACGGACACGTGCCGGCGGTAGGTGCGCAGGTCGAGCGTGGCGGCGTCGACGCCGTCGAGCAGCAGCCGCCCGTCGGTGGGGCGCAGGAACCCGAGCGCGAGGTTGAGCATGGTCGACTTGCCAGAGCCGGACGGGCCGACGAACGCGACGGTCTCGCCGGGGCGGACGTCGAGGTCGACGTCGAGCAGCGCGGGCTCGGGGGCGTCGGGGTAGCGGAACCCGACGTGCTCGAACCGCAGCGCGCCGCCGACGGACGCGACGACGGCCTTGCCGGCGTTCTCCTCGAGGTCGGGCTCGGTGAGCACCTCGGCGACGGACCGCACGGACTCCAGGCCCTTCTGCCCGACGGGCAGCACCATGAGCACCTGCGTGACGCCCCCGGTGATGAGGCCGAAGTAGGCGGAGAGCTGGACGACCTCGCCGGGCGTGATGCCGACGCGCCCGGTCACGGCCGCCCACGCGCCGATGACGAGGCAGCTCACGGAGAGCAGCTGCAGGACGACCCAGGACAGGGACTGGAACCGGCCGTTGAGCACGTCGAGCTCGTACCCGGAGGTCCGCACGCCCTCGGCGCCCTCGGCGATCCGGGCCTGCGCGGTGGCCTCGAGGCCGTGGGCACGCGTGATGGGCAGCAGCGTGGCCATCTCGCCGACGCGCGACGCGAAGTGCTCGACGTTGCGGCGGAAGTCCTCGTTGCGCTGCCGGGACCGCCGCGCGAGCCCCCAGCGCAGGACGACCGCGAGGGGGATGGTGAGCGCGTAGACGGGCAGGAACTGCGGCACGGACAGCGCGGTCATGACGATCGCGCCGGTGACGACGGTGGTCTGCGCGAGGACGGGGTGGGTGACCTGCTGGAGCGCGAGCTCGATGTTCTCGACGTCGCGGACGACCTTGGTCTGCACGATCGAGGACGAGGTGCGGGAGTGGAAGCCGATGGACAGGCTCTGCAGCCGCGCGGTGAGCGCGTTGCGGAGGTCGGCGCCGATCTGCCGGACGGCCCCCATGAACAGCTTCGTGTAGAGCACGTGCGTCCAGTAGTTCTGGAGCAGCGCGACGAACGCGACGGCGGCCCAGACGCCGAGGTCCCGCAGGGGTCCGCCGTCGACGACGATGTCGATGACGTGGGCGGTGACGACCGGCATGAGCCACTGCGGGGAGTCCTTGACGGGGAAGACGAGGACGGCGCCGACGACGCGGGCGCGGTGCGCGCGCAGGAGCCGCAGCACGGACCGCAGGGGGTGGTGACCGTCGACGTGGACGGCTGAGCCTCGGCAGGCGACGGTCATCGGGGGTGCCTCTCGGCCGGTGCGGGCGCGGGTCCGTCGGGACGTGTCGTCCCTGCTGCGGGCTGCGTCGAAGGCCTCCGGGCGGTGCGCTCGACGTCGAGCACTCATAACTCTAGCCATTAGACGAAGGGTGCAACGATCTGTCTCGGCGATCCGGTCCGGCCGGGGGAGTCGTGATCCAACCGTGACCAGGCAGGCTTTCCATCCATTCGTCTAAGGGTTAGGTTAACCCCGACAGTTTCTCGACGGTGCCGTGGGACGACGACGCGGCGGCGCCGTCCCTGACCGCAGAGAGGCGGACAGCATGAGCACGAAGAGGTCGAAGAGCCTCCGGGCCGGAACGGCCGCGATCGCGGCGCTGGGCATCGTCACCCTGGCCGCGTGCGGCTCGGGCGGTGGCGACGACACCGCGGCCGACGGCAGCACGACGCTCAAGATGACGGTCTGGGGCGGCGACGTCGACAAGAAGTCGTACCAGGAGCGCATCGACCTCTTCGAGGCCTCGCAGGACGACGTCAAGATCGAGCTCCAGCTCATCCCCGGTGAGCAGTACGAGCAGAAGGTCCAGACGATGATCGCCGGCGGCGACGGCCCCGACATCATGCAGGTCGCCGAGGGCGTCAACGTCTACTCGTCGAAGAACCAGATCATCCCGCTCGACGACCTCGCCGCCGACGCCGGCCTCGACCTCGAGGAGCGGTTCGGCCCCGTCGGCACGCTCTACTCGTACGAGGACAGCGTCTACGCGATCCCCGACCGCTCCGGCGCGATGATCGTCTACTACAACAAGGACATGTTCGACGCCGCGGGCGTCGAGTACCCGAACGCCGACTGGACCTGGCAGGACGCGCAGGCCGCCATGGAGAAGCTGACCGTCCCCGGCCAGCAGTGGGGCTACTCGGGCGCCGGCTGGTGGGCGCAGTGGTGGTCGTTCGCGTACCAGAACGGCGGCCAGATCATCGACGACGAGGGCCAGCCGCAGGCCAACTCGCCCGAGGTCGTCGAGGCGCTGCAGTGGGCCAACGACCTCACGCACAAGCTGCACGTCGTCCCCACGGCCGCCGAGTACGCGGACATGGGCCCCGACATGGGCGGCGACCCGGCGTTCGCCGCGGAGAAGGTCGCGATGAACACGACCGGCTTCTGGGCGATCAACTCGCTGCTCGACGTGGACTTCAACTGGGACATCGCGCCGATGTGGCAGGGCGAGGAGCAGGCCGTCTCCGCGTTCGGCTCCGGCCTGGCGATCTCGCGTGACAGCGAGCACGCCGAGCAGGCGTTCCAGGCGATCGACTTCCTCACCGACGCCGAGGCGCAGGCCGTCATCATCAAGAACGCGCAGGACGTGCCCGCCAACCTCGAGGTGCAGCAGTCCGAGGCGTTCCTCAAGCCCGAGTGGGCCACCCGCGAGGTGAACATGGGCGCGTTCGGCGAGTCGTCGTCCTTCGTCTTCCGCTCGCCGCTCATCCCCGAGTGGAACGAGATGCAGGCCGCGTTCGACGACAACCTCGGCACGTTCTGGAACGAGGGCGGCGACGCCAAGACGCAGCTGGACACGATCCAGAAGCAGCTCGAGTCGATCATCAAGCCGGCGAGCTGATGACCGCGACCCTCGGCGAGGCCTTCGGAGCGGCGCGGGCGACCAGCCCGCGCCGCCCCGGGGGGCGCAGCGCGCCTCGCCAGAAGCTCACGCGACGGCGCAAGGTCGAGGCACGCTATTTCTGGCTCTTCATCTCGCCGTGGCTGATCGGCTTCGTCGGGTTCCTCCTGGGCCCGATGATCGCGTCGGTCTACATCTCGCTGACCGAGTGGGACTCGTTCACGCCCCCGCAGTTCGTCGGGTTCGACAACTACACGCGGGCGCTGACGGACGACCCGATCTTCTGGAAGGCGCTCGGCAACACGTTCTTCTACGCGCTCGTGTCGGTCCCGCTCGGGCTCGTCATCGGCGTCTGGCTCGCGAACCTGCTCAACAAGAAGGTCCGCGGCCGCAAGCTGTTCCGCACGTTCATCTACCTGCCCACGCTCGTGCCGCTCGTGGCCACCGCGATGGTGTTCAAGATGGTCCTCGCGCCGTCCGGTCCGCTCAACGACCTGCTGGGCGTCGTCGGCGTGCAGGGCCCGGACTGGCTGCTCGACCCGACGTGGGTCAAGCCCGCCCTGGTCGTGCTGTCCGCGTGGGGCGCCGGCGGCGCGACCGTGCTCCTGCTGTCCGCCATGAACGGCATCCCCAAGGAGTTCTACGAGGCCGCGGAGATCGACGGCGCGGGGCCGATCCGGCAGTTCTGGTCCATCACGTTCCCGCAGATCACGCCCATCATCTTCTTCAACCTCATCATGGGGCTGATCGGGGCGTTCCAGATCTTCGGGCAGGTCTACATCCTCACCTCCGGAGGACCCGACAACGCGAGCATGATGATGGTGCCGCTGCTCTTCCGTGAGGCCTTCAGCTTCTACCACTTCGGCTACGCCTCGGCGATCGCCTGGCTGCTGTTCCTCGTGATCATCGTCTTCACGATCATCGCGTTCCGGACGTCCAAGAAGTGGGTCTTCTACGAGACGGAGGTGCGGTGATGGCTGCCGCCACCCAGGTGCCGCCCATCGCGGCGCCCCCGCACGACGAGCCCGGCGAGAGCAAGCACGGCGACCTCACGTCGGCCCGCACCCTCAAGGCGTTCAAGGCGTCGCCGGCCACCTACGCGGTGCTGCTGGTCGTCTCCGCGATCTTCTTCGTGCCGTTCATCCTCATGTTCTCGATCGCCCTCGCGAGCGACCAGACGAGCGCCACGAACATGTTCACGATCATCCCGACGGAGTTCGAGTGGTCGAACTTCTCGGACGTGTTCACGGCCACCGGCCTGCCGGTCGGCACGTTCATCCTCAACTCGGTCATCATCGCGACGCTGTCGGCCGTCGGCCAGGTGCTGTCGTCGTCGCTCGTCGGCTACGCGTTCGCGCGGCTGCGGGCGCCCGGCAAGAACGTCATGTTCATGGTCGTGCTCGCCACGATGATGATCCCCGCGCAGATCACGATGATCCCCCAGTTCCTGCTGTTCAAGGAGCTCGGCTGGGTCAACACGTTCCTGCCGCTCATCATCCCGAACTTCTTCTCCAACGCGTTCAACGTGTTCCTCGTGCGGCAGTTCGTCTCGCGCATCCCGAGCGAGATGGACGAGGCCGCGCAGGTCGACGGGCTCGGCTACTTCGGCATCTACCGCCGGATCATCCTGCCGATGATGTGGCCGATCCTCACGGCCATCGCGATCTTCACGCTCACCGCCGCGTGGGGCGACTTCATGGGGCCGCTCATCTACCTCAACCAGGAGGACATGATGCCGCTGGCCCTCGGCCTGCAGTACATGACCTCCACGAGCAACGCGATGCAGCTCCCGCCGTGGAACCTCGTGATGGTCGGCTCGATCATGCTGACGCTGCCGATGATCGCGATCTACTACCTCGGCCAGAAGTACCTGTACGAGATGAACGTGTCGGCCGGAAGCGCGGGTGTGAAGTGACGGTGCTCGACACGCGACCCGGGCTCACCACGTCCGGGCTCGTGCTCGACGGCCAGGAGCAGGTGCTGCTGTGCGCGTCGCTGTTCTACTTCCGCCTGCCGCGCGAGACCTGGGCGGACCGCCTCGCCCAGGTCCGCGCGTCCGGGTACACGGTCATCGACGTGTACCTGCCGTGGAACTTCCACGAGCTCGCCCCGGGCGAGTGGGACTTCGCGGGGCGGCGTGACGCGGGGGCGTTCCTCGACCTCGCGCACGAGGCCGGGCTGTCCGTCATCGCCCGGCCGGGGCCGTACATCTGCTCCGAGTGGGACGGCGGCGCGCTGCCCGCGTGGCTGCCGCTGACCCCCGGCCTGCGGATCCGGCAGGCCGAGCCGCAGTACCTCGACGCCGTGCGCGGCTGGTTCGACCAGGTGCTGCCCCTGCTCGCCGCCCGGCAGCACGGGCACGGCGGCAGCGTCGTCGCCGTCCAGCTCGAGAACGAGCTCGACTTCTTCGACACCGCCGACCGCACCGCCTACGTGGGCGCGCTGCGGGACATGGCGCTCGCGCACGGCATCGAGGTGCCGCTGATCGCGTGCGCCGGGCAGGGCGACGCCGCCGGGGCGACCGGTGACGTCGAGGGCGTCGTGCCCGCGTTCAACTTCTACCCCTCCGACGCCTCGGCCTTCGTCGAGCCCGAGGTCCGCCGCTACGCCGAGCTGCTCGCCGGGCGCGGGCTGCCCCTGCTCGTCACCGAGACCAACCGCGCGCACGTCACCCTGCGCCGGCTGCTCGTCAGCGGCGCGCGCGTCCTCGCGCCCTACCTGCAGGCGTCCGGGTACGACTTCGGCTGGACCCCGTCGACCGGCAACTGGGGCGACCCCGGTGGGTTCATGACGCACGACTACGACTTCGGCGGCTACCTGTCGCCCGTCGGCGAGCCGCGTCCCGAGATGGTCGAGGCCCGCGTGCTCGCCGCCGTGACCCGCACGCTCGGCGCCCGCCTCGCGCGCGCCGTCCCGCACGCCGCCGACGACGCCTACCGCACCGACGTCCCCACGAGCGCGTCGCCGTCGGTGCTCGCGCTCGACGGGGGTGGGACGCTGCTGGGGGTCCCGAACCTGGGGGACGTGGCAGGTCCGGCCGTCCTCGCTGCCGGCGGCGGCGGGCGTCGGGCACTCGCCGACGTGGCCGACGACGACCTCGTCGTCACGCTGCGCCCGCACTCGTGCACGCTCGTGCTGCGCGACCTGCCCCTCGACGGGTTCGGTCTCGACGGCACGCTCGTCCTCGCGACCGCCGACCTCGTCGGCGCCGGGCCGGACGGGCTCGTGCTCGCCGCGCACGGGCCGAGCACGCTCGCGCTGCGTTCGGGCGACGGCACGCCCGTCGTGGTGCGCCTCGACGCGCCCGTCCCCGGCTCACCCGCGTCGGTCGACGTCAGCGACGGCGCCACGACCTGGCACGTCGTCGTCCAGCACCCGCAGGACGTGACCGACCCCGACGGGACGCGGCACCCCGCCCCCGCCGGACCGTCCGGACGCGCCGCCGTCGCGCACGCCGCCGCGACCGCCGCCCGGATCACGGCCGCCCGGCTGCTCGACCTCCCGACGCGCACCGGCGTCACCGTCCGGCACGACCTGCCGCCCGCGTCCGAGCAGGTCGGCGTGCTGCGCGGCCGCACGCACTACACCGCCGACGTCACCGACGTCACCGAGCTGCTGCTCGTCGGCGCGGCGGACCTCGTCGACCTCGCCCTCGACGGGCAGGCGCAGCCGACGCGGGCCCGCTTCGGCGCGACCGAGCTCGTGCCGGTCGACGGCGCGACCCGCGTCGACGCGACCGTCGAGACGTGGGGCCACCCCAACTTCGACGACGTGCGCCTGCCCGCGATGCGGATGGGGTCGCTGCGGGGCATCGGGCAGGTCTTCTCGGTCACCGGCCGCGAGGACGTGCACGCGCTGTGGACCGTCGACGGCGGCTCGCAGTGGGCCGGCGAGCCCGCGCCCCTGCGGACCCTCGGCGGGTGGAGCAGCACGCGCGTGGGCCAGCCGATCACCTACCGGCGCCGGCTGGACGTCGACGGCACGTCGCCGTACGCGCTGCACGTCGACGGCCTGCCCGGGTCCGCGCGCGTGCACGTCGACGGCGTCGAGCGGCTCGTCACCGCCACCGACCCGTGGGTCCACCTCGCGCCCGGCGAGGGCCGCGAGATCACCGTGACCGTGCCGCACGCACCGGGCGCGTTCGGGCCGACGACCCTGCTGCGGCTCGAGCCCGTCCGCGGGTGGGACGTCGAGGCGCAGTCCGACCACGACCTGCTGGCCCTCGCGGGGTCGTCGGCGGGCGGCGCGCCCGTCGACCTGCCGCTCGCGCTCGACCCCGGCGACGAGCGCTGGGTCGACGTGGACGTGCCGTCGGGCGGCTGCTCGATCCGGTTCGAGGGCACCCACGTGCGGGTCGCCGTCTACGCGCACGACGAGCTGCTCGGGCGCGTGTGGCTCGACGACGACGCGCGCCCCCGGTTCACCGGCGGAGATCCCGGGCGGGTCTGGCTCCCCGCGGCGTGGAACGGTGGGACCATACGTCTCCAGGTGCGCGCCACCGCCGGCCGCACCGACCCCGCACTGGTCGCCGTGCTGGTGACGCCCAGCAAGGAGTAGGGATGGCAGTCCGGAAGAGGTCGTCGCGCGACATCCGCTCGGAGTCGCGGCTGGACGTCCTGCACGCCCTGCTGTCCCTCGGCGAGTCCACCCGCAACGAGCTCGCGCGGCGCACGGGGCTCAGCCTCGCGACCGTCGCGACCGTCGTGTCCGAGCTCATCGGGGAGGGGCTCGTCGTCGAGGCCGGGCTCGCCGCGACCGGCGTCGGGCGGCCCACCACGACCCTGCGCATCAACGGCGGCCGCGGCCTCATCGCGGGCATCGACGTCGCCGAGACCTACGTGAGCGCGCACGTGTTCGACGCCGCCCTCGCCGAGGTCGGCACCGCGGACCTGACCCTCGACGAGCACGAGACGTCCGCCGAGTACGTGGTCGACGCGATCGTCCGCGCTCTCGACGAGGCCGTCGCGTCCACCGGGCTCGACCGGTCCCGCCTGCTCGGCGTCGGGGTCGCGCTGCCCGGGCTCGTCCAGCGCAGCACCGGCGCGATGTCCGTCGTCGTGCCGAAGTGGTCGTGGCGCGCCGACGACCTCATCGACCTGCTGCGGGCCCGCGTCGGCCTGCCGCTCGTCGTCGAGAACCCGCTCAAGGCCATCGCGACCGCCGAGCTGTGGCTCGGCACCGGGCGCGGCGCGTCCAGCATGGTGACCATCAACCTCGGCACGGGCGTCGGCGCGGGCATCGTCCTCGAGGGCACGATCCTGCGCGGCGCGACCAACTCCGCGGGCGAGTGGGGCCACTCCCTGCTCGTCCACGACGGCCGGGGCTGCCGGTGCGGGCGGCGCGGCTGCGTCGAGGCCTACGTCGGTGCGCCCGGCATCCAGCAGACGCTGCGCGAGATCGCGCCCGACCACCCGCTGGCCGACCCCGACCTGCAGCAGCGCGACGTCATCGGCGCCCTCGCGTCCGCCCTCGACGGCCCGGACCCCGACCCGGCCGTGGTCGAGACGCTCGACCGCACGGCCCGCTACCTCGGCTCGGCGATCGCGGACGTCGTCGCGATCATCAACCCCGAGGTGGTCATGCTCACCGGCTGGACCGCGTGGGCGTTGGGCGAGCACCTGCTGCCCGGCACCCAGTCGGAGATCCGCACCCAGTCCCCGAACGGCGCCGCCACGGACCTGACCCTCGGCATCTCCACGGTCCGCGGCAACTCCGCCGCCATCGGGATGGCCACCCTCGCCTTCGAACGCTTCCTGGGCGACGTCGGCCTGGTGACCACGAGGGCCCCCCTGGCCCTCTAGCCACCGGCCCCCCGCCCCGCCGACGAGTTCGTCAGTCCGGGTCGAGTTCGTCGGCTGCACCTGACGAACTCAGCGGGGAGTGACGACCTCACGCCCACGGCCCCGGCGGCGGCCCGGGTGCCGCCCTCCGGGCGAGGTGTCCCGCTCGCCGACGCCCGCCCCGCAGCGCCCAGCCCACCCGGCCGTCGAGATCGCGAGATCCCGTCGAGATCGCGAGCTCCGACTCACGATTCCGACGACACCTCGCGATGTCGGCGGCGGCGGGCAGCGTGCGGGGACGCGGCCGCGGGCTCGTGGGTCAGGTGGTGACGCGGAGGTGGAGGCGCGTCGGGGTCGGGCGGAGGGAGGCGTTCGGGAGGACGCCCGGGCCGCACGCCGCCGAGCCGAGGCCGTGCTGGGCGGCGTCGACGTGCAGCCACAGGAGGCCGTCCGGGGCGAGCTCGTGCGGGTGGGCGGCTGCGGCCAGAGCCGCGTCGGACCACGGTCGGGCGGTGAGCTCGAACCCGGTGACCTCACGGCCGCCGAGGCGCGTGTCGCCCGCGGTCAGGGTCAGCGGACCCGCGGCGAGGTCGAGGGTCGCGCGCGTGACGCCTCGGCGGGCGCCGTTCTCCTGCGGGTGCGTGTAGCGGGTCTGGAGCGCGTCGACGGTGTGCTGCCACCGGCCTGCGAGCGCGGCGCGCGACGAGTCGGCGTACGACTCGTCCGGCCCGAGCCCGACCCAGTCCACGCCGACGGCGCCGGCCGAGTCCTGCTCGAGCGCGAGCAGCCAGCCGAGCCGGGCCACCGACCCCGGCCAGCGGCCCTCGGGCCGCAGGTGGACGACGAGGTCGGCGGTCGAGGCGTCGACCTCGCGCCACTCGTACCGGACGGCGAGCGCGCAGTCGGTGGCGGCGCCCGCGGTGCGGGCCGTCACGACGAGCGTGCCGTCGTGCCACGCGACGGTGTCGAGGCGTTCGTGCAGGCGGGTCAGCCCGGCCCGCTCCCACGCCTCGCCGTCCCCGATCGCGTCGTACCAGGAGCGGCGCAGGTCGTTGTCGGTGGGTGCGCGCCACGCGTCGGCGCGTGCGAGCCGCACGGCCGTGCCGCCGATCCGCGTCACGCGCCCGTCGGCGTCGAGCTCGACGGGCCCGACCCGGTGCACGCCCGCGGTGGACGGGTCCCAGGTCGACGCCGCTGCGCCGGCCGACGAGCCGCCTGCCGCCGACCCCGCCGCGCCCGGGCCCGCGGTGGACGGCGCCCAGGTCGACGACGCCGTGCCGGCTGACGACTCGCCTCCCGACGAGGCGCCGTTCGGCGACGCCGCGGGACCCGTCGACGCGTCGGCGCGCGGGTCGGGGACCGGGGGGAGGGTGCCGCGGCGCAGGAGGAGCTGGCCCGCGCCGAGGTTCCCGCCTGCGAGGTCGGCGGACGCGTCGCGCGGGAGGGCCCGCAGGACGAACCAGACCGTGACGGCGGGGTCGAGGTGGTCGAGCGTGTCGCCGACGACGTCGGCCGCGACGACCTCGGTCGACTCCCCGGGGTCGAGGACGGTGTCGATCTCGCCCTTCGCGGCGACCTCACCGTCGGCGACGACGGTCCACACGAGCCGCGCGTGCGCGGTGCTCCGGAACGCGTACCGGTTGCGGACGACGAGCGTCCCGGGCCGGTCGTCGACGGTCCGGACCCCGACGGGCGCGTAGACGGCGGCGAGCTCGAGCAGACCCGGCGACGGGGTGCGGTCGGGCAGCAGGAGGCCGTCGGCGATGAACGTGCCGTCGTGCAGCTCCTCGCCGAAGTCGCCGCCGTAGCCGAAGAACGGCGTGCCGTCGGCGGTGCGCGTGGCGATGCCGTGGTCGATCCACTCCCACACGAAGCCACCCATGACGCGGGGGTGGGCGTCGAACAGGTCGACGTAGTCGGTGAGCCCGCCGGGCCCGTTGCCCATGGCGTGCGCGTACTCGCACAGGACGAACGGCAGGGTGCGGCGGCGGGCGTCGAGCGCGGTGTCGGCCCAGGCGGGCTCCTCGCCGCGGCCGACGAGGTCGACCTCCTCGCTGCTGGGGTACATGCGGGAGTACATGTCGACGTGCTCGCTGGACCAGTCGCCCTCGTAGTGCACGGGGCGGGTGCCGTCGAGCGCGCGGACGGCGCGGGCCATGGCGCCGACGTTGCAGCCCCGGCGGGCCTCGTTGCCGAGCGACCAGATGACGACGCTGGGGTGGTGCGCGTCGCGGCGGACCATGCGGGTCACGCGGTCGACGAGCAGCGGCTCCCAGGCGGGGTCGTCGGTGGGGTTGCCGCGCCAGTCGAAGGCGTCGAACCCGTGGGTCTCGAGGTCGTTCTCGTCCATGACGTAGAGGCCGTGCTCGTCGCACAGGTCGAGGAAGTGCGGGTGCGGCGGGTAGTGGCTGGTGCGGACGGCGTTGACGTGGTGCCGCTTCATGAGCAGCACGTCGGCGAGCATCGTCTCGGGCGTCACGGCGCGGCCGCGGGTGGGCTCGAACTCGTGCCGGTTGACGCCGTAGAGCGTCACGGGACGCCCGTTGACGGTGAAGACGCCGTCGACGATCGCGACGGTCCGGAAGCCTGCGCGCAGCGTGACGGTCTCCGCCGCGGCCGAGACGACGACGTCGTAGAGCCGGGGGTGCTCGGCGCTCCACGGCTCGACGCCGGGCACCTGCACCTCGTCGCCGGCGGCCACCTCGACTCCCAGCTCGGGCACGCGCACCAGGGCTCCGGCGGCGCCCTCGACGGACACGCGCAGCACCCCCTCACCGGTGACGTGGTCGTAGGCGGCGTGCAGCGTGACGTGCTCGACGCCGCCGGCCGGCCGGTGCTCCAGACTCACCCCGCGGTAGATGCCGGACAGCCACCACTGGTCCTGGTCCTCGAGGTAGGTGTGCGCCGACCACTGGGTGACGCGGACCGCGAGGAGGTTGTCGCCGTCGACGAGGGCGTCGGTCGCGTCGACCTCGGTGGGCACCCGGGAGCCCGACGACTGGGCGAGCACGCGCCCGTTGACGGCGACCTCGAACCAGGAGTCGACGCCCTCGAACCGCAGCACGACCCGGCCCTCGGACCGCCAGTCGGCGGGCACGGTGAAGGTGCGCCGGTACTCGCCCGTGGGGTTGTCGCGCGGGACGCGCGGCGGGTCGACGGGGATCGGGTAGAGCACGTTGGTGTACGCGGGGCGCCCGTAGGGCCACGCGTCGGGAGCGCCGGCGAGCTGCCAGTGGCCGGGGACGTCGAGCTCGTCCCAGCCGTCGCCGGGGTCGGCGGGAGAGATGCCGGTCGTCGCGGTCTCGACGAGCCGGAACCGCCAGGGCCCGTCGAGCGACGCGACGCCCGCGGTCGACGCACCGGCCGGCGGCCGGAACCGCGCCGGCCGCACCCCGGTCGGTGGCACGAGGGACTCGTGCGTGGGGCGGACGGGAGGCAGCGGCGGGACGCCGCCGAGGGTCGGGACGACGGGCCGGAACGTCGAGCCGTCGACCTGCAGCCGGTCGACGACGACCTCGCGGTGGGTCCCGTCGCCGCCGGGGATCGCGTGCCGGTGGTAGGCGACGTACCAGTCGCCGGTGTGCGCGCGCAGGATCGAGTGGTGCCCGGTGCCGACGACGCCGAGCGCGGGGTCCTTCTGCAGCAGCAGGCCCCGGGCGGTCCACGGGCCGTAGGGGGTGGGGCCCGTGGCGTGCGCGACGCGGTAGTCGGGGCTGCGGGTGTCGTCGACGGACCAGCTCAGGTGGTAGCCGTCGCCGAGCCGGACGACCCACGGCGCCTCGCGGAAGCCGTCGAGGCCCTCGAGGACCCGCACGTCGGCCGGGTCGTAGCCGAGCAGGTCGTCGTCGAGCGGCACGACGCGCGGCGTCATGTTGCCCCAGTACAGGTACGCCTGTCCGTCGTCGTCGACGAACACGGACGGGTCGATCTGCTGCTCGCCGCCGTAGTCGGCCCTGTCGACGAGCGGGTGCCCGAGCGCGTCGACGAACGGGCCGGTCGGGGAGTCGGCGACGGCGACGCCGATGCTCTGCGAGGCGGTGAAGTAGAAGTAGTAGCGGCCGTCGCTCTCGACGGCCGCGGGGGCCCAGGCGTGCCCGTCGGCCCACGCGAGGTCCCGCACGTCGAGAACCGTGCCGTGGTTCGTCCACGTGACCAGGTCGGGCGAGGACCAGGCCTCGAACGACGTGCCCGACCAGCCGTCGTACCCGTCGGTCGTCGCGTAGAGGTAGTACGTGTCGCCGAACCGGACGAGGTTCGGGTCGGCGTAGTGGCCGGGCAGCGCAGGGGTGGGCATGGCGGGGCCTCTCAGGCGGACGGGGGTCCGAGCGTGCGGCGCAGCGCGTCGTGCTCGGCGGCGGTCAGGGGCAGGACGGACCCGTGGCGGGCGCCGGGCGGCAGGTGGTGCTCGGCGACGGGGGCCCAGACGGGCGCGTCGAGGGTGGCCGACGTGAAGGGCACGTACCCGCGGCCGCCGAACTCGTCGACGAGCAGGTACCAGCGGTCCCCGGTGGGGGACGGCACGACGACGGGACCCTCGCCGTGCGCGACGCCGGGGCCGAGGTCGGTGGTGCGGCCGATGCCGTCGGTGACGGGCTCGTACGCGGTGGAGCGCAGGTCGCGCGAGCGCTCGGCGGTGAGGAACTTCGCGGTGCGGGACGCGGACGACGGGTCGCGCTCGTCCTTGGTGAACCGGTACCACCAGCCGTCGTGCCGGAGGAGCGTCGAGTCGATGACGGAGTGGCCGGGGTCGCTCCAGACGCGTGCGGGCTGCACGGTCACGAAGTCCCGCGTCGTCGCGCAGAGCATCCGGTGGTGCGTCTCGCCGAGGTGCTCGGGGTCGTCGGCCGCGTAGAGCGTGGACGCCCAGAAGACGAGGAACTCGTCGTGCTCGTCGTCCCACACGGCCTCGGGCGCCCACGTGCACCCGGCGGTGGGCGGCGACACCTCGACGAGCCGGGGCGTCGACCAGGTGAGCAGGTCGGGCGACTCCCAGACGACGAGCGACCGGCTGCCGGTGCGCACGGCCGCGGCCCAGTCGCCGCTGCCGTGGATGCGCAGGTCGGTCGCGATCACCCAGTACCGGCCGCCCGCGGGGGCACGGACGAGGAACGGGTCGCGCACGCCGCGCTCGCCGACGGTCGAGACGAGCACGGGCCGCCCGTCGTGGAGCACGTCGTAGCGCAGCGGGTCGGCGCCGCGGCTGACGGCGAACCGCACCTGCTCGCCGTCGGGCGTGCTCTCGCCCGCGAAGTACGCGAACAGGTAGCCGTCGACCACGCTCACTCCTCCGTGTGCCCGAGCGCGAGGTCCTCGACGAACGTGACGGTGGGCGCGGCGGTGTCGAGCACGAGCACCAGGATGTCGTTCCCCTGGGCGCGCAGCACGGGCGCGGGCACGTAGAGCGTGCGCTGCGGCGCGCGGGACCAGAACCGGCCGAGGCAGAAGCCGTTGACCCAGACGACGCCCTTGCCCCAGCCGGCGGTGTCGAGGAAGTGGTCGGCGTCCGGGTCGGGGGTGTCGAACGTCGCGTGCGCGAAGGCCGGGCCTGCGACGACGCCGTCGACGGGTGCGGCGTCGCGCACGTGGGCGGTGAGCGCGGTGACGTCGTCGAGCGCGAGCGGCCGGACGCCCCAGCGGGTCACGGCCTCGGCGCCGACGCGTGCCGGTCCGATCAGGCCCTTGGGCTCGCCGATGCGCGGCCCGTAGTTGACCCGCCCCTGGTCCTCGACGAGCACCTCGAGCGCCCCGCCGTGCGGCAGGACGGCCCGGTGCTCGCCCAGGTCGCGGCTCAGGACGGCGACGGGTGCGCGGTCGACGAACACCTGGGCGCGGTCGCGGACCTCGGCGACGTCGAGGACCCCGGGGGCGACGTCGTCGAGCGCGCGGTACAGCGCGAAGCCGTCGAACCGGCCGAGCTCGTCGACGGTGGGCAGGTGGTCGTGCGGGTGCTCGGGTCCGAGCAGGTCGAGGACGTCCCACAGCGGCGCGACGGTCGTGAGCGGCGCGGTGAACGCCGGGGCGTCGGTGCGCGGCGGCGCGGTGACCGCGGGGACGTCGGTGTAGCGCGACAGGACCTCGCGGAACGCCCAGTACTTCGCGGTGGGGCGCCCGGCCTCGTCGAGCGGCGCGTCGTAGTCGTAGCTCGTGACGATCGGCACGTAGGTGCCCTTGTCGTTGGCGCCGTTGGTGAAGCCGAAGTTGGTCCCGCCGCACACCATGTAGAGGTTCACGGACGCGCCCGCTGCGAGCAGCGTGTCGAGCTCGTGCGCGGACGCCGCGGCGTCGGTCGTGTGGTGGTGCAGGCCCCACGAGTCGAACCAGCCGTCCCAGAACTCCGCGCACATGAGCGGGCCGGTGGGCTGGTGCTCGCGCAGCGTCGCGAGGCGCTCGGCGGCGCGCGACCCGAACGAGCCGGTCTTGTGCAGCTCGGGGAGGCTGCCGTTCTCGAGCATCCACGGCTCGGGCTGGTCGATCGTCGTGAGCGGCGTGGTGATGCCGGACTCGCGCAGCAGCTTGACGAGCGCGCGCAGGTAGTCCTTGTCGTCGCCGTAGGCGCCGTACTCGTTCTCGACCTGGACGAGCACGACGGGGCCGCCACGGTCGACCTGCCGGGGTGCGACGATCCCGGCGACGGCCTCGTAGTAGTCCTGGATCGCGGCGAGGTAGGTGGGCTCGTGGCGGCGGACGGCGGCGCCGGCGGTGAACAGCCACCCGGGCAGGCCGCCCCCGGTCCACTCGGCGCAGATGTAGGGCCCGGGCCGGACGATCGCCCACATGCCCTGCGCGGCGACCTCGTCGAGGAACCGGCCGAGGTCGAGGATCCCGTCGGTGCGGAACTCGCCGCGGGCGGGGGAGTGCGCGTTCCACGGGATGTAGGTCTCGATGGTGTTGAGGCCGAGCTCGCGGGCGCGCGTCAGCCGGTCGCGCCACTGGTCGGGGTGGTGGCGGAAGTAGTGCAGCGCCCCGGACAGGATGCGCACGGGCGTCCCGTCGTGCAGGAAGTCCTGCTCACCGATCTCGAACCGGCTCATGGCCCGCCCCTTCCCTGTCTCCGTCGACACGGCGTCGTCGCTGGGCCGGACGTGCTGGAGGACGAGCGCGGCACAGACTTTCCAACCCTTAGTCTGAGGGTCGAACGAATTGCCGTCAACTCACCCGTGGCGACCGCCGCCGTCAGGGCGGGCAACGGTCGCCGCGGGCGGCCGACCTCAGCGGACGGGCGTGCAGCGCAGCAGCGCGGCCCCGTGCGGCGCGAGCGTGACGTGCAGCGCCGCACTGCCCGGCGCGACCCCGCGCGCGTCGTCGCTCTGCACCGTGACGGCCGACGTCCGGACCCGCGCGCCGGTCCACAGCTCGACGACCTCGCCGGCCACGTCGTCGTCGGCACCCACCGGCAGCCCGACGTTCCCCGCGTCGAGCGCGACCGACCGCGGCTCCTCGCGCAGGTTGAAGGCCGCGACGTACCGCACGCCGTCCGGCCCCTCGGCCGCCCACAGCACGAGCCCGTCCTCGCGGAACACCTCCCGGTTCCCGGACGAGGCGGCGTGCACCGCCAGGACGTCGGCGTTCTGGAACAGCGCGACCGTCGCCGGGTCGGACGTCGGCAGGTCCCCGCCGATCATGAGCGGCGAGCGCGCGACCACCCACAGCGTCATCAGCGAGACCCGCTCGTCGGGCGTCAGGCCGTCGTGCCGCGGCTCTCCGCGCTCGGCCCGGATCCCGACGCGCCCGAGCGGCAGCATGTCGCCGTCCGGCCAGCCCTGCGCGGAGGCGAACGGCGCCCACCGCGCGAACCGCGCGAAGTTGGCCTCGACGTCCTCCCAGCGGTCCCACAGGTCGTCGCAGACGCGCCACATGGTCGCGTGCTGCCGCAGGTGGTCCAGGCGCGTCAGCGACAGGTCACGGCCGGGCGACAGGCTGAGCTCGATCGGCCGGCCGGAGCGCTCGATCGCGCGCGCGTACGCCTCGATGTCCGCCGCCTGGTAGGGCCACAGCATGTCGTCGGCCTTGACGAAGTCCACGCCCCAGTCCGCGTACAGCGCGAGCGTCGAGTCGTAGTACGCCTGCGCGCCGGGGTGCCGGTGGTCCAGGCCGAGCATGTCGGGGTTCCACTCGCAGACGTTCGTCGCGTCCGCCACCGCCGACGCCGTGACGCCGGCCGCGCCGAGCACGGGCAGGTCCTGCTCGACCGCGCCGCGCGGGATGCCCCGCATCGTGTGGATGCCGAACCGCAGCCCGAGCGCGTGCACCCGGTCGGCGAGCGGTCCGAAGCCCGCGCCGCCCGTGGCGCTCGGGAAGCGGCCCGGGTCCGGGACGAGGCGGCCGTGCGCGTCCATCGCGAGCGGCGCGCCCGCGTTGTAGCCGTGCGACCGGGCCGTCGGGTCCGACCAGTCGATGTCCACGACGACCGTGTCCCACCCGTACGGCAGCAGGTGCTCGGCCATGAACTCGGCGTTCGCCATCACCTCCGCCTCGGTCACGGTCGTGCCGTAGCAGTCCCAGCTGTTCCAGCCCATGGGCGGTCGGGGGGAGGGCGTCGTCGCCATGTGGTCTCCGTGCGCTCGGGGACGGTCCGGTGCGCGCGCGTGCGGCGGCGCGACCGGCGGTTCCATCGATGTTAACGCTCACATCCACGGTCACCCAGACGTGTGGTCGTGCCCGGCCGCCGTGCGAGGACGCGGAGCGGTTCCTAGCGTGGAACGACCGGAACCCGCCTGACGAAGGAGGACAACGGCATGGCCACCATCGAGCAGACCGTCGAGGTCGACGTCCCGATCCGCACCGTCTACGACCAGTGGACGCAGTTCGAGGACTTCCCCCGGTTCATGGGAGGCGTCGAGCGCATCACCCAGACCGACGACCGGCACACGCACTGGACGACGTCCGTCGGCGGCGTGCACCGCGAGTTCGACGCCGAGATCGTCGACCAGCACCCCGACGACCGCGTCTCGTGGCGCAGCGTCGACGGAACGACCCACGCGGGCGTCGTCACGTTCGACAAGCTGGCCGAGAACCGCACGCGCGTGACCGCCCGGATCGACTGGCAGCCCGAGGGCGTCGTCGAGAAGGTCGGCGCCGCCGTCGGCATGGACGACCGCCAGGTGAAGGCCGACCTCGAGCGCTTCCGCGAGTTCATCGAGACGCGCGGCACCGAGACGGGGGCGTGGCGCGGCGACCTCTGACGCCACCCGCCCCGCGCACGCGCGACGCCGGTCCCTCCGCAGGGGCCGGCGTCGCCGCGTCCGGGCCCCGCTCGCCGGACCCAGCCCGAGCCGGTCGCGAGCGCCGCGGCTAGGGTCGCCCCATGGCCGTCTCGGACGTCGACCTCGCCCACCTGCGCCGGTGCCTGGAGCTCGCGCGGGAGGCGCTCGACGACGGCGACGAGCCGTTCGGGTCGGTCCTCGTCGACGCCGGGGGAACCGTCCTGCTCGCCGACCGCAACCGCGTGAAGGACGGCGACGGGACCCGCCATCCCGAGCTCGAGATCGCCCGGTGGGCCGCCGCGCACCTGCCCGTCGAGGAGCGCGCCGGGTGCACCGTCTACACGTCCGGCGAGCACTGCCCCATGTGTGCGGCCGCGCACGGGTGGGCCGGGCTCGGCCGGATCGTCTACGTCGCGTCGAGCGGGCAGCTCGCCGCGTGGCGCCGCGGGTGGGGCCTCGCGCCCGGCCCGGTCGCGAGCCTGCCGATCAAGGGCGTCGTCCCCGGTGCGGTCGTCGAGGGTCCGGTCGAGGCGCTCGTCGACGAGGTGTGCGCGCTGCACCGCGAGCACGCGGACCGCCACCGCTGACACGCCACCGCCGACCCGCCGCCGATCCGCCGCCGCCGACCCGGCACCGCTGACCCGCCGCCGCCGACCCGGCACCGCTGACCCGCCGCCGCCGACCCGCCGACCCGCCACCGCCGGCGAGCGGCGACGCGGGCGAGCGGCCGGTCAGGCGCCGGACGCGTCACCCACGGGCCCGCCCGCGCGGGACAGCGCCCACCGGTTGACGACGTAGAGCACGACGCCGACGGCGAGGAGCACACCCGCCCGCAGGTACACGGCGGGGTCCCGGCTGGTGAGCGGCGACGCGAGCACGAGCGAGACGACGGCACCGGCCACGGGTGCCCACGTCGGCGCCCGGTAGCCCCGCGCGCGGGCGTCGTCGGCGTCGGCGGTGCCCCCGTCGTCGTCCGCGTCCGCGGGGCGTCGCCGCAGCACGAGGACCGAGACGTTGACGGTGGCGAAGACGAGCAGCAGGAGCAGGACGGTGGTGTCCGCCAGGCCCGCGAGGTCGCCGGTCGAGACGAGCGTCAGCGCGACCGCCACGGTGAACGCGATCGCGACGTGCGGCGTCTGCCGCCGCCCGACCTGGCCGAGCACGCGCGGCACGATCCGCTCCTGCGCCATGCCGTAGACGAGGCGCGACGCCATGAGCATGTTGATGAGCGCGGTGTTGGACACCGCGAGCAGCGCCACGACGGCGAACAGCGCGGGCGGCACGGTCAGCCCCGCGACCTTGACGACCTCGAGCAGCGGACCGGTGGACCCGGCGAGCACGTCGGTCTCGACGAGCATCGACGACGTGAACGCCACCCCGACGTAGATCAGCCCGGCGACCGCGAGCCCGCCGAACAGCGCGCGCGGGAAGTCGCGACGCGGCGCACGGCACTCCTCGGCGAGGTTCACGGAGTCCTCGAACCCGAGCAGCGCGTAGAACGCGAGGGCTGTCGCGCCGAGGACCGCCATCCAGGCGGGCCCGTCGGTGTCGAGCACGAACGCCCGGGACGGGTCGCCGTCGCCGGTCAGCAGCGCCCACCCGCCGATCGCGAGGATGACGAGCAGCCCGGTCGCCTCGACGACCGTCAGCACGACGTTGACGCGCACGGACTCGGAGATGCCGAGCAGGTTGACGGCCGTGACGGCGAGCAGGAACCCCCACGCGGCGACGAGCGTCGGCACGGTGACGAGCTCCGCGAGGTAGTCCCCGCCGAACGCGCGGGCGGCGGCGCTCGCGCTCGTGACGCCGGACATCATGACGGCGAACGCCACGACGAACGTGAGGAACGGCCGGCCGAAGGCGCGCTGCGCGTACAGGGCGGCGCCGGCGGCCTTCGGGAAGCGGCCGACGAGCTCGGCGTAGGCCGTCGCCGTGAGCGTGGCCAGCACGAACGCGCACACGAACGGCAGCCACACCATGCCGCCGACCTCGGCGGCGACCTTGCCCGTGAGCGCGTAGATCCCGGCGCCGAGGATGTCGCCCACGACGAACAGGACGAGCACCCGGCGGCCGATGGTCCGCCGCAGCGCGGTCGGTCGTTCCGCGGTCCCGACCTCCATCGCACCCCCCTGGTCTGCGGCCAGTGTCGTCCGGCGGTGCTCGCTCCGCGCGCCGGACGCCGCCGGCCGCCCGGATCGGCCTCCCACGTCGCCGGCACGTGGTCCCCGCCGGCCGCCCACCCGACGTACCGCTCGACGCGCACCGGTCCGCGCGCCCCGTCCTCGCGCCCGCCTCGACGCCCACCGGTCCGCGCGCCCCCGTCCTCGCGCCCGCCTCGACGCGCGCCGCGCCCCGCCCCTGCCTAGGCTCGGACCTCGACCCCCAACGACGGTGCGGCCCCCTCGCCGCGCCGCACGGACCTCGGGAGGACTGCGCATGAAGGGCAAGATGGCGTTCGTCGTCGGAGCCGGAGTCGGGTACCTGCTGGGCACCCGCGCCGGCCGCGGTCAGTTCGAGAAGATCAAGGGCTGGGCCAACGACGTGTGGCAGGACCCGCGCGTCCAGGGCTACGTCCAGGACGTGGAGAGCCAGGCGACGGCGTTCGCGAAGCAGCAGGGCGTCGCGCTCAAGGACAAGGCGGTCGAGGCGGCCCGGTCGGCGGTCGCGGGCAGCGCCCCGTGGAAGTCGGGCAGCCGGCCCGAGGCGGACGACCCCGCGCCGGACGTCCTGGCCGGCGAGCCGATCATCGACGCGGAGGACGCGCGCCTGCGTCCCTGACGGGGGCCTCCGCCCGTGGGCTGGGGAGCCGGCGGAGGACCGACCCGACGCGCCCTCGCAGACACCTCCGGGTGCTCGGCGGGGGCGCGTCGCCGTCCCCGGGCCGCACGCTCCGCGATCCGTGCCCGTGGGCGGCGGCGCGACAGGTCGTCGCCGGTCAGGCGCCGAGAGCCTGCAGCACGGCCTCCGCTGTGTCGGCGGGCACGGACGTGACCGGCACGTCGAGGCCGTCCTCGTCGTCGCCCAGCGGTTCGAGGGTCGCGAGCTGGGACTCCAGCAGCGTGGCGGGCATGAAGTGCCCGCGGCGGCCCGCGAGCCGGCGGTCGAGCTCGGGCCGGGGGACGGCGAGGTGCACGAACCGGACCCGGCCCTCCGCCGACCGGAGCACGTCGCGGTAGGCGCGCCGCAGCGCCGAGCACGCGACGACGGTCGGCCGTCCCGCCTGCGCGTGCTCGGTCATGGCCGCGGCGACCAGGCGGAGCCACGGCCCGCGGTCGTCGTCCGTCAGCGGGACGCCGGAGCGCATCTTCTCGACGTTCGCGGGCGGGTGCAGGTCGTCGCCCTCGACGAACGCGGCCCCGAGCCGCTCGGCGACGAGCCGCCCGATGGTCGTCTTCCCCGTCCCGGACACGCCCATCACGACGACGTGCTGCACTCCCACCGCTGACCTCCGGATCTCGTCCCGCGCGCCCACCTTCCCATGCCGTCCGCGCCGAGATCGCGACGTCTCGCCGACCTCGTGAGTCCGGCCTCGCGAGCTCGACGGGGGCTCGCGATCTCGGCGCCGGCGGCGTGGGGGTGGGGACCGGCGGGAGCGGAGGGGCGGGTTAGGGTGCGGCGGATGTCTCTCGTCGTCGACACGACCCCCCTGCGCGTCAGCCCGGAGTTCCGGCGCCTGTGGTGGGGGCTGTCCGTCTCCAACCTCGGCACGCAGCTCACGGTCGTCGCCGTGGGCCTGCAGGTGTACGAGCTCACGGGGTCGACGTTCTCGGTGGGCGTGCTCGGGCTGTGCGCGCTCGTGCCGCTCGTCGCGTTCGGGCTGTACGGCGGCGCGATCGTCGACCACTACGACCGCCGGCGGGTCGCGCTGGTCGCGTCGGTCGTGTCCTGGGTCGTGGTGCTGGGGCTCGCGGCGCAGGCGTGGCTCGGCAACGCGCACGTCGGGCTGCTGTACGCGCTGGTCGCGGTGCAGTCGGGTGCGGGCGCGGTCAACAGCCCGGCACGCACCGCGATCATCCCGCGCCTGCTCGACGCGAAGCTCCTGCCCGCCGCGAACGCGCTCCAGACCACGGGATGGAACGTCGCCCTGACGGTCGGCCCGCTGCTCGGCGCGGCGGTCGTGGCGTGGCTGGGGTACGCGGCGGCGTACACGCTCGACGCGGTGCTGTTCACGTTCGCGCTCACGGCGCTGCTGCGGCTGCCGCCGGTGCCGCCCGAGCCGTCGTCGACCCGGCGTGCGCGCGTCGGGATCGGCTCGGTCGTCGACGGGCTGCGCTACCTCGGCACGCAGCGCAACGTGCGCATGACGTTCGCGGTGGACCTCGTCGCGATGATCTGCGCGTCCCCGCGCGTGCTGTTCCCCGCGGTCGGCGTGGTCTACCTGGGCGGCGGCGAGACGACGACGGGCGTCGTGACCGCGGCGGCCGCGGTCGGCGCGGTGCTCGCGGGGGTGTTCTCCGGGCCGCTCGTGCGCGTGCGCTGGCAGGGCCGGATCATCACGGTGGCGATCACGGTGTGGGGCCTCGCGATCGCGGGCTTCGGCGCGGTCCTCGTCGTCGTCGACCGCGACCGCCCGGACCAGGTCCTGTGGGGCGCGCTGGCGCTGGCCGTGCTCCTGCTCGCGGTCGCGGGCGCGAGCGACGCGATCAGCTCGGTGTTCCGCCAGAGCATCCTGCAGACCGCGACGCCGGACGACATGCGCGGCCGGCTCCAGGGCGTCTTCGTCGTGGTCGTCGCGGGCGGCCCGCGCGTGGGCGAGCTGCTGCTGGGCGGCCTGGCGACGCGGGTCGGCGAGGGCTGGACCGCGGTGATCGGCGGGCTGACGTGCGTGGTCCTCGTCTGGCTCCTGGTGCGCGCGCAACGCACCTTCTGGGACTACGACTCCCACCACCCGACGCCGTGACCCCCGCGGCGTCTGCGGCGGGCGTGGGCGGCGGCGGTCAGGCCAGCGCGGCCAGGTGCACGTCGAGCGCGCGCCACAGCTCCGCGCGGTAGCCGGGCACCCAGTCGCCGTCGAAGGCGCGGGGTGTGATCTCGGTGAGCAGGATGAGCGTGAGGAACGTCCGGTAGAGCGCGAGCCGGGTGCGGGCGGACGGGCTCGTGACGTCCAGCCCGCCGGGCACGACCGACGCGTACCCGGCGAGCACGCGCGGGTTGACCGGCCCGGTGTTGTGGCAGTCGGCGCCCACGACCTCGTGCAGCGGGTCGCCCCAGAACGCGCGCTCGGGGTCGATGACGCCGACGATCTCGCCGGTCGCGGCGTCGACGAACAGGTTGCCGGCCCACAGGTCGGTGTGGACGAGCGCGGGCTGCGTGACGTCGGCGAGCGCGGACCGGTGGCGCGCGACGGCGGAGCGGACGAGGTCGGCGGGCAGCTCGACGCCCCAGCGCGGCGCGTCGTCGAGCACGGCGTCGACCATGGCCGTGAACGTCTCGGTCCAGGTCCGGCCGACGAGCCCGCTGGCCGCGTTGGGGTAGCCGAACGGACGGTCGTGCTCGCCGTCCGTCGGGGTGAGGGCACGCGCCCACGCGAGCCCCGGAGCGGTGTGCAGCCGTGCCATGTACGCCCCGAGCTCGTGCTCCGCGCGTGCGGCACGCGGGTCGGTGTCGGCGGGTCCGAAGCCGGCGTCCGTGAGCGGGACGCCGTCGAGGTGGCTGACGACGAGCGCGTCCGACGGCAGCACGCTGCGCGTCTCGTCGGTGAGCAGCACGCGCGGCATCAGGAGCTGGGGGTGCTGCTCGGCGAGGCGGTAGACGTGCGCCTCGGACCGCACGAGGTCGAGCTCGTAGGTGAGGAGCTTCTCGGTCGCGGTCGGCGCGGTCTTGACGATGACACGCACCCCGTCGTCCAGGACGACCCGATAGCTGGTCGCGAACATGCCGCCGGTGAGCCGCTCGGCGGACACCACGGTGCCGAGCGGTGCCAGCACGGTGCGCAGCGCGTCGAGCGGCACGTCGGTGGCGTCGGTGCTGGTGACGGAGGTCTCGTCGGCGAGGGTCACCCGGCGCACGCTACTGCGCGCCGTGGCCGGGTGGGAGGGGCCGAGGGCCGTTGCGGGTGTCGAAACTCCCGGCGCCGTCAGCCCTCGTCGACGACGTGCGTGGTGCGAGGTCCCGACGGCTCGGTCGCGCTCGCGCCGTCACCGGCTCCGGTGCGCTGCTGCGGGACGGTGCCGCGCGGGTCGACGCAGTCCGCGATCTCGCAGGCCGCGACGGTGGCTCCGGCGGTGGGCGAGGGCGACTCGTCCTCGACGGCGCGGGCGACGCGGGCCTTCTCGTCGCCCGGGGTGGGCCGCAGCGTGCGGTAGGCGGCGAGGGTCGCGACCAGCGCGAGGACGGCGGACACGATGACGACGAGGAACCCGCCGTGCGACCCGTCGGCGTCGATCCGGGAGCCCGCGACGGACGACCCGACGGACACGCCGACGCCGAGCGACGTGCCGACCCAGGTGAGTCCCTCGGTGAGCCGCGCGGCGGGCACGAGCTGCTGCACGAGCGCGTTGCCGTTGATGAGCGTCGGCGCGATCGCGAACCCCGTGACGAACATGACGGCGGCGAGCGCCACGAGGTTGGCCGCGACGACGAAGAACGAGACCCCGACGGCGAGCACGACCACGCCGATGGCGAACCGCTGGTGCAGGGGCCGGACCCAGTGGCGGGTGCCGTAGAGCAGGCCGGCGATGAGCGAGCCGAGCGCGAACACCGCGAGGATCACGCCCGCGACGCCCGTGTTCCCGGACTCCTCCGCGAAGGCGACGGTCGAGACGTCGGTGGCGCCGAAGATCGCGCCCATCGCGATGAACACGAGCGCGAGCACGACCATGCCGGGCGACGCGAGCACCGACCCGCGGTGCCGCTCGCCGGTCGCGGCGCTCGGTGCGGGCTCGGTGGCGCGCAGCGCGAGGAACCAGTAGCCGCCGAGGACGAGCGCGACGAGCGGCACCACGAGCCCGGCGGCCGGGTCGACGCTCGTCGCGAGGAGCGTGGCGAGGACGGGCCCGACGATGAAGACGAGCTCGTCGATGGTGGACTCGAGCGCGTACGCGGTGTGCATGGCGCGGGGCTCGCCGCCGAGCACGCCGGCCCACCGGGCCCGCACGAGCGAGCCGAACGACCCCACGGCGGCGCCGGTGACGGCGGCGGCGGCGTAGAGGAGCACGGGGTGGGTGTCGGCGCGGGCGGCGACCACCAGGGTGACGAGGCCGACGGAGGCGACCGCCACGGCGGGGCGCATGACGCGCGCCTGCCCGTGCCGGTCGACCAGTCGCGCGAGCTGCGGCGAGCACAGCGCCTGCGCGACGACGTAGACCGCGGACACCCGGCCGGCGAGCCCGTAGGAGTCGTAGAGCGCGGCGATCATGAGGACGATGCCGATGCCGATCATCGACATCTGGAGCCGGGCGACCATCCCTGCGACGGAGAACGCCAGGGCTCCGGGGCGCGACAGGATCTCGCGGTACGGCTGGAGCATGCGGCTAGTCTCGCACCGGGCGCCGACGTGGGCCGGGGGCTTGGCGCGGGGCGCGGCGTGGCGCACGATCGGGTCATGGCAGACGTGCTGGTCAGCGACGCGCCGCAGGCGCACCGGTTCGAGGCGCGCGACGAGGCGGGTGAGCTGCTCGGCTTCGCGGTGTACGACGGTGTCGGCCGGACGGTGGTGTTCACCCACACGGAGGTGGACCCGCGGCACGAGGGACGCGGTGTGGCGTCGACGCTCGTGCGCGGGGCGCTGGACTCGGTGCGCGCGCAGGGGCGCGACGTCGTCGCCCTGTGCCCGTACGTCCGGGCGTGGATCGCCCGTCACCCCGACTACCAGGACCTCGTGCACCGGTCCGCATAGCACACGGCGGTTGTCACAAGCAACTTGAGTAAATTTCTGATGAACTTGCCTAGGGCAATACGGACACATCGGGTCAAGCGGTAAGCGT
This sequence comes from Cellulomonas fimi ATCC 484, assembly GCF_000212695.1. Classification (NCBI taxonomy): domain Bacteria; kingdom Bacillati; phylum Actinomycetota; class Actinomycetes; order Micrococcales; family Cellulomonadaceae; genus Cellulomonas; species Cellulomonas fimi. Next base: position 4,047,603 of record NC_015514.1, on the reverse strand, counting down.
TTCCGGTGAACGGCGTCACATTTGGACGCTTGTTCGTCTCAATGTCCCTTTACCGCCTGGTAGGTTCCATTTACCGAGTTCGTGGCGGGCTGTGACAGGCCATCGCTGCCCCCGCGCACCGGCCGTGCGCCTCCATCGATCAGGGGGCGGTTGCGCACGTCTCTTCGCGGTCATCACGCCTCACAGGGACCACCGACGCCCGACGTATGCCCAGACCGGGATGCGTCCGGGACGTCCTTCGCTGTTCGCCATCGTCGTCGCTCAGCAGTCATCACACACGACTCACGATGAGCGGGTAGGCCATTGTTCGTCTTCGTGCTGCAGCTCCGTCACATGTTCGCGGGGCAGTCAGAATTCTATTTGTTCGCGGTCTTCTCGACCCTGATCTGGGCATTGTGGCTGCTCAAGGTGCTTCTCTCGCGCCGCTACAAGCCCTACACCGGTGAGTTCCACGGCACGACGTCCGTCGTGATCCCCGTGGTCGACGAGCCGCTCGACCTCTTCCACGACGTGCTGAAGCGGATCGTCGCCCAGCAGCCCGACGAGGTCATCGTCGTCATCAACGGCAAGCGCAACCCCGCCCTGGAGCGCGTGAGCGAGGAGTTCGCCCCGCTCGTCCGCTGGGTGCACACCCCGATCCCGGGCAAGCGCAACGCCGTCAAGATCGGCACCGAGATGTCGCGCGGCGAGATCACGGTCCTCGTCGACTCCGACACCGTCTGGACCGACGGCACGCTGCCCGAGCTGGTCAAGCCGTTCGCGGACGACAACGTCGGCGGCGTCACGACGCGCCAGCGCATCCTCGACCCCGAGCGGTCCTGGATCACCCGCTGGGCCGACTGGCTCGAGAACACCCGCGCGCTCTACTCGATGCCCGCGCAGTCCGCGCTGGGCCAGGTCGGCTGCCTGCCGGGGCGCACCATCGCGTTCCGCCGGCACATCCTCGTCGACGTCATGGACGACTTCATGACCCAGAAGTTCATGGGCGTCTTCCTCGAGGTCTCCGACGACCGGACCCTGACGAACCTCACGCTGAAGGCCGGCTACAAGTCCGTCTACCAGTACACGAGCCTCGTCTACACCGACGCGCCGCTGCAGGTGAAGAAGCTCTTCAAGCAGCAGCTCCGCTGGGCCCGCGGCAGCCAGTACAACACCCTGCGGATGCTCCCGTGGATGCTGGGGCACGCCCCCATGCTGGCGATCTTCTTCGTCATGGACATCGTCCTGCCGTTCCTGCTGGTCGGGACGATCGCCGGCTGGATCTACCGGTCCGCGTCCGGCACCGGGATCAACCTGTACCAGGCGATCCTCGAGACCTACACGGGCCTCACGGGCTGGGTCTGGGTCGTCGCCACGATGATCGTCTCCTCCGTGCTGTCCATGGCGATCCGGCAGATCCGCCACCTGCACGAGAAGCCGTCGGACTTCCTGCGGCTGCCCCTGTTCATCATCGTGTCGACGTTCTTCCTCATGCCGGTCCGCCTCCTCGGCTTCCTGCGCATGGCCCACGCCAGCGGCTGGGGCACCCGTGCGGGCGCCTACGCCGGCGGCGACCTCATGGAGGAGCTCGAGCAGAGCCCGCAGGGCCCCGTCGACCTCGTCGACCGCGCCCCCGACGGCGTCGTCCCCTCCCAGCGGGACGCCGACGGCACCGTGCTGACCCAGGCCCCGGCCCGCGTCCGTCGCGCCACGGCCGGCCCGGCGCCCGCGCCGCGCCGCCGTCGCCGTCTCAACCCGCTCGCCGGCATCCCCTACGTGGTGGCCGTCGCGATCTTCGCCCTGGAGGCACTCGTCTATGTCTGAGCACACCGCACACGCCGGCTGGTGGGCGCGGGCCATCCGCCCGTCGCCGCGCAAGCGGCTCTCCGCAGCCGCGATCGCCCTGGCCCTCGTCGCCGTCACCGTCGGCGTCTGGCTGTCCCCGTCCGTCGACGCGGTCGTCCCCACCCGGGCCACCGCCGAGGAGCTGCGGCTCCAGGAGCAGAACGACGAGCTGCGCTACGCGCTCGAGGCGCGCGAGAAGGAGGTCGCCGACCTCGAGCGCTCGCAGCGCAAGGCCGCCGCCGACCGCAAGGCCGCCGCGGAGCGCGGGCAGGCCAAGGCCGAGGAGGAGAAGGCCGCCGCTGCCGCCGCCGGCGCGCAGAAGGCCGCCGAGGAGCAGGCCGCCGCCCAGGCGGCGGGCGCCGCCAAGGCCGCCGCGGAGCGCAAGGCCGCCGCCGAGCGCGGCAAGGCACGGGACCGCGCCGCGCGGGCCGAGGCCGCGCTCGCCCGTGCCCGGGCCGACGCCGCCGCGCCCACCACCTCCGGGCCCGCGCCCGAGGTCAAGCCGACCGCCCCGCCGCTCGACGCGCTGCGCCGGCCGGCCCAGCGTCTCCTCGGGCTCTACACCCCGCAGGCCCCGTTCAGCTGGGCCGAGCAGGACTCCGTCGCCGCGAAGATCGGCACCCAGCCGAACGTCGTCGGCTACTTCCAGGGCTGGGACGGGCCGTTCCGCGCGGACGCCGTCTCCCGCACCTGGGCCAAGGGCGCGATGCCGATGGTCACCTGGGAGTCGCGCGCTCTCGCCACGGCGAACGACGTCGTGGAGGAGCCCGAGTGGTCCCTGCCGGAGATCATCAACGGCCGGTACGACGACTACCTGCGGCAGTACGCCGCCGACGTCACCGCGCTCGGCCTGCCCGTCGCGATCCGTCTCGACCACGAGATGAACGCGTCCTGGTACCCGTGGAACGAGCAGGGCTCCGGCGGTGCGTCCGTCAACGGCAACAACCCCGGCGACTACGTGAAGATGTGGCGCCACGTGCACGACATCTTCGAGCAGGCCGGCGCCAACCAGTACGTGCTGTGGGTGTGGGCGCCGAACATCGTCAACAACCTGCCCGCGGCGAACCAGTCGCTCGAGTACACGCGCAGCCTGTACCCCGGTGACGAGTACGTCGACTGGGTCGGCCTGTCCGGGTACTACCGCCCGCCGTACCGCGACGGGCAGACGCCGACGTTCGCGTGGACGTTCGACAAGTCCCTGGACCAGCTCCGCGCCATCACGAGCAAGCCCATCTTCCTCGCGGAGATCGGCGCCTCCGAGGCCGGCGGCCAGAAGGCCGCGTGGGTCACGGACCTGTTCGACGCGCTGGCCGAGCCGAAGAACGCCGACGTCGTCGGGTTCGCCTGGTTCAACCACGCCGTCACGACCATCAGCCAGGGCGAGCGCATCACCAACGACTGGCGCGTCGAGTCGCGCGCCGACTCGCTCGCCGCCTTCGTCGAGGGCCTGCACGACCCCGCCGACGGCTTCGCCCTGACCCCCGGCGGTGCGTCATGACGCCCGCGACGCCCACCGCCAACCCTCGCCGATCCAGGAGAACCGACATGACCGAGCAGCACGCGGACGACCTCAGCGTCGCCGACCTCTTCCCCCGGCGCGTCTTCGACGCCGACGCCCCGGCCCCCCGCATCTCGGTGCTCGGCACCGGCTACCTCGGTGCGACCCACGCCGTCTCCATGGCCGCGCTCGGCATGGAGGTCGTCGGCTACGACACCGACCCGGCCAAGGTCGCCGCGCTGCAGGCCGGCAAGGTGCCCTTCTTCGAGCCCGGGCTGCCCGAGCTCCTCGAGGAGCAGCTCGCCACCGGCCGCCTGCGCTTCACGACCGACGTGGCCGAGGCCGTGGCGTTCGCCGACGTGCACTTCGTCTGCGTCGGCACGCCGCAGACGAAGACGAGCCACGCCGCGAACCTGTCCTTCGTCGAGGCCGCCACCACGGCCATCGCGGAGAACCTCACGCACGACGCGCTCATCGTCGGCAAGTCCACCGTCCCCGTCGGCACCGGCGCCCGCCTGCGCGAGCTCGTCGCGGCGAAGGCCCGCCAGGACGTGCGCGTCGAGCTCGTCTGGAACCCCGAGTTCCTCCGCGAGGGCAAGGCCGTGCAGGACACGCTGCACCCCGACCGCATCGTCATGGGCGGCACCACGCCCGAGTCGGAGGCCGTGCTGCGCCGCGTCTACGCGACGCCGATCGCCGAGGGCTCGCCGGTCGTCGTGTGCGACCTGCCGACCGCCGAGCTCGTCAAGGTGAGCGCGAACGCGTTCCTCGCCACCAAGATCTCGTTCATCAACGCGATCGCCTCGGTGTGCGAGGCCGCCGACGCCGACGTGACCGTCCTGGCCGACGCCCTCGGCCACGACGTCCGCATCGGCCGTCAGTTCCTCGACGCGGGCCTCGGCTTCGGCGGCGGCTGCCTGCCCAAGGACATCCGCGCCCTCATGCACCGTGCCAACGAGCTCGGTGCGCACCAGGCCTCGGCCCTGCTCCAGCAGGTCGACGAGATCAACATGGGCCAGCGCGGCCGCGTCATCGACCTCGCCCTCGAGGCGTGCGGCGGGTCCGTCCTGAACCGCCGGGTCGGCGTCCTCGGGGCGGCCTTCAAGCCGCAGACCGACGACGTGCGCGACTCGCCGGCCCTCAACGTCGCCGCGGCCCTGCACCTGCGCGGCGCGCAGGTCACCGTGTACGACCCCGAGGCCGGCGACACCGCCCGCGCGTCCTTCCCGACGCTCGGCTACGCGACCTCCGTCGAGGAGGCCGTCGAGGGTGCGGACGTCGTCCTCGTCCTGACCGAGTGGGACGAGTTCGTCGGCGCCGAGCCGGCGACGCTCGCGCCGCTCACGCAGCACGCGAACGTCATCGACGCGCGCGGCAAGCTCGACCCGCAGCGCTGGCGCCAGGCCGGCTGGTCCTTCCGGGGCCTGGGCCGCACCGCCGCCTGACGGGTCACAGACCGGCCGTCGGAGGCACGCCGACGGCCACCCCGTACGTGTCCCCTCCGCCACCGCGGGGCGGGGAGGACGCGTACCGCGGTCGACGTCGCGCCCCCGCGACGACCGCAGGGCCGCGCACCTCTGCCCGGGTGCGCGGCCCGTCCGCGTCCCCGGGCGGGTGCGCGGCGCTGCGTCAGCTGCCCAGGGCCTGGGCCACGACCTGCTTGGCCTCGTCCTGGACCTGCGCCAGGTGCTCCTGCGAGACGAACGACTCGGCGTAGATCTTGTACACGTCCTCGGTGCCGGACGGGCGCGCGGCGAACCACGCGTTCTCCGTGGTGACCTTGAGGCCGCCGATCGCCGCGTCGTTGCCGGGCGCGTGCGTGAGGCGTGCGGTGATCGGCTCGCCCGCGAGCGTCGTCGCGGTGACCTGCGAGGCGTCGAGCGCGGCGAGCGTCTTCTTCTCCTCGCGGGTCGCGGCGGCGTCGACGCGCGCGTACCAGGACTCGCCGAACTCGCCGACGAGCTCGCGGTGGATCTGCGACGGGGACTTGCCGGTGGTCGCGATGATCTCCGAGGCCAGCAGGGCGGGCAGGAGGCCGTCCTTGTCGGTGGTCCACACCGTCCCGTCCTTGCGGAGGAACGACGCGCCCGCGGACTCCTCGCCGCCGAACCCGATCGACCCGTCGACGAGGCCCGGCACGAACCACTTGAACCCGACGGGCACCTCGACGAGCCGGCGTCCCAGACGGGCGGCGACGCGGTCGACGAGGCTCGACGACACGAGCGTCTTGCCGATCGCGGTGCCGGTCGGCCAGCCCGGACGGGCCCCGCCGTACAGGTAGTGGATCATCACGGCGATGTAGTGGTTCGGGTTCATCAGGCCCGCGTCGGGCGTGACGATGCCGTGCCGGTCGGAGTCGGCGTCGTTGCCCGTCGCGACGTCGAACGGCGCCTCCCCGCCCGCCATGCGGGACACCAGCGACGCCATCGCGTACGGCGACGAGCAGTCCATGCGGATCTTGCCGTCCCAGTCGAGCGTCATGAACGACCAGCGCGGGTCGACCTGCGGGTTCACGACCGTGAGGTCGAGGCCGTACCGCTCGCCGATCGCGCCCCAGTACTCGACGGACGCGCCGCCGAGCGGGTCGGCGCCGATGCGCACCCCCGCCGCGCGGATCGCGTCGAGGTCGAGGACGTTCGCCAGGTCGTCGACGTACGCGGACAGGTAGTCGTGCTTGCGGGTCGTCTCGGCGGCGAGCGCCTGCTCGACGCTCACGCGCGGCACCGACCGCCAGCCGGACGCGAGGATGGCGTTCGCGCGGTCCGCGATCCACGACGTCGCCTCGGAGCCGGCAGGGCCGCCGTCCGGCGGGTTGTACTTGAAGCCCCCGTCGCGCGGCGGGTTGTGCGACGGGGTCACGACGATGCCGTCGGCCAGGCCCGGGCCGGACGTGCGCACGCCCTCGGACGTGCCCGCGCCGTTGAAGCTGAGGATCGCGTGGGACACGGCCGGCGTCGGCGTCCACGAGTCGCGGGCGTCGATCCGCACCTCCACGCCCGCGGCGGCGAGCACCTCGAGCGCGGAGCGGAACGCGGGCTCGGACAGGCCGTGGGTGTCCCGGCCGATGAACAGGGGGCCGTCGGTGCCCTGCCCGCGGCGGTACTCGACGATCGCCGCGGTGATCGCGACGATGTGCGCCTCGTTGAACGCCGCGTCGAGCGCCGAGCCGCGGTGGCCGCTCGTGCCGAACACCACGCGCTGCGCGGGGTCGTCGAGGTCGGGCTGGCGGTCGTAGTAGGCGCTGACCAGGGCGTCGAGGTCGACGAGGTCGGACGGCTGGGCGGGTGTTCCGGCGCGCGGGTCCATGCGGTCGATCCTCCCGCACGCCAGGCGTCCCCGCAGCCCCCGAGGTCCCAGGTCGCCGGGCGTGCGCCCCGTCGTCGCCCGGACGCCCGGTACCCTTCACCGCATGGCCAGGAACACGCCCGACTTCGTGCTGCGTCCGTTCGAGGGGCTCCCCGGCGAGCCCGACTGGGTCGCGCTCAAGGAGCTCGTCCCCGCCGCGACGGCCACGGCCCGCACCACGAAGGAGCACGGCGCCCGCGAGGTGCTCGTCACGACCGTCCTGCCGACCGCGTGGCCCGCGCTGCACCGCTCGGACGGTGTGGTCCTGCTGGCGCTGCAGACGGTCGGCAGCTCGGGCGACGCGAGCCGTGACCTCGCCGCCGCGCTGCTCGAGGCGCTCGACGTCGAGCCCGGCACGGCCGTCGAGACGGTCGGCCTGCCCGGCCCCGGCCCGCGCCTGCAGGACGTCCTCGACCTGTCGGTGCCGTTCGAGGTCACCGTGCACGACTCGTTCGCCTACTGGCTCGCGCCGGACACCGAGCGCACCCCGGACCTCACCGCCGCCATGGAGGAGGCCGACGCGGGCATCATCGACACCCGCAAGCTCGCGGCGGTCGAGTCCGCGTACTGGTGCCGCATGGGGGCCCGCGAGTTCCTGCGCTGGGCGCAGCCCCACGACGAGCAGACCGTGCTCGACGCGCTCGCCCGTCTGCACGCGCGCCGCGCCTCGGGCTTCGACGGCGGCAAGTTCGTCGGGTACTTCCGCTCGAGCGGGCTCGTGGTGCCGGTGTGGGAGCTCGCCCGCGGGTCGGAGGCGGAGGACGTCGAGGGGCCGGTGGCGCAGTTCGCGCCGTCGTTCGCCGAGGCGCTCGCCGACACGAGCCCGCTCGACGCGAACGCCCGCCGCGCCCGCGCCGGCCTGGTCGCGCGCCAGGTCACGCTGCGCTGACGTCACCCGACGTGCGTTCCGACGTCCCCCGGTCGGGCGTGCCTGCCCGGCGGGCGAGCACCTCGCGGATCGCTAGGCTGACGCCCGTGACGCGCAAGGGCGGGAAGGCCGCCGACGACCACCCGGAGGCCGGCCCGCCCGCCTCCTCCGCCGCCGCACCCGCGCCCGCGCCCAAGGCGCACCGGCAGCGGCAGCGTGTCGCCGTCATCATCCCGGCGAAGGACGAGTCGCGGCGCATCGCCGCCACGGTCCGCTCCGCGCGCGCGATCCCGTACGTCGACCTCGTGCTCGTCGTCGACGACGGCTCCGAGGACAACACCCAGCACGTCGCCCGCGAGGCGGGTGCCGTCGTCGTGCGGCACTCCCACAACCGGGGCAAGGCCGCCGCGATGGAGACGGGTGCCGCCGTCGTCGCGATGCGCGACGCGCCGGACCGTCAGCCGCGGATCCTGCTGTTCATCGACGGCGACCTCGGCGAGACCGCGGTCAACACGGCACCGCTCGTGCCGCCCGTCGTCGAGGGCCACGCCGACCTCGCGATCGCCCTGCTGCCCCCGCAGCCCGGTGCCGGCGGCCGCGGCATCGTCGTCGGCGCGGCGCGTCGGGCCATCGCGTCGATGACGGGCTGGACGCCGACGCAGCCGCTGTCGGGCATGCGCTGCCTCACGCGCGAGGCGTTCGAGGCGGCCACGCCGCTGGCCCGCGGGTGGGGTGTCGAGACCGGCATGACGATCGACCTGCTGCGGCAGGGGTTCCGCGTCGTCGAGGTGCCGTGCGAGCTGCGGCACCGGCCGTCGGGCAGCGACCTCAAGGGCCAGCTGCACCGGGCCGCGCAGTACCGCGACGTGCAGCTCGCGGTCAGTGCGCGCCGCGTGCGGGGGGCGGCGTCGGTGGTGCGGCAGACGGTCGCGCCGCGTCCGCGTCCGCCGCAGACGCACCGCTGACGGCGGGCTCCTCGCGGACCTGCTCCGCGCCGTCCGCCTGACCAGCCCTCGGCGCGGCCCGGTCCTCGCCGTCCGCGGCGACGCCGGACGGTCCGGCGTCCGCCGGCACCGGGGTGCCCTCGGGGGCCCCGAGCCGCCACTGCGCCGCGGCGGCCACGAGGCACGGCACCGCGACGGCGATGCCCGTCGCGGGCACGACGATGCCCGAGTCGTTCATGAGGAACCCGACGCCGAGCCCCGCGCCGATCGCGGCGACCGCCGGACGCAGCAGCGGGACGGCCGCCTGCAGGCCGGCGAGCGGGCTCCGGGGGCCCATGAGCGCGCCGCGCCCCGGCCGGTCGCCCGCGACGACGATCCACGTGAGCGCGACGCCCCCGACCGCGAGCACGAGGTAGCGCCAGTTGGTCAGGACGCGCAGGTTCACGGACAGCTTGCGGTAGACCACGTCCCACAGCCCGCCGTCGAGGACGGTCGCGAAGAACCGGCCGAGGTGCGTGCGGTCCGCGGGCGGGCGCATCCAGTCGAGCACCGCGAAGCCGCCCACGACGAGCGCGCCGACCCCCAGCACCACCGCGAGGACCTTCCAGTTCACCGACCGTCCGCTGACGACGATCGCGAGCAGCGCGAACGCGAGGATCAGGGCGGGCGGCCCGCCGAAGTCGGACCCGAGCCCGGGGGCGCCGTCCACGACGACGAGCAGCAGGCCCAGCCCGGCGACGAGCACGGTCGCGAGCGTGCGGCGTCCACGTCGCACCAGGGGGTCCGCGATCGCGACGGCGACGAGCAGCCCCGCCGCGGTGAGCAGCGCGAACGCCTGGTTGCTCATGCCGTAGAAGCGGGCCGCGAGCAGCCGGTGCGCCCCCATCGGGGTGTCGATGACGAGGTGCGACCCGGTGCAGGCGTCGACCACGAGCACCCCGACGGTCACCGCGGCGACGAACCCGGCCGGGCCGAGCACGGACCGCCGCCACGGCCCGGCGAGCGCGAGCGCGGTGATCAGCGCGATCCAGCCGAGCACCGTCCACCAGAACGCCGCGCGCGGGTCGGACGCGCGCCACCACGGCACGACGCCCGTGAGGAACGCGGTGACGGGCGCGGCCGCGAGCGCGAGCGCCGCGACCTTGAGCACCTGCAGCGCGGGCCGCAGGGGAGCGCGGTCGGAGCGGCCCTTGCGCGTGAGGATCACCGCCGCGGCGACGAACAGGACGGCCTGCACGAGCACCATGCGCGTCGAGAACCCGCCGCTCACGCGCGTGACCCACAGGGCCTTGTCCTGGACGTCGAGCAGGACCGCCATGCGTCCCGCCGCGGTCGGGGGGCCGGCGACGGGCAGGATCGTCGCGCCCGCGAGCGCCGGTGCCTCGTCCTCGAGGTCGAGCGCGTCGAGCAGCGTCGGGGTCACGTCGGCGGTCTGCACGAGGCCCGCCTGCCGGGTCGCGCCGGACGTGAGCAGGTTCTCGGCGTACGCGTCCCCGTCGGGGGCGGTCCCCGTCGCGGCGGCGAGCTGCAGCGTCGTGCGGCTGGAGTCGGCGAGCGACACGACGAGCACGGTCGCCCCGCTGCGCTCGGTCGCCCGCAGCACGGCGCCGATGCGGTCGTCGAGCGTCTGCGCCTGCGCCGCGCGGCTGGGCTCGACGATCGCGTCGGGCGACGGGAGCTCGGGGTCGGTCGCGCCGGGCAGGCCCGGGATCTCGTCCGCGGGCTCCTGGTCCTCGGGCAGCGTCGACGAGGCGCGCGGCGCGGTCGCGTACCCGGGGTCGCGGATGACGCCCGCGTCGACGACGACGAGGCGGGACGTCGCGAGCGCGTCGCGGACGGCCCGCGTCAGCCCGCTCGTGGTCGTGGGCCGGGGCACGTGCGTCCCGACGGGCAGGCCGTCACCGTCCGCGAGCGCGATCGCCGCACCCGGGCCGATGCCCGTGGCCGCGGTGCCCGACCCGTCGAGGAGGTCCCCGAGCAGCCCGGGGCGGGCCCCGTACGACTCGGCCCGGGCGGACGCCTGGTAGTCGGTCCACCCGGGGACGAGACCGTCCTCGCCCGGCTCGCGCAGCGTCCGGCACCGGCGGTCGTCGGCGGGCAGGTCCGACGCGCGCTCGCCCGACGACACCGCGAGCCAGCCGTCGGCGGGGCACGACCGCAGCTCGACGGACCGGGCGGCGACCAGGCCGACGGACCCGTCGCGGGACAGGTCCCACAGCGCGGGCGTGGTGAGCGTCGTGACGTCGTCCCAGCGCAGGCCCGTGACGCCCACGAGGACGACGGGTGCGGTGCTCGCGTCCCCGGCGGCCCCCGTCGCCGTGGCGGACGGGCTCGGCTCGACCGCCGCGGGACGCGTCCCCGCGCCGGCGGGCGGGGCGAGCAGCAGCAGCGTCACCGCCGCGAGCAGCGCACCGGCGAGCACGCGCACGCGTCGGGACAGGGCGCGCGGGCGGGCAGGACGGGGCACCGGACCAGCCTACGGGCGCACTACCCTCGACCCCGGCGGGTGGGGTCGACGCCGCGTGGAGCGCCTGAGGAGGAGCTGTGATGTCCGAGTCGGGAGCGGTCACGCCCGGGCCGGCGACGCCCGCGGGCGCGGACCGGCCGCGGTACGCCTACCTGGGTCCCGCCGGGACGTTCACCGAGGCCGCGCTGCGGCAGGTCGTGAGCCCGCAGGACGCGCAGTACCTGCCGCAGACCGACGTGGCCGCCGCGATCGGCGCCGTGCGGTCCGGCGAGGCCGACTACGCGGTCGTCGCGATCGAGAGCACCGTCGAGGGCGGCGTCACGGCGACGCTCGACAGCCTCGCGGGCGGCTCCCCGCTGGTCCTCCTGCGCGAGGTGCTGGTCCCCGTCCAGTTCACGCTCGCAGCCGCGCCCGGGGTCACGCTGGCGGAGGTGCGCCGCATCTCCGCGCACCCGCACGCGTGGGTGCAGTGCCGACGCTGGCTCGCGCACCACCTGCCGCGCGTCGTGCACGTGCCGGCGACGTCGAACACCGCGCCCGCGGCGCTGCTCGCCGGGCGGGCCGCGCAGGCCGCCGCCGACCTGGGCTTCGACGCCGCGCTCGTGCCGCCCACCGCGGTCGACACCTACGGCCTCGTCCCGCTCGCGGTCGACGTCGCGGACAACGCGACGGCCGTGACGCGGTTCGTCGTCGTCGGGCACCCCGGCGAGGTGCCGCCGCCGACGGGAGCCGACAAGACGACCCTGGTCGTGCACCTGCCCGACAACGAGGCGGGCGCGCTGCTGGCCATGCTCGAGCAGTTCGCCGTCCGTGGCGTGAACCTGTCGCGCATCGAGTCGCGGCCGATCGGCGACGCGCTCGGGCGCTACTCGTTCTCGATCGACGCGGAGGGGCACATCACCGACGAGCGCGTCGGCGAGGCGATCATGGGCCTGCACCGCCGCTGCCCGCACGTGCGCTTCCTCGGTTCGTACCCGCGCGCCGACGCGGTCGCGCCGACCGTGCACGTGGGGACGGCTGACGCGGACTTCGTGACCGCGCGCGAGTGGCTGCGCGCGGTCCGCGGCGGCCGGGCGACCTGACCCCGGCCGGCCCCGCGCCGGTCCACCACCGCGCCGGTCCACCCACCGCGCCGGTCCACCCACGCCGGTCGACCGACCGCGCCGATCCACCCACCGCGTGGGTCGACCCACCGGCGGTCGACCCCGCCGCTCGGTCGACCTACCGCGCAGGTCGACCGAGCCGCGCCGGTCAGCCGGCCGCGTCGAGCACCTCGGCCGCGGGGACCACGCCCACGTCCACGCCGCGCAGCACGCGGTCGGCATCGAGGTCGGCCGGCGCGAGGTCGAGCTCCTCGGCGGTCAGCGCGAGCGGGCCCGACAGGCCGACCGTGCCGCCCGCGTCCACCGGGTCGGCGTCGGAGTCGGCCGTCGCGCGGCCCGGGCGGGCGAGCGGCGTCGTGAGCCGGTGGCCCGCGGGGAGCACGTACCGCACGCGGTAGACGCCGTCGGGCAGGCCCGCGAACGTCGCGGTGCCGTCGTCGCCCGTCGACACCGGCGGGACGGGCCGGCCGCGGACGTCGCGCGCCGGCTCGGCGTCGGCGGTCTCGAGCTGCACGAGCACGCCCGGCAGTGCCCCCTCGTCGTCGCTGCGCAGCCCGTCGCCGTCGTCGTCCCGCCACGCGCGGGTCACGAGCGCGAGCCGCGGTGCCGTCGCGGGCGCGACCTCGTCGGCGGCCACGGGCCCGAGCGTCACCGCGTCGAGCCTCTCCACCACCGCGTCCGGCGCACCCAGCGCCACGACGAGCCCGACGGCGGCCAGCGCGCCGACCGTGGACGCCCCGACGGCGGCGACCGCGCCGAGCCGGTGCCGCCGCGCGGCCGTCGCAGCGGTCGCGGCCGCGGCCCGTCGTGCGCGCCGGCGCGGGACGTCGTCGGGCTGCTGCGGGCCGGGCACGCGACGTCGGGAAGGGGTGACGGCGGGTCCGCCCGGGGGGACGCGCGTCACGCCGCGCGGCGCGCTCGCCGGCGGGTCCTGGTGGGTGGAGGTCGGCAACCGTGACTCCTTCGTCCGTCGGCAGGGGCACGCCGACGGCCCACGGTAGCGCCCGTTCCGGACAGGTCGGGAGGAACCGGACGCGCTGTCACCGGTCCGGGGGAACGCGCGGCAGCGGCCGCGGCGCGCCGCCGACGCCGCGTGGGGTGCGGACGCCCGGACGCTCCAGGTCGCGCGGCCCCGGGCTCAGGCCGACGGCACCCGCACGACGAGCGCCCCCGGGTCGACGCGTGCCCGCAGCTCGGTGACGCGCCCGACGACGTCGCCGTCGACCTGCACGTGGTCGCCGCCCGGGACGACGAGGCGCACCTCCTGCGCGCGCGTGTGGTCGATGCGGCCGATCTTCGCGGGCAGCTCGTTGCGTACGCCGACGCCCTGCAGCACGACCTCCCCGAGCAGCTGCGCCCAGCCGGCGATCCCGGCGCGGGTGTCGATCGCGGCGACGTCGAGCCAGCCGTCGTCGAGCTCCGCGTCGGGCAGGAGCGTGATCCCGCCGGGCAGCCGCCCGCAGTTGCCGATGAGCAGGCTGCGCAGGCGTGTCGTGGTGGTCTGCTGGTCGTCGAGCCGGACGTGCACGCGCGTGCGCCGGCCGTGCAGGTGCCGCATCCCGGCGAAGAAGTACGCGATCCAGCCGACCCGCGCCTTGAGCTGCTCGTCGGTGTCGGCGACCATCGCCGCGTCGAACCCGACGCCCGCGATGACGAGGAAGATGTGGTCGCGCGGCAGGTCGGTGTCGTCGGGCAGGTCGTCGGCGGCCTCGGCGACGTCGTCGTGCACGTCGGACTCGAACCGCAGCACGCGCAGCCAGCCGACGTCGATCGTCCGGTCCCGGCCGTCGAGCGCGACGTGCAGCGCGGCCAGCGGGTCGGACAGCGGCAGGTCGAGGTTGCGGGCCAGCAGGTTGCCGGTGCCGAGCGGGATCAGGCCCATGGGGACGCCCGTGCCGACGAGCCCCTCGGCGACGGCCCGCACCGTCCCGTCGCCGCCGATCGCGACGACGACGTCGGCACCCTGGTCGACGGCGGCGCGCGTCTGCCCGACCCCCGGGTCCTCGACCGTCGTCTCGAGCCACAGCGGCTCGGGCAGGAGCTGGTCGGCGCACGCGCGCACGACCGCGGCCCGCAGGTGCGCCACGTCGGGCTTGGACGGGTTGGCGACGAACGCGACGAGCTGACCGCTGCCCTGGACGTCGCGCGCGAGCCGCAGCGCGCGGGCCACCTGCGCCCGTCCGGGGGACTCGATCCGGCGCCGCAGCTCCCTCTGCCGCACCCACAGCAGCAGCGCGATCCCGAGCGCGGCGAGCGCGAGGACGCCGGCCACGACCGCGACCCACCCCTCCCACGCCATGCGGGCAATCTAGGCCCCCGACCGGGCCCCCGACCTGCGGACGCGCCACCCACCCCCCGCCCCGGGGAACCGCCCCACCCTCGACACCCCGCCACGCCCGTCCCTCCCTCCCTCTCGACCCCGACCCCGAGCCGCAGCCGCGGCCCTCCCCTCCACCCCCTCCGGCGCCGAGATCGCGACCTCCCGCCGAGATCGCGAGTCCTGCCTCGCGATCGGGGCGAGAGCTCGCGATCTCGCGGGCGGGCGGGCGGCTGGGGGTGGGGGTGGAGGTGGGGAGAGGGGGGCCGGGGGAGGGGCGGGGCGGCAGGGCGGGGTGCGGCGGGGGTGGGGCGGGGCGGCAGCGCGGGATGCGGCGGGGTGGGGCGGGGCGGCAGGGCGGGGGTGGGGCGGGGCGGCAGGGTGGGTGCGGCGGGGGTGGGGAGGGAGGGGTGGGGGTGGGTCGGTAGCATCGGGCGGGTGATCGATCTGCGGCTCCTGCGGGAGGACCCCGACCTCGTCCGGAACAGCCAGGTGCTCCGCGGGGACGACCCGTCCCTGGTCGACCAGGTCCTCGACGCCGACGCCCGCCGCCGGGCCGCCCTGACCCAGTTCGAGACGCTGCGGGCCGAGCAGAAGGCCCACGGCAAGAAGGTCGCGGCCGCGCAGGGCAACGAGAAGCACGCGCTGCTCGCGCACGGGAAGTCGCTTGCCGAGCAGGTCAAGGGCCTGCAGCAGGAGGCCGAGGAGGCCGAGCGGCACGCCGCGGACCTCACGCGCCGCATCGGCAACGTGGTCGAGGACGGCGTCCCGGGCGGCGGCGAGGACGACTACGTCGTCGTCGAGCACGTCGGCACGCCCCGCGACTTCGCGGCCGAGTACGGCGACGGCTTCGCGGTCCGCGACCACCTCGCGCTCGGCGAGGGTCTGGCCGCGATCGACACCGAGCGCGGCGCGAAGGTGTCGGGCGCGCGGTTCTACTACCTCACGGGCCTCGGGGCGCGGCTCGAGCTCGCGCTGCTCAACGCGGCCGTCGACCGGGCGCTCGCGGCCGGGTTCACGCCCGTCATCACGCCGACGCTCGTCAAGCCCGAGGTCATGGCGGGCACCGGGTTCCTCGGGGCCCACGCGGACGAGATCTACCACCTCCCCGCCGACGACCTGTACCTCGTCGGCACGTCGGAGGTCGCGCTCGCGGGGTACCACAGCGGCGAGATCCTCGACCTGAGCGGCGGCCCGAAGCGCTACGCGGGCTGGAGCGCGTGCTACCGGCGCGAGGCCGGCTCGTACGGCAAGGACACGCGCGGCATCATCCGCGTGCACCAGTTCCACAAGGTCGAGGCGTTCTCGTACACGACCGTCGAGGACGCGGCCGACGAGCACCGGCGGATCCTCGGCTGGGAGAAGGAGATGCTCGACCTCGTCGAGCTGCCCTACCGCGTCATCGACACCGCCGCGGGCGACCTGGGCAGCAGCGCGGCCCGCAAGTTCGACTGCGAGGCGTGGCTGCCGAGCCAGCAGCGGTGGCTCGAGCTCACGTCGACGTCGAACTGCACGACGTTCCAGGCGCGCCGCCTCGGCGTGCGGGAGCGGACCGCCGACGGCACGGTGCGCCCGGTGGCGACGCTCAACGGCACCCTCGCGACGACGCGCTGGATCGTGGCGATCCTGGAGAACCACCAGCAGGAGGACGGCTCGGTGCGGGTGCCCGAGGCGCTGCGGCCGTACCTCGGCGGCCTCGAGGTGCTGGAGCCCGTGCGATGAGCCGCTGCCGCCTCGTGGCCCTCGACGTCGACGGGACCCTCATGTCCTACGACGGCGTGCTGTCCGACGACGTCCGCGAGGCCGTCGCGGCGGTCCGGGACGCGGGCGTGCACGTGGTGCTCGCGACGGGCCGCGGGGCGCACTCCGCGGTGCCGGTCGCGCGCGAGCTCGGGCTCACCGAGGGGTGGGTCGTGTGCTCCAACGGCGCCGTGACGGCGCGCCTCGACGGCAGCCCCGAGGGGTTCGTCGTCGACCGGTCGGTGACGTTCGACCCGGGCCCGGCGCTGCGCACGATCGCGATGGAGCTGCCGGACGCGCTCATCGCGGTCGAGGACCTGGGCGTGGGGTTCAAGGTGTCGGCGGACTTCCCGACGGGGGAGCTGTCGGGTCGCGTCGAGGTGGTGCCGTTCGAGGAGCTCGCGTCCACGCCCGCGACGCGTGTCGTCATCCGGGCGCCCGAGGCGAGCCCCGAGGAGTTCCACGCGCTGGTGGAGCGCGTCGGCCTGCACGAGGTCGAGTACGCGGTCGGCTGGTCGGCGTGGCTCGACCTCACCCCGGGCGGGGTGTCGAAGGCGAGCGCGCTCGAGGAGATCCGGCAGCACGAGGGCGTCGAGCCGTTCCAGACGGTCGCCGTGGGGGACGGCAGCAACGACGTGCAGATGCTGCGCTGGGCCGCGCGCGGCGTCGCGATGGGTCACGCGACGGACACCGTCCGCGCCGCGGCCGACGAGGTGACGGGGACGATCGAGGACGACGGCGCCGTCGCGGTGCTCCGCAGCCTCCTGGTCTGACGGGTCCGTCACGTCGACCGACCGCGCGGTAGGCCGCTCAGGTCTGCGACCTGCGCGAAGACTGACCGGCGTGTCGGCGCTTCGTTGCGCAATCGTGACCGACTTGTCCCCCTCCGAGAGTTGCGGTCGCGTTGCGCAACGGCTTGCATCGCAGTGGAGGGCGCGACAGGGGTAGGTCGTGCCTCCGGCAGACATGACGACGTGGAGGTCTCATGAACATGCGGAAGCGCCGCGGCTACGCGGCGGCGGCGGCAGCGGGTGCGAGCCTGGCTCTGGTGCTCACGGCCTGCTCCGACGGGGGCGACGACAACGGGGGCGGCGGGGGTGATGACGAGCCCACCGTCGACTGTGCGGCCTTCGAGGAGTACGGCGACCTGTCGGGCAAGCAGATCAGCGTCTACACGTCGATCGTGGACCCGGAGGCGCAGCAGCAGCGCGACTCCTACGTCCCGTTCGAGGAGTGCACGGGCGCCGAGATCGTGTACGAGGGGTCGCGGGAGTTCGAGGCACAGCTCCCCGTCCGCCTGGAGGCCGGCAACCCGCCGGACATCGCCTACGTGCCGCAGCCGGGCTTCCTCGCGTCGCTCGTCGCCGACTACCCCGACGTGGTCGTCCCGGCCCCGCAGGGCGTCATCGACAACGTCGCCGAGTACTTCTCGGAAGACTGGGCCGGGTACGGCACGGTCGACGACACGCTCTACGCGTCGCCGCTCGGCGCGAACGCCAAGTCGTTCGTCTGGTACTCGCCGCAGTTCTTCGAGGAGTACGGCTACGAGATCCCGGAGACGTGGGACGACCTCGTCGCCCTGTCGGACAAGGTCGTCGAGGACTACCCGGACGGCAGCGTGAAGCCGTGGTGCGCCGGCATCGAGTCCGGTGACGCGACCGGCTGGCCGGCCACCGACTGGCTCGAGGACATGGTGCTGCGCACGGCCGGCGCCGACGTGTACGACCAGTGGTACAAGCACGAGATCCCGTTCAACGACCCGCAGATCCTCGCGGCGCTGCAGGCCACGGGCGAGATCCTCAAGAACCCCGACTACGTCAACGGCGGCCTGGGCGACGTGACGTCCATCGCGACGGCCCCGTGGACCGAGGCCGGCTACGGCATCCTCGACGGCTCGTGCCTCATGCACCGGGCGGCCAACTTCTACGCGGCCAACTGGGACGAGGGCGTGACGGTCCAGGAGGAGCCGACCGACCAGGGCGTGTACGCAGGTTCTACCTGCCGAGCATGGACGACACCAAGCCGATCCTCGGCGGTGGCGAGTTCGTGACCGGCTTCTCCGACCGTCCCGAGGTCGAGGCGTTCCGCGCCTACCTCGCGTCGCCGGAGTGGGCGAACGCCAAGGCCGAGGCCACCCCGCAGGGTGGCTGGTTCAGCGCGAACAACGGGCTCGACCCCGAGCTCATCGTGCAGCCCGTCGACAAGCTCGCGTTCGAGCTCATGACGGACGACGCGTACACCTTCCGCTTCGACGGCTCCGACCTCATGCCGGGTGCCGTGGGTGCGGACGCCTTCTGGAAGCAGATGGTGGCGTGGATCGCGGAGGACCAGTCCGACGAGGAGACGCTCGACAACATCGAGGCGGCCTGGCCCGCCTCGTGACGCGGCGACCGGACTGAGGCGACGTGGTGGGAGCCGTCAGCGGTTCCCACCACGTCGTCGTCCCGGCCGCCCCGACGCCCCGCGCGCCCGCGCGCCCCCTCGTGCTCCACGCCGGCCTCGACGGCGAGGAAGGGTGACTCATGGACTGGCTGCTCCACCCGGACACGACGCCGGAGAAGCTCGCGCTGATGCTCGTCGCGATCCTCCTGTTCGTCGCCGTCATGGGCCTGATCCTCTTCGGGATCGACAAGATCAAGCGGCTGCCCGTGTGGGCAGTCGTCCTCGGCTTCCTCGGGCCGACCGTGCTGTTCCTCGTCTTCGGCCTGCTGTACCCGGGCCTGCGCACCGTCCGGGCGTCGTTCTACGACAACAAGGGGCGCGAGTTCGTCGGCGTGGACAACTACGTCCGCGCGTTCACGGAGGACCAGTTCCAGATCGTCCTGCGCAACACGCTGCTGTGGGTCGTGCTCGTGCCGCTGCTCGCGACGTTCATCGGGCTCGTCTACGCGGTCCTCGTCGACCGGTCCCGGTTCGAGTCGTTCGCCAAGACGCTGATCTTCCTGCCGATGGCGATCTCGCTCGTCGGCGCGTCGATCATCTGGAAGTTCGTCTACGAGTACCGCCCGGACCAGGGGCAGATCCAGCAGATCGGCCTCGCCAACCAGATCCTCGTGTGGCTCGGGCTGCCACCCCAGCAGTTCCTGCTCGACCAGCCCGCGAACACGTTGTTCCTCATCGCGGTCATGGTGTGGATCCAGGCCGGGTTCGCGATGACCGTCCTGTCCGCCGCGATCAAGGCGATCCCCGACGACATCGTCGAGGCGGCGCGGCTCGACGGCCTGCACGGCGTCGGCATGTTCCGCTACATCACGGTGCCGAGCATCCGGCCCGCGCTCGTCGTCGTGCTCACCACGATCGCCATGGCGACGCTCAAGGTCTTCGACATCGTCCGGACCATGACGGGCGGCAACTTCAACACCTCGGTCGTGGCGTACGAGTTCTACACGCAGAGCTTCCGGGCCCAGCAGCAGGGCCTGGGCGCCGCGCTCGCGGTGCTGCTCTTCGTGCTCGTCATCCCGATCGTCGTCTACAACGTCCGGCAGCTGCGGCTCGCGGAGGAGATCCGATGACCGTCATCCCTCCCACCACGCTCGTCTCGGAGGACGAGGGCGACACCCGCAAGGTGCCGAGCAAGCTGTCCCGGGCCGACCGGCGCGCGCTGGCCGTCAAGGGCAAGATCAGCTCGCCCTGGGCGTCGGGCATCGCGATCGTGCTGGCGATCCTGTGGACCGTCCCGACGTTCGGGCTGTTCGTCACGTCGTTCCGGCCCCGTGCCGAGATCCGGACCACGGGCTGGTGGACGCTGCCGTGGAACCCCGAGCTGACGTTCGACAACTACCAGGAGGCGCTGTTCGGCTCCTCGACGAGCCTGTCGACCTTCTTCGTCAACTCGGTCGTCATCACGCTGCCCGCCGTCGTCATCCCGATCTCGCTCGCGCTGCTCGCGGCGTACGCGTTCGCGTGGATCGAGTTCAAGGGCCGCAACCTGCTGTTCGTCGCCGTCTTCGCGCTGCAGGTCGTGCCCATCCAGGTGACCCTCATCCCGCTGCTGTCGCAGTACGTCGACTGGGGGCTCGCGGGGTCCTACTGGGTGGTGTGGCTGTCGCACTCGATCTTCGCGCTGCCGCTCGCGATCTACCTGCTGCACAACTTCATGAAGGACATCCCGGCGTCGCTCGTCGAGGCCGCACGCGTCGACGGCGCCGGGCACGTGAAGATCTTCTTCCGCGTGCTGCTGCCGCTGCTCACGCCCGCGATCGCGTCGTTCGCGATCTTCCAGTTCCTGTGGGTGTGGAACGACCTGCTCGTCGCGCTCGTGTTCGCGGGCGGGACGACGGACGTCGCCCCGCTGACCGTCCGGGTCGCCGAGCTCGCGGGCACGCGCGGGTCGCAGTGGCACCTGCTGTCGGCGGGCGCGTTCGTCGCGATGGTCGTGCCGCTGGTCGTGTTCCTCGCGCTGCAGCGGTACTTCGTGCGTGGCCTGCTCGGCGGTGCCGTGAAGGGCTGACCGCCGCAGCAGCACCGCGGCCCGCACCCCGTCGAGGGTGCGGGCCGCAGTGCTGCGCGGTGAGCGGCGGGGGCCGGGTGAGAAGGTGGGCGGGTGCCCGCGCCCCTGCTGTTCGTCCTGTCGGGGCTGACCCAGTACCTCGGCGCCGCGATCGCGGTGGGGCTGTTCGACGAGCTGCCCGCGGCGGTCGTCGCGTGGCTGCGGCTCGCGGTCGCCGCGGTCGTCCTGCTGGTGTGGCGGCGACCGTGGCGCGAGCGTGACCGGTGGACGCGCCGGTCCGTCGTGACGACCGTGCTGTTCGGCGTCGTGCTCGGTCTCATGAACGTCGCGTTCTACGTCGCGATCCAGCACCTGCCGCTCGGCACCGCGGTCGCGCTCGAGTTCGTCGGGCCGGTCGCGGTGGCGGCCGTCACCGGGCGGGGATGGCGCGACCGTGCCGCGATCGGGGTCGCCGCGCTGGGCGTGGTGCTGCTGGCCGGGGTGACGCTCGGCTCGGGCGCGGTGCCGGGCGGCGACGCGGTCGTCGGCCTCGTCGCGATCGGGGTGTCCGCGGCCTGCTGGGCCGGGTACATCCTGCTCGGGCGCCGGGTCGCGACCGCCGAGACGGGCGGGGTCACCGGCCTGTCCGTCGCGATGACCGCGGGCGCGCTGGTCCTCGCCCCGTTCTTCGTCGCCGACGCCGCGCCCGCCGTCACCGACGCGAGGCTCGCGCTGCTGGTCGTCGGCGTCGCCGTGCTGTCCTCGGTCGTGCCCTACGCGCTCGAGCAGGTCGTCCTGCGCCGGGTCAGGCCCGCGACGTTCGCCGTCCTGCTCGCGCTGCTGCCCGCGACCGCGGCCGTCGTCGGTGCCGTCGTGCTGCGTCAGGTCCCGCACCCGGCGGAGCTCGTGGGGCTGCTCCTCGTCTCGGGTGCGATCGCGCTGTCGGCGACCGACCACGACGTGGCCGACGAGGCGCCGCCCCCGGCGTGACCGCCGGCCCCCGCGGCGCGCGTCAGAGGTACTGGCCCGTGCCCCCGTCCTCCTCCTCCGGGTGCCCGAGCGTGAACCCGGGCGGCGTCGCGACCGCGGGACCGCGCCCCGGGGGCAGCGCGCGCCGCATCTGCGACAGCTGCGCTTGCGCCGCCATCTGCTGTGCGACGAGTGCGGTCTGGATGCCGTGGAACAGGCCCTCGAGCCACCCGACCAGCTGCGCCTGCGCGATCCGCAGCTCCGCGTCCGACGGCGTCTGCTCGTCGACGAACGGCAGCGTGATCCGGTGCAGCTCCGCGACGAGCTCCGGCGACAGGCCGTCCTCGAGCTCCTTGAGCGAGCGCTCGTGCACCTCCGCGAGCCGGGCGCGGGCCACGTCGTCGAGCGGGGCGCTGCGCACCTCGTCGAGCAGCTGCTTGATCATCGTGCCGATCCGCATGACCTTCGCGGGCTCGCCCACCAGGTCGGTGACGTCCTCGCGCTCCTCCTCGGCACCCGCCTCGGGGCCACGACCGGCGCCGGGCGCCGGCACGACCACCACCCGCGGCCCCGTCCCGCCCTCGGCCTGCTCCTGCGGCTCGTCCTGACGTGCGTCGCTGTCGCTCATCCGGGCATTGTGTCCCGCCCGTCCCGGCCCGGCCAGCACGGCCCGGCGCACCCGTGCGCGTCGGTAGGGTGTGCGCATGTCCTGGCTGACGACGCCCGCGCACGCCCGGTGGCTCGAGGGTGAGACCGACCGGTTGCTGGACTTCGGGAGGGCGTCGGCGCTCCCCGGCGGCGGCTTCGCCCGGCAGGACGACGAGGGCCGGCCCGTCGACGGCCCGCTCGAGCTGTGGATCGCGTGCCGCATGACGCACGTGTACGCCATCGGCCACCTGCTCGGCCGCCCGGGCTCCGCCGCGCTCGTCGACCACGGGCTCGCGGCGCTGCGCGGCGTCTTCCACGACGACGAGCACGGCGGCTGGTTCGCCGAGGTCGAGCGCGACGGCACGCCGCGCGACACCGACAAGGCCGCCTACCCGCACGCGTTCGTCGTGCTCGCCGCGTCCAGCGCGACCGCGGCGGGCCGGCCCGGGGCGCGCGAGCTGCTCGACGAGGCCCTCGCGGTGTCCGAGCAGCGCTTCTGGGACGACGCGGCCGGCATGGCCGTCGAGCAGTGGGACCGCACGTTCACGGACCTCGACGCGTACCGCGGCGTCAACGCCAACATGCACACCGTCGAGGCGTACCTCGCGGCCGCCGACGTCACCGGGCACCGCGTCTGGCTGGACCGCGCCGTGCGGATCGTCGAGCGCGTCGTGCACGGCTTCGCGCGCGGCAACTCCTGGCGCATCCCCGAGCACTTCGACTCTGCGTGGACCGCCGACCTCGAGTACAACGTCGACACCCCCGCGCACCCCTTCCGCCCCTACGGCGCGACGATCGGCCACTGGTTCGAGTGGGCGCGGCTCACCCTGCACGCGCGTGCCGCGATCACGGCACGCGGCGACGTCGCCCCGGCGTGGATGCTCGACGACGCCGTCGCGCTGTTCGACGCCGGCGTGCGCGAGGGCTGGGACGTCGACGGCGCCCCCGGGTTCGTCTACACGGTCGACTGGTCGGGCCGTCCCGTGGTGCGCGAGCGCATGCACTGGGTCGCCGCCGAGGCGGTCGCCGCGGCCGCGACGCTGCACGCCGCCACGGGGGAGCAGCGCTTCGACGACCTGTACACGCTGTGGTGGGAGTACGTCGGCGCGCACCACCTGGACCGCGAGGGCGGCTCCTGGTGGCACGAGCTGGGGACCGACAACACGGTGTCCCGGACGGTGTGGGCCGGCAAGGCCGACCTCTACCACGCGGTGCAGGCCACGCTCGTGCCGCGGCTGCCGCTCGCACCGGTCATCGTCCCGGCGCTCGCCGCAGGCCTGCTGGACTGATCCGGCGGCCCCGGGACGGTCCGCCGCGGCCGGGGCTCGCCGCGCGGGGCCAGGGTCAGGGGACGAGCAGGACCTTCCCGAAGACCTCGCCGGCCTCCAGCATCCGGTGCGCCCGCGCCGCCTCGTCGAGCGGGACGCGCTCGTGCACGACCGGGCGCAGCCGCCCGTCGGTGAGCATCGGCCACACGTGCCGCGCGACGCCGTCGACGATCGCGGCCTTCTGCGCGTGCGGCCGCGAACGCAGGGTCGTCCCCACGACGGACGCCCGCCGGGCGAGCAGCAGCCCGAGGTCGAGCTCGGCGCGGCGGCCCTGCTGCAGGCCGATGACGACGAGCCGCCCCCCGTCGGCGAGCAGCCGCAGGTTGTCGGGCAGCGCGCGGCCGCCGAGCACGTCGAGCACCACGTCGACGCCCCGGTGGTCGGTCGCCGCCCGGACCCTCCCGACGAGGTCGTCCTCGCGGTGGTCCAGCACGACGTCGGCGCCGAGGTCCGCGACCCGCCGCACGCGGTCGGGCCCGCCCGCGGTCGCCAGCACCCGGGTGCCGAGCGCGCGGGCCACCTGGACGGCCACCGACCCGACGCCGCCGGAGCCGCCGTGCACCAGCAGCGTCTCCCCGGGGGCGAGGTGCGCGGCGCGCAGGTTGGACCACACGGTGGCGACCGCCTCGGGCAGCGCGGCCGCGTCGACGAGGGGCAGGTCGTCCGGCACGGGCAGGCACAGGTCGGCCCGGACCGTCACCCGTTCGGCGTAACCTCCACCCGCGAGGAGAGCAGCGACACGGTCGCCGACGCCCCACCGGTCGACCGCGTCGTCGCCGACGGCCACGACGGTGCCCGACACCTCGAGCCCGGGCCACGCCGGTGCACCCGGCGGCGGGGGGTAGTGGCCCTCCCTCTGGAGGACGTCGGCCCGGTTGACCCCTGCCGCGCTGACCTGCACCAGGACGTCCCCGGGCCCCGGTGTGGGCTCCGGGACGTCCTCGACCCGCAGCACCTCCGCGGGACCTGGCCCGTCGACCACGACTGCCCTCATCTGCGCACCTTAGCGGCCGTCCCGACGCGGCCCGGTAGGGTGCGCACCTGGTCCCCACCCGCCGTATCCCATCGGGTGAGGTCCGTGGCAAACTCTGCCGCGGGCTAATGGTCCGGTGTCCAGGAGCCGATGACGGCGGTGGACCCCTCGTGGGGTTCTTGGGACGCAGGGCCGGCACGCCCCCCGGTGGCAACACCCGTGTCGGGTGGAGGAAAGGAACGACATGCTGCGACGGCTTGGCATCCGCGCCAAGGTGATGGCTGTCCTCGCCGTGCCCATGCTCGTCCTGTTCGGTGCCGGGGCGTTCATCTCGTACGACGCCATCCGCGAGGCGCAGCGCGTGCGCGCCGCCGAGGGTGCGGTCCTCGCGCTCCAGGCGTACGCGCCGCTCGCGAGCGCGATCCAGACGGAGCGCACGCTGTCCGTCAACGGCGTGACGGGCGACCCGCTGGTCGCCGCGCGCGACGAGACGGACTCGCTGCTCGCGAAGGTCAAGCCGCTCACGCGCGAGCTCGACCTCGACGAGTTCCCGCAGCCCGTCGTCGAGCAGTTCCAGGAGGTCCAGCTCACCCACAACACGCTGCTCCCGCAGGTGCGACGCCTCGTGGACGGCAAGGGTGAGCGCGGCCAGGTCGGCAACAGCTACGAGCAGATCATCGACGGGCAGATCGACCTCGTCGAGCAGGTCGCCAACGCGCTCGACGACCGCGAGCTCGCGTCCTACGTGACCGCCTACCGCGACGTCGGCGCGACCGCGGACAGCCTCGTCACCGAGATGCTCGACGGCCAGCGCCTCATGCGCGCCGTCAACGCGCAGGTCGCCGCCGCCCGTGCCTACGCGAACACCGCGGCCACCACCGAGATCGCCCGTGCCCGTGCCCGCGCCTCCGTCGAGCGGCTCGGCGAGCAGGGCATCACGATGCCGAACCGCGACCCCTCCTCGTCCTTCACCGCCATGCGGTCCTGGCTGCAGCAGGGAAACGCGGGCGGTATCGCCCAGGTGAACCAGGAGGCGTACGTCGGTGAGGTGACCCAGCAGCTGACCTCGCTGGGTGCCGTCAACGACGCCGTCCTCGAGCGCGCCGCCGAGATCGCCGACGCGGCCGCCACGAACGCCGAGACCCGCGCGATCTACACGATCGCCATCGCGCTCGTCGCCGCCGGCCTGTCCCTCATGTTCGCCCTCGTCATCGCCCGAGGCATCGTCACGCCGCTGCGGCGCCTGACGGCCGCGGCGTCCGAGGTCCGCGAGCAGCTCCCGAAGCTGGTCGAGCAGGTGGCCGTCCCCGGTGAGGGCCCCGAGATCGTGCTCGAGCCCATCCCCGTGACGACGCGTGACGAGGTCGGCGCGCTCGCCGAGGCGTTCAACTCCGTGAACGCCACGACCGTCCAGGTCGCCCAGGAGCAGGCCGCCCTGCGTGGCTCGATCGCGGAGATGTTCGTCAACGTCGCCCGCCGCGACCAGGTCCTGCTGAACCGGCAGCTGTCGTTCATCGACTCCCTCGAGCGTGCGGAGGAGGACCCGTCGACCCTGGCGAACCTGTTCCGCCTCGACCACCTCGCCACCCGTATGCGCCGGAACGCGGAGTCCCTCCTCGTGCTCGCCGGCATCGACTCGGGCCGTCGCCTGCGCGACGCGATGCCGCTGTCCGACGTGATCCGGACCGCGTCCTCCGAGATCGAGCAGTACGACCGCGTCGAGCTCGACCTGCAGGTCGACCCGCACATGCTCGGGTTCAACGCCCTCGGCGCCGCGCACATGCTCGCCGAGCTCCTCGAGAACGCGACGATCTTCTCCGAGCCGGAGACGCCCGTCACGGTCACCACCGGCGTCTCGGGCCAGTACGTGTACGTCCGCATCCTCGACCACGGCCTCGGCATGACGGACGCCGAGATCGCGGCCGCGAACGCGAAGATCGTGTCGGTCTCCGCGAGCGACGCCCTGGGCGCCCAGCGCCTCGGCCTCTTCGTCGTCGGCCGCATCGCCCAGCGCCTCGGCGCCGAGGTCAAGCTGCACAAGAGCTCGCACGGCACCGGCACGGAGACCATCGTCCGGTTCCCGTCGACGCTGTTCGCCGCGACCGAGACGTCGCTGTACGGCGCGCCGTCCGCACCGGCCGCGGCCCAGCTGCCGGCCGCGGCACCGGCCCCCGCGGCCGACGCCGCGCCGGTCGTCCGCGAGGTCGACCTCGCCGCACTGACCGACGGCCAGACGGGCCTCGGCCTGCCGCGTCGCAAGCGCGGTGACGACACCGGCGAGCAGGAGGTCGCACCCGGCTCCCTGCCGGTCCGTGGCGGCGGCCAGCTGCCGACGCGCTCCGCGAAGACGTTCGACGAGGACAAGATCGTCCTGCCCGAGGTGCCCTCCGGCAACCTCAGCGCCGACCTCGGCTCGGCGGGCACCGAGTGGACGCCCCCGACCATCGCCACGACGCCGCTGGGCTCCGGCCTGCCGAGCCGCCAGCGCGCCGGCACGTCCGCCTGGGCCGCTCCCGAGCCCGAGCAGCCGGCCGCCCCCGCGGCCCCGGCGTCGCCGTCCGCGCGTGCCGGCCTGTTCTCCGGCTTCCGTGGCCGCGGCGAGATCGTCACCGGCACCCCCGCGTCCGGCATCGAGATCCCCGGCCTCGCCGACGACGACGCCCCGCAGCGCCCGGCCGACCCGGTGCGCGCGCCGTGGATGGCCCTCGGCGGTGCGCACTCCGCCGGCCCGGAGCCGGTCGTGGTCCCGGGCCTGGTGGAGGACTCCGAGGAGGAGGCCTGGCGTCCGACCGAGCCTGCTCGCGAGGAGGCCCAGCCTGCGGCCGAGGTCGAGCCCGCGTGGTCGCCGACGCCTGCGGCGGATGCGGAGCCCGCGTGGGCCCCGACGCCCGCTGCCGAGGCGGAGCCGGCATGGTCGCCGACGCCTGCTGCTGACGCGGAGCCCGCCTGGTCGCCGACGCCTGCTGCTGACGCGGAGCCCGCCTGGGCCCCGACGCCTGCGGCCGACGCCGAGCCGGCGTGGTCGCCGACGCCCGCGGCGGATGCGGAGCCGGCCTGGTCGCCGACGCCTGCCGCCGACGCCGAGCCTGCCTGGGCCCCGACGCCTGCCGCCGACGCGGAGCCCGCCTGGTCGCCGACGCCTGCTGCCGACGCCGAGCCGGCGTGGTCGCCGACGCCTGCTGCTGACGCGGAGCCCGCCTGGGCCCCGACGTTCGCCGCCGAGGCCGAGCCGGCCTGGTCGCCGACGCCCGCCGACGCGGAGCCCGCCTGGGCGCCGACGCCCGTCGCCGAGGCCGAGCCCGCGTGGGCGCCGACCCCGGCCCCCGAGGCCGAGAGCTGGGCCCCGACGCATGCCGCCGACGCCCCCGCGCACGAGGCGTGGCAGGCCGAGGAGGCCGCCGCCCCGCTGCCGACGCGGAGCCGTGTCGCGGAGCCCGCGGCGTGGTCCGCGCCCGCCGAGGCCGCCCCCGAGGCACCCGCCGCCACCGAGCAGGCGCCTGCCGCCGAGACGCCCGTGTGGACGTCGCGCATGCAGGGCTTCACCTCCTACAGCGGCTACTCCGGCTGGGCGGCGCGTCAGGCCGCGCAGGCCGAGGTGCCGTTCGAGAAGGCTCTCGACGAGGCCCGTGCCTGGCACACCGGTGCGATCCCGGTCGTGCCCGAGGCCTCTGCCGCCGCGCCCGAGACGTCGGCCCCCGAGTCCGACGACGCGTGGCCGACCCCCTCGTGGGAGACGCCGACGTGGGAGCCGCCGACGTGGCAGGCACCCGCATGGCAGGACGCCGAGCCCGCAGCCGAGCCGGTCGCGCAGGTCGAGCCCGAGCCCGCCCCCGTGCAGCTCGCCCCGGAGGAGCCGGAGCCCGCTCCGTGGCAGGCCGCGGCTGCGCCCACGGCGGCGTGGCAGGCTCCCGCCGTCGAGGAGCAGCCCGCGTGGCAGGCCCCGGTCGCGGAGCAGACGCCGTGGCAGCCGCCCGTCGCCGAGGAGCAGCCGGCGTGGCAGGCCCCGGTCGCGGAGCAGACGCCGTGGCAGCCGCCCGTCGCCGAGGAGCAGCCGGCGTGGCAGGCTCCCGTCGCGGAGCAGACGCCCTGGCAGCCGCCGGCCGCCGAGCAGCCCGCGTGGCAGGAGCCGCAGCAGGAGCGTCCGGCGCAGCCGTTCGCCCCCGTCGACTCCGCGCAGCCCGCCCCGACGCAGCAGCCCAGCCCCGCCTGGGCGCCGGCACCGGTCGCCGCGACCACCCCCGGTGGCGGCTTCGCCGAGGTCGTGCGTCCGGACGAGCAGGACAAGCCCAAGCGTCGCTGGGGTCTGTTCGGGCGCAAGAAGGGCGAGGACGGCGAGCCGCTGTCCGGCCCGACGCCGGTCGCGCACGCTGAGGCCGTCGAGCAGCCCGTCCGCTCGTCCGCCTGGAACAACGAGCCGCAGGCCGCGCCCGCCGCACCGGCGTGGGCAGCGTCCACGTGGTCGGCCCCGTCCGCCCCGACGCCGGCGCCCGCGCCCGTCCCGGCCGCCCCGCCCGAGCCGCGTCCCGCGGCCGGCTGGGCACCGCCGGAGTGGGCCCCGCGTCCGCCCGCCGCGGCGGCTCCCGCCGCCACGGTCCCGCACCCGACGCTCCCGCCGTCCGTCGCGCCCCGCATCGGGACGCTGGACGACGAGGTCGCCGCGATGCTGGCCATGCGGTCGGACATCCAGGAGCAGGCGCTGTCGGAGCTGAGCCAGCTCTCGGCCTACCGTCCGGCCTCGATGGGCACGTCCAGCGAGACGCTGACCCGTCGTGTTCCTTCCGCTGTGCCGTCGGCCGTCCCGGCCGCGGATGAGGGCAAGCCCGTGCAGCGTGACGCGGACCAGCTCCGCTCGCGCCTGTCGAGCTTCCAGTCCGGGACCAGTCGCGGCCGCCGTGCCGCGGACGGCCCGTCCGGTCAGAACGGCCAGGCCCAATGACGGCCATCGAACCCACATCAGCCGTCCCCGCCCAGGTGACGTCTCACCCAGCAGTCGTCACCGACTGCACCAGCAAGGAGGAAGTGTGACCGCGCTCAGCACCGAGGCAGCCAACTTCGGCTGGCTCCTGGACAACTTCGTCCGGACCGTGCCCGGCACTCGCCACACGCTCGTGGTGTCGGCGGACGGTCTGCTCATGGCGATGTCCGAGCAGCTCGACCGCACCAGCGGCGACCAGCTCGCGGCGATCGTCTCCGGCATGTCGAGCCTGACCCGTGGCGCGTCGCGCCAGCTCCGTGCGGGGGAGGTGCGGCAGGCCATCATCGAGATGGACAGCCTCTTCCTCTTCCTCATGAGCGTCTCCAACGGCTCGGTCCTCGCCGTCGTCGCGGAGTCGAGCTGCGACGTCGGGCTCATCGGCTACGAGATGGCGATGCTCGTCTCGCGGACCGAGGCGACCCTCACCCCGCAGCTCATCTCCGAGATGCGCGGGCAGCTCCCCGTCGACGGCGCGACCCGCGCCCCGGTGGCCTGAGAACGGACGGAGACCGCTCGAAGATGAGTGAGCACATCGAGTACGAGGCCAGGACGGTGCGGCCCTACGCCGTCACCGGCGGCCGCGTGCGCTCGGCGCGCTCCGACCTGCCTCTCGAGGCGCTGGTCGAGGTGATGCCGGGTGCTGTGACGAGCGCAGGGCTCCCGCCCGAGAAGCGGGCGATCCTGCAGCACGCGGCGCACAACTACATCTCGGTCGCGGAGCTGTCGGCTCTGCTCCACCTCCCGCTCGGCGTGGTCCGGATCCTCGTGTCCGACCTCTCCGACCAGCAGTACGTGCGCGTGCACACCTCTCAGCCGGTCGAGGTCAACACCGGTGAGTCCCCCGCCCTGTCCCTGAGCGTGCTGATTGAGTGTCTCAATGGCATTTCCGCCCTCTGACGCCGCCGTCGCCGCTCCGGCGGGGACCGCGGGGTCTGTCGCACCCACCGTCGTCAAGATCGTCGTGGCGGGCGGCTTCGCCGTCGGCAAGACGACCTTCATCGGGTCCATCTCGGACATCGAGCCCCTCAACACCGAGGCCGCGATGACCGAGCACTCCGTCGGCGTCGACGACGCCGGTGGCGTGTCGGACCGCAAGACCACCACGACCGTCGCCATGGACTTCGGCCGCATCGCGCTGCCGGGCCAGCTGTGGCTGTACCTGTTCGGCACGCCGGGCCAGGACCGCTTCCTCTTCATGTGGGACGACCTGGTGCGCGGCGCGATCGGTGCCGTCGTGCTTGTCGACACCGACCGTCTCGACCAGTGCTTCCCGGCGGTCGACTACTTCGAGAGCCGTGGCATCCCGTTCGTCGTGGGTGTCAACTGCTTCGACGGCGTCGCCAAGCACCAGCTCGACGACGTCCGCGAGGCGCTCGCGATCCCGGCCCACGTCCCGGTGCTCTACACCGACGCCCGGTCCCGCGCGGCCACCAAGCAGGCGCTCATCTCGCTCGTGCAGCTCGCCATGGAGCGTCTGCGCAGCCGGTGAGCACACCCGCAGTCGTCGACGGCCGGGCCCCTTCGGGGGTGCCGGCCGTCGGCGTCCCGGGACCCGGGGCCGTCGAGCCGACTGCCGCCGCGGACGACGACGGCGACGTGCCCGCCGCCCTCGTCGCCGTGCTGCCGCAGCCGCGCGGGCCGGTCGACGACGAGCCCGTCCCCGCGACCGGGCCGGTCGACGACGAGCCCGTCCCCGCGACCGGGCCGGTCGACGACGAGCCCGTCCCCGCGACCGGGCCGTCCGTCGAGGGGGAGCTCCCGGCGACGGCCCCGGCCGCGGTGGTCGAGGTCCCCGCGCCGCGTCGGGTGCCCGCGACCGGGCGTCGGACGCCGTGGGACGCCGCGGAACCCGCGTTCGGCCCGGACGGCCGTCGCGTGCGGCCGCGGGTCTACGCCGACGGGTCCGCGCTCTCGCGGTACTTGGACGGGGCGCCGTGCCGGCAGGCGTGGCTCGCGTGGGCGCGCGAGCACGAGGACCGGCTCGTCACGACGTTCCTCGGGGTGAGTGAGCTGCGCCGGGTCGCACGTCCCCGTGGGGTCCGCGCGCACGGCGTCGCCCACGACGTCGGGGACCGGGTCGAGGTGCTGCGGTTCTCCGACCAGTCGCTGCACGCGGCCGCGGCGGTCGCGAACGTCCTGCCGTCGTTCGTGGCGCTGCACGTGGGAGCGGCCGTGGCGCACGCGGAGGTCGGCACGGTCGCGACCTACGACGTGCAGCTCGCGCAGATCGCCGTGCTGCTCGGGCTGGACGTGGTGAGCCCGGGGTGGCCCGACCGCTGGTGGGAGCGCGCGGTCTGACGGCGTGGCGCTGTGGGAGACTCGTCGCCGAGCGCATGGGCGTCGCGACGCCGCGTCCGGGCGGCTCCGGGAGGGCTGTCTGAGCGGCCGAAAGAGACGGTCTTGAAAACCGTTGGGGCGGGACACCCCCGTCCTCGTGGGTTCGAATCCCACGCCCTCCGCCCTTCACCCGCGGGGAGTGCTCACATCGCGGGTGCGGCGGTCGACGGGATGTCCACGCCCCCGTCGCACCCGGAGGACCCGTGTCCCGTCTTGCCGCCCTCGGCATCCGTACCCGCCTGCTCGCCCTCGCGCTGCTGACCGCCGCCGGCCTGGTGGCGCTCGTCGCCGTCGCGGTCGGCGGGATCGAACGCCGGATCGTCGAGGAGCGGCAGAACGCGACGCGGGCCGTCGTGCAGACGGCGCTGGGCGTCGTCGAGCGCTACGGGCAGCTCGCGCAGGACGGGAGCATGTCGCAGGACGCCGCCCAGGCGGCGGCTCTCGACGAGCTGCGGACGCTGCGTTACTCGGGCGAGGAGTACTTCTGGGTCAACGACATGCACCCGACGATGCTCATGCACCCGATCAAGCCCGAGCTCGACGGCACGGACCTCACGCAGAACACGGACCCGGACGGCA
This sequence comes from Cellulomonas fimi ATCC 484, assembly GCF_000212695.1. Taxonomy (NCBI): domain Bacteria; kingdom Bacillati; phylum Actinomycetota; class Actinomycetes; order Micrococcales; family Cellulomonadaceae; genus Cellulomonas; species Cellulomonas fimi. Next base: position 4,015,259 of record NC_015514.1, on the reverse strand, counting down.
AGCACCTGTTCGTCGAGATGGTGGACGTCGTCGAGGCCGACGGTGCCGGGTTCGTCGCCTACCAGTGGCCGAAGCCGGGTGCGGACGCGCCGCAGCCGAAGATCTCCTACGTCGCCGGGTACGCGCCCTGGGGCTGGGTGGTCGGGTCGGGGATCTACCTCGACGACGTGCGGGCCGCGGCGGTGTCGGACGCGCGCGGCGTGGTCGGCACGGGCGCGGTCGTGCTCGTCCTGCTGGTGCTCGTGAGCCTCGCGGTGGCGCGCTCGATCGTGCGGCCCATCGGCGACGCGACGAGCGCCCTGCGGTCCGGTGACGCGCACGTGCGGCTCGGCTCGGGCCGGGGCAAGGAGCTCGACGGCCTCGCGGCGGCGCTCAACGACACCCTGGACCGCACCGCGTCCGCTGCGGAGCAGGTGACGCGGGCGGCGGTCGACGTGCAGGACTCCGTCCGGGCGCTGGTGGGGACGAGCGACGTCCTGACGGGCGCCGCGGACGACTCGTCGCGGCTCACGTCGGTCGTGGAGACGAGCGCGGGCGACGTCGCGACGAGCATCGACACCGTCGCCACGGGCGCGCACCAGATGGGTGCGTCGATCCTGGAGATCGCCCGCAACGCGAGCGAGGCGGCCGCGGTCGCGGCGGAGGCCGTGCAGATCGCGGCGCGCACGTCCCGCACGGTCGCGCAGCTCGGCGAGTCGTCCGCGGAGATCGGCAGCGTCGTCAAGGTCATCACGTCGATCGCGGAGCAGACGAACCTGCTCGCGCTCAACGCGACGATCGAGGCGGCGCGCGCGGGCGAGGCCGGCAAGGGGTTCTCGGTCGTCGCGGGCGAGGTCAAGGAGCTCGCGGCCGAGACGAGCCGTGCGACGAGCGACATCGGGAACCGGGTCGACGCGATCCAGTCGGCGGTCGCGCTCGCGACGCGGGAGATCGAGCAGATCCACGACGTCGTGGGGAAGATCAACGACTTCCAGACGACGATCGCGGGTGCCGTCGAGGAGCAGACTGCGACGACGTCGGCGATGGCCTCGGCGGTGAGCGAGGCGGCCGCGGGCGGCCGGGGGATCGCGGAGAACCTGCGGGTCGTCGGCGAGGCGCAGGCGCGCGCGGCCGACGGGATCGGCACGCTGCGGACGGCGACGCAGGAGCTCGAGGTCACGGCCCGCCGGCTGCACGAGTCCGCGGAGTCCTTGCGCGCCTGACGCCCGCCGCCGTCTACCCGCCACGGGCGAGGAGGAGCGGTGCGGCGCGGCGCTAGCGTCCGGACGTGCTCGACGAGACCGCGACGGACGTGCCACGGCGGCGCGCGTCCGCGCAGCGGGAGCAGCGGGAGGAGGCCGGGCGCGCCGCACGCCGCCGACGGCCGCGCTCGTCGCTCGCCGAGGTCGCGGGTCGCGACGGCCGTCCGGACCCGCTGGACCTGCTCGAGGCGCAGGCGACGACCCGCCTGCCGGACCTCGTGCCGCTGCGGTACGGGCGCATGGCGGAGTCGGCCTTCGCCTTCTACCGCGGCTCGGCGGTGGTCATGGCGGCCGACCTCGGGGCGGCGGGCAGCACGGGGCTGACCGTCCAGCTGTGCGGCGACGCGCACGTCGCGAACTTCGGCACCTACGGCTCGCCGGAGCGCCGGCTCGTCTTCGACCTGAACGACTTCGACGAGACGCACCCCGGCCCGTTCGAGTGGGACGTGCAGCGGCTGCTCGCGAGCCTGGAGCTCGCGGCGCGCGCGGTGGACGTCGGCCGTCGCCGCCGGCGGACGCTGGTGCGCGACGCGGCGCGCGCCTACCGGGAGGCCGTGCGCGGCTTCGCGCAGCAGCCGGCGCTCGCGGTCTGGTACGCGCGGGCGGACGTCGAGGACGTGGTCGCGCTGGCCGCTGCGGACACGCGGACGGCTCGGCGCACGCAGCAGGCGGTCGAGAAGGCCCGCCGTCGCGACCACCTGCAGGCCCTGGCACGGCTCACGACCGTGGTCGACGGCGAGCGGCGCTTCGTCCCCGACCCCCCGCTGGTCGCGACCCTGGAGGACGTGCTTCCCGCGAGCCGCGCGGCGACGTTCCGTCACGGCATGGCGGACCTGCTGGTCGACTACCGGGCGTCGCTCGCGCCCGACCGGCGCCGGCTGGCGGAGCGGTACCGGGTCGTGGACGTGGCGCGCAAGGTCGTGGGCGTGGGCAGCGTCGGCACGCGCGCGTTCGTCGTGCTGCTGCAGGGCGTGGACGCCGACGACGCGCTCGTGCTGCAGGCGAAGGAGGCGCAGCCGTCGGTCCTCGCGGCGCACGTGGGCGGCCGTCACGAGCACGACGGCCGCCGCGTCGTCGAGGGGCAGCGGCTCATGCAGGCGGTGAGCGACGTGATGCTCGGCTGGCAGCGCTCCGCCGGGCTCGACGGGGTCGCGCGGGACTACTACGTGCGTCAGCTGCGGGACTGGAAGGGCGGCGTGGACCTCGCAGCTGCCCGGCCCGAGGGGCTGGCGGCGTACGCGCGGCTGTGCGCGTGGACGCTCGCGCGGGCGCACGCACGGTCGGGGGACGCGATCGCCGTCGGCGCGTACCTGGGTGCCGGGACGGTCGCGGACGAGGCGCTCGCGGACTTCGCGGCGGCGTACGCGGACGTCACGGAGGCCGACCACGGGGCGCTGGTGACGGCGGTCGACGACGGGCGGCTGCCGGCGACGACGGGCGTCTGACCCGCTCGCCCGCGCGCGACGCAGCCGGGGCGGTGCTCAGGCGCGCGGGCGGACCAGCGTCCAGATCCCCGCGCCGTCGCGCTCGGTGTACGTGAGGTCGACGAGCATCCGCGTCAGGGCCAGGCCGCGCCCCGACTCGGCGTCCGCACCCGGCATGACCGCGTCGAGGTCGACGTGCGGCGGCGGGCCGGGCTGGGTGATCTCGGCGACGAGACCGTGGTCGCCGGCACGCAGCAGCAGGTGCCGGCCCGCGCGGTGGTCCCCGTGCCGCACGACGTTGCCGGCGACCTCGACGACCGCGGTCTCGAGCGCGATGCGGTCGGTCTCGGCGACGTCCCCCGCGGAGCGCCACAGCGTGGCGAGCGCGTCGTGGACGCGCTCGAGGACGGCCACGTCGTCGGGGCCGTCCAGATCCGTCTCGACGCGCGCGTCAGGAGCCACGCAGGGCGTCCTCGACGGTGTCGTAGGGGCGCAGGACGCGGTCCATCGTCGTGAGCTGCAGGACGGTGAGGATCTGCGGGCCGGGCCGGGCGATGCGCAGGTCGCCGCCGACCTCGCGCGTGGCGCGCAGCCCGCCGACGAGGGCGCCGAGGCCGGAGGAGTCCATGAACGTGGTGTCCGCGAGGTCCAGCACGACGACCTTGTGCCCGGCCGCGACGGTCTCGTCGACGCGCGTGCGCAGCTCGGTCGCCGTGGCCATGGTGAGGCGCCCGGTGGGGCGCAGCACGGCGGCGTCGGGTCGCAGGTCGGTCTCGATCTCCATCAGTCCATCCTCTCCGCGCCCGCGTACCCGCGGTACCGGAGCGCCTGCACGATCACGCTGAGCACGACGAGGTCGTACGCCACCCACAGCAGGTTGACGGACGTGCCGACCCACGGGGCGTAGCCGAGCCCCCACCGGACGATGCCGACGACGGCGGCGACGACGAGCACCGCCATCGCGGTGAGCTGCGGCACGACGAGCCGCCACGACCCGCCGCCGTCCTGCCGCACCTTCGGGGTGACGGCGAACCCGAGGGGTCGTCCGAACCAGACGTTGGCGGCGGCGGTCCAGGTCGCCTCGATCCACACGGGGAACAGGGCGAGGCTGTACTGCTGCCCGCGCCAGGTGCGCAGGCCGCGCGCGGCGACGAGGAACAGCACCTGGCTCGCGATCTGGAACGGCAGGAACCGCGCGAAGAAGTCCCAGGTCCAGGCGGTGACGGGCAGGACGCCGAAGCACAGGAAGATGACGGGCGCGGCGAGGTACACGACGGCCGTGAACCCCGACAGGTAGCTCCACATCGTCGCGAAGTACATGAGCCGCTGGCCGACGCGCAGGCCGCGGACCGTGAGCGGGTTCTCCTGCAGGAAGACCTGCATGGTGCCCTGCGCCCACCGCAGGCGCTGCGTGATCATCGTGCCGAGGTCCTCGGGCGCGAGGCCGTGCGCGAGCACCTCGTGGTGGTAGACGGTCCGCCAGCCGAGCGCGTGCAGCCGCATCGCGGTCGCCATGTCCTCGGTCACGGACAGGGTCGCGACGGGCATGACGGGCTGCGCCTCGGCGGCCCGGTCGACGTCGACGGCGCGCACGAGGGCCTGCACCGACGCGAGCGCGTGCACCGGGGAGAACTCGCGGTCGGCGAGCTGGCCGAGCGCGGTGTCGTCGACGACGGGCGTCCCGAGCTCGGTGTCGGTGTCGATGGGCCACGCACCGAGCGCGTCGAGGTCGGCGCGGATCGCGGCCAGGTCGGTGTCGACCACGCCCGCGGAGACCTCGTCGACGCGCCGCTGGAAGCCGTAGGTGACGTCGGCGAGGGGCTGCCCGGCGTCCAGCTCGGAGAGCGACGTGCGCGCGGCGACGGCGACCTCGTCGAGCGCGGTGGCGACGCGCGGGTCCTCGGCCCTGCGGCGGGCGCGCGCGAGCACCGACCGGGAGGTCCGCAGCGCGTCGCGCACGGCCTGCTCGGTGGCGCGCACGTACCCGACGAGGCCGAGCTGCATGAGCGCGTCGCGGCGCAGGATCGCGTTGGAGCCGCAGAAGAACGCGGCGTTCCAGCCGTCCTTGCCCTGCTGGATGGGCCCGTAGAACAGGGGCGCCTGGCTGCCGAGCGGGTCGGCGTCGGGGACGTTCGTGAACCACTGCGGCGTCTGCACGAGCGCCACCTGCGGGTCGGTGAAGTGGCCGAGGGTGCGGTCGAGCAGCGCGGGGTCGGGGATCTGGTCGGCGTCGAGCACGACGAGGAACTCGCCGTCCGTCTGGAACAGGGCGTTGTTCAGGTTGCCCGCCTTGGCGTGCCGGGGGCGGTCCTGCCAGTCGTCGGTGCGGACGAGGTAGCCGACGCCGGCGTCGTGCGCGGCGGCGGCGAGCGCGGGGCGGGCGCCGTCGTCGAGGACCCAGGTGCGGTGCGGGTAGGTGATGTCCCGGGCGGCGACGGCGGTGCGCATCACGAGGTCGAGCGGTTCGTCGTAGGTGGTGACGAACACGTCGACGGTGAGGTCGGTCGGGGGCGCGGCGGGGGTGGGTCGCGGCTTGGCGCGCCACATCGTCACCCCGAACAGGGTGACGTCGACGAAGCTGTACGTCTCGGCGATGACGAGCGGCACGGCGATCCACCACGCCGACCAGTTGACGGACTCGAGCCACCGCCAGACGACGTAGTTGAACCCCAGCAGGACGGTGAGCGCGACCACGGCGCGCAGCACCAGGAGGCGGCTCACGGCTGCTCGCGGTGGACGGCGACGACGGTGAGGTCGTCGGGGCGGTCGGCGGCGCCGCGCGCGAGCGCGAGGACCCGGTCGACGGCGTCGGACGCGCTGCTCGCCCCGGTGAGGCGGTGCGCGACCTCGTCGACGGAGGCGAGCGTGCCGTCGAGCACGTCGAGCACGCCGTCGCTGAACGCGACGAGCAGGTCGCCGGGGGCGAGGTCGACGTGGGGGGCGTCCCGGACGGGTGGTGGTGCGTCGGGGTCGAGCGCGGCGGCGAAGCCGAGGGGTGCGCCGCCGGGCTCCAGGCGGGTGGTGCGGCCGTCGGCGCGCACGACGACGGACAGGCCGTGCCCGGCGTCGACGTAGTGCACGCGTCCGGTCGGTGCGTCGAGGTGGGCGTGGAACGCGGTCGCGAACATCGACGTGCCCGACAGGTCGAGTGCGAGGCTCTCCTCGGCGGTCGCGACGGCCTCGGCGACGGTGCCGCGGCGGGACGCGGCGCGCAGCACGGCGCGCACGGTCGCGGCGATGATCGCGGCGCCGCCGCCCTTGCCCATGACGTCGGCGAGGGTGAGCGTGAGCCCGCCGTCGGTGGGTGCCCAGTCGAAGAAGTCGCCACCGACGCCGCGCGCGGGCAGGCACGCGCCCGCGACGTCGTACCCGGGGACGACGGGCACGGTGCGGGGCAGGAGGCCGGCCTGCACCTGGGCGGCACGCTGGAGGTCGTCGTCGACGACGAGCTCCTGCTCGACCCACGACGCGAGGTCGCGCAGCAGCACGGCGTCCTGCGCGCCGAACTCGCGGGGCTGCACGTCCATGAGGCACAGGGTCCCGACGCGGTGGCCGCCGGGGGCGACGAGCGGGTGCCCGGCGTAGAAACGCAGGCGCGGGTCGTCGACGACCCACGGGTTGGTGTCGAACCGGGGGTCGCGCGTGGCGTCCTCGACGACGAACGTCTCGGGCTGCTCGATGGTGAGCCGGCAGAACGAGGTGTCGCGCGGCGCCTCCTGCTGCTCCAGGCCGACCTTGGCCTTGTAGAACAGCCGGTCGCGGTCGACGAGCGACACGAACGCGGTGGGGACGCCGAAGAGCTGCTGCGCGAGCCGCACGACGCGGTCGAAGCGCTCCTCGGGCGGGGTGTCGAGCATGTCGAGCCCGTGCAGGGCCGCGAGCCGCGCGTCCTCGGTGTCCACCCCCATGCGACCGACGGTAGCCACGGGCGACGACGACCCGCACCTGGACGGCCGACCGCTGTCCGGTTCGCCCCGGCTCGACCGTTGCGAGTTCACCCGCAGCGGCGTAACGTACAACCACATGGTTGTAGGAATGGATGCCGACCACGTCGACCGGGTCTTCGCCGCCCTGGCCGACCGCACACGCCGCGACATCGTCCGGCGCGTCCTGCACGAGCAGGAGTCGGTGTCCGCCCTGGCCCGGCGGTACGACATGACCTTCGCCGCCGTCCAGAAGCACGTCGCGGTGCTCGAACGCGCCGCACTCGTCACCAAGCACACGCACGGCCGCGAACGGCTCGTGCGCGGCAACGTCGAGGCGGTCCGGGCCGCGGCCCGCCTCCTCGACGCCTACGAGGACGTCTGGCGCGGACGCCTCGACCGCATGCACGCCCTGCTGGACGAAGGAGACCCGACATGACCGTCGTCGACACCCGCAAGGACCCGGGCGCCCTCACGCTCGAGATCGTCAACGAGTTCACCGCCCCGCCCGAGAAGGTGTGGGAGCTGTGGGCCGACCCGCGCAAGCTCGAGCGGTGGTGGGGCCCGCCGACGTGGCCCGCCACGTTCACCGACCACGACTTCGTCCCCGGCGGCGAGGCGCGCTACTTCATGACCGGCCCCGAGGGCGAGAAGGCGCACGGCTGGTGGCGCTTCGTCAGCATCACGCCCGTCGACGGCCTGGAGTTCGACGACGGCTTCGCCGACGACACCGGCAGCCCGCAGCCCGACAGCCCCGTCATCCACGGCCGCGTCACCCTCACCGGCACCGACGCCGGCACCCGGATGACGGTCACGACCCGGTTCGACAGCCTCCAGCAGATGGAGGAGGTCGTCGCCATGGGCATGGTCGAGGGCATGACCGGCGCCCTCGGGCAGGCGGACGCGATCCTCGCCGAGGGCTGACGTCGACCGGCCTACACCACGGGGAGCGCGGTGCCGAGGTTCGCGTTCATCCACACCCGGCAGGCCTCGTAGCCGGTCCGATCCGTGGTGCGGGCCAGGGCCGCCGCGACGGCCGCCTCGATCGTCGCGACGTCCCGCCCGGGGAAGTTGACGCGGGTCGCCGCGTCGCTGCCGTACTTCACGTGGTCGTAGTGCACGTGCCACGCGGCACCGACGCCGGCCCGGAACCCGTCGCCCTTGCCCTTGGTGAGCCCCGGGACCGGCTTGCCCGTGCGGACGTTGAGCGAACCCCCGCGCGACGAGCTCGGTGCGGGGGTCTCGTTCCGGTTCGCCAGGTCACGGGCGCTCCGGGCGGCAGCGCTCTCGAGCTCCTCGATGGTGGACACCGGGGTCTTGCCGATCCGCAGGACCCGGCTCATGTGCCCGGCCTTCTCCACCCCGTAGTACGGCTCGAGACGACTGCGCAGTGCCGCCGTGCTCGTGTCCGCGCGGAGCTCGGCGAGGGTCGGCCGCACGGGTGCGGGGGGCTGGACGGGTGCGGTCGGCTGGTCGACGGCCTCGCCCGGCTGCTCGGCGGCCGCGCCCTCGGCCTCCTCGTCCGCGAGGACGCCGAACGGGTTGACGGTCGGGTCCGCCTCGTCCTCGTCGTGCTGGGCCTCCGCGTCGACGTTCGCCTGCTCCATCAGGTCCAGCTCGTCCTGCTCGGCCTGGCGCTGCCGCTTGGAGCGTCCAGGCAGCACGACCTGCCCCGACCGTGCCCCCTGGTTCGGCTTGGCCCGCTGCACGGCGACCGTGCCGCCGTCGCGGATCAGAGCCGTGGTCGAGCGGTTCCCGAGCGTGCGTTGCAGGTGCTGCACCCGCCACGCGCTCAGAGCCGAGGGCGGACCCGGCGGGACCGCGACCGTGCCGGGTGCAGCCGTCGACGGGACGCTCGGGACCCGCGGGCGTGACCGGGTCGCGCCGTCCGTGGCGAGCTCGTCGAAGGTCACGTGCGCCCCCTGGGTGTCCCTTGTGCCATCCGGCCTGTGCCATCCGGCCTGTGCCGTCCGGCCTGTGCCGTCCGGCCTGTGCCGTCCGGCCTGTGCCGTCCGGCCTGTGCCGTCCGGCCTGTGCCGTCCGGCCTGTGCCGTCCGGCCGTGCGGCGGCCGCGCCGCCCACGAGCCGAGCGTCCCGCAGTCCGCGCCGGTCCGCCGCCGGAGCGCTCCCGGGAGGTGCGTCGCGCTCGGCGCGCGCCGTCGGCCGGGCGCACCGACGATGGGGCGATGACGACCGAGGACCGACCCGACCCCGCCCACCGCCCGCCCGACGGCGTCAGCGACGCCGTCGTCGAGGCCGTCGGGGGCGTGACCGCCGCGTTCGAGGTCATCGAGCACGCGCGCGGGATGCTCTACGCGTTCCACCGCCTCGTCGGCCGCGCCGACGCCGAGCTCGCCGACGCCCTGGACCGCCTCGCGGACGCCGGGCACCCGGACCTCGCCGACGAGCTGCGCGCCGAGGTCGTCGGACGCAACGTGCTCGAGGGCCGGTGGACGTTCCAGGTCGTCGAGGACTTCGACGACGGCTACTACCGGACGTTCGCCGACGCCGAGCGGCGGCTGCGTGACCGGCTCATGGACGGCCGCCGGCACGTCTACGAGTCGGAGCTCAAGGAGCGCAACCGCACGCACGGCCGCCCGGGTCACGAGGCGCGGCCGGCCTCCTGAGTCGCACGGCGGCACGCGTCGAGGAGTGTCTCCACGCCCGACCGGATCTCGTCGAGCGTCTCCCGGGACAGGCCGAGCCGGTCGACCATGGCCGCGGGGATCCCGACGGCGTCGGCGCGCATCGCCCGGCCGTCGTCGGTGAGTGCGATGACGAGCAGCCGCTCGTCGGTGCTCGACCGCCGCCTGGTCACGAGTCCGAGCATCTCGAGGCGCCTGACCAGGGGAGACGTGGTCGCGGCGTCGAGCTGCAGGACCGTCGCGAGCTCCTTGAGCGACAGGTCGCCGTGCTGCCACAGCGCGAGCATCGCGAGGTACTGCGGGTGCGTGAGCCCGAGGGGGTCGAGCAGCGAGCGGTAGAGGCCGACGAGCGCGCGGGCGGCGGCGGAGGTGGCGAGGCACAGCTGGGCCTCGACCGCGAGGGGGTCGTGGGTGCCGGTCTCGGGCGCGGGGGCCGTGGCTGCGGGGGTCGCCATGCCGGCAGCCTATGGTAATTTCGTGCACGAATCATCTGTCCACGAAGGAATGTCCGTCCCGGACGGACCGGTCCACGGAGGAAGGTCGCGATGGGCTTCGCCGACCGGTTCGACGCGCTGAACAACCACGTGACCCTGTTCTTCCTGCGGTTCGTCGGGCCGCCGTCCGTCGCCGACCCGGAGGGGCGGGGGCGCGGGGTCACCGAGGACGAGCGGCAGCGCGAGACGCAGATCCGGCAGACGTTCGAGCGCGTCACCGGGCCCGACGGGCGCCCCTACCTGGTCGAGCGCCCGTCGTCGGACGCCTGACGCGGCGCGTCACAGACGCCCGACGCCTCCGTCCGACGACCGCACGCGGGCGCCCCCCTACGCTGGCCCGATGCCGCTGACCGTCGAGACCCGCACGCCCGCCGACGTCACCGCCGCCGAGCTCTACGCCCTGCTGCGGCTGCGCGTCGACGTGTTCGTCGTCGAGCAGGCGTGCGCGTACCCGGAGCTCGACGGCCGTGACCTGCTGGACGACACGCTGCTCGTCTGGGCCCACGACGACGGCGAGCTGCTCGGCACGATCCGCGTCCTCGGCGCGCACGGCGTGACGCCCGCGATCGGTCGCGTCGCGACCGCACCCGCCGCACGCGGCCGCGGCGTCGCCGGCGCTCTCCTCGAGCACGGCATCGCGCTGTGCCGCCCTGACGCCGACATCCATCTGCACGCCCAGGCGCACCTGGAGCAGTGGTACGCCCGCTACGGCTTCGTCCGCGCCGGGGAGGACTACGACGAGGACGGCATCCCGCACGTCCCGATGGTCCGCACCCCGGCCGCCCGCCCGCGGGACGCCGGCCCGACACCCGCCCCGGCGTGACCGACGGCACCGCCCCCGTGCTGCTGACGACGGCCCGGCTCGGTCTGCGGCCCTGGTCCGTGGCGGACGCCGTCGTGCAGCGCGAGCTGTGGACCGAGCGCGACCCGCGCGTCCCCGCGCACCGCCGGATCGACGCGCAGGGCAGGCCGACGGTCGCCGACCTCGAGCAGGCGGTCCGTGCGGGCGCGTCGGCGGGGCTGCTCGCGGTCGAGCGCGCGGCGGTCGGCGACGTCGTCGGCTACTGCGGGCTGGTCGAGAGCGGGCACGGCCGCCCCGGTGAGCCGGAGCTGGCGTTCGAGCTGCTGCGACGGGCGTGGGGCCAGGGCTACGCGACCGAGGCCGCGACCGCCGTGGTGGAGCACGCGCGGTCGGCGGGGTACGCCCGGTTGTGGGCCGGCGTCCGTGACTGGAACGTCGCCTCGCGCCGTGTGCTGGCGAAGGTCGGGTTCGTCGAGACGGGACACCGGGAGGAGGACCCCGTGCACGGCGCGCTCCTGCTCACCACGCGGCGCCTCTGACCGGGCGCCGGGAGCGTCACCAGACGCCGAGGTGGTCCAGCAGGATGCGGACGCCGATGAGGACGAGGATCGCGCCGCCGACGACCTCGGCCGGGCCGCGGAAGCGGACGCCGACCCGGTGGCCGATGAGCACGCCCGCCAGGGAGACGACGAGCGTGACGACGCCGATGAGCGCCGCGGCCCCGGCGATGGAGACGTCGAGGAACGCGAAGCTGATGCCCACCGCGAGCGCGTCGATGCTCGTGGCGACCGACAGGACGAGCAGCTCACGCAGGCCGATGTGGTCCTCGTCGGGCTCGTCGTCGTCGCCGGCCGTGAACGCCTCGTAGAGCATCTTGCCGCCGACCACGGCGAGCAGGCCGAACGCGACCCAGTGGTCGACCTCGGTGATGTACCCCTGCAGCCGGGAGCCGAGGAACCAGCCGAGCACCGGCATGAGGGCCTGGAACGCGCCGAAGGCGACGGCGATCGACGCGACGTCCCGGAACGAGAGCCGGCGGATGTGCAGACCTCGCCCGAGCGCGACGGCGAAGGCGTCGGCGGACACGCTCACGGCCACGAGCAGCAGGGTCCAGGTCGGCACGGGTGGGACGCTACGGGGCGGTCGCACGGGCGCGGAAACGCGCGCGGTGTGAGACCGATCTCGGAACTTTCAGGTCGGTGACCTGCGAAGACGGAAGTTCGGACGGCCGAACCGCGCCGGACCCCGCCGATCCGGGCCCGGGCACGGGCGGGCACGGCCCGCCGGTCGGGGTGGCGACCGCACCACGTCGGCCTACGCTCGGTCCGTGCCTCGACGACGTGTCCGCCTCGCCCCCGACGCGCAAGGAGCGCGCCCCCCGCGCGCCGTCGACGAGGACGTGCGCAGCGGCCTCGCCCGCCTGCGTGACGAGCTCGCGGTCCCGGCCGAGTTCCCGCCGGACGTGCTCGCCGAGGCCCAGCAGGCGGCGTCCCGGGCCCCCGACGGGCTCGTCGACGCGACCGACGTGCCGTTCGTGACGATCGACCCGCCCGGCTCGCGGGACCTCGACCAGGCGGTGCACCTCGAACGCCGGGGCGCCGGGTTCCGGGTGCGGTACGCGATCGCCGACGTCGCGTCGTGGGTCCGGCCCGGGGGGGCCGTCGACGCCGAGGCGCGCCGCCGCGTCGTCACCCTGTACGCCCCCGACGGCCGCACGCCGCTGCACCCGCCCGCCCTGTCCGAGGGGGCCGCGAGCCTGCTGCCGGGCCAGGACGCGCCCGCGCTGCTGTGGACGGTCGACCTCGACGCGGACGGCACCCCGACCGCGGTGGACGTGCGCCGCAGCCGGGTCCGCAGCCGCGCGCAGCTCACGTACGACGAGGTGCAGCGGTCCTTCGACACCGGCACCGCCGACGGCTCGGTCGCGCTGCTGCGCGACGTCGGCCTGCTGCGGCAGGAGGCGGAGCGGGAGCGCGGCGGGATCACGCTGCCGACGCCCGAGCAGGAGGTCCAGCGCACCGACGGCCGCTGGCGGCTCGTCAGCCGCGCCACGCTGGACGCGGAGGAGTGGAACGCGCAGATCTCGCTGCTGACCGGCATGTGCGCCGCCCGGCTCATGCTCGACGGACGCGTGGGGGTGCTGCGCACCCTGCCCCCGTCCGACCCGCGCGACGTCGCACGGCTGCGCCGCGAGGCCGCCGCGCTCGGCGTCGACTGGCCCGACGGGGCCGCGGTCGGCGACGTGGTCCGCGGGCTCGACGCGTCCGACCCCGCGCACGCCGCGCTCCTGTCGGAGGCGACCACCCTGCTGCGGGGTGCCGCCTACGTCGCGTTCGACGGCGAGCTCCCGGAGCAGCCCCTGCACGCGGCGCTCGCCGCGCCGTACGCGCACACGACCGCCCCGCTGCGGCGCCTCGTCGACCGGTTCGTGGGGGAGACGTGCCTCGCGCTCGTCGCCGGGACGGACGTGCCCGAGTGGGTGCGTGCGGCGCTGCCGGACCTGCCCGCCCTCATGGCGGGCGGTGACCGGCGTGCCAACGAGTACGAGCGCGGGTGCCTCGACATCGTCGAGGCGGCGCTGCTGGTCGGCCGCGTCGGGGAGGAGTTCGACGGGATGCTCGTCGACGTGCGCGACGACGCGACCGTGGGCGTCGTGCAGCTGCGCGACCCGGTCGTGCGCGGCCGGGTCGAGGGCGTCGACCTGCCCGTCGGGACGCACGTGCGCGTCCGACTGGCCGAGGTGTCGACCGAGCGGCGCACGGTGCGCTTCGCGCTCGACGGCGCAGGCTCCTCCGCCGGGCCCGCCGAGGGCTGAGCGGTGCCGGGCCTCGACGACGTCGCCGACGAGCTCTACACGGCCGCGCCCGACGACTTCGTCGCCCGGCGGGACGCCGCCGCGAAGGACGCCCGTGCCGCCGGGGACCGCGACCTGGCGAAGGAGATCGCGGCGCTGCGCAAGCCGACGGTCGCGGCGTGGCTGGTCAACGCGCTGCTGCGCGACGTGCCAGGCCTCGCGGACCAGCTCCTCGCGCTCGGGGACAGCCTGCGCGAGGCGGAGCGCAGCCTGGACGGCCCCGGGCTGCGGGACCTGTCGAAGCAGCGCCGCGCGCTCGTCACCTCGCTCGTCGGACGCGCGAGGGCGCTCGGACGGCAGGCCGGCCACAAGGTCGGGGACGCGGTCGCGCAGGAGGTGGACGCGACCCTGACCGCGGCGCTCGCGGACCCGGCCGTCGCGCGGGACGTGACGTCCGGGCGCCTGACCGCCGGCCGCGAGTTCGTCGGCTTCGGCGGCATCGCCGCGGGTGAGCCGGTCGAGCCGGCCGCACCGGCGGAGCGGACCTCCGCGGGTGGTCGGGGCGGGTCGCGCGGCGAGGGTGGCGTCGACGACACGGGCGCAGGCGCCGGGGCGCGGCCACGCACGCGATCCGGCTCGCGGACCGGCACGGGGTCGGGGTCCGGCGGCGCGCGGTCGGCCACGGGTCGCGGGCACCTGCGCGTCGTCGAGCCGCCCGAGCCCGAGGAGCCGCGCGAGTCGCCCGCCGAGCGCCGCCGTCGCCGGGAGCGGGAGCAGGCCGTCGAGGCGGCGCGCCGCGCGCACGCGGACGCGGACGAGGCCCTGCGCCGGGCGCGCGGCACGCTCGACGAGGCCACCCGTGCACGCGACGAGCAGGAGCGGGAGGTCGCCGACGCCGAGCAGGCTGCCGCGGACGCGCGCCGGGAGGTCGACGACCTCACCGCCGCGCTCGTCGACCTGCGGCACCGCCTCGCGGCCGCGCAGAAGGCCCTGACCCGCGCGGACGACGCGGAGAGCCGTGCCGCGACCGCTCTGCACGCGCGCGAGAAGGCCGTGACGTCCGCGCAGCGCGACCTGCGGCAGGCCGAGCGTGCGCAGGCCGACGCCGAGCACGCCGCGGAGCGTGCCGAGCAGGCGCTCGCGGACCTCGACACCCCCTGAGCGCACCCTCCCGGTGTGGGCGGCCGGGTGGACGATGAGCGTCATGAGCAGGCTCGACGACGCCCCGCAGCTCCACGCCGAGACCCTGGAGCAGTGGCGGGACTGGCTCGTCGCGCACCACGCCGACACCGCGGGCGTGTGGCTGGTGTCGTGGAAGCGGGCGACGGGCCGCCCCGCGGTCCCGTACGAGGCCGCCGTCGAGGAGGCGCTGACCGTCGGCTGGATCGACGCGACCAAGCGGTCCCTGGACGACGAGCGCAGCGCGCAGTTCTTCGCGCCCCGCAAGCCCGGGTCGGGGTGGGCCCGCACCAACAAGGCCCGGCTCGCGCGGCTCGACGCCGAGGGGCGGATGCTTCCCCCGGGCACGGCCGTCGTCGAGGCCGCGAAGGCCGACGGCTCCTGGACGCTGCTCGACGACGTGGAGGCGCTCGTCGTCCCGCCCGACCTGGAGGCCGCGCTCGACGCGCTCCCCGGCGCCCGCGCGCACTGGGACGCGTTCCCGCCGTCGGCGCGGCGCCTGCACCTGCTGCGCGTCGTCGAGGTCCGCCGTCCGGAGACGCGTGCCGCGCGGGTCGCCGAGATCGCGCGCAGGGCCGCGCAGGGGGAGCGGACCTACCGCTGAGCGTCGGCCGGCCGGTGACCACCACCACACCCCGGACGGCCGACCGGGACGACGGTCCCGGGGTGAGGGGGGCGGTCCACCAGCGATGATGGTCCGGTGCCCACGGAACCGGACGACGACGAGCTCGAGCTCATCCGCCGCTCGGGCGTCGCGCTGCGCGTCGGCCGCCTGAGCCTGTCCGCCGGCACCGGTTCGTACCGCGTGAAGGCGTCGATGGCCCGCATGGCCCGCGCCCTCGGCATCGACCGGCACGAGGCGCACGTGACGCTCACCGAGATCACCACGACCTCGCACCGCGGCCGCTCGTTCCGCACCGAGGTGGCCGAGGTCCGGTCCGTCGGCATCAACGCCGACCGGCTGTCCCGGCTCGAGGCGCTCGTGTCCCGGCTGGAGCAGCGCAAGGTGCGCGACGGCGTGGAGACGACCGTCGAGGAGGCCACCGCCGAGCTCGACGCGATCGCGTCCCGCAAGCCCCTCTACCCGGCGCTGCTCAACGCGCTGTGGTCCGGCATCGCGTGTGCGGCGTTCGCGTTCCTCAACAACGGGGGGCCCGTCGAGGTCGCCGGGGTGTTCGTCGGCGCGTCGCTCGGCCAGGCGCTGCGCCGCGCCCTGCTGCACCGCGGCTACAACCAGTTCGGCGTCACGATGCTCGCGGCCGCGCTCGGCGCGTTCACCTACCTCGGCTTCGTCACCGTCCTGCACGAGATGGGCGCCATCCCGCTGCGGCACGAGGCGGGGTACGTGTCCGCGGTGCTGTTCCTCATCCCCGGGTTCGCGCTCGTCACGGGTGCGCTCGACCTCGCGAAGCTCGACTTCTCCGCGGGGGTCGCGCGGCTCGTCTACGCGATCATGATCCTGACGTCCGCGGCGCTCGCGGTGTGGGCCGTGTCGAGCGTCGTCGGCCTGCAGCCCGACCCGCCGCCGCCCCTCGGCCTCGACCCTGCGCTGCTGCTGCTCCTGCGGTTCGTGGCGTCGTTCCTCGGGGTCATCGGGTTCGCGCTCATGTTCAACAGCCCGTGGCCCATGGCCGTCGGCGCCGCGACCGTCGGCATGGTCGCGAACGTCGTCCGCCTGGAGCTCGTCGACGCCGGCGTGGTCGTGCAGGCCGCCGCCGCCGTCGTCGCGCTGCTCGTCGGGCTCATGGCCGCGGCCGTCGCGCCCCGGCTCGGCGTCCCCCGCATCACCATCTCCGTGCCCGCCGTCGTCATCATGGTCCCCGGCGTCACCGCCTACCGGGCCGTGTTCCACCTGTCCGACGGGCAGACGCTCGACGCGATCGCCTACGCCGTGCAGGCCGGCCTCGTCGTCGCCGCCCTCGCGATCGGTCTCGCCGTGGCCCGCATGCTCACCGACCGCGCCTGGGCGTTCGAGCGCTGAGCGCTCAGGGGGCGCCGGGCAGGGACTCGCACGCCTCGCCGTCGTCGTTGCCGTCGAGCTCCGCGACGTCGCCGTAGTACGGCTCGTAGGTGCGGAACCACGCGTCGGCCTCCGCCCACGTCGCGAAGTCCCGGCAGTCGACCGCGTTGCCGGGGTTCGCGGGTGCCGCCGCGTCCGGCGCCGGAGGCGGCTCGACGGGCGCGGCTTCCGCCGGTGCCGGTGCCGCGGCAGCGGGCGGCTGCACGTCCGTCGCCCCCGGGAGAGGTGCGGAGCCCGCAGGCAACGGCTCCTCCGGGCACGTCGCGAGGATCCGTGCGATCGCGTCGTGCTCCGCCTGCGTGACCCACAGCCCGAACGTGTACTTCACCGCGACCTGCCGCGCCACGTACGCGCAGCGGAACGCGGTGTTCGGCGGCAGCCACGTCGCCGCGTCGCCGTCGCCCTTCTCCTGGTTGAGCGGCCCCGACGCCGCGAGCAGGTTGAGCGGGTCGTTGCCGAGCCGGTGGCGCGTCGCCTCGTCGAGCTGCTGCGCGCCCTTCTGCCACGCGTCCGACAGCGCGACCACGTGGTCGATCTGCACGTCGTCCGACGTCGACGCCCCGCGCGTGAACGGGATGGTCGTGCCCGAGTACGGGTCCACGAGCGTGCCCTGCTGCACCACGCACCCCTGCGTCCCGTCCTTGAGCACCGCGTCGACCAGGTCCCGGCGCAGGACGTCGTTGCGGACGTCGCACCCGTTCCCGTCGAGGTCCACCTCGCGGTACGCGAACAGGTCGCGGTCGTAGCCCGTCCTGGGGGCACGACCCTTGACCTCCAGAAGCGCCAGCGCAGCGAGTGCCGACCCGTCCGCGGCGTGCGCGGGCGCCGACGGAGCCGGCCCGGCGGGGGCGGGGTCGACCGCGGCGGCGTCCGTCGGGGCCAGCGGCCCGCACGCGGCGGTGGACGCGACGACGAGCGCGACGAGCCCGCCGACGAGGGGGCGCCGGTGGGTGCGGGAGGCGAGGGTCACGCCGAGAAGTATCGGTACGTCGGGCCGCCGGTGTGACCGGGACGCGCGGCCGAGTCGCTGGTCACGGCACGCTTTGCCGCCCGGCGAGCGGGCCAGGTACCCTGTGCTGCACTTGGAGACGTCGCATAGCCAGGTCTAGTGCGCGACCCTGCTAAGGTCGTGAAGGGGCAACCCTTCCGTGGGTTCAAATCCCACCGTCTCCGCTCCAGGTAGTTCGTCCGACTACCGCCCGTGGTTCTTGGTCGACACCCGTCCTGGGTCTTCCGGGACGGGTGTTGCTGTCTCTGCGCCTGACCTGGCACTACAGGCACGCTGCGGTGCTGGTTCGTGGCGTCGACGGGCGGAGCTCTCGTCGCGCATGTGGGCCGCGAGCCCTGGCCGGCTGCACGGCAGAGCGCTCGACCGGTCGCCAGGGGCGGTCGGGTGCGCGGCGAATGCGATGGACGGCGCGACGATCGCCTGAGACCGTGACGCGGCCGTCGCCCGAGGAGGTCCCTGCGACATGACGGAACGCCCGGCCCCGTTCAGCGCCTTCACCACACCGGCCTTCTGGGACGACCCGCACGTCGCGCAGCAGATGCTGGCGTGCCACCTCGACCCCGGCTCGGCGCTCGCGTCCCGCCCGCACGACGTCATCGCCCGCTCCGTCGGGTGGATGGTCGACGAGCTCGGGCTGGTCCGTGGGTCGCGGGTGCTGGACCTCGGGTGCGGACCGGGCCTCTACGCGTCGCGCCTCGCGCGCCGGGGTGTCGTCACGCACGGGGTCGACGTCTCCCGGCTGTCGGTGGCGCACGCGCGGGAGGTCGCCGCGCGGGAGGCGCTCCCGGCGACGTTCGACGTCGGCGACTACCTGGAGGCCGACCTGGGTGGACCGTACGACGCGGCGCTGCTGGTGTACGAGGACTTCTGCGTCCTGAGCCCGGAGCAGCGCGGCCTCCTCCTCGGCCGCACCTTCACCGCCCTGCGGCCGGGCGGCGCGTTCGTCATGGACGTGACAGCGGACCGACGCTTCGACGAGGTCCAGCCCGGGGTGGTCGAGGCGGCGGACCTCGACGGCGGCTTCTGGGCCGACCCGCCCTACCTCGGCACGCACGAGACGTGGACGTACCCCGAGGAGCATCTGGTGCTCGACCGGTACACCATCGCCACGGACCGCAGCGTGCGGCAGTTCTGGAACTGGATGCAGTGCCTCACGCCGGCGCAGGTGGCGGCCGAGCTCGCGACCGGGGGGTTCGGGCCGCCCGACCTGTGGGGCGACCTCACGGGCGCGCCGTACGACCCGGACGCCCGTTCCTTCGCCGTGGTCGCGCGACGCTGACGCGAGCCCACGCGGGTCGGCGTCACGCTGCCCGGGGCCCGGCATCGCGGCCGCAGCCGGCACGACCCGCTGGCTCCGAGGGGACAGAGAGACGTCACCGGCGACGGGCGGTGGGCGTCACCGGGGGCGGAGGCCGCCCAGCACGAGGTCGACGTAGGCGGCGGCGTCGGCGGCCGGGTCGGTGCCGAGGCGGGCTGCGTGGTCCAGCCCGCACAGCAGCCGGATGAGGTCGCCCGGGCCCAGGTCCGCCACCGCACCCTGGGCCTGTGCGCGCGCGAGCGCCCGCTCGACGTCCGCGGTCATGCCGGCCACGAGGGCGGCGACCTCGGCGTCACCGCCGGGCCCGTGGCGCAGCACCTCGGCGATCGCGGGGTCGGCGAGCTGGGCGAGCATCGCGTGCCGGAGCACCTGGCCGATGCCGTCGACGGGGTCGTCGACCTGGGTGTCGTCGTGCACCTGCGCGGCGAGCGCGGCGAGGCCGGGGCGGGCGAGCGCGGCGAGGAGCGTCGGGCGGTCGGGGAAATGGCGGTAGGCCGTGCCGACGCCCACGCCCGCGTCGGCGGCGAGCGCGTTCAGGCGGAGCTCGAGGTCGCCGTCGTCGAGCCGTCGGCGTGCCGCCTCGACGAGGAGCTCGCGGTTGCGGGCGGCGTCGCGCCGCAGCTCGGTTGCCACGTCGGCCAGCCTACCGATGAGTCGATCACCGATCCGATCGGATGAACTATCCGAATCCTGCTACGGTGAAGCGGATAGATGATCCGATCGACCGCCGGGAGTCGCCATGACCAGCACGAGCACCGCCACCACGCCCCGCGCAGGACGCCTCGACCGCCGCGTCGTCGACTGGGCGGTCGCCGACGTACCCGACCTCGCCGGGCGGCGCGCGGTCGTCACCGGCGCGTCCGCCGGGCTCGGGCGGGCCCTCGCCGGCCACCTCGCGCGCGCCGGTGCCGACGTCGTCCTCGTCGCACGCGACGAGTCACGCGGAGCCGTCGTGCGCGACGCGCTCGTCGCCGCCGGGGTACGCGGCCGCGTCACGGTCGAGCGCGCCGACCTCGCGGACCTCGGATCGGTCGAGCGGCTCGCGGAGCGGCTCCTCACGGACCGGGTCGACCTCGACGTCCTCGTGCACAACGCGGGCACGGGCGCCGCCGCGCGCCGCACCACCGCCCAGGGCCACGAGGTGCTGCTCGCGACGCACGTCCTCGGGCCGCACCTGCTGAGCGGGCGGCTGCGCGGCGCGCTCGAGCAGGGCAGCTCCCCGCGGGTCGTGACCGTCGGGTCGGGACTGCACCGGCTGGTGCGCACGCGGCTCGACCTCGACGACCTCGAGGGCGAGCGCCGCTACAGCCCCGCGCGCGCGTACGTGCAGACCAAGACCGCCGGCATGGTCGTCGCGCGCGAGCTCGACCGGCGCCTGCAGGCTGCGGGCTCGCCCGTCCGCAGCGTCGTCGCACACCCCGGCGTCGCGCGCACCGCCCTGCAGTCCAGCGGCACGACGCTCGCGGAGCGCGCCGTCGCGCGGGTGCTCGCTGCGACGATGGGCCGGGACGTCGAGCAGTCGGTGCTCCCGCTGCTGCACGCCGCGACCGCGGACGACGTCGTGCGCGACCGGCTGCTCGGCCCGGGCGGCCCGAGGGACCGGACGGTCGTCACCTCCGAGCGGCACGTCGGCGCCCTGGCCGACCCCGCCGTCGGGGCCGCGGCCTGGGACGCGGTCGAGGACGCCGTGGCCGGTTGACGGTCCAGGCGTGTCGTCTCGCCATGGCCACGGCAACCGGGGAGGCACGAGCAAGGTCAGCGGGTCGGCTGGTCGCCGCCGTGCGGGGCCGCGGGGCCCGCGGAGCGTGCGGGCAGGTCGTCCCAGGTGTCGGTGCGGGCCGCCGGTAGGGTCGGAGTCCGCGCGCGGTGCAAGGGTGGCCGCTGCGCCGACCCGGTGGCGAGCGAGAGGTGCGGACGTGGCGGACGGCAAGGTCAAGCGGGTCGGCATCCTCACCGCGGGCGGCGACAGCCCCGGCCTCAACGCGGCGATCCGCGGGTTCGGCAAGGCGGCGATCGGCGCCTACGGCATGGAGCTCATCGGGTTCCGCGACGGCGTGACGGGTCTCGTCGAGAACCGGTCTGTCCCGCTCGACGGCGCCGCGCTGTCCGGCATCCTCACGGTCGGCGGGACGATCCTCGGCACCAGCCGCGACAAGGTGCACCGGTGGGTCGTCGACGGCGAGGTCCGCGACATGGTGCCGACCGTCGTCGAGAACTACCACCGCGAGGGCCTGGACGCGCTGGTCATGCTGGGCGGCGGCGGCACCGCGAAGAACGCGATGAAGCTCGTCGAGGCGGGTCTCAACGTCATCCACCTGCCGAAGACGATCGACAACGACATCGCGCGCACCGACACCACGTTCGGCTTCGCGACCGCGACCGAGATCGCGACCGAGGCGATCGACCGCGTGCACTCCACGGCCCACAGCCACCACCGGATCATCCTCACCGAGATCATGGGCCACCGGGCCGGCTGGCTCACGCTCGGCGCGGGCATCGCGGGCGGCGCCGACATCATCCTCATCCCCGAGATCCCGTACACCGTCGAGTCGATCGCCGAGACGATCCGCGCCCGCCGCGCGCGCGGCTCGAACTTCAGCGTCATCGCCGTCGCCGAGGGTGCGCGCGACGTGGGCGACACCGCCGACTTCGAGGCGGCCCGGCTGCTGGTCAAGGCCGCGAAGACGCCCGAGGCGGTCAAGGCCGCGAAGGCGCACCTCGCGCACGTCGAGGACCAGCAGCGCGAGCACACCTTCAAGCTGGCCCGTGAGCTCGAGGCCGCGACGTCGCTGGAGAGCCGCGTGACGATCCTCGGCTACGTGCAGCGCGGGGGAGCACCGGTCGCCGCCGACCGGATCCTCGCGACCCGGCTCGGTGCGGCCGCGGCCGACGCGCTCGCGCGCGGCGAGTCGGGCGTCATGGTCGCCGCCCGCGGGGAGGGGACCGAGCTCGTCCCGCTCGCCGAGGTGGCCGGCAAGGTCAAGCTCGTCCCGCCGGACCACGAGTGGATCACCGCCGCCCGTCAGGTCGGCACGGGCCTCGGCGACTAGCGGCCGCGCGTAGGCAGACACTGACTCCGTGGACACGACCGCTCCCGACTGGGACGACCTCGACCTGACGGCAGCGCGCCAACAGGCGTTGTCCGGGGGGCGCGTCTCGGACGTCGGTCGTCGCGCGAGACGGTGCCGGTGACTGCGCTCTCGCTGTGGTCGCTGACGCGCGAACCGGGTGGTTCGTCGTCGCGCTCGGCCACCACGGGACGGGTGAGTCATTCGTCCCGACGGTGATCGACCCGGCGGAGGCGGAGACCCGAGTGTGGGGCTCCGTTGCCACCGCGTTCGGCCAGGGCCCACGACTGCACTACGCCCGTCGTGCGAGCTGCATCAGTCAGAGGTCTACGCATGCGAGGCCCTGACGGCGCGTGGGCAGTCCACGAGCCAAGCTCCGCGGGTTGGGCCGTGAGCTGCATGTCGTTCGACGACTTCAACACGCTGCCGCAGGTCGAGATCTTCGAGGACGGGGCGTGGAGCGCGCTCGCCGGTGAGCCGCGAGGCGACGGTGCCGGGCCATGACCGCCGCCGGTGCACCCACGCTCGTGACCCGCTGCCCGGCGGACGCCGGCCCCCGCACCGTGACCGGCCCTGCCATCTGACGGCGTCGACCTGCGACCAGGACGCACCTCGGAGAGGTAGGGACGTGGCGGTCCGGCGCTGACGGACAAGGACGACGCGGCGGCGGTCCGCGCGGCGAGGTGGGCGAAGGTATCGGCGAGTGCCGGCGGCCGACGACCCCGACGCCGGACTCGAGAACGGGCCAGGTGGGCCGCGAGCGCGGTCCAGGAGGACGACCCCGCGGTCATGCGGCAGCGGTCGGAGTCGAGGACCTCGACGGTCGCGTCGGCAGCGAAGGGCAGGACGTCGGCGGCGGCAGTGCCAGCTCGACGGTCCCCTCGCACGGCCAGGTGTCGGGGCGGTCGGAACCGCGGAAGCTGCGGACAGGGACCCGGCGACGTCGCCGCCGGGCACCTCGCGCGGGGGGAAGCGCGGGCCTCCGGGTCAGGGGCGGGAACTCGCCGTGCCGGCCGTTGCCGCCGCCGTGAAGCGTGCGGCGAGCCGGGAGAACGCGTCGGCGAGTGCGGGCGGGCCGACGACGGCCAGGTCCGCGTCGAAGCGGCCGAGGTGCGCGGCGAGCGCGGTCCAGGACCACGAGCCGGCGGTCACCCTGCAGCGGGATGGGCCGACGTCCTCGACCGTCGCGTCGCCCGCGAAGGGCACGACGTCGGCGGCGGGGAGGGACAGCACGACGGTTCCCTCGCACGGCCAGGCACCCGGGCGGTCCGAGCCGCGGAAACGGGCCGAGAGGAACGCGGCGACGTCGCCGCCCGGCACCTCGCGGGGCGTGAACCGTGGGCCGCGCGGGGTGCGGGGCGTGAGGCGGTCGGCGCGGAAGACGCGCCAGTCGTCGCGGTCGACGTCCCACGCGACGAGGTACCAGCGGCCCCGGGCGGCGACGACGTGGTGCGGCTCGACCCGGCGTGGGGCGACGACCGGGTGCGCTGCGGACGAGCCCGGCGGAGCGACGGTCGCGTCCCGCGACGAGGCGTAGTCGAACCGCAGGACCTCACGGGCGCGGACGGCGGACGAGAGCGCGACGAGCGTCGCGGGCAACGCGGAGTCGCGGGGAGCCGTCGGGGCTGTGACGACGTCGACCGCGTCGAGCCGGTGCCGCAGGCGCGGGGGCATCACCTGCCGGAGCGTCGCGAGCGCGCGGGCAGCCGCGTCCTCGACGCCGGCGCCGGTCACGGCGGCCGCACGCAGGGCCACGGCGAGGGCGACGGCCTGCTCGTCGTCGAACAGCAGCGGCGGCAGCGCCGACCCCGCGTCGAGCCGGTAGCCGCCCGCGCGGCCCTTCGCGGAGTCGATGCGGTAGCCCATCGTGCGCAGCCGGTCGACGTCGCGGCGGACGGTGCGCGAGGTGGTGCCCAGGCGCTCGGCGAGCTCCTGGCCGGGCCAGTCGCGGTGCGCCTGCAGCAGCGACAGCAGGCGTAGCAGCCGCTCTGTCGTCCCCATGGTCCGAGCCTAGGGAATCAGAGGACCGTACCTGTCCTCTGAGATGGCGAGGGTGGGCAGTGCCCGCCGACGACCGGTGCGGCACCGAGACCGAGGAGCAGCCATGACCATCGCCACCACGCCCCACCTCAACTTCCGCGGCGACGCGCGCGCCGCGCTCGACCTCTACGCGGCCGCCTTCGGCGGCACCACGACGGTCGTGACCTACGCCGACGCGCACGCCGTCACCGACGCGGCCGAGGCCGACCAGGTGATGTGGGGCCAGGTCGTCTCGCCCGACGGGTTCCGCGTCATGGCGTACGACGTGCCGTCGCACACCGCGTACGAGCCCGGTGTCATCCCCGTGTTCGTGTCCGTCCGCGGCGCCGACGCCGACGAGCTCACCCGGTACTGGGAGCGGCTCGTCGACGGCGCGACGGTCGTCGTGCCGCTCGGCCCCGCGGCGTGGGCACCGCTGTACGGCATGCTGCGCGACCGGTTCGGCGTGACGTGGGTGCTCGACGTCGCGGTGCCGTGGGACGCCGCGTGACCCTGGCGGCAACCGGGTGAACCGGGCGTCGGACCGGCGACGGGCGGGGACGGGCGCTGGCACCATCCGGGCGTGAGCGAAGGATTCGCGCCCCCGCCCGGCTGGTACCCGGACGGCCGCACGACCGGTGTGCTGCGGTGGTTCGACGGCGCCGGCTGGACGGAGCACACGACGCCCCACCCGGCGCACAGCCGCCCCGCCCCAGCACCCGACCCGGTCCTCCCGGTCGCGTCGCGACCGTCGTCCTTCGTGCCCGGGGGCGGCATGGCGGCGGCCGGCGCGGTGGGCGGGAGCTCGTTCGGCCAGGTGCCCCTCCGCCTCGGGCAGTCGCTGAACCTCGCCGACACGGTGTTGCAGAGCGAGGCGTACCGCACCAACCGCGTCCGCGAGGCGCAGGTCAAGCGCCGCAACGCGCTCTGGTTCTCGCTCGGCGGCGCGCTCGCGCTCCTCGCCCTGTCGGGCCTGGTCGCGTTCGCGACGCGCACGATCATCGGCGTCCCGACGATCGTCTGCCTCATGGGCGCGGCCGGGCTCGCCACCCAGGCGGTGCGGGGCTACCGGGACGCGGTGTTCCGCGGCGCGGAGCCGCTGAGCCCCGGGGGGTGGGTCGCCGTCGCGGTCGCCGGGCTGCTCGCCGTCGGTGTCGCCGTCGCCGGTCCCGTCGTGACGGTCGTCGCTGTTACGGAGTCCGTGCGGGAGGCCGTCGGCGGTTGACGTCCGCTGTGGCCCGGGTCGCTCGCGGCGCGGGAACCGGTGCGGCCCGGTGCGCGTTGACGGGTGCGGACGAGGTTCCCCCCCAGGAGAGAGATGGACAGCGACAGCAGTACCCGCCCACCCCGCCGACGACGACCGGTGAGGGTGGGTGAGCACTGAGATGTGGGTGCTGTCCTTGCTCGTCGGGCTGCTCGTGGTGCTCGCGATCACCGCCGCCACCGGCTGGTTCGTGGCGCAGGAGTTCGCGTACATGGCGGTGGACCGCTCGCGCCTCGGCGCGCGCACCGCTGCGGGCGACCCTGGGGCGCGTCGTGCGCTCGCCGTCACGAAGCGGACGTCGTTCATGCTGTCGGGTGCGCAGCTCGGCATCACGGTGACCGGCCTGCTCGTCGGGTACGTCGCGGAGCCGCTCGTCGGCGAGTCGCTCGGCGAGGCGTTGGGGGGCGTCGGCGTGCCGACGGGTGTCGGGCTCGCGGTCGGCACGGTGCTCGCGCTGCTGCTGTCGACGCTGGTCCAGATGGTGTTCGGCGAGCTGTTCCCGAAGAACCTCGCGATCGCCCGCCCCGAGCCCGTCGCCGTCGCGCTCGCGTCCTCGACGACCGTCTACCTGCGCGTCATGGGCTGGCTGATCCGCGTGTTCGACTCCGCGTCGAACGCGCTTCTGCGTGTGCTGCGGATCGACCCCGTGCACGACGTCGAGCACTCCGCGACCGTCCGCGACCTCGAGCACATCGTCGCGGAGTCCGCGCAGTCCGGTGACCTCCCGCCCGAGCTGTCGGTGCTGCTCGACCGCATCCTCGACTTCCCCGAGCGGGACGTCGAGCACGCGATGGTGCCGCGCTCGCGGGTCGACGTGCTGCGGCCCGACGACACCGTGGGCGACGTCCGGCTGCACATGAGCACCGGCCACTCCCGCTACCCGGTGCTGTCGGACGACGAGGACGTCCTCGGCGTCGTCCACCTGCAGGACGTGCTGGCGACGACCGAGAGCGACGACGCCCCGGTGGCGTCGCTGCTGCGCCCGCCCGTGCTCGTCCCCACGTCGATGGCGCTGCCCGACGCGCTGCGCGCGCTGTCCGGCACGAACCAGCTCGCGTGCGTGCTCGACGAGTACGGCGGCCTCGCGGGCGTCGTCACCGTCGAGGACCTCGCGGAGGAGCTGGTCGGGGAGATCACCGACGAGCACGACCCCGACGCCGCGACCGGTCCCGTGCTGGAGGACGGCGCGTGGACGGTCCCGGGTGAGCTGCACCTCGACGAGCTCGAGCGCACCATCGGCCGCGACCTGCCGCGCGGCGACCACGAGACGGTCGCCGGGCTCGTCATCGACGCGCACGGCGCGCTCCCGCCCGTCGGGGCCGGCGTCGTCGTCCTGCTCCCCGCCGACCCGGCCGAGCTCGCGCACGCCGGACGGTCCGAGGAGGTCTGGATGCGGCTCGACGTGCTCGCCGTCGAGCGGCACGTGCCGTCGTCCGTGCGCGTCACCGTCCCGGCAGAACCCCCGCCCACCGCCGAGGAGATCGCCGCGACCCAGGAGGACGCCCGATGAGCCCTCTCGCCGTCGCCCTGGTCACGGCCGCGCTGATCGCGCTGTCCGCGTTCTTCGTCGCCGTCGAGTTCGCCTCCCTCGCCGCCAAGCGGCACCGCCTGGAGGACGACGCCCCGACAAGCCGCTCCGCGCGCGCCGCGCTGCGCTCGGCGGGCGAGCTCACCGTCCTGCTCGCGGGCGCCCAGCTCGGCATCACCGCCTGCACCCTCGCGCTCGGCGCCGTCACCAAGCCGGCCGTGCACCACTGGCTCACGCCCGCGTTCGAGTCGTGGGGCGCCGCCCCGTGGCTCGCCGACGTGGCGGGGTTCGTGCTCGCCCTCGTCGTCGTGACGTTCCTGCACCTCGTCGTCGGGGAGATGGCACCGAAGTCGTGGGCGATCGGGCACCCGGAGTCGTCGGCGACGCTGCTGGCGTTGCCGATGCGCGCGTTCATGTGGGCGACCCGGCCGCTGCTGCGCGGGCTCAACGAGGCCGCCAACTGGTGCCTGCGCCGGGTCGGCGTCGAGCCGTCCGGCACGCTCGCGACCGGCCAGAACCCCGACGACCTGCGGCACCTCGTCGAACACTCCGCGAACGTCGGCGCGCTCGACGCCGCGTACTCCGCGCAGGTGACGGGCGCGCTCGACCTGCAGACCCTCACCGTCGCCGACCTCACGCGCCCGGACCCCGACCCCACGGCCGTGCCGTCGGGGGCGACCGCCGCGGACGTGCGTGCCGCGACCCGGGCCTCCGGGCACCTGCGTGTGCTCGTCGGAGCCCGGGACGACCTCGTCGGCGTCGTGCACGTGCGCGACACCCTCCTGCGTGGCGACGACGAGCACGTCGACGACCTCGTGCGACCCGTGCTCACGCTCGACGCGCGCACGCCCGTGTACGAGGCGCTCGCGCAGATGCGGGAGAGCCGCCAGCACCTCGCCGTGCTGCGGGACGCGGGGCGGTTCGCGGGCGTCGTCACGCTCGACGACCTCGTCGCCCGGCTGTTCCCGCGCGTCGCCGAGGTGGTCTGACGCGGGCACTGCACACATCGGCGTCGAGCGGCGTTCTTGGGGGGCAAGCACGTCCCGATGACCTGGAGGTCTCCATGACCAGCAGCACCCGCTCGAACCGCGCGCACTTCCTGCGCCTGACGGCGATCGGCGTCGCCGCCACCGGCCTGTGCGTCGCGGGCGCCGGTCTGGCGGCTGCGGCCAGTCCGCAGTGGGGCTTCGCGCGGGCCGTCGAGGACGCCGCGCAGGTCGTCGGCATCGACTGGTCGGCGATGCCGGAGAACTACACGCGGGAGCAGTACGAGGCGTACTGGGCCGCCGAGTACTCTGCCGAGGACCTCGAGGCGCTCCAGGAGATGTGGTCGGTGGACGAGACCGAGGCCAAGGCGCGTGCCGGCCAGATGCTCATCGACGGCGAGGCGCTGCCGTTCGCGCCCGGCACCCACGCCAGCCCGACGGTCACCGCCGACGACGAGGCCGAGATCGCCGCGTTCTTCGCCGCCGGCTACGACGCCGACGACGTCGCGGAGCTCGGTGCGCTGTGGAGCACCGACGCGCTCGAGACCAAGGCCCGTGCCGGTCAGCTCCTGCTCGACGGTCAGACGCTGCCGGTCGAGGGCCCCGGCGCCACCCCCGCCGGCTGACGTCGTGCACCTGGCACCGCTCACGACCCGTCCGGAGGACACCATCGACGCCCTGACGTGGCGCACCGGGTTCGAGATCGAGCTGCTCGCGCCCGGCGGTTCCGACCGCCAGGTGCTCGCGGACGCCCTCGCCGCGCGTCACGGCGGCCGGGTCCGACGGTCGTTCCACACGGACAGCGAGCCGTCGGCGGTGCCAGGTGTCGGGGTGTTCCGCCACCTGTCCCCGGCGTTCGACGTGGTCGACGCGCAGGGGGCGCCGATCGCGCGGCTCGTCGACGACATCACCATCGTGGCCGACCTGGTCGGCGTCGGGACGACCGCGCGCGGCCACCGGGGCTGGTACCGGCTGCTGTCCGACGACGCCCGGCTGCTGCGGCTCGTCGAACGGCACGCCGACCCCGATGCGGCGCTGCCCGACGTGCTCGGACCCGTGGCGGAGCTGGTCGGCACCAGCGTCGAGCTGCGGGGCGGCGCGGCCCGGGTGAACGACGCCGCCGGCGCGACCGTCGCCGTGGCGATGCCGCTGCCCGCGGGTCGGGAGCGGCCGACCGAGATCGTCACGCCGCCGCTGGTCGCCGACCACGCCCGAGCGCTCGAGGACCTGCTCGGGCCGGCACGCGACCTCGGGTTCACCGTGCCGGCGGAGGCGGCCGTGCACGTGCACCTCGACGGGGCGCCGTTCCGTCGGCCGGCGGCGTTCGCCAACGTGGTCCGGCTGTTCGGACACTGGCGTGAACCGCTGCACGTCGCGCTCGAGACCAACCCGGCCTGCCGCCGGCTCGGCGCCCTGCCCGAGGGTCTCCTCGACCTGGTCGAGCGCGTCCCGGCGCCGTCGTGGGACGCGCTCCGGGCCGCCGCGCGTGGGCTCGGGCTGACCAAGTACGCGGACGTCAACCTCACCCAGCTCGTCGCGGACCGCCCGGTGCGGGACACCCTCGAGGTCCGGATCCTGCCGGGCGACCTCGACGCCCGGGCGATCGTGCGCCGTGCCGCCCTGGTCGAGCGGTTGCTGCTGCGGTGCCTGGACGACCGCCCGGTCCCCCGCCCCGACGCCGACGCCGCTCGTGACGCGACGGCCGCGCTGGAGGCGCTCGCCGGCGTGCGTGAGGCGGTGGGCCGGTGACCACCTGGCTGCCCGTGACCGGGCCGGAGTGCGCCCCCACCCGACGCATCGCGCCCCTCCCGACGCCGGCGCGCGGGGTCGCCCTGCCACCCGCGCTCGACGACGTGGTCCGCACGCACCTGCCGGGCCTGCTGCGGTACGCGACGATCCTGGTCGGCGACGAGCACACCGCCGCCGACCTGGTGCAGGAGGTCCTGCTGCGCGCGCACGTGCGCTGGCACCGGATCGCCCTGATGGAGCGCCCGGACCTCTACCTGCGGCGGATGGTCACCAACGAGCACCTGTCCTGGCGACGCCGCTGGCACGTGCGCACCATCCGCCCGGCCACCGACGAGGTGATCACCGCGCACGCCGGCACCTCCCGGGACCACGCCCACGGGCTGGCCGAGGAGGACGCCATGTGGCAGCGCCTCGGACGGCTGCCTCCGCGCCAGCGCGCGGTCCTTGTCCTGCGCTACTACGAGGGGCTCCCGGACGCCGAGATCGCGGCCGTCCTGGGGACCTCGCCCGCCACCGTCCGAGCCCACGCCGCGCGCGCCCTGGCGACGCTGCGCACCGACCCCACCCTGGAGACGCGATGACCCCGCACCCTGTCCGCCCCGTCCCGGGCGGCGCCGGTACCCCGGACGACGACCTCGCGCGCGCCGTCACCGCCGCGCTGCGCTCGCGCGAGCCGGACGCGGCCGACGTCCGCCACGCGACCGACCGGATCGCCGCGAGGATCGCCGCAGCGGACGGGGTCGCCGCGATCCGCCCGATCCGGCGTCGCGCGGGCACCGTCGCGGCCGCGACCGTGGTGACCTCGACCCTCGCCGTCGTCGGCGCGGGCGCCGCCGCGGCGGCCCACCCGTACACGCCGTTCGCCGAGGTGGTCGAGGGGGCCGCGGCCGTCGTGGGCGTCGAGTGGTCGGCCATGCCCGCCGGGTACACCCGCGAGCAGTACGAGGCGTTCTGGGGCCAGGGGTACACCGCCGAGGACGTCGCGGTGCTGAGCGACCTGTGGCAGACCGACGCGACGACGGCCAAGGCGCGCGCCGGCCAGCTGCTGCTCGACGGCGAGACCGTACCGGTGCCGCCCGCGTCCACCCCGGTCACCGAGGTGCTGGACGACCCGTCCACGGCCTACTGGGACGCGGGCTACGGGCCGGCCGAGGCCGAGCAGCTCGCCGAGCTGTGGGGCGTCGACCTCATGGAGGCCAAGGCCCGCGCCGGGCGGATGCTCGTGGACGGGCAGGAGCTGCCGGTCGAGCCGCAGCACTGACGTCCCGGCACCCGTGCCGTCTGCGAGGGCGACCTACGCCGTCGCCCGGTCGCCCTCACGGGCCCGGGTGGCGGTGGTCGCCCGTCGGGCGACCGCGACGTCCCCGAGGATGACGGTGAGCAGCACCGTGTTCGTCAGCCACGACAGCGTGAGCGGAGTGACGACGGGCGCGAGCAGCACGAGCGCGAGCGCCGCGGCCCCGCCGCCGAGGTGCCACGCGGACCAGCGCCCGCCCGTCGCGCGCCGGAAAAGCGTGTTGCCGAGCAGGTAGACCGCCGCGGCCCCGCACATGAGCCAGGCCGTCCACCCGTCGGTCGCGCCGTGGTGGCCCTCGGGGTGCAGCAGCACCAGCTCGTCGGCGACCGCGGTCGCGACGATGCCCATGACCAGCAGGAACGGCACGTACGTGTAGGCCGTCTGCGCGACCATCCCGGTCTCGTCGCGCGACACGAAGAACTCCGTCGCGCGCCGCTCCGACCGGTCGAAGAACAGCAGCCACATGAGGACGGTCGACACGAACGCCGCGAGGAACGCGACGATCGTCACCGGCGTCACCGTGAGGTCACCGAACGCGGTGCCCGTCACGATGATCGACTCGCCGAGGCTGATGATCATGAACAGCGCCACGCGCTCCGCCATGTGGTCGCCGCGGACCTCCCACGTCGACGCGTGCGTGCCGCGCATGCCGGGCACCCAGAACATCGCCCGCGGACCCGTGGCGTCGATCAGCGCCGCGACGACCCACAGCAGCAGCCGCTGCTCGTCGAGCAGGGCACCCGCGACCCAGAAGGCGCTCGACACCGACAACCAGACCGTGATCCGCACGAAGTTCAGGGCGTTGGCCGGCCAGTGCCGGCCCATCGCCCACGCCGTGAACAGCGTGCGCCCCATCTGGATGACGACGTACGGCACCGCGAACAGCAGCGCCTTGTCGCCGAACGCCTCCGGGATCGCGCTCGACATGAGCAGTCCCAGCAGCATGAGGACGAGGAGCATCGCCCGCACCGGCAGCCGCTCCGGGTCCAGCCAGTTCGTCACCCACGTGGTGTCCATCCACAGCCACCAGACCGCCCAGCCGAGGATCAGCGTCTGCACCAGGTGCTCGCCGTCCGGGTGCGCGATCAGCAGGTGCGACAGCTGCGTCACCGCGAACACGAACACCAGGTCGAAGAACAGCTCGACGTAGCCGACGCGGCTGCCGTCGTGGCCGTCGCCGTGCCGCAGCACGTCGGCACGCATCCCGATCCGTCCGCCGCCCGTGCCCAGCCGTCCGGTGCTCGTCATGGCGGCGATCCTGCCAGCCACGACGCGGCGTGCCGAGGGTCACGCGCATCCAGTTTGGGGACTGGCCCGTGCTCCCTGTATCGTTCAGGACGGCCCGCGAGGGCCATGCGCCCGTAGCTCAATGGATAGAGCATCTGACTACGGATCAGAAGGTTGGGGGTTCGAGTCCCTTCGGGCGCACAGATGAAAGGCCCGGCACCCCAGGTGCCGGGCCTTTGTCGTTGCTGGCGACGGACGCGCATGCGAGCTGCACCGCGCGTCACGGCTCGACGCACGGACGGACGGCCCGGTGCGGCCGCTCGGTCTCGCAGGTCGCAGGTCGCGGCCAGGGCAGGGCGCGCGGTGGGGGAGACGTTTGTCCCTGCCGGGGGCGGGCGTGCGGCGAGACGCTGGAGGGGTGGGGCCGTCCGGAGGGAGGATCCCGTGAGCGTCGTCGACCGGCCCGCAGGACCGACACGGAGGCAGACGTCGGCCGCCGCCCAGCGCGGCGGCTACGTGGTCGCCGCGATCGTGAACGGCGTGCTGCTGTGGTTGCTGGCCGTCGAGCCGGGCTGGCGTGCGGTGCCGTTCCTCACGGAGGACGCCGCTGCCGTCGTGCCGCTCGTCGGGGCGTCGCTCGCGGCCGGGATCGTCGCGAACGGCGTGTACGTGCTGGTGGACAGCCCGGTGGTCCGGGCCGTCGGCGAGATGGTCGTGACCGGCATCGGCCTGGTCGCGCTCGTCGCGACGTGGCGCGTCTTCCCGTTCGCGTTCACCGACCCGGCCGTCGACTGGGAGTACGTGACGCGCGTCGTGCTGGTGTTCGCGATGGTGGGCAGCGTCGTCGGGATCGTGGTCGCGCTCGTGCGCCTGGTCCTCGCGCTGGCGCGTCCCGCGAGCGCGGCTCCGTAGACGGACCGCGGGGCGCGTCGGACACCCCGTCGCGCCGGGCGGGCGGTGCGAGGGCCACGAGCGTGCCATTCCTGCTCGCCGGATGTCTCGACCAGGCGCGAGGTCTCGGGTGGCGGGCGGTGAGCCTGAGCGTCGAGGACGGCAACGTCGCCGCCCGAGGGCTCTACGCCCGGCACGGGTTCGTGACGGTCGGC
This sequence comes from Cellulomonas fimi ATCC 484, assembly GCF_000212695.1. Classification (NCBI taxonomy): domain Bacteria; kingdom Bacillati; phylum Actinomycetota; class Actinomycetes; order Micrococcales; family Cellulomonadaceae; genus Cellulomonas; species Cellulomonas fimi. Next base: position 3,982,166 of record NC_015514.1, on the reverse strand, counting down.
CGCGACCGGGGCTCCGACACGATGCTGCGCGAGCTCCGAGCCCGCCGCCGTCCCGCGGTCGCACGAAGGTGCGACCGAACCGATCCCCCCAGCAGGTCGACGGGACCCGCCGTCAGGCGAGCGCGGCGGCCGACGCGACCAGCACCTCGCGCTGTCCCGCGGCGTGCGCGCGCAGACGGTCGCCCAGGTCGGTCAGCCAGGCCGCGTCCTCGGCGGTGTCGAGGATGCGGTCGAGGTCGGCGAGGTGCGCGGCAGCGAGGGCCCCGACGTGGGGCAGGAGGGCGTCGTGCGTGACGGTCGTGCCCGACGTCCGGGAGTAGCCGTCGAGGAACCCGTCCAGCAGGCGCGGGTGCGCGGGGTGGGCCGGGTCGGGGCCGAGCAGGTCGCGCACGGCCGACGCGACGTCGGCCGCGGCGGGACGCAGCGCAGCCTCGTCGAGGTCGAAGCACACGGGCCGCCAGCCGCGCCAGCGCAGGTTGTCGAGCTCGTAGTCGCCGTGCCCGACGACCGTCCGGGCGGGTCCGCCCCGGCCCAGCGCGTCGGCCAGGACGCGGGCCGCGTCGGCGACGTCGGTGTCGGGGGAGCGGGCCAGCGCCGCGAGCGGGGAGACGGGGGCGGGCTCGACGACGTCCTCGTAGCGGGCGGCAGCGAGGTGGAAGCGACCCAGCCCGCGGCCCCAGGCGGCGGCCAGGTCGACGGTGAGGTCGTCGACGTCGGTCTCGTCGCCGTCGACGCGGCGGACCACCGCGGCGAGCACCGGACCGAGCGGCGTGGTCAGGCGTTCGAGGAGCCGCCCGGACGTCGACGGGACGAGGGGTGCGACGTCGGCCGCGTCGGCGGACAGTCGCGCGTGCAGGAGCGTGCCGCGCGCGAAGCCGCGGGCCCCGGCGGCGCGCTCGGGCACCCACCGCACGTAGAGCACACCACGGGGGTCGGCCCCGGCCGGGACGACGACCACGTGCGACGCGGACGACCGCCAGTACAGCGCCTGCCCCGTCCCGACACCCCATGCGGCGGCGACCGCGTCGGCGACCGGCGAGCGCCACTGGTCGTCGACGGCGTCGTGCACGTCGCGGATCTGGGACAGGGTGAGCACGAGCGCATCGTGGGCATCCCGGACCCTCGTCGGCCACGGCAATACGTCCTGTCTCGACGGGCAGCGGGTCGTGGGTCCCACGCCAGGGCGGGCAGGCCGGGTGAGCATGGCTGTGTGCGACAGACGCCGGTCTACTACTACTCCTCGACCTCGGGGCTGGTCCGGGCGTTCGCGGAGCGGCTCGAGCGCCCCGTGCTCAACCTCGCGGAGCGCGAGCACCGGCTGTCCGAGGTCGACGGGCCGTGGGTGCTGCTGACGCCGTCGTACAAGACGGGCAACCCGGCGAACGACACGATCCCCGAGGCGGTGCGCCGGTTCCTGAGCTCGCCGGTGAACCGGCGCGCGATGGTCGGCGTCATGGGGTCGGGCAACCGGAACTTCGGCACGCACTACCAGATGGCGTGCCGGGAGATCGCGGCGCGGTCGCACCGACCGGTGCTGTTCGAGTTCGAGCTCGCGGGGACGCCGTGGGACGTCGCGCGCTGCCGTGAGGTGCTCGCGGAGCTCGACGAGGCTCTCGCGCTCGCGCACGACGCGCCCGTCGCAGGCTGACGCCGGCGCACGACGAGCGCGCCGCGGACGACGCCGGCCGTGACCGGCGCGGGACCGACGTGCCCGTCGTGCGAGGGTTCTGTGCGACCGCGGGCCACGCGCACGCGACGACGACGTCCCGCCCCCTGGACCCGAGGAGCCCGCCGTGCCCGACCCGCTGCACATCCGTCCCGCGGCCTGGACGGTGCCGTCGACGCGGCCCGCGATGGCGAACGAGGTGGACCGGCGGCCGGGGCTCGCGCTGACGTCGCGGTACCTGGAGCGCGACGGCGTGCCGTGGGTGCCGGTGTCGGGCGAGGTGCACTACTCGCGCGTGCCGCGGGAGCGGTGGCGCGAGCGGCTGCTGCTGGCCCGCTCGGGCGGGGTCGACGTGGTCGCGACGTACGTGCTGTGGATCCACCACGAGCCGGTGCGCGGCCAGGTGCGGTTCGACGGGGACCTCGACGTGGCGGCGTTCGTCCGCACGTGCGCGGAGCTGGGCCTGTCGGTCGTGCTGCGGGTGGGCCCGTGGTGCCACGCGGAGGTCCGCAACGGCGGGCTGCCGGACTGGGTGCAGGACGCGCCGCTGGCGCACCGCACCGACGACCCGGCGTACCTGGACCTCGTGCGGGGGTGGTTCGGCCGGCTCGGTGCGCAGCTCGCGGGGCTGTGCGGGCCGGACGGGCCGGTGCTCGGCATCCAGCTCGACAACGAGCTGTACGACCAGCCGGGCCACCTGGTCACGCTCAAGCGGCTCGCGCGTGAGGCCGGCCTGCACGCTCCGGTGTGGACCGCGACGGCGTGGGGCGGGGCGCAGCTCCCGGCCGGCGAGGTGCTGCCGCTGTACGGCGGGTACGGCGACGGCTTCTGGGTCGACGCCGACGAGGGCTGGCACCCGACGTTCCGCGCGCACTACCGCGTGTCGCACACGTGGGACGACCCCGGCATCGGGGCGGACGTGCGCGGCGAGCAGGTGCGGGCCGTCGAGCGGGACACCGCGTTCCCGCCGGCGACGTGCGAGCTGGGCGGTGGCATGGCGACGACGTACCACCGGCGGCCGGTGCCGTCGGCGCTCGACGTGGCGGCGGTCGCGCACGCGAAGATCGCGTCGGGCTCGGCGTGGCAGGGCTACTACATGTACGCGGGCGGCACGAACCCCGCGCCGGACCTGCAGGAGTCACACGCGACCGGCTACCCGAACGACCTGCCGACCTACGACTACGACTTCCACGCGCCCGTCGGCGCCGCGGGGCTGCTGGCGCCCTCGCACGCGGCCCTGCGCACCCAGCACGCGTTCCTCGCCGCGTTCGGGCCCGCGCTCGCGACGATGCCGGCGACGCTGCCCGCCGACCTCCCCTCCGGACCGGACGACGTCGCGACCCCGCGCTGGTCGGTGCGTGCGGACGGCGGTGCCGGCTTCGTGTTCGTCGTGCACCACCAGCCGCACGTCCCGCTGCCGACGCTGCCCGCGTTCCAGGTGCACGTCGACCTGCCCGACGGCCCGCTCGTGCTGCCGTCCCGGCCCGTCGACGTGCCGGCGGGGACGCTCGCGCGCTGGCCGTTCGGCCTCGACGTCCCGGCACCGGACGGCTCGGTGCGGCTGCGCTGGGCGACCGCGTCCGCGCTGACGACGCTGACCGACGGCACGCTCGTGCTGCTCGCGTCGGCGGGTGTGCCGGTCGAGCTCGGGGTCGACCCCCAGGTGCGCGTGACGGGCGGCGCCGAGGAGGTCGCGCCCGGCGTGCACGCGCTCGACGAGCGCCACGGCGGGCTGGTGCTGCTGCACCCGGCGGACCCGGCGCACCCCGCACGGCGGACCCGCGCAGCGCACGCGACGGCGGGGGCCGGGGCGCGGGGCGGCGCGTCGCCGGGCGAGGCCGACGGTGCCGCGCGCGTGCTCGTGGTCGGGGCGGCGGACGCGGACCGCGTCTGGGTGGTCGACGGACCCGACGGCCGGGCCCTGCTGCGCTGCGCGGAGCCGCTGTGGGTCGAGGGCGGCGAGGTCGTGGTCCGCGCCTCCCGACCGCCGCGCGTGGACCGGTGGACGGGCGACGCCTGGCTCCCGGTCCGCACGACGCCGGACGCCGCGGGGGTGGGCACCGGCCGGGTGCCCACGGTGCCGGTGCGCGCGGCCGCCGAGCCGCGCGCGTCCTACGGTGCGCGTGAGGGCCGCGCGTCGGCCCCGGCGGCCGGCGTCGTCGCGGAGCTGGCGGCCGAGCACCGGCTCGCGGACGTCGGCACGCCCGAGCCCGGCACGCGGCGCGTGCTGGAGGTCGCGTGGGCGGGGGACGTCGCGCAGCTCCTCGTCGACGGCCGCGTCGTCGCGGACCGGTTCTGGGACGGCACACCGTGGCACGTGGACCTCGACGTGCTGCCCGGTGCGGAGGCGGACCGCGTCGCGGTGCGCCTGCTGCCGCTGCACCGCGAGGCCGCGGTGTGGCTGCCCCCGGACGCGGCCGACCGCCGGCGCTCGTCGGACGGCCCCCTCGGCGCGCTCGACGCCGCGACCCTCGCGCGCTCGACGACGTGGCGCGCGCGGCTCGCCTGACCTGCCGCCCCGAACCTCCACCGAACCGCCCCACCGAAGCGCCCACGGGCGTGAGCGTGGGCGCCTAGCATCGCGGCCGTGAGCGGTGCGCGCGGGCGGGTGCGGCGGGGCGTGACGGCGGGTGCCGTCGCGGTCGTCTGGGTGCTCGCGGCCGTGACGGTCGTCGTGCAGGGCGTCGGCCAGGCGGCCGTGCGCGGCTCGGTGCAGGACGTGCCGCCGTCGGGCGTGGTGATCGTGCCGGGTGCCGGCCTGCGCCCCGACGGGACGCCGTCGACGTACCTGCGCCGCCGCCTCGACGCGGCCGCGGAGCTCTACGCGCAGGGCACGGTCGAAGTCGTCCTGGTCAGCGGCGACAACCGCACGCCGCAGCACGACGAGCCGACGGCGATGCGCGACTGGCTCGTCGAGCGCGGCGTCCCGGCGGACCGGGTCGTGCGGGACCACGCGGGCCTCGACACGCACGACACGTGCGTGCGCGCGCACGACGTCTTCGGCGTCGAGGAGGCTGTCGTCGTCACGCAGTCGTACCACCTGCGCCGCATGCTGTTCTCCTGCCGGGCCGCGGGGATCGACGTCACGGGCGTCGGGGTCTCGGCCGCGAGCGTCGAGCCCGCCAAGGCGGTCGTCTACCGCGTCCGGGAGCTGCCCGCGTCGTGGCGGGCCGCGCTCGACGCGGTGACCCGGCGCCCGCCCGTGCACGGCGGCCCGGTCGAGCCGGGTGTGACGGACGTCCTCGCGCGCGTCCCCTGACGCCTCCGTGCGCACCGCCCGAGCCCGGGGCAGGGTGGGACGGGACAGGGGGAGGGTGCGCATGCGCGACGGCGGAGAGGTCTCGACGGGCGGGCCGGAGGCCGTGCACGTCGACTGGGCGGTCCCGCCCGGGCCGCGGGACTGGCTGTACGGGACCGGCGCCACGCGCGTCGAGCGCGGGGTCGTGTGGCTCACGGCGGCGGCGTGCGTCACGGCGCTGCTCCTCACGGCACCGACGACGTGGTCGTGGGGCACGTGGCTCGCGGTGCTGCTGGTGACGCTCGACGTGACGGGCGGGGTGGCCGCGAACGCGCTCGGGACCGCCAAGCGGCTGTACCACGCACCGCTCGCGCCGCCCGTGACGCGGCTCGACCGGGTGCTGCACGACCCGCTCGCGTTCGCCGCGCTGCACGTGCACCCGTTCGTGCTGGTCGTCGTCGTGCCCGACGCGACGTGGGTGTGGGCGCTGTGGTGGTACCTCGTCCCGCTCGGCGGGGTCGTGCTCGTGCGGACCGTCCCGGTGCACCTGCAACGGCCCGTGGCGCTCGGCGTCGCGGCCGTGGCGCTCGTCGCCGCACCCGTCGTCGGTGCCCCGGACGGGTTGTCCTGGTTCGGCCCGGTGATGGTCCTCAAGCTCGTCGTGGCGCATGCTGTGCGGGAGGAGCCGTACCGCCCGGCGCCCCGGGAGCCGGGGGTGGGTCAGGGTCTGACCAGGGCCTGACCAGGGACGTCACCCATGTCGCCGCCGCCCGCACGCGAGGACGATCGTCCCGTCAGGCCCGTGCGGGCGTGCAGTGAGGTGGAGGACATGACGACGAAGCAGGCGCCCATCGCGAGCGCGCGCGGACTGGTGAAGACGTACGGCCGGGGCGACACGGCGGTGCATGCGCTCGCGGGTGTCGACGTCGACTTCGGGCGCGGTGAGCTGACCGCGATCATGGGCCCCTCGGGGTCCGGCAAGTCGACCCTGATGCACTGCATGGCGGGCCTGGACCGCACGGACGCCGGCACGGTCGTCGTCGACGGCCTCGAGGTCAGCGGCATGAACGAGCGGCGGCTGACGAAGCTGCGCCGCGACCGGCTCGGGTTCGTCTTCCAGGCGTTCAACCTGGTGCCGACCCTGACGGCGCTGGAGAACATCACGCTGCCGCTCGACATCGCGCGCCGTCCCGTCGACCGCGCCCACCTCGACACGGTGGTGCAGGCCGTGGGACTCGCGGACCGCCTCGACCACAAGCCCGCCGAGCTCTCGGGCGGCCAGCAGCAGCGCGTCGCGTGCGCCCGTGCGCTCGTCACGCGCCCCGCGGTGGTGTTCGCCGACGAGCCGACCGGCAACCTCGACTCGCAGTCGTCCGCGGAGGTGCTGGGCTTCCTGCGCCGGTCCGTCGACGAGCTGGGCCAGTCCGTCGTCATGGTCACGCACGACCCGACCGCGGCGTCCTACGCGCACCGGGTGCTGTTCCTCGCGGACGGCCGCCTGGTCGGTGAGGTCCTCGACCCGACGCCCGACTCGGTGCTCGCCGCGCTGACGGCGCTGCGACCCGCGCGCGACGCCGCCCCGGTGCCCGCCCCGCTCACGGCTGCGGCCGTGGCGCAGCCCGTCGCCCGCTGATGGGCCGCGTCGCGCTGCGCGGGATCCGCGCGCACCTCGTCCGCTTCCTGCTCTCCCTGCTCGCGGTCGCCCTGGGCGTCGCGTTCGTCGCCGGCACCTTCGCGCTGCGCACCATGCTGTCCTCGACGTTCGACGGCATCGTCGACGCCGCCGCCCCCGCCGACGTGTACGTGCGCGCCGCCGAGACGCAGGGCTCGTCCGTCGTGACGGGCGGTGCGACGGGGCAGCGCGTGCCGCTCGACCTGGTCGAGGACGTCGCCGCCGTGGACGGTGTCGCGCACGCGATCCCGGGCGTGCAGGGCCCGATCGTGCTCGTCGGGGCCGACGGGACCGCGGTGCAGAGCACCCAGGCGCCGAGCGTGGCGCTGCTGTACGTCCCCGACGACCCGTCGCTCGACCTGGTCGAGGGCCGCGCGCCCGAGCGTGCCGGGGAGGTCGCGCTGGAGACCGCGACCCTCGAGTCGTCGGGCCTGGCCGTGGGGGACACCACGACCGCGGTGCTCGGCGGCGAGGTCACGGAGGTCGAGATCGTCGGCCGCGTCGACCTGGGCGGCCCCATGGCGGGCGCCACGCTCGTCCTCGTGGACCAGGCCACCGGCCTGTCCGTGCTGGCGCCCGACGGCGGCGTGTCGGAGATCGCTGTCTACGCCGCGGACGGGACGACGCCCGAGGAGCTCGTGGACCGCCTGGACGGGTTCGCGTCCGACGGCCTCGAGGTGATCACGGGCGACGCGCTGCGCGCCGACAGCAAGGCGGACATCGCCGACCAGCTCGGCTTCATCACGACGTTCCTGCTGGTCTTCGCCGCGATCGCGCTGTTCGTGGGGGCGTTCATCATCTCGAACACGTTCGCCATGTCGGTGCGGCAGCGGATGCGCGAGCTCGCGCTGCTGCGGGCCGTGGGGGCCTCGCCGGCGCAGGTGTTCTCGTCGGTGCTCGTGCAGGCCGCCGTCGTCGGGCTCCTCGGCTCGGCGCTGGGGATCGCGGGCGGTCTCGGGCTCGTGTCGGGGCTGCGCGTCGTGCTCGGCTCGGTCGGCATGGACCTCGTCGGGGACATCCCCGTCGACGCCGCGACCATCGGCGTCTCGCTGCTCGTCGGCACGCTCGTGAGCGTCCTCGCGGCGGCGCTGCCCGCCCGCCGGGCCGCGCTCGTGCCGCCCGTCGAGGCCATGCGCGACGACGTCGCGGTGCCGGAGCGCTCGCTGCGGTGGCGTGCGATCGGCGGCCTGGTGATCACGGGCGTGGGGGTCGCCGCGCTGGTCACGGCGCTCGTGCGGCCCGAGGCCGACGCCGCCGAGCCCGCGCTCGGCGTGGGCGCCGGAGCGGTGCTGGTCGGCGTGCTCATGCTGTCGCCCGTCGTCGCCCGCGCCGCCGTCGGGGTCCTCGCGTGGCCGTTCGTCCGGCTGCTGCGGCCCGTCGGCCGGCTGGCGCACGGCAACGTCGTCCGCAACCCGCGCCGCACCGCCAACACGGCCGGCGCGCTCATGATCGGCATGGCGCTGGTCGGTGCCGTCTCGGTGATCGCGGTGTCCGCGCAGCAGTCCGTCGCGGGCGTCGTCGAGGCGCAGACCGACGCGGACGTCGTCGTGCGGTCCGCCAACCAGGTGATCCCGGCGGGCGCGGTCGACGACGTGACCGGGCTGCCGGAGGTCGGCACCGCGGACGCGGTCGCGTTCGTGCCGCTGCCGGTCGCCGTCGGCGACGACGAGCCCGCGGTCCAGTACGTGATCGGCGTGGACGACGGGACGCTCGGCCGCTCGATCGAGGTGGAGGTCGTCGACGGCGACCTCGACGGCCTCGCCGACGGCCAGGCGGTCGTGCAGGAGGCGGCCGCGGAGTCGAACGGCTGGAAGGTCGGCGACACGATGACGATCACGGGCGCCGACGGCCCGCAGCGCCTCACGGTCGCCGCGGTGTTCACCACGAACGTGCTCGGTTCGCCCGTCGTGGTCGACCAGGACGTCCTGGACGGCCTCGTGCCGCGCGACCAGCAGCAGGTCGACACGATCCTCGTGTCCGCCGCCGCCGGGGTCGGCACGGCGGAGCTCCAGGACGCCGTCGCGGACGTCGTCGCCCCGTACGTGGTCGTGTCCGTGCTGACCCGGGACGAGTTCGTGTCGAGCCTGGCCGACCAGGTGAACCAGATGCTCGTCATCCTGTACGCGCTGCTCGGCCTCTCGGTCGTCATCGCGGTGCTGGGGATCGTCAACACCCTGGCGCTGTCCGTGATCGAGCGGACGCGTGAGATCGGGCTCCTGCGCGCCGTCGGCCTCGGCCGTCTGCAGCTCGCCGGCACGGTCACGGTCGAGTCGGTCCTGACGGCCGTCTTCGGGACCGTCCTGGGCCTGCTCGTCGGCGTCGCGCTGGCCTCGACGATGCCCACCGTGTTCGCCGACGACGGCCTGTCCTCGCTGGTCGTGCCGTGGGGCAGCCTCGCCGGGATGCTGGTGCTCGCGGTCGTCGTGGGGGTGCTCGCGGCGGTCTGGCCGGGCGTCCGCGCGGCACGGCTGAAGGTCCTCGACGCGGTCGCCTACGAGTGACCCACCCCCTCTCGCGGGGTCGCCCGGTCGGACGAATGCGCAGGTCCGAGTGACCAAAGTCCCGCGCAGACGGCCCCGCGAGGGGGTGGGATAGCACCATCGCCCCGGGCAAACCGGCAGGTGCGGCCGGTCGGGGCAGCAGGGGGCACAACGCCCGGACGTGGGGACGCGTCCGTGGCAGGAGGAGGGCGCGTCCGACCCCCGGTCCCCGCGCGCCCTCCTCCGTGCCCCCACTCTCAGGGGTGCGCCGTCGTCTGCCGCGACGACCTCCGACGCGCCCACCCCGTCGACCGCCCCGACCGCCCGCGCGAGGGCCTGTCGGCCGGTCTCGCCGACGGCAGCGTGCGGGACGGGGACGTGGGCAGACGCCCCGCACCGGTGGTCTCTCGGCCACGACGCTCGCCGCGCGACTCGCGTCCCGCTCCTGCGGCGCCCCGGGCGCCGTCACCGCTGAGGTCGGTCGGCACCTGGCGCTCGGCGCCGACACCGGCTCGCCCCCTGACGGTGGGCGTCCAGCTCCCGCATCGTGCGGCACTCGCGGCGTGCGCCGTGCGGCGTGCGGCGTCGCGTCCGCCGGTGCGCGATAGCGCACGCGAGCACCGTCGTCACACTTTCTCCACATGCTGGGACTTGGGTCCCGCTCGCGGGGTTCATTCAGACGCAACGATCTTCACGTGAGCCCGATCGGCTCACCGGGTCTGGGGAGACCCGCACTCCGGGGGTACCGAAAGGTCACGAACCATGAGCACCATCACCGTCCAGAAGTCGCAGGCCCGCCTGCTCGGCCTCATCGTCATGATCCTCGGAGGCGTGTTCCTCGTCTCCGGCGCCGTCACCTGGGGCGCCGTGTCCAGCAACCTCAAGGCGGAGAACATCACCGTCTCGGAGGACGCGGACATGTTCGCCAACCAGCTGGTCGACACGCCCTGGGAGGCGTACTCGCAGGCCGCGATCATCAACCACCACGCGCTCGACGCGTCCGGCGGCAAGACCTACGCCGAGCTCGACCGTGAGGACCCGGTCCGCGCGACCGTCATGAACGGCTCCTTCCTGCGGGCCTCGCTGTTCACCTCCGTCGTCGCCTTCGGTGTCGCGCTGCTCGTCATGGGCGTCGGCGTGACCTTCGGTGTCGCCGGCTGGGCCATCCGCTCGCTCGGCTCCGCCGTCGCCGGAACCTCGGCGGACGAGCGGCCCGTGGTGGCCGCGGTCTGAACCGCTCGGCGAACCCCGCCGTCTCGGCGGTGATCCCGCCGCGGTGACGACCACCGGAAGGCCGGTGCCCGACCAGGGGGCACCGGCCTTCTGCACGTCCACGTCCGAACGACGGCCGCCCCGCCGCACCCCCGACGACGTCCGCCCAGGTGGCCATGGCGTGTCGGGAAGGCGGCGACGGCCGTCCCCCCGTGTCCCACGGGGCCGAGCCCGACTACGGTGATGAGGGTGACAGCGAACACCGAACCCATCGCGACGCGTGAACGGACTGTCGAGGGCTTCGTGCGGGAGTACCTGCGCGAGCTCAACTTCGGTCAGGGGGTCGACCTCTCGCGAGCGTCCGTCAACGACCAGTACCTCGCCCTCGCACGCACCGTGCGCCACTACCTCATGGTCCGCTGGCTGGAGACGCTGCGTCACCAGTCCGAGATCCAGGCCAAGTCCGTCGCCTACCTCTCGGCGGAGTTCCTCCTGGGCCGGCAGCTCGACAACGCGCTGCTCGCCGCCGACCTGACCGACATCGTCGAGGAGGGCCTGTCCGGCCTCGGCATCAGCCTCGACGAGCTGCGGCAGGCCGAGGTCGAGCCCGGTCTCGGCAACGGCGGCCTCGGTCGCCTCGCGGCGTGCTTCATCGACTCGCTCGCCACCATGAACGTGCCGAGCATCGGCTACGGCATCCGCTACGAGTACGGCATCTTCCGGCAGACGTTCGTCGACGGCCGCCAGGTCGAGAAGCCCGACTCGTGGCTCAGTCTCGGCTCGCCGTGGGAGTTCCCGCACCCCGAGGCGGCCGTGACGGTCAGCTTCGGCGGGTCCGTGGAGGACTGGACGGACGACGACGGCACCGTCCGGCGCCGCTGGAACCCGGGCTGGAGAGTGCTCGGCGTCCCCTACAACTACATGGTCCCCGGGTACGGCAACGGGCGCGTCAACACCCTGCGGCTGTGGAGCGCCCGCGCCACGCGCGCGTTCGACCTGGAGATCTTCAACTCGGGTGACTACGCGCAGGCCGTGCGCGCCCAGACCTTCGCGGAGAACATCTCGAAGGTCCTGTACCCCGAGGACTCCACGCCCCAGGGCAAGGAGCTGCGGCTCCAGCAGCAGTACTTCTTCGTCGCGTGCTCGCTCAAGGACTTCGTCGACCAGGTCCTGCCCGACGACTTCGACCTCACGCGGCTGCCGGACCGCATCCACTTCCAGCTCAACGACACGCACCCCGTCATCGCGATCCCCGAGCTCATGCGGATCCTCGTCGACGAGAAGAAGTGGGCGTGGGACGAGGCGTGGAGCGTCGTGCGCCAGGTGTTCTCCTACACCTGCCACACGCTGCTGCCCGAGGCGCTGGAGATCTGGCCCGTCGAGCTGCTCGGCCGCCTGCTGCCGCGGCACCTGGAGATCATCTACCGCATCAACGAGGAGTTCCTCGAGGGCGTGCGGGCCGCTCACCCGGACGACGAGATCCGGGCACGCCGCATGTCGATCGTCGCCGAGTTCCCCGAGCGGGGGATCCGCATGGCGCACCTCGCGACCGTCGCCGCGGTCAAGGTCAACGGGGTCGCGGCGCTGCACTCGCAGCTGCTGCGGGACAAGGTGCTGCACGACTTCGCCGAGTACTACCCGGGCAAGTTCACGAACGTCACCAACGGCATCACGCCGCGGCGGTTCGTGCGGCTGTCCAACCCGGGCCTGTCGGGCCTCGTCACCGAGGCGCTCGGCAGCGAGAAGTGGGTCACCGACCTCGACCTGCTGAAGGGCCTCGAGCCGCTGGCCGACGACGCCGAGTTCCGCCGCCGGTTCCGCGACGTGAAGGCCGCGAACAAGCGGCGGCTCGTCGGCGTGCTCGCCGAGCGCGACGACCTGCACCTCGACCCGGACACCATGTTCGACGTCATGGTCAAGCGCCTGCACGAGTACAAGCGGCAGATGCTCAAGGTGCTGCACGTCGTCACGCTGTACGAGCAGATCTCGACCGGCGCGCTCGACCCCGCGGACGTCACGCCGCGCACGTTCGCGTTCGGCGCCAAGGCCGCCCCGGGCTACCGGATGGCCAAGGAGATCATCGCGCTCATCAACGCGGTCGGCCGGACCGTCAACGCCGACCCCGCGGTGCAGGGCCGGCTCACCGTCGCGTTCCCCGCCAACTACAACGTCACGCTCGCCGAGACCCTCATCCCGGCCGCCGACCTGTCCGAGCAGATCTCGCTCGCGGGCAAGGAGGCGTCCGGCACGGGGAACATGAAGTTCATGCTCAACGGCGCTCTGACGATCGGCACGGACGACGGCGCGAACGTCGAGATCCGGGAGCTCGTCGGCGACGAGAACTTCTTCCTGTTCGGGCTGACCGAGCCGGAGGTCGCCGACCTCGTCGAGCGCGGCTACCGCCCGGCGTCGTACTACGAGACCAACCCGGGCCTGCGGCACGCTCTCGACCTCATCGCGTCGGGCGCGTTCTCGGGCGGCGACCGCACCGTGTTCGAGCCCATCGTGTCGAACCTCCTGCACGAGGACCGCTTCCTCGTGCTGGCGGACTTCCAGGCGTACGTCGACGCGCAGGCCCGCGTCGACGCCGCCTACGCCGACACCGAGGCGTGGACCCGGTCCGCGATCCTCAACGTCGCCCGCGGCGGGTTCTTCTCGTCCGACCGCTCGATGCGCGACTACCTGGACCGCGTCTGGCACGCGCACCCGGTGCCGCCGTCGGCCTGACGCCCCGCCCGGCGTCCGCCGTCCGTCCGACGCCTGACGCCCCGCACGACCCGCAGGGCCCCGCCGCACGCCGCGACGGGGCCCTGCGGCGTGCCGGCCGTGACCCGCGGGAGGGCTGACGGGACGACGGGCTCACGGGTCGGGCGTCGTCGGTCGTTAGGCTGGGGCGGTGAGCCCGAAGAAGCCGCAGGAGATGAAGCCGTCCACGGCTGCCGCGAAGCTCGACGTGTACCTGCCGGCGACGCCGCCGGAGTTCCAGGAGGGCACCGTCACGCGCGACGAGCTCGCGGAGCTCCAGCGCAACCCCCCGCAGTGGCTCGTCGACCTGCGTCGTGACGGGCCGCACCCGCGTTCCGTCGTCGCCGGCCGCCTGCGCGTGTCGATCAGCGGCCTGGCCCGCGGCGGGATCACCGACCCGCTGACGACCGCGCAGATCAAGGCGCTCGTCGCCGACCCGCCCGAGTGGCTGGTGCGCGAGCGCGCGACGTTCGACGAGGTCCGCCGCGAGGAGCGCCGCCTGCGTGCCCGCGAGACGGACCGCCGCGCCGAGGCCGCCAAGCGCGACGCCTGACCGTCCCGTGGCCCGACGCACCCCGCAGGCCCCCGGCTCCGGGGCGGACGCCGGCGAGGGCGCGGACCCCGGCGTCGACGCGGACCTCGCGCGCCGCGAGGTCCGGGACGACCGCGGGCACGTCGCCGCGCCCGCCCCGCCGCGCGCCGCGCGCCGCGTGGCCGCGACGTGGCGCAGGCTCGCGACGCCCACCGCCACGCCGCAGCCGTTCGGGCCCGTGGACGACCGTCTCCCGTCGCCCGTGCACCGGTGGCTGACGCGCGCCGTCGCGCCCGACGCGCCGTCGTCGACGGCCGCGGTGCTCGAGATGAGCGGCCGCATCCGCGTCGGGAGCTGGCGGCCCTTCACGGCCCGGCAGGTCCTCGCGGCGGACCGGGGGTTCGTGTGGGCGGCCGTCGCGCGGTTCGGACCGCTCCCCGTGCTGGGCTACGACGCGTACGCGCAGGACGAGGACGTCGCCGAGATGCGCTGGCGCCTGGCGGGCGTGCTTCCGGTCGTCACGGCGAGCGGCGAGGACGTGCGCCGCAGCGCCGCGGGCCGGCTCGCCGGTGAGCTCGTGCTGAACCCGGGGACGGCGCTCGCTCCGCACGTGCGGTGGGAGGCCGTCGACGACCGGCACGCCCTGGCCCGCGTCGCCCTGGGCGGCGTCGAGCACGCCGTCACGGTCGCGGTCGACGACGACGGGACGCTCCGCTCCGTGCGGCTCCCGCGGTGGGGCGACCCGGACGGGACGGGGTCGGCGCTGCACGAGTTCGAGGCGCGCTGCACCGGGGACCGGGCCTTCGGCGGCTACCGGCTGCCCGCGCACGTCGAGGCCGGCTGGGACCTCGACGCGCCCGGCGGCGAACCGTTCATCGTGTTCGACGTCGACGGGGCCCGGTTCCTCTAGCCCGCGGGGGAGTGCCGCCGCGCCGCGTCGGCTGCTGCTGCGACGTGCGGGGGCGTTGGCGGCCCGACGCGTCGCCGCCCGCCCCGGGGGTCGCCGGGGGCGTGCCGCGCCCGCGCGAGGAGCCGGCGGTGCGGCCGCGGACGATGCCGATGAACTCCTCGGTGAGGTCGTCGTGCGTGTCGGTGACCCACGCGAGCGCGATCTGCGAGCCCGGGGCGTCGGTGACGGGGCGGGCGACGAGCCCCCGGCGGTGGTGCAGGCGGGCCACGGACTGGGGGAGCAGGACGACGCCGATCCCGGCGGCGACCAGGTCGACCGCGTCGGCCGTCGTCGAGACCGGGCCGCCCGCGAACGGCTCGCCCGGCGCGTCGTCCCAGCCGACCAGGTCGTCGTCGGGGCGCACGAGGGTCTCGTCGGCCAGGTCGGCGGGCGTCACCTCGTCGGCGACGGAGAACACGTGGTCGCGGGCCGCGACGACGACGGTCGTCTCGGTGTAGAGCGGGATCGCGGACAGCGCGTCGCGGTCGACCGGCAGCCGCAGGATCGCCACGTCGCCCGCACCCGCGCGCAGCCGGTCCTCGGCCTCGGAGGGCTCGACGACGACGAGCTCGAGGGGGACGTCGGCCAGGCGTTCGTGCCACACGCGCAGCCACCGGTCGGGGTTGACGCCCGGGACGACCAGCACGCGGAACGTGCGCGGACCGTCCGGCGTGCCGCCCGGCGTCGACGGGTCGGGGTGCTCGCTCATCGGACCCTCCGGACGACGACGTCGTGGACCGTGTGGCCGAGGTCGAGGCCACGCTGCTCGAACTTGGTGACGGGCCGGTGCGCCGGGCGGGGCGCGAACCCGTCGGCGGTGTTCTCCAGCGCGGGGTCCGCGGTGAGGACGTCGAGCATCTGCTCGGCGTAGTCGGCCCAGTCCGTCGCGCAGTGCAGCGTGCCGCCGACACGCAGCCGGGACCGCAGCAGCGCCACGTGCGCGGGCTGCACGAGCCGGCGCTTGTGGTGGCGGGCCTTGGGCCACGGGTCGGGGAAGAAGACGTGCACGGCGTCGAGCGTGCCCTCCGCGACGCGGCGGCGCACGAGGTCCAGCGCGTCGCCGTGCGCGACGCGCACGTTGGTGAGACCGGCGCGGTCGAGCAGGACCAGCAGGTTCGCGACGCCGGGCAGGTGCGCCTCGACGGCCAGGTAGTCGCGGGCCGGGTCGGCGGCGGCCATCGCGGCGGTCGTCTCGCCCATCCCGGAGCCGATCTCCAGCACCAGCGGCGCGTCACGGCCGAACAGCGCGCGGGTGTCGAGCGTCCCGTACGGCGTGGTCGGCGCGCCGCCCAGGGCGTCGTCGTGCACCGAGAACCCGAACCGCGGCCACAGGTGCGCGAGCGCGTGCTCCCGGTCACGGCCGAGCGTCGCGCGGCGCGGGTGGAACGTGCGCAGCGGCTCGTGGGGTCGGGACGCGACGTGCCGGAACGCGTCGGACGGGAGGCTCACCCCGCGAGCCTACGGAACGCCGGGCCCGCACCCCGCCGCCGGCCGGCGCGGGCGGGGCCCGGCCGTCACGTCAGCCGGGCTCGTCGTCGCCCGCGTTGATGAGCGCGAACACCTCGCCGAACGGGCCCGCCACGATCGCCATCCGGCCGTACGGGGTGTCGGCCGGCTCGCTCATGACCGTGCCCCCCAGCTCCGTCACGCGCTGCGCGGCCGCATCCGTGTCGGCCGTGCCGAAGTACAGCGTCCACGCCGCGGGCGTCGCCGGGTCGACCTTGTCGCTGTACGCGCCGATCCCGCAGACGAGCTGGCCGTCGAGCCGCACCGAGGAGTACGTGAACCCCGGCCCGCTCATGTCGTCGGCCGTGAACCCGAACACCCGCCGGTAGAACTCCAGCGACGCCGCGTGGTCGTGGCTCATCACCTCCGTCCACACCACCGCGCCCGGCTCGTCGGTCACGTCCCAGCCGGTGTGCTCGCCGTGCTGCCAGCCGCCGAACACCGCACCCGTCGGGTCGACGAAGATCGCCATGTCCCCGAAGTGCAGGATCTCCATCGCGGGCAGCAGCACCTCGCCGCCCGCGTCCGTCACCGCCTGCGTCGTCGCCGCCAGGTCCTCCGTCGCGAGGTACACGCACCACGCCGACGGCGGCGCCGGGTCCTCGCCCGTCGGCTCGCCGAGCCCCACGACACGCCGCCCGTCGACGAGCGCCTGCGTGTACCCGCCGACCTCCGGTCCGCCGCGCTCGAACGTCCAGCCGAGCAGCGCGCCGTAGAAGTCGACCGCCCGGTCCAGGTCGGGCACGGTGATGTCCGCCCACGCAGGCGTGCCCGTCGGCCAGGGGTCGGGGTGGGTCGTCATGGGTCCTCCTCGCAGGTCCGGGGGGTCGAGCCCATCCCACACCCGTCTTCCCGGTCGCACCACGCGAGGGCGTGTGCTACCCACGACGCATGACGCAGGCCGGTCCGGGGGAGGGCCGCGCGACGACGACGGGCACCGACGCGTTCCGCGTGCCGGTGCGGGCGCTGCTCGCGCTCGCCCTGCCCGCCGCCGTCGTCGGTGTGCTGTGCGGTTTGAGCCTCATCGCGCTCAGCGCGTTGGCCGAGGTCGTCGAGCGGTGGGTGTGGGACGACCTGTCGGGCACGCTCGGGCTCGACCGCGAGTCGCCCGTCTGGATCGTGGTCGTGCTCACCGCGACGGGTCTGCTCGTCGGCCTCGTCATCCGGTACGCGCCCGGCCACGCCGGCCCCGACCCCGCGACCGCGGGCCTCGTGGAGCCGCCCCTGCCGCTGCGGACCCTGCCAGGGCTGGCCGTCGCGCTCGTGCTCACGCTCGCCGGCGGCGTGAGCCTCGGCCCCGAGAACCCGATCATGGCGATCAACGCGGCCCTCGTCGTCTGGCTGGGTGCGCACGCCCTGCGCCGGGTGCCCGTGCCGCAGTGGATGGCCCTGTCGACCGCCGGGACCATCGGCGCGATGTTCGGCACACCCCTGGCGGCCGCGCTCATGTTCAGCGAGCTCGACCCCGGCGACCGGCGCATCCCGCTGTGGGACCGGCTCTTCGCGCCGCTCGTGTCCGCGTCGACCGGCGCCCTGACGATGCTGCTGCTGTCCGACCTGGACATGGCGATGGACCTGCCGCCCTACCCCGGGCTGCAGCTCGGGCACCTCGGGATCGCCGTCGTCGTCTCGCTCGGCGCGGCGGCGCTCGGGCTGGCCGCGTCGTACCTGATCACGCCGCTGCACCGGCTCGCGCACCGCGTCCGGAACCCCGTCGTGCTGCTGACGCTCGGCGGGTTCGTGCTCGGGGTGCTCGGTGTCGTCGGCGGGCCCGTCACGCTGTTCAAGGGTCTCGACGAGATGCAGGAGCTGCCGGACCTCGTCGGCACGACGACCGCGCTCGGGTTCCTCGCGTTCGCGCTGGTCAAGCTCGCCGCGCTGCTCGTCGCGTCGTGCGTCGGGTTCCGCGGCGGGCGGATCTTCCCGGCCACCTTCGTCGGGGTCGCGCTCGGGTTCGCGGTGCACGTCGCGTGGCCCGCGGTTCCGCTCGCGCTGGCCGTCGGCGCCGCGACCGTCGGGATCGTCGTCGCCGCGACCCGCTCCGGGTGGCTGAGCATCTTCCTCGTCGTCGCGATCGTCCCCGAGGCGACCCTCATCCCGCCCCTGCTGTTCGCGACGCTCGCCGCGTGGCTCCTGGTGACGAACCGCCCGGAGCTTCGCGCCGTCCCCACCCCGTCCCTTCCGCCCGCGTCACCGCCCGAGGCCGGGGGCCGGGACCGCTGACGCCGACCTCGTCGACGTCCTGAGGTGCCTGAGCGCCAACCAGGGTCGTGTCGGTCGTGCAGGTGGCGGTCAGGCCGGGCGCGAGCCGCCGTCCTGACCGGCCGCAGCGGTCGACGTGACCCGGTCGAGGAACGTGACGACCTCCCTCAGGTAGCGCTCGCGGGCCGGCGACGGCGACAGCGCCAGGTCGTGCGCGCCGCCCGGCACCTCGACGAACGACACGTCCCGCCCGAGCCGCGGCGTGAGGCGCCGGATGTCGGCGACGTCCAGCACGGAGTCGGTCGTCAGCAGGGCGTCGTGCTCGCGGTCGTCCGGCCCCGACGCGTCCGACGCCAGGACGAGCACGGGGCACCCGATGTCGAGCCCCCGCCGCACCCGGGCCTGGCCGGCGCGGACAGCCCGGATGAACGCCGCGCGCGCCGGGAACCCCTCGTGCGGCTTCCACGCCAGGTCGAAGTCCCACTCCCCGCCGGTCGCGGCGTGCAGCGCGCGCCCGTAGTGCGGCGCGATGTGCCCGACGACGAGGTCCGGCGTGACCCGGCCGACCGCGCGCAGCGCCAGCGTGAGCGGCTTGCGCTCGAACCACGACCCCCGCAGCTCGAGCCACGGGCTGTTGAGCACGACCGCGTCGACCGCCCCCGGCCGCCCGTTGGCCCACAGCGCAGCGACCAGCCCGCCCGTCGAGTGCCCCAGCAGCGACACCGACCCGTACCGCTCGCGCAGCAGCCGCACGGCCGCGTCGACCTCCTCGGCGTACACCGCGAGGTCGCGGATGCTGTTCGGGATGCGGCCCTCGCGGATCGACCGCCCGTAGTCGCGCAGGTCCAGCCCGTGCAGGTCGTAGCCGTGCTCGGCCAGCGCGGCCGCGACGTGCGGGTGGAAGAAGTAGTCGACGAACCCGTGCACGTACAGCACCGCCCGCTCGCGCCGCTCCCCGTCCGGTCGCAGCGTCCCCGCCGGGCTCACGAGCGTCGCGACGGGGTCCGTGCCGGTGCGGGACCGGTCGTCGGGACGCAGCGGGATCGTCCGGGCCGTCCAGCCCTCGCCGAGCACGTCCGGCACGTCGGTGACGTCGTCGTCCATGCCCGCGATCCTGCCACCCCGGCGGTGGCGGGCGGCGGGCGGCTCGCTCGTGGCGTCGGCGTGACGCGCCGACGTCCGTGACCGGGCGGGACCGGTGACGTGCCGTGCCTCGTCCTGCACGGACGTCCCTCCGCGTACGGCGTCCTCGGACCGCCGAGCATGCCGTCCCGGCGCTCGCCGAAGGATGCCCGGACAGGGACGTGGGTGGACGCACCGGCTGCGTGAGACCGGTCGAACCGGCAGCGGCGTCCCGGCTCGACGGCTGCGACCCCGCGCCAGACGGGCTTCGACGGCAGGCGTCCCGCAGTCAGGCGACCGACGGGACCGGGGTGGGGGTGCGCATCGGGCGGGCGGCCGTGTGGCCCTGCTGGGCGACGTCGACGGCGATGCTCGTGATGCGGGTGGTGCCGTCGGCGTCGACCTCGACGGTGGAGACGGAGGCGTTGGGCAGCGGGACCAGGCCGACGTCGTCGACGGTCGCGAGGTAGGCGCCCAGGGTGAGGCCGTGGCCGACGACGAGGACGTGCCCGTCGTCGTGCTGGGCGGCGATGCGGGCGAACACGTCGCGCGTGCGGTCCATGAAGTCGCGCGCGTGCTCTCCGCCGGGCAGGCCGGGGTGGCGGCCGGCGAGGACGTCGGTCACGAGGTCGGGCCAGGCGACGACCTCGTCGAGCACGCTCTCCGGCTTCTGCTCGTAGATCCCGAACGCGTACTCCAGCAGCCCACGGTCGGTGCGCAGCGGGACGCCCTCGTGGTGCCGCAGCAGCTCGACGGCCGTCGCGACGGCCCGGCCCGACGGCGACGACCACGCCGCGGTGAACGGGGTGTCGGCGAGGCACCGGGCCGTGACCCGCACGCCGGCACGGCCGTCACGCGTGAGCGGGGAGTCGCAGCGGCCCTGCAGGATGCGGCGGGCGTTGAAGTGGGTGCGCCCGTGGCGGACGAGCGTCATGGTGAGGGTCATCGGTGCCCTGCTCTCTTCTCGGTGGTCGCTCCCGACGCTAGGCGCGGGGCGTGTCCCCGGCCCGACGCCGTGATGACGACGAGGCGACGACTCGTCGTCGGGTGCTTCGCACGCCCGCCCCCAACCGCGACGATCTCTCGGACGTCTTGGACGGTGCACGCCCCGGACGAGCGGGGCGGCGGAGGGAGCGGGATGCGCGGGTGGGGCGAGGCGATCGACGTCCTCGTGCGTCAGCGGGGGCCGGCGCTGCTGCGGTACGGATACCTGCTGACGGGGAGCACCGCCGACGCGCAGGACCTCGTGCAGGAGGCGCTCGCCCGGGTCCTCGCGCGACGGCCCCGGCTCCGCGCGGCGGTGACCCTGGAGTCGTACGTGCGTCGGACGATGGCGACGCTCGTCGTCGACGACGGGCGGCGGGCGCAGCGCTGGCGGCAGGTCCGGCACCTGCTGGCCGCGCCCGACGAGGTGCCCGACGGCGCGTCGGTGGCCGACGACCGGCAGACGCTCGTGGCGGCGCTCGCGACGCTGAGCCCCCGGCAGCGGGCCTGCGTGGTGCTGCACCACCTCGACGGGCTGAGCGGCCCGGAGGTCGCCGACGTGCTCGGCATCGCGCCCGGGTCGGTCAAGCGGTACCTGAGCGAGGGCATGGAGCGGCTGGAGCGTGTGGTCGGGCCGGTCGCGGAGACGACGGACGTCGTGGCGACACGAGGGAGGGGTGGACGATGACGTACGACCTGCACGAGCGCCTGCGGGACCTCGAGCGGACGGCTCCGCTCGGTGCGCTGGACCTCGCCGCGATCGAGCTCGCGGCCCGCGGGCACCGGCGCACTCTGGTCGCCCGACGGGCCGGCGGGGCGCTGGCCCTCGTCGTCGTGGCGCTGGTCGCCGTGACCCTCGGCGGCTGGTCCCCGGAGCTCCGGTCCGCTCCTCCCGCCGGGCCGTCGCGCGCCGCCTCCCCGGACGTGGCCGTCCGCTGCGGCGGTCCCGCCCCTGCTCCGGCGGACGGGAGCGGCATGGCCGTGGTCGTGCCCGTCCCGGAGATCGAGGGCCCGGACGCCGTGGCGCAGTGGCGGATGTCGCTGTTCGTCACGTTGGTCAACGCCGGCGACGAGCCTCTCGTGGTACGGGAACGCGTCGCGGTCACCTACCTGGTCGACGCCGACGGGCGGGTCGTCCAGAAGAGGAACCACACCGTCCGGCCCCAGCCGGTGCAGCTGCCCGCCCACGGGTGGAGCTCGGTCGGGGAGGCGTCGGACCTTCGGGCGTGCGACGGGTCGCCGCTACCCGACGGCGACTACACGCTGCACGCCGCGCTCACGGTGGAGGCGGCGGGGTCCGACGAGCCGCTGGGACTCGTAGGCGGCGGGTCTCCTGTAGTGGTGCGCGACGGGCGGGTCCAGCACGACCCGCCGACCGGCTCGGCCGACCTGCGGCTCACGCTCGCTGCCGATCCCGTAGGCGGGTACGAGGTCACGGTCGGGCGCGGCTCCGTGCCGGACGGGCTTCTCGTGCTCCGTGCGCAGGTCGTGGCGAGGGATGCCGCGGGGGCGGTCCTGGGCGCCTCGCCTGGCACGCCGGTCGTGCTGCCGGCGGGCGAGCGCACGGGCACGGCCGTGGTGATGCCCACGTTCGCCGTGGGGGGTCGCGAGGTGGACCTGTCGCCCCGCATCGCGCGGACCGACGTGGTCGTCGAGGGGTTCGTGGTCACGGGCGACGGCGAGCAGCGGTCGGTCGCGGGGGCGGTCGACGTGCGGGAGCAGTCGTCGCCCTGACACCCACGGTCCGGGGGTGGGTGGCGCCTGAAGTTGAGTGGAATAGACTCAACTTCGGCCGGTGTTGAGACCAGCAGTCATCCCTCGACCATGGAGGCTCCGTGGACGCCAAGTTCACCACCCGCTCGCAGGAGGCCCTCGGCGACGCCATCCAGCAGGCGTCCGCCGCAGGGAACCCCCAGCTCGAGCCCGCGCACGTCCTCAACGCCCTGCTCCAGCAGGAGGGCGGCGTCGCGAACGGGCTGCTCGACGCCGTCGGCGCCGACCGTGCCGCGCTCGGCCGCGCGGTGCGCTCGACGCTCGTCGGCCTGCCCTCGTCGGCGGGCCAGACCGTCGCGCAGCCGTCCGCGTCGCGCGCGACCGCCGCCGCGCTGGAGGCCGCGTCGGCCGAGGCGCGCTCGCTCGGCGACGACTACGTGTCCACCGAGCACCTGCTGCTCGGCCTCGCCGCGGGCCAGTCGGGCGTCGCCGACGCCCTGCGGTCCGCCGGCGCGTCCCGCGACGCCCTCGCGGCCGCCCTCCCGAACGTCCGCGGCAACGCGCGCGTGACCAGCCCCAACCCCGAGGGCACGTTCAAGGCGCTCGAGCAGTACGGCATCGACCTCACGCAGCGCGCCCGCGACGGCAAGCTCGACCCGGTCATCGGGCGGGACTCGGAGATCCGGCGTGTCGTCCAGGTCCTGTCGCGGCGCACCAAGAACAACCCTGTGCTCATCGGCGAGCCCGGCGTCGGCAAGACGGCCGTCGTCGAGGGCCTCGCGCAGCGCATCGTCGCGGGCGACGTGCCCGAGTCGCTGCGGGGCAAGCGCCTGGTCAGCCTCGACCTGGCCGCGATGGTCGCGGGCGCGAAGTACCGCGGCGAGTTCGAGGAGCGGCTCAAGGCCGTCCTGTCCGAGATCACCGGCGCCGAGGGCGAGGTCGTCACGTTCATCGACGAGCTGCACACGGTCGTCGGTGCCGGCGCCGGGTCCGAGGGGGCGATGGACGCGGGCAACATGCTCAAGCCCATGCTCGCGCGCGGCGAGCTGCGGCTGGTCGGCGCGACGACGCTCGACGAGTACCGCGAGCGCATCGAGAAGGACCCCGCCCTGGAGCGCCGGTTCCAGCAGGTGTTCGTCGGCGAGCCGTCCGTCGAGGACACCGTCGCGATCCTGCGCGGCCTCAAGGAGCGGTACGAGGCGCACCACAAGGTCACGATCTCCGACGCGGCCCTCGTCGC
Organism: Cellulomonas fimi ATCC 484; assembly: GCF_000212695.1. Lineage (NCBI taxonomy): Bacteria > Bacillati > Actinomycetota > Actinomycetes > Micrococcales > Cellulomonadaceae > Cellulomonas > Cellulomonas fimi. The sequence goes on along the minus strand of NC_015514.1, from coordinate 3,958,905 downwards.
CGCCGCGACGCTGTCCGACCGGTACATCACGGGCCGGCAGCTGCCCGACAAGGCGATCGACCTCGTCGACGAGGCCGCGTCACGCCTGCGCATGGAGCTCGACTCCTCGCCCGTCGAGATCGACGAGCTGCAGCGCGCCGTGACGCGCCTCGAGATGGAGGAGGTCGTGCTCTCGGAGTCCGACGACCCCGCCTCGCTCGACCGTCTAGAGCGGCTGCGCAAGGACCTCGCCGACCGGCGCGAGGAGCTCGCCGCGCTCACCGCCCGGTGGGAGAAGGAGAAGGCCGGTCACAACCTCGTCGGCGACCTCAAGGCGCGCCTCGACACGCTGCGCACCGACGCCGAGCGGCTGCTCCGCGAGGGCTCGCTCGAGGCGGCCGCGCGCATCCAGTACGGCGAGATCCCGGCCCTGGAGCGGGAGATCGCCGAGGCCGAGGAGTCGGAGGAGTCCACCGACGACGAGGTCGCCTCGCTCGGCACGCCCATGATCGCGGACAAGGTCGGCCCGGACGAGGTCGCCGAGGTCGTCGCCGCGTGGACGGGCATCCCCGCGGGCCGGCTGCTGGAGGGTGAGACCGCGAAGCTGCTGCGCATGGAGGACGTCCTCGGCGAGCGGCTCATCGGCCAGCGCCCCGCCGTCGCCGCCGTGTCCGACGCGGTCCGTCGCGCACGCGCGGGCATCTCCGACCCCGACCGCCCCACGGGCTCGTTCCTGTTCCTGGGGCCCACGGGTGTCGGCAAGACCGAGCTCGCGAAGGCGCTCGCGGACTTCCTGTTCGACGACGAGCGCGCCATGGTCCGCATCGACATGTCGGAGTACGGCGAGAAGCACTCGGTCGCGCGGCTCGTCGGAGCGCCGCCCGGGTACGTCGGGTACGAGGAGGGCGGCCAGCTCACCGAGGCCGTCCGCCGCCGCCCGTACTCCGTCGTGCTGCTCGACGAGGTCGAGAAGGCGCACCCCGAGGTGTTCGACGTCCTGCTGCAGGTGCTCGACGACGGGCGGCTCACCGACGGCCAGGGCCGCACGGTCGACTTCCGCAACGTCATCCTCGTGCTCACCTCGAACCTCGGGTCGCAGTTCCTCGTCGACCCGCTGCTGTCGCAGGAGGCCAAGCGCGAGGCCGTCATGGGAGCGGTCCGCACGGCGTTCAAGCCGGAGTTCCTCAACCGGCTCGACGACGTCGTGCTGTTCGACCCGCTGTCGCTCGACGAGATCGGGCACATCGTCGACCTGCAGGTCACGTCGCTGGCCCGGCGGCTCGCCGACCGTCGCCTCACGCTCGACGTCACGCCCGCCGCGCGCGAGTGGCTCGCGATCGAGGGCTACGACCCGGCGTACGGCGCGCGGCCGCTGCGCCGGCTCGTGCAGCGCGAGATCGGCGACCGGCTGGCCCGCGCCCTGCTGTCGGGCGGCATCCACGACGGCCAGACGGTGGTCGTGGACCGCGACGGCACGACGCTGACGGTGGCCGCCGCGTCCTGACGCGGGCCGGCGTCGGCGGTGCGTCCGCGCGGCGCCGCCGCGCGCCGGGGAGGTCGACGACGACGCCCGGGTCGGTCACGCGCCGGCCCGGGCGTCGTGCGTGTGCGCCACGGGCGGTGCCGCGTGATGCTGGGCGCGTGCGAGGACGCCGCACGCCCGCCCGACGACGGAGGCCGACGTGGCCGCACCCGAACGGCCCGGCGCGCAGCAGTGGGTGCCGCCCGACGCCGACGTCCCCGCGCTCGCCGCCGCCGCACCGGCGTGCCGCGGCTGCGAGCTGTGGGCGCCCGCGACGCAGGTCGTGTTCTCCTCCGGCTCGCCGCGCGCGGCGATCGTGCTCGTCGGCGAGCAGCCGGGCGACCGCGAGGACCGCGAGGGCGAGCCGTTCGTCGGCCCGGCGGGCAGGCTCCTGGACGAGGCGCTCGAGGAGGCCGGGGTCGCGCGCGACGACGTGTACGTGACGAACGCCGTCAAGCACTTCCGGTTCGTCGAGCGCGGGCCGCGACGCCTGCACAAGACGCCCGCGGTGGCCCACATCCGTGCGTGCCTGCCCTGGTTGGAGGCCGAGCTGGCCGCGGTCCGGCCGCGGGTCGTCGTCGCGCTGGGGGCGACCGCGGCCCGGGCGGTCCTCGGGCACGACGTCACGGTCGGCGACGTGCGGGGTCAGGTGCTCGACGGGCCCGCCGGCGTCCGCGTCGTCGTCACCGCGCACCCCGCGGCGATCCTGCGGCTGCGGGACCGCGCCGACCGGGAGGAGGCGCGCGCCGCCCTCGTCGCCGACCTGACGACGGCGGGGCGCGCCGCGGCGTGAGCCGAGCTCAGGGCAGCAGCTCCGACGTCCCCGCGACGAGCGAGCCGGTCGTCGGCCCGTCCGGCGTGCCGAACAGGCAGTACGCGGCGCGGCCGCCCTCGTCCCACTGGTTCGCGTGGGGCCACGTCATGTAGTTCCCGTAGCTGTCGGGGTTCGTCGCCTTCTCGCCCGGGGCGGTGCCGAACATGCCGTTGGTCCGCATGCACTCCGCCTCGACGCCCGCGATCTGGTCGAACGGCATGTCGTCGAGCGGGACGTCGATCGGCAGCACCGCGGTGAGCTCGGTGTCGTGCGGCTCGTCGCACGGCACCTGCGTGACGTCCGACAGGTCGTCCGCCTCCGGCAGGCCCGTGAAGCACGTACCCGCGGCCAGGTCGAGCGGCAGCACGTAGACGGGTCCCGCGGTCTCCTGGCCCGTGCCGTCGAACGGGTCCACCGCGTCGTCGATCCGGTCGGCGGGCCGCACGAGGACCACGACGACGATCGCGGCCGCGACCAGCAGCGTCTCGACGAGCCCGATGATCACGCCCGACCGGGCGAAGCCGCTCACGGGACGTCCCGCGTTGCGGGCGCGGCGGATCCCGACGAGCCCGAGCACCACGGCGAGCGGGCCGAGCACGCCGAGGCACACCAGGCTGACGAGCGCCGCTGCGAACGAGAACACGCCCCACAGGTCGGTCGACGACGGCGAGGCCGGGGCGGGCGGGAAGGCGGTACCGGGGCCGGGCGGCGGGTAGGCGCCGGCCTGGGGCGCGGGCTGCTTCGCCAGCGACACGGGCTCCGGCGCCGGACCGGCCGGGTCTGCCGGGTCGGCCGCGGAGGCCGTCGGCTCCGCCGGGACGACGGCGGGCGCCACGGGGACGACCACCGGCTCGGCGGGTGCGGCGGCCGGCGCGGCGACCGGGGCCGAGCGGGTCGTGCCCGGCTCCGCGGCGGCGACGGGGGCGTCGGGAGCCGTGGGCGCGGGCGTCGACGCGCCGGGCTGCTTCCAGGACCCCGGCGGCGCCCACGTCGGGTCGGTCGGGGTCACAGGCGGCTGGTCGGGCGTCGAGGGCGGTTCCGGCGTGCTCACGGGGCGCACCGTACCGGCTCCGCGCACCCGTCCCGGACCACGGTCACCGGGCCGGCGCACGTCTGGCACGCTGGCCCGCATGTCCCGCGACCTCGTCCTGCCCGAGCCCCGGACCGCCGACCCCGCCGATGCGCCGCCGCTGCGCTGGGGCGTCCTGGCCCCGGGCTACATCGCCGGACGGTGGGCCGACGCCGTGGGCGAGCACACCTCGCAGCGCCTCGTCGCCGCCGGTTCACGGTCGCTCGACCGCGCGGGGGAGTTCGCCCGGAAGCACGGCGTCGAGCGTGCGCACGGCTCGTACGAGGCGCTCGTCGCCGACCCCGAGATCGACGCCGTCTACGTCGCCAGCCCGCACAGCCACCACCTCGACCAGGCCCTGCTCGCGGTGCGCGCCGGCAAGCACGTGCTCGTCGAGAAGGCCTTCACGCGCAACGCGACCGAGGCGCGTGCGCTCGTCGACGCCGCCCGCGAGGGCGGGGTGCTGCTCATGGAGGCGATGTGGACGCGGTACCTGCCGCACACCGACGTCGTCCGGCAGCTCCTCGACGACGGGGTCCTCGGCGACGTGCACCGTGTCACGGGCGACTTCGCCGTCCGCGCCGACGTCGACCCGACCCACCGGCTGCTCGACCCCGCGCTCGCGGGCGGTGTGCTGCTGGACCTCGGCGTGTACCCGGTCGCGTTCGCGTCGTTCGTCGCGCGGCACGCGGGTCTCGGTGTCGCCCCGACGGCTGTCCAGGCGACGGGCTCGCTCACCGCCACGGGCGTCGACGCGCAGGTCAGCCTGCAGGTCGCGTACGGCCAGGCGCAGGCCCAGCTGTTCACGTCGATGCTCACGGCCGCGGGTCAGGGCGCCGGCGTGCACGGGTCGGCCGGGCACCTCGCCGTCGACGACTCCGCGTACGTCCCGGCGGGCGTCACCGTGACCGTCGACGGCCGCACGGCCCGGTGGGACGACAACCGCGTCACCGGGTACGGCGGCCTGGCCTTCCAGGCCGCCGCGTTCGCGACCTACGTCGCCGAGGGCCGCACCGACTCGCCGCTGCTGCCCCTCGCGGAGACGGTCCGCATCCTCGAGACCACCGACGAGGCCCGCCGCCAGCTCGGGGTCGTGTACCCGGGGGAGTGACGGCGGCCCGCGACCGAGGCTGCCGCGCGCGACCTCGCCTCGTCCCACGGCCGCCCCGTCCGGGCGGGCGGATCCGAGAGCCGGATGACAGCATCGGGACGATGGGAGAACCGCTGCACCTGGCCGTCGCCGGGATGGGACCGCACGCCGGCCTCGTCGGCGCCACCACGGAGAACGAGCTCACCGGGCTCGTCGGCTGGGTCGTGTCGGTCATCACCGCGCTCGGCCCGATCGGCGTGGGGCTGCTCGTCGCCCTGGAGAACGTCTTCCCGCCGCTGCCGTCCGAGGTCGTGCTCCCCGTCGCCGGCTACGTGGCGAGCCAGGGCGGCATGTCCCTGTTCTGGGCGATCGTCGCGTCCACGCTGGGGTCGCTCGTCGGCGCCTGGGCCCTGTACGGCGTCGGTGCGTCGGTCGGCCGTGTGCGGCTGCGCCGCTGGCTCGGCAAGGTGCCGCTCGTCGAGGTCGAGGACCTCGACCGGGCCGAGGAGTGGTTCCGCCGACGGGGCGGCGCGGCCGTCCTCGTGGGGCGGTGCGTCCCCGTGGTGCGGAGCCTCGTGTCCGTCCCGGCGGGTGTCGAGCGGATGCCGCTCGTGCGTTTCAGCATCTACACCGTGCTCGGGTCCGGCGTGTGGAACGCGGGGCTCATCCTCGCCGGGTACGCGCTGGGCGACCGGTGGGAGGACATCGGGCGCTACAGCGACTGGCTGAACTGGCTCGTCTACGCGATCCTCGCGTGGCTCGTCGGCCGGTTCGTCTGGACCCGCACGCGTCGACGGCGACGCGCCCGCGTCTGAACCGGCGCACGCACGGTCGCGGGGACGACCGGCGCGACGCGCACGGCCGCGTTGGACCGCCCGGTCAGGACAGCGTCGCGGACCCGTCGAGGAACGAGCCGCTGACCGTGCCGTCCACGACCGCGAGGCACAGCCCGCGCCGGTCGCCGCCCGCCCAGCCCCGCTCCGTCGGTGCCCACGTCACGGCACGGACCCCGGCCTCCCGCTCGGCGTCGTCGAGCACGCAGGCCCGCGCGACGCGCGCGTGCGCCGCCGCCTGGCCCGGCCACACGGCGTCCCGGTCGAAGTCGAACTGCGTGACGACCTGGGCCGCGTGCGGCTCCGCGCAGGGCACCACACGCACCGTGTCGACCGGCCCGTCGTCGGGGAGCTCCTCGACGCAGCTGCCTGTCACGAGCTGCACCGCACGGGCGTCGCGGGCCGACGTCACGTCCGCCGGCAGCGGCCGGGTCGCCTGCGCGGTCAGGACCAGACCCACGACCGTCCCCGCGAGCGCGAGCGTGCCCACCGCACCGAGCACGAGGCCCGCGACCGCGAGGCCCCGGCCGCGGGTGCCCCGGGACGCGATGCGCCGCAGCGCCACGATCCCGAGGACCACCGCGACCGGGCCCAGCGCGAGGACCCCGGTGACGAGCGACCACACGGCCGTCGGCTCGCGGGGTGGCGGCACCTCGTCCCACCCGGACGCGTAGTACGGCGCCGGGTTCGCGTACCGGTCGTCGGCCGGCGTCGGCTCGCTCAGGAGCCGACCGCCTGGCCGTCGACCAGCAGGTCGCCCGCCACGATCGACCCCGTGAGGTCCGTCATGTACGACGTGAACGTGCAGAAGGCCGTCGATCCGCCCGGCGAGTCGAAGTCCGACGGGTGCGGGTAGTAGACCTCCGGGGAGCCGTACGCGTCGACCAGGCCGGGTGCCGCCGCCTCGATCTGGAGCCCGCACGCGTCGATGGCGTCGGTGTACGCCTGGTCCGCGGACTCGTCGAAGATCGGCTCCGCGAGCTCGATCTGCGCGACGATCTCGGTGTCGTGCAGGTCGGAGCACGGCAGGACGACCGCGTCGCCGAGGTCGTACTGCAGCGGGTACGACTCGATGCAGTCGCCGACCGCGACGTCGTCGCGCAGCTCGTAGTAGCCGTCGACGAGCTCGTCCGCGGTGGGGGCGGGCGTCTCGAGCTGCTCGATCTCGTCCAGCTCCTCCAGCGTGGAGGTGAACTCGTCGGAGTTGGCCGCCGCGATGACGAGCCCGATCACGACGATCACGCCGACGATGAACGCCAGCACGCCGAACGCGCCGATCGCGACGCCCGCGATCGCCCACGGCCGCCCGCCCGCACCCGTGCGCTTGATGCGGCGCAGCGACACGATGCCGAGCACGAGGCCCACGGCCGACACGAGGCCGCCCGTGAGGATGAGGCCGCCGGTGCTCGTCGCGAACGAGGCGATGGCGAGGTTGTCCGTCGGGGCCGCGGGAGCGCCGTAGGGCGGCTGGCCCGGCTGGCCGTAGGGCTGCCCCTGCTGGCCGTACGGCTGACCCGGCTGGCCGTACGGCGCCTGACCGCCGGGCGCGTAGGGCGACTGCGGCGCCCCGTACGGCGGCTGGCCCGGCTGCTCCTGTGCGGCGGGCGGGGCGGACGGGGAGGGCGCGGCAGGCGCGGCCGGGGGCGTCGTCGCGCCGTCCGGCTTGGCGAAGGACACGGGCTCCTCGGCCGACGTGGCCGGCGCGTCACCGGCCGGCGGAGCGGCAGGGGTGCCGGCGTCGGCGGCGGCCGCGGGAGCCGGGGGCAGCGGGGTGGTCGGCGGGACGGACTCGCCGCCGTCCGGCGTCCGGGGGAGCGGGGTGGTCGGCGGGACGGACTCGTCGCCGTCCGGCGTCGGGGGGAGCGGGGTGGTGGGCGGGACGGACTCGTCGCCGTCCGGCGTCGGGGGGAGCGGGCGCGTCGTGGCGGCGTCGTCGGCAGGGTCGTGCTCGGGCGGGTTCGGCCCCGACTGGTTGCTCATGCGCGCAACCTAGCGGACGGCGCCGACGTCCGGGACGTCCGATCCGTCACGTCCTCCCGTCGAGCCGTTCGCCGCGCCCCGCAGCAGGTCAGTCGGCGATGTCGAGCACCACCGGGACGTGGTCCGACGGTGCCTTGCCCTTGCGCTCGTCGCGCACGATCTGCGCGCCCCGCACGCGTGCGGCGAGCGCCGGCGTCGCGTAGGTGAGGTCGATCCGCATGCCCTCGTTCCGGGGGAACCGGAGCCGCTGGTAGTCCCAGTAGGTGTACGTGTGCTCGGCGGGCAGGTGCTCGCGGGAGACCTCGGTCCACCCCGCCTCGGCGATCGCCGTGAACGCGGCTCGCTCCGCGGGCGTCACGTGCGTGCGGCCCGCGAACCACGCGGGGTCCCACACGTCGGTGTCGAGCGGCGCGATGTTCCAGTCCCCGACGAGCGCGGCGGCGAGCTGCGGGTCCGCGACGAGCCAGCCCTCGGCCGCGTCCCGCAGCCGCGCGAGCCAGTCGAGCTTGTAGACGTAGTGCGGGTCGTCGACCTCGCGGCCGTTCGGCACGTACAGGCTCCACACCCGCACGCCGCCGCACGTGGCCCCGAGCGCACGCGCCTCGGCCGCCGCGGGCTCGCCCCACGTCGGCATGCCGGGGAAGCCCACCTCGACGTCCTGCAGCCCGACACGGGACAGGACGGCGACGCCGTTCCACTGGCTGAAGCCGCTCGTCGCCACCTCGTAGCCCAGCGCCTCGAACGGCTCCCGGGGGAACTGCTCGTCCGTGCACTTGGTCTCCTGCAGGGCGAGCACGTCGACGCCCGACCGCTCGAGGAAGGCGACCGTCCGCTCGGTACGGGCGCGGATCGAGTTGATGTTCCAGGTGGCCAGGCGCATGGCGCCCGACCGTACCCGGCGCCGCGGACATCCGGACGGCCCGCTCGTGCGCCCGTCCGGGTGTCGGCCGGACGGACGAATCGGACGACAAGGCTGTCCGCGGGACGAACCGCTCGGTAGCCTTCCCGCCAGCGGCGCCGGGGACGTGACCGGGAGGTCACGGCGGTCGCCCGCAGGGGTGCGGGTGCCAAGGAGGAACGGACGTGCACGACGGTCTCAAGGGGCGCCGCGCCCTGGTCACAGGCGGGGCGAGCGGCATCGGCCGCGCGGTCGCGGTCGCTCTCGCGCGTGCGGGGGCGGACGTCGCGGTCACGCACCTCGCGCACGACGCCGCCCACGTCGTCGCGGAGATCGAGGAGGAGGGGCGGACCGCCGCGGCCTTCCAGGTCGACGCGCGGCACTCGTGGGACGTCGACCGCGCGGTCAGCGACGCGGCCGCCGCGCTCGGTGGCGGCATCGACGTGCTGGTCAACAACGTCGGCGGGATCGTCGAGCGCCGCAGCGTCCCCGCGATGGACGACGCGCACTGGCACCACGTCCTCGACCTCAACCTGTCGTCCGTGTTCTACGCGACGCGCGCGGCCCTCTCCGTGATGCCCGACGGCGGTCGCGTGGTGAGCATCGGGGCGCAGGCCGCCCGGAGCGGCGGTGGCACGGGCATGGTCGCCTACACGACCGCGAAGGCCGCGCTGGAGGGGTTCACGCGGTCGCTCGCCCGCGAGCTCGGGCCGCGCCGGATCACCGTCAACGCGGTGGCGCCCGGGTTCGTCGCGCACACGCCGTTCCACGCGGCGCACACGCCCGAGCCGGCGCAGCGGGCGGCGGTCGCCGCGGCGGCGCTCGGCCGCGCGGGTGTGCCCGACGACGTCGCGGAGGCGGTGCTGTACCTCGTCTCCGACGGCGCCGCGTTCGTCACCGGCACGGTCCTCGACGTCAACGGCGGCGCGTACTTCACCTGACGCCGCGACGGTCAGTCGCGCAGCGCCCAGCCGTGCGGCTCGGCGAGCGCGTCCGCCGCCACGGGCCCCCACGAGCCCGGCCGGTACGGCAGCGGGTCCGGCCGTGCGTCACCGAGCAGCGGCTCGAACGCGCGCCAGGCCGACTCCAGCCCGCGCGGCGTCGTGAACAGCGTCCGGTCGCCCTCGAGCACGTCCTGCAGCAGCCCCGCGTACGGCGGCAGCGGGTCGCCCTCCGGCTCCACGTCCTCGAGGCGCAACGTCGCCGTGCCCGTCGCGAGCGCCAGGTCGGGTCCCGGTCGCTTGACGGTCGTGGTCAGCCGCACGGCCCCGGACCCGGCGAGCGAGATCTCCACCCGGTTCGGCCCCACGTCCTCGCCGAACAGGTCGGACGGGGAGCGCAGCACGAGCGTGACCTGCTGCGCCGAGGCCGCCATGCGCTTGCCCGTGCGCAGCAGGAACGGCACGCCCCGCCAGCGGTCCGTGTCGACCCACAGGCGTGCGGCGACGAACGTGTCCGTCGTCGAGTCGTCGGGGACGCCGTCGAGCTCGCGGTAGCCCTCGAACTGCCCGAGGACGACGTCCGCGCCCGGGTCGAGCGGCCGGAAGTGAGCGATGACGTCCTCGCGCGCGGCCGTGAGGTCGTCCGCCGAGAGCCCGGTCGGCGGATCCATCGCGACCTCGGCAGCCACCTGGAACAGGTGCGTGACGAGCATGTCGAGCGCCGCGCCGGTCGCGTCGTAGAAGCCGGCGCGGTGCGCGACGTCGAGCGTCTCGGGCACGTCGACCTGCACCTGCGCGACGTGGTGCCGGTCCCACGCACCGCCGAGGAGCTCGTTCGCGAACCGCGACACGTGCAGGTTCTGCGTCGCCTCCTTGCCGAGGAAGTGGTCGATGCGGAACACCTGCTGCTCGTCGAGCACCTCGTGCACCACCGCGTCGAGCTCCCGGAACGACTCCGGCGACGTGCCGTACGGCTTCTCGTAGACGACCCGGATCCCCTCGTGCAGCCCGGCGCGGTGCAGCGCGCGCGTGATGGGGGCGAACGACGACGGCGGGACCGCCAGGTAGTGCACGACCAGCACGTCCTGCGGGTCGAGGTCCGTCCCGTCGACGAGCGCACGTCGCAGCCGGTCGAGCGCGCCGGGCAGCTCGTCGTGCGTGTCGTCGTCCGAGACGTCACCCGCGTACGCGGTGTGCCGGGTCAGCTCGCGCGCCCCCGCACGGTCCGCGTCGGAGCCGAACTCGTCGACCGCGTCCCGCAGGAGCGCGTCGAACTCCTCGCCCGAGATCGGCTCGCGCCCCGTCCCGAGCAGCGCCCACCGCTCCGGCAGCAGCCCGCGGCGCTGGAGCGTCGCGAGCGCGGGCAGCACCATGCGGCGCGACAGGTCGCCGCGTGCGCCGTGGAGCACGAGGACGAGCGGACGGTCGACGCTCACGCGAGACCGGGGCTCAGCGCAGGACGGCGCGGACGCGGCCCGCGGCCGACTCGAGGAGCCGCAGCCCGCGGGACGCGACCGTCGGCTGCGGGTGCGCGGCCTCGACGCGCTCCGCGATCCGCCGCGCGACCACGGCGATGACGGGGGCGAGGACGGCGGCGATGAGGAAGGTGCGCACGCGGCGCAGGAGGAAGGCCCACATGGCGGCTCCAGTCGATCGGGTCGGGTGGGGACGGCGAGGAGGCGTCAGCCGGTCGGGACGGCGACGCGCGGTGGCGGAGCGGCGTCAGTCGGGCGGCTCGCCCGTCGCCGTCGTCGGGCCGAGGTCCGAGCGGTCGGGGACGCCGGGCGCGTCCGGCGCGGGCGGAGCGTCGCTCGGCAGCGGGTCCTCCTCGCGCCGCGGGTCGTCGCGCGGCAGGTCGGTGAACGCCGGCTCGTCGGGCACGCGGCCGGGGTCGGGGATCGGGCTGCTCATCGGGGGCCTCCCTGGAGGGCGGGTGGCGACCGCGTCCGGATCACCGGCCCGCGCACGGCGGACCCAGCGACCGTAGGCACGACGCGCCCGCACCGCACGTCGAGCGCGGCCGCCGCCGTCAGGTCAGGTCGTCGAAGTCGCCCCGGGTCCACGCGGCGTGGCGCTCGGCGGACCGGCGCACCACGTCCAGGGCGTCCGCCGGGATCACGCCGTCGAAGTTGTTGTAGAGCCGGTCGAACGGCCGGCGGGCGACGTGCTCCGCGACCCGCAGGGCGACTGCGCCCGACAGCGGGATGCGGTTGGGGTAGGAGCGCATGAACGACGCCGTGCGGTCGGGGTTGGCGAAGATCGTGTCGCCCGAGAGCAGGACGCCCCGCCCGTCGGCGCCCGCCGCCCAGTGCACGACCGCGCTGCCCGGGAAGTGCCCGCCCGGCTGCGACAGCACGACGCCCGGCAGCACCTCGCGCTCGCCCTCCCACGTCTCGATCACCGGGTCGGGTCGCTGCACCCACGACGCGTCGGCGGCCGAGACGAGCACGGGCACCCCACCGAGCGCGCGGCTCCACTCGACCTGCACGCCGAACATGTGCGGGTGCGAGGCGGCGACCGCGACGACCTCACCGAGCTCCTGGACGGCGGCCACGGCGGTGTCGTCGACGTACCCGAGCGGGTCCCACAGCAGCATGCCGGCGGGGGTCCGCAGCACCTTCGACTCCTGCGCGATGCCGACGCCGGGCGTCGCCGTCAGCCCGTACAGGTCGGGCTCGAGCTCGCGCACCTCGGCCCGGTGCCCCTCCGCCTGCAGAGCGTCGAGCGTGGTCCACACCTGCCCGGTCATGGGCACCCACTGGCGCTCGTCCGCGCAGATCGGGCACACCTCGGGCCGCTCGGCGCTCTCCACGGCGCACGTCCGGCAGATCCACCAGGTCACGTCAGCGTCCCCCTCCCGTCGCGCCCGCGTCACCGTCGCCGCAGGCCGGTCCCATCGTGCCGCATCGGACGGCCCTCGCCCGGACGAGCACGCGGCCGCCGCACCCCGAGGGGCACGGCGGCCGCGGTGGTGTGCATGCTCGCCGGCTCGCGAGCCGGTGAGCACGGGCCGGTCAGGACACGGGCGCCGCCTTCGGGCACAGCGAGCCGCGGGCCGGCGCGAGGTACCGGAACGGCGTCCCGTCCGACGTGCCGCCCGCCGTCGTGACGCGCACCGCGACCTTCCCGGCGGCATGTGCGGGAACGCGGACGCTGAGCGCCCGGTCACCCACCACGGTGAACGTGGCGGGCGTGGACCCGAACGTCACCGCGGTGGCACCGGTGAGGTGCCGGCCGAGGAGCAGCACCGTCGTTCCGCCCGCGGTGCACCCGACCGGCGGGAGGGCGGCCGTCAGCACCGGCTTCGCGACGGGCGCCGTCACGACGAGGTCGAGCGTCCCCGTCGACGACGCGTACGTCGCGTCGCCCACGAACGTCGCGGTGACCGCGTGCGTGCCTGCGGCGGGTGCCGTCACGTCGAGCGATGCCACCCCGTCGACGAGCGGCGCGGTGCGCGGCTGCCCGCCCGCGACGGTGAAGACCACGTCGCCCGTCGGTCCGCCGGCGGCGCCGACGACCCGCGCGGTCAAGTTCACGGTCCCGCCGCTCGGCACGCTCGGCGTCGACGCCGTGACCGTCGTCGTGGTCGGGACCTTCTCGTAGGTGTAGGTGACGGTCCCGTCGCTCGCGCCCTGGTCCGTCGTCACGACGACCGGCGCCGGACCGGCGACGTTCGCCGGGACGACCGCCCGCAGCGTCGTGGCGGACTCGACGACGACGTCCGCAGCGGCCACGCCGCCGAACGTCACCACGGGCGACCCGACGAACCCGCTGCCCGTGAGGACCACCTCGGACCCGCCGAGCACGGGGCCGACGGCCGGGTCGACGGACGACACGGTGGGCGGCACAGGCTCCGGGTCGGTCGGGGTCTCGACGGTGAACGGCACCTCGCTCCAGGCGGAGTCGAAGGTCGCGTCGCCCGAGTACGAGATGCCGAGCGCGGACGTGCCGTCGGACCAGCCGGCGGCGGGGACGGTGAAGGTCACCTCGGCAGCGCCCGCCTCGAGGACCGCGTCCGCGAGGAACCCGGCCGGGCCGGTGACCGAGACGACCCCGGTCGGCACGGCGCCGTCACCGGTCACCGCGACCCGCACGGTGGCGGTCCGCCCGACGAGTGCCGGGTCGGGCGACGTCGTGACGTCGAGCGTGGCCGGGGTGCTGCCGCGCGGCGGGACGACGATCCGCAGGCCGTCGACCGTCTGGCCCAGGGCGACGTCGACGGGGACCGCCTTGCTGCGCTGCTGCGTGCCGGTGGCGCCGTCGTAGAAGGTCGTGACCCCGTCGTGGAACCCGGGCTCGCCGCGCGCGTCGCTCAGCACCTCGAGGACGTGCGGTCCGGGCGGGAGGTCGTCGATCGTGAACGCGCCCCCCGGTGCCGAGGCCCACGTCGGGCCCTCGTCGGCTATCGGGCCGTGGACGAGCAGCTCGGCGCCCAGGACGGGCTGGCCGTCCGGCGTCTCGAGCGTCCCGGCCAGGCTGCCGCCGGTGAGCATCCGCAGATCCCCGATGGCGGTGTCCTGCCCCGCGATGACGTGCACGAGCTCGGCGTCGGCCGGGAGCGCGACACCCGGGTGGTAGACGGCCAGCCCTGCACCCAACCCCTGGCCCCGCACGAGGTAGTCGCCGGTCGCGAGGCCGCGCAGCACGAACGTGCCGTCGGTCGCGGACATGGCACCGGCGGTCGACGGGCCGCCGACCGTCCACGCCGAGCCGCGCGTCGGCTGGCCGTCCTTGTCGAGCAGCCGCCCGCTGATCGTGCCGCCGACGGGCAGGGTGACGGTGCCGAGGTCGAGGCAGTCGACGCCGAGCGTGAGCACCTGCGCGTCGTCGCGCGTGACGCTGCCCGGGTAGTAGCCGCTGACGACGTCACCGCTGGTGGTGGTGATGCGCAGCAGGTAGTCGCCCGCGGGGGCGTCGGAGAGCGCGAAGGTGCCGTCGGTGCCGGACCCCCTGAGGGACCCGAACCAGCCCGTCCCGTCGACCGCCTCCAGCTGGAGACCGGCCGACTGCACAGGGTTGCCGGCCGGGTCTCGCAGGGTGCCGGTGAGGCAGACGCCCGGGTCGAGGGTGGCGTCGATGCCGGACGTGCCGCCGGTGCCCACGACGACGGGTGTGGCCGTGTCGTGGGAACGGGCGTCGTCGAAGTACTCGGTGCGCAGCCCGGAGACGCCGGGCGGCGAGAAGAACAGCACGTAGGACCCTGCGAGAAGCCCGGTGACGCGGTACGTCCCGTCCACGCCGCTGGTGGCGAACCCACCGGCGCCGAGCGCCCCGTCGGTCGCGCTCACGGACACGCCCGCGACCGGCTCGCCCTGCGCGTCGCGCACCGTGCCGGAGATCGTGAGGCCGGCCGGGAGGTCGATGTCGCCCAGCGGGGTGGTGGTGCCTGCCGAGAGTGTCAGCACGCCCGCCTGCGACCACGACTGCGTGCCAGGCCAGTAGGTCGTCAGCAGGTCCGACCCCCACGGCCCGTTGAGCTGGACCCGGTAGGAGCCCGGCGCGACCTTGACGCGGAACGTCCCGTCGGACGCCGCCGATGCGAAGCCCCCGGACCCGCCGGAGACGCTCTGGACGGACACCGACCCGTACGCGACGGGCTGGCCGCCCGACACGAGGCGACCCTCGACGACCGCGCCGGTGGCGACCACGGTCGGCTCGACGACGGTCGTGGTCCCGGCGGTCACCGTGAAGGGAGTCGCCGTCCAGGCGCTCGACCCTCCGTGGAACGTCTCGAGGAGCGGCGAGTCCTGCGGGGGGATCACCCGGACCGCGTACGTGCCGGCCGGTGCCAGGAGCGTCCACTCCCCGTCCACGCCCGTCGAGCCCTGGATGCCGGTCCAGCCGCCCGTCGTGGTCGTGAGCTGGACGTCGGCGCGGTGCACGGGCGTGCCCGACGCGTCGACGACGTGACCGGTCAGGGTTCCGTCACCCTCGGCGGCGGTCGCCGGTGCGGCGAGCCCGACGAGTGCGAGCAACGCCGACAGGGCGAGGACCGCGAGGCGGCGCAGAGGACGGGGTGGGGCGTGTTCGGGCACGTCGGCTCCTTCGTGAGGCGCGCTCGTCAGCGAGCGTGTGGCCCGGACACTAGCGGGACGTACCCACACGACACACGCGTCTCGGCGCGCCGCTGCGTCGCCCCTGCTCGGGCGCGCGCGAGAGGCGGCGGCCGGGCACGACAGGGGCCGGGTGGCCTGCGGTCCACCCGGCCCCCGGCCGGCGCGGCTGCCCCGGTGCCGCGCCGGCTCCCCCCGGTGTCGTCTACTGCACGTCGTCGTCCACCCAGTCGAAGGTCTTCGTGACGGCCTTCTTCCACAGGCGGTACTGGCGGTCGCGCTCGCCCTCGTCGGCGCCGGGCTCCCAGCGCTTGTCCTCCGCCCAGTTGTCGATGACGTCCTGCTCGCCGGACCAGAACCCGACGGCGATGCCCGCGGCGTAC
Organism: Cellulomonas fimi ATCC 484; assembly: GCF_000212695.1. NCBI lineage: Bacteria > Bacillati > Actinomycetota > Actinomycetes > Micrococcales > Cellulomonadaceae > Cellulomonas > Cellulomonas fimi. The sequence goes on along the minus strand of NC_015514.1, from coordinate 3,943,343 downwards.
GCGGCCCCGAGAGCGGTGGTCTCGGCGACCTTCGGCCGGATGACCGGCACGCCGAGGATGTCGGCCTGGAACTGCATGAGCGCGTCGTTGGCGACCATGCCGCCGTCGACCTTGAGCTCGGTCAGGTCGACGCCGGAGTCGGCGTTCATCGCGTCGAGCACCTCGCGCGTCTGGAAGGCGGTGGCCTCCAGGGCGGCGCGGGCGATGTGGCCCTTGTTGACGTACCGCGTGAGCCCGACGAGCGCGCCGCGTGCGTCGGACCGCCAGTACGGCGCGAACAGGCCGGAGAAGGCGGGTACGAAGTACGCGCCGCCGTTGTCCTCGACGGTCTCGGCGAGCTGCTCGATCTCGGGCGCGGAGCTGATGATCCCGAGGTTGTCGCGCAGCCACTGCACGAGCGAGCCGGTGACAGCGATCGACCCCTCGAGGGCGTAGACCGCGTCGGCGTCGCCGATCTTGTAGCAGAGCGTCGTCAGCAGGCCGTTCTTCGACGGGATGGGCTTCGTGCCGGTGTTGAGCAGCATGAAGTTGCCGGTCCCGTACGTGTTCTTGGCCGTGCCGACCTCGAAGCACGCCTGCCCGAAGGTCGCCGCCTGCTGGTCGCCGAGGATGCCCGCGATGGGCACGCCGGGGACCATGCCGCCCTCGCGGCCGTTGCCGTACACCTCGGAGGACGAGCGGATCTCGGGGAGCATCGACATCGGGATGCCCATCTCGCCGGCGATCTCCTCGTTCCACGAGAGCGTGTCGAGGTTCATGAGCATGGTGCGCGACGCGTTCGTGACGTCGGTGACGTGCACGCCGCCGTTGACGCCGCCGGTCATGTTCCACAGCACCCACGCGTCGGTGTTGCCGAACGCGAGGTCGCCGCGCTCCGCCTTCTCGCGCGCGCCGTCGACGTTGTCGAGGATCCAGCGGATCTTCGGGCCGGAGAAGTAGGTCGCGAGCGGCAGGCCCACGCGGTCCTTGTAGCGGTCCGCCCCGCCGCCGAGCGCCCCCAGCTCGTCGCAGATCTTCTGCGTGCGGGTGTCCTGCCAGACGATCGCGTTGTAGACGGGTTCGCCGGTCGTGCGGTCCCAGACGACCGCCGTCTCGCGCTGGTTGGTGATGCCGACCGCGGCGATGTCGCGGAAGGTGAGGTTCGCGCGCGTCAGTGCGAGGCCGACGACCTCGCGGGTGTTCGTCCAGATCTCGGCGGCGTCGTGCTCGACCCACCCGGCTCTCGGGAAGATCTGCTCGTGCTCCTTCTGGCCGACGGACACGATCTGGCCGGCGTGGTCGAAGACGATCGCGCGCGTGCTGGTCGTCCCCTGGTCGATCGCGAGGACGTACTGGGTGTCGGGCATGGGGGTCTGCCTTTCGGTGGTGGCCGCGGTCAGAAGAGGTAGGCGTTCGCAGCGAGGCCCGCGAGCACGCCGCCGATGATCGGTCCGACGACGGGCACCCAGGAGTACGCCCAGTCGCTCGAGCCCTTCCCGGGGATGGGCAGGACGGCGTGCGCGATGCGCGGTCCGAGGTCGCGGGCGGGGTTGATGGCGTACCCGGTCGGACCGCCGAGGCTGGCACCGATGCCGACGACGAGGAAGGCGACGGCGAGCGGGCCGAGGCCGGAGGGGGTGGGCCCGAACGCGAGGATGACGAAGACGAGGACGAACGTCGCGACGATCTCCGTGACGAGGTTCCACGCGTACGACCGGATGGCCGGCCCCGTGGAGAACACGGCGAGCTTGGTGCCGGCGTCGGCGTCGGCGTCGAAGTGCTTCTTGTACGCGAGCCAGGCGATCGCGGCACCGAGGAACGCGCCGATGAGCTGCGCGAGGATGTACCAGAACGCGTTCCCGACGGTCGGTTCGAGCGTCACGGTGACGACGTCGTCCGGGCCGGTCTTGCTGAAGAACGGCTGGTCGGCCGTCAGCAGGCCGAGCGTGACGGCGGGGTTGAGGTGCGCCCCGGACTTGAAGGCGGTGTAGACACCGGCGAAGACGGCGAGACCCCATCCGAAGTTGATGAGGAGCCAGCCGCCGCCGAAGCCCTTGGTGCCGGGCAGGATCACGTTCGCCACCACACCGGCACCCAGCAGGATGAGCATCGCGGTGCCGAGGATCTCGGAGACGAACGCCTGGGACATGAGTGTGCCCACGGCCTATCCCTTCTGTTGACGAGACGTCGTTGTCACGTGCACCCCGCGCAGGGCCGCGGGGGGTCTGGGGTGGTGCTCAGGTCCCCGCGGGACCTGACGACCCGCGGCCGCGCGGCGAGCCGGGCTTGGTCCCGGCGTCCACGACGTCGTCGAGCCGACGCATGGGCGCCAGGTCCGCGGCGCGCAGCCGGACGCGCTCGGCGGTCGCGTCGTCGTGCTCCTGCGCGGCGGCGTCCTCCGCCTCCGCGCGCGCGGTGTACGCGGCGATCTCCTTGCTGCGGGTGCGCTCGTCCCAGCCGAGGACGGGCGCGACCAGGTCGGCGATCTCCTCCAGGGCGCCGACTCCCTTGTCCGCCTGCTCGTAGTTCAGGCGGGTGCGGTGCATCATGACGTCGTCGAGGTGCAGGGCGCCCTCGTGGCTGACGGCGTAGACGATCTCGGCACCGATGTACGCGGGGGCGTTCGCGAGCGGCTCGGCGAGCGACGGCTCGGCGTCGACGAGGTCGATGAGCTCGCCGAGCAGGGAGCCGTACCGGTGCAGCAGGTGGTCCATGCGGGGGCGGTCCCAGCCGTAGCGTGCGCCGATCGCCTTCGCCTGGCGCTGGAGCACGCGCAGGCCCTCCGCGCCGACGAGCGGCAGGTCGTGCGTGAGGGACGGGAGGCTCGTGGCGCGCGACCCGATCGCGAAGTCGACGGCGTCCTTCGCCATCACGCGGTACGTCGTGAGCTTGCCGCCCGCGATGACGGTGAGGCCTGGCGTGGGTGACGCGACGGTGTGCTCGCGGGACACCTTCGCGGACGACGTGCCCTCCTTGACGTGGGGCTGCAGGAGCGGCCGCAGGCCCGCCCAGGTGCCGATGACGTCGTCGCGCGAGATGGGCCGGGACAGCACCGCGTTGGCGTGCTCGATGACGTAGTCGATGTCCGCGCTCGTGGCGACGGGGTGGACGAGGTCCTGCTCCCACGGCGTGTCGGTCGTGCCGATCACCCAGTACCGGGACCACGGGATGATGAACAGCACCGACTTCTCGGTCTGCAGGATCAGGCCGGTGTTGCCGGCGATGCGGCTGCGCGGCACGACGATGTGGATGCCCTTGCTGGCGAGCACCCGCAGGCCGCCCTCCGAGCCGGCGAGCGACTCCGTCTCCTCCGTCCAGACGCCGGTCGCGTTGATCACGGCGCGGGCGCGCACGTCGAGGTGCTCGCCGGTCTCGAGGTCGACGAGCTCGGCGCCCGTGACGGCCCCGCCGGACGTGGTGTGCAGGTCGAGCACCTGCGTGCGGCTCGCGGCGTGGGCACCGTAGGAGACGGCCGTCCGGACGAGGGTCTCGACGAGGCGCGCGTCGTCGACGCTCGCGTCCCAGTACCGGACCGCGCCGACGGCCGCGTCGTGCCGCAGGTCGGGGAACAGCCGCTCCATGCCCTTGCGGGTCAGGTGCTGGTGCATCGGCATCGCGCGCTTGCTGCCGTTCACGGTCGCGAGCGTGTCGTAGAGCAGGACGCCCGCGCCGACGTACGCCCGCTCCCAGACCCGGTTCTCGAGCGGGTAGAGGAACGACACCGGCTTGACGAGGTGCGGCGCGAGGGTGTGGATGAGCAGGTCGCGCTCGGTGAGCGCCTCGCGCACGAGGTGGAAGTCGAGCATCTGCAGGTAGCGCAGGCCGCCGTGCACGAGCTTGCTGGAGCGGCTCGACGTGCCGCTCGCCCAGTCCTGGGCCTCGACGATCGCGGTGGACAGCCCGCGGGTGACGGCGTCGAGCGCGATGCCCGCGCCGGTGACACCACCCCCGATCACCAGCACGTCGAGCTCGTTGCCCCGCTCCCCGCTCGCGCGCATGGTGTCGAGCGCGTCCTGGCGTGCCTGGACCGTCAGTGGTGCCGTTCTCATGCGGTCGTCCCCCGGGTGTTTCCGTCCGCCCCGGATCGCTGCGCCCGTGGCTCCTCGCTATCGTCATCACGAGGCGAACAGACGCGCAACCGGGGTGCACAAACGTGCATGCACGCCCGTTCACCCGACAGGAGGGGTCATGTACGTCGAGCGGGAGCAGGACGTGCTGCGGGCGGCGTCCATGTACTACCTGCAGGACCTCAAGATGGAGGTCATCGCCCGGCACCTCGGCACGTCACGGTCGACGGTCTCGCGGCTCATCAAGCGTGCGCGGCAGGCGGGGCTCGTCGAGATCACGCTGCGCCCCGCGAGCACGCGTGCACCCGGCCTCGGGCGCTCGGTGGCCGCCGCGTTCGGCATCGACACCTACGTCGTGCCCGTCCCCGACTCCGCGAGCCACATCGAGCGCCTCGACCAGGTGTCCATGACCGCCGCACGCCTGCTCTCGTCGTGGTTCGACTCCGACATGGTCATGGGCGTGGCCTGGGGGACCACGCTCGCATCGGTGTCCCGCTTCCTCACGCCCAAGCCCACGCGCGGCTCGCACGTCGTCCAGCTCAACGGTGCCGCCAACATGCGCACGTCCGGGATCGAGTACGCGTCCGACCTCATCTCGTCGTTCGGCACCGCGTTCGGGGCGGCCGTGCACCACTTCTCGGTGCCCGCGTTCTTCGACTACCCCGACACCAAGGCCGCCATGTGGCGCGAGCGGTCCGTGCGGCGCGTGCTCGACATGCAGCGGCGCGCCGACATCGCGGTCTTCTCCGTCGGGGCCGTGGCCGGCGCCGTCCCGTCGCACGTCTACTCGGCAGGCTACCTCGACGACGCCGACGTCCGGCTGCTGCACGAGGAGGGCGTCGTCGGCGACGTGTGCACCGTCTTCCTGCGCGCGGACGGGTCCTGGCAGGACGTCCACCTGAACGAACGTGCGACCGGCCCGACGCCCGACGAGCTCCAGCGCGTGCCGCGGCGGGTGTGCGTCGTCGCGGGGGACAACAAGGTCGCCCCCCTGCTGGCCGGGCTGCGCGCGGGCGTCGTGACCGACCTCGTCGTCGACGAGATCACCGCGACCCTCCTCCTCGACGCGGTCGAGCCCGCCACTCCCCGCCGCCGCCCTCGCACGTGACCCCACCCGATACCACCCCGACCGCCACGCACGCACCCGGACCACCGGCGCACGGCGAGCTCGTCGGTCCGAGGTGAGGTCGCCAGCCGCGCAAGACGAGACCGACGTGAGCCCCCGGGCTCGGCGGGCATGACCGGTCCGAGGCCGGGGGGTCCGTCGCGCGGGGGAGGACGGGTCCGTCGGGCGGGCCTGGCGGCCGGACGGGCGCAGCCAGGACGATCGCACGCATGAGGAGCACAGCGATCCCCGCCGTCGACGAGCCGCGACCTGCGCCCGCGGCGCGCGACACCGACGCCGGAGACCCGACGTGGGCAGGTCGGGGCGCCACGCTCCTGCCCGCCGTCCTCGCGACGCTCGTCGGCGGGTACGTGCTGCTCTCGCCGCGCCTCGTCGACGTCGTGATGCGGCCGGGCGAGGTGCAGTACGCGACCGTCTGGTCGCTTCTCGTCGCGCTGCCCGCGACGGTGGTCGTGGTCGCCGCGGTGCTGCTGGGGGCGCGCCACCCGGTCGGCGGGACGATCCTGCTCGCTGCACCGTTCGTCGCCGTGCCGAGCCTGGGGTGGTTCCCCTACGGCTGGCTGCTGGGGTTCTACGCGATCGCGGGGCTCGCGGCCCGCCGGCGCGTGCGGGACGCAGCCGCGCCTGCCCTCGCGGTCCTCGCGGTCGCGACGGTGTTCGCGGCGGTGGACGTGCTCGGGTCGACCCCGACCGGCGCGATGCAGGCAGGTGCGCCCCACGGGTTCGACTGGCCGAGCCTCGTCGGGCACACGGTCCTGCTGGTCGCCGTCGTGCTCGTCGCCGCTGCAGCCGGGGCCGCCGTCCGGAGCCGCGCGCTGGCCGCCGCCGCAGGGGACAAGGAGCGCCGCGCACTCGCCGTCGAGTCGGTCGCCGCCGAGCGGGCGCGGCTCGCGCGCGACCTGCACGACGTCGTCGCGCACCACGTCTCCCTCGTCGCCGTCCGGGCCGAGAGCGCGCCGTACCAGTACCCGGATCTCGACGACCGGGCGCGGGAGGTGCTCGCCGCCGTCGCGGTCGACGCCCGCCAGGCGCTCGGGGAGCTGCGGCACGTGCTCGCGGTGCTCCGCCGCACGGGCGACGACCCGGACCGGGCGCCGCAGCCCGACGCCGACGACGTCGACGTCCTCGTCGCAGCGGCCCGCGACGCCGGCCAGGCCGTCGACGTCTCGGGCGAGTGGGGCGTCGTGCCCGCCGCGAGCGGGTACGTGCTGTTCCGCGTCGTGCAGGAGTGCCTGACGAACGGGCGACGGCACGCCCCGACGGCCGCCGTCCACGTGACGCGCTGGGTCGACCCCACCGGTGCCGAGCCCTCCGTCGGCCTGCGCGTCACGAACGACGTGGGACGGCCGGACGGGCCGGTCGAGCCCGGCCGTGGCCTGCACGGCATGCGCGAACGCGTCGAGGCAATCGGCGGCCGCTTCGCCGCCGAGGTGACCGACGGGCGGTTCGTCGTCGAGGTCGTGGTGCCCGGGGCGTCGCGGTGACGCGCGTCGTCGTCGCCGACGACCAGCCCGTCGTCCTGCAGGGGTTCGCGGCGATCCTCGGGTCGGTGCCGGACCTCGACGTCGTCGGGACCGCTCCCGACGGCCGCGCGCTCGTCGACCTCGTGGCCCGCACCGCGCCCGACGTCGCGGTCGTCGACGTCCGGATGCCCGTGCTCGACGGCATCGCGGCGACCGTCCGGGTGGTCGCGGAGCACCCCGGTACGCGCGTCCTCATCCTCACCACGTTCGACCTCGACGAGTACGTGTACGACGCGCTGCGCGCCGGGGCCAGCGGCTTCCTGCTCAAGGACGTCACCGCGGAACGGCTCGTCGACGCGGTGCGCCTCGTCGCGGACGGGTCGATGCTGCTCGGCGCGAACGTCACCCGGCGGCTCGTCGAGGACTTCGCCCGCCGCGGCCGCGTGCCGTCGACCACGCTCGACGCGCTGACCCCGCGCGAGCACGACGTCGCGCTCGCGGTCGCCCGCGGCCTGTCGAACGGTGAGATCGCGGCCGAGCTCTTCATCGGCGAGGCGACCGTGAAGACGCACGTGTCCGAGTGCCTGCGCAAGCTCGGCTGTCGCGACCGCGTGCAACTCGTCGTGACCGTCCACGAGGCCGGCCTGCTCCACTGACCTGCCGCGGCGCGTGGGTACCGTGTGCCGGTGACGACCGAGCAGACGGGCGAGCAGCTCCGGGTCCGCGCCGCCCTGCCTGCCGACGTGCGAGCGATCCGCGCGCTCGTGGAGCCCTACGCCGAGCAGCGCATCCTGCTCGCGAAGGAGTGGGTCGGCTACTACGAGGCCGTGCAGGAGTTCGTCGTCGCGGAGGCGCCCGACGGGACCGTCGTCGGCTGCGGTGCGCTGCACGTGATGTGGCAGGACCTCGCGGAGGTCCGGACCCTCGCGGTCGACCCCGCGTACCGGGGGCGCGGCGTCGGTCACCTGCTGCTCGATGCGCTCGTCGGCCGTGCGCGCGACCTCGGGCTGCGCCGGCTGTTCTGCCTGACGTTCGAGGTGGCGTTCTTCGAGGCGCACGGCTTCCACGCGATCGAGGGGACGCCCGTGACGCCGGAGGTCTACGCCGAGCTGCTGCGCTCGCACGACGACGGCGTCGCGGAGTTCCTCGACCTCGCGCGCGTGAAGCCCAACACGCTGGGCAACACGCGCATGCTCGTCGAGCTCGACGGACCGCCCGTCGACTGACGCCGGTCAGGTGCGCTCGGTGAAGCCCTGGTCCAGCTCGAGCTCGCCCGACGTCTCCGCCACCGCCAGCACGGCGTCGGTCGTCGCCCACGTCTGGTGCATCTCGCCGGGCTCCCACACGACGAAGGACCCCGCGGGGACGACCACCCGTGCGTCGTCGTCCGCCTGCACCTCGACGTCGCCCGAGACGACCGCGAGCACCTGACGGCGGACCGCGCGGTGCCGGCCGATCGTCCCGCCCGCGGTGAGCTGCACGACGTGCACGCTCGTCGGTCCGGTGGTCGGGGGCAGGGCGTCGAGGACGACCCCGCTGCTCTCGAACCGGGTGAGCGGGTACCGGACGACGTCGAACAGGCGCATGCCCGCACCGTCCTCGCGGACCGGTCGCCCGTCAAGCGGGACGCGCCCGCGACGCGGACCGTCGCCCGTCCAGCGGGACGCACCCGCGACGCGGACCGAGGTCAGTGCGGCAGCCGGTACGTGGCAGGCGTGTCGTCGTCCACCCCCGGCACGCGCACGGCCAGCCCGTCGGCGAGGAGCGCGTCGACGCAGCGGCGCAGCTGGCCGGCGTCCGGCCAGAGCGCGTCGACGGCCTCCTGCGGCACGGGCCCGAGCGCGTCCCGCAGCAGCGCCATGACCCGCCCGCGCACCTGCCGGTCCGTCCCCGTGAACGCCTGGGTGCGTCGCCGGTCCGCGTGCGCGTCACCGGGACGTCCGGCGGCGCGCCAGGCGCACACGTCCCGCACGGGGCACGCGTCGCAGCGAGGGGCCCGCGCGGTGCACACGAGCGCGCCGAGCTCCATGGACGCGGCCGCCCAACGGGCCGCCCCGGCGTCGTCGGCGGGCACGAACGACGCGGCGAGCCGCACCTCCGCGACGGTCTGGGCGGGGGCGGGGAGCGCCGCACCGGCGGCGGCCCGCGCGAGCACGCGTCGGACGTTCGTGTCGAGCACGACCGAGCGCCGCCCGAACGCGAACGCCCGCACGGCGGCGGCCGTGTAGGAGCCGACGCCGGGCAGGGCGAGCAGCGCCGCCTCGTCGTCGGGCACGTCGCCGCCGTGGCGCTCGACGACGGCGCGCGCGCACTCCTGGAGCCGCAGCGCCCGCCGCGGGTACCCGAGCCGGTCCCACGCGCGCAGCACGTCCGCCGTCGACGCGGCCGCGACGTCGGCGGGCCCCGGCCAGCGCCGCATCCACGCCCGCCACGCGGGCTCGACCCGGACGACGGGCGTCTGCTGCAGCATCACCTCGCTGACCAGGACGCCCCACGGGGTCCGGTCGGCCGCGCGCCACGGCAGGTCGCGCGCGTGCTCCTCGAACCACGCGACGACCGGCGTCCGCAGCGCGGCGGGGTCGAGGGCGGTCGGCACGCGTCCATCCTCGCCGACCCGGGAGCGCGTCGTGCCCGGCGTCCTGCGTCTCGGCCCGCGAGTCGCCCGGTCCGGACGTCCCGGGCGGCCGTACTGTGGTCGCGCGTCGGGCGGGCTCGCGCCACGGAGCGCCGCGCCGAGCCGCCGCGGGACCCGACCCGGGTCCCGGGCAACCGGTCCGACCGCACAGGAGCGAGGGGGAGCACGATGGGCGTCGTCCGGCCCGCGGGCCCCCTGCCTGCGCGCGTCTACTGGGTGCGGCGGGCCGTCGTGCTCGGCGTGCCGCTGCTGCTCGTCGCGCTCGTGGTGTGGCTCGTGGTCGGCCGCGGCGCCGCGGACGCACGCGCCGACGAGCCGACGCCCGCGCCCACCGGGACGACGTCGGCCCCCGACACGACGGCCGACGACACCGGGGCGGACAAGGGCGACGACGAGTCGGACGACGGCAAGCCGCCGGAGTGCACGCCCGAGGTGCTGGCGCTGTCCGTCGCGGCGACCGCGGAGTCCTTCCCGGAGGGGGCGAGCCCGACGTTCGTCCTGCGCATCACCAACACCGGCACCGACCCGTGCCTGGTCGACGCGGGGGAGGCGCACCGCGAGGTCGTCATCACCTCGGGCGTCGACCGGGTGTGGTCCTCGCGCGACTGCGTCGCGGCGGGCACGGAGTCCCGCACGCTCCTGCTCGCGGGCGGCGCGGTCGAGGAGGCGCAGCTCGGCTGGGACCGGGTGCGGTCGGCGCAGGGGTGCCCCGGCGACCAGCCGGCCCCGGGCGCCGGGACCTACTCGGTGGCGTTCACGCTGGCCGGCGCGACGGCGACGCCCGCGGTCTTCGGCCTGGGCTGAGCGGCCGGGCCAGGCGCTCCGCGCGCCGGTCGTGCTGCTCCGCGCGCCAGCCGGGTGGGACGCCCGCGACGTGCCGGCTAGGTGTCGGACGCGACCGCCGGGTGAGACGCCCGCGACGTGCCGGCTCGGCGTCCGGACGCGACCGTCGGGCGAGACGCCCCCGACGTGCGGACCGCGGCGTCGGGACGCGACCGGTGGGCGCGAGGTCAGACGTAGCGCTCGAGGATCGACGACTCCGCGAGCCGCGACAGCCCCTCCCGCACGGCCCGCGCCCGCTGCTCCCCGACGCCGTCGACGGCCATGAGGTCGTCGATCGTGGCGGCGAGCAGCTTCTGCAGGCCGCCGAAGTGGGCGACGAGCCGGTCGACGATGGTGCCGGGCAGGCGCGGGACCTTGGACAGCAGCCGGTAGCCGCGCGGGCCGGCGGCGGCGTCGAGCGCGTCCCCGCCCCCGGGCAGACCCAGGACGCGCGCGATGTGCGCGATGTCGAGCAGCTCGGTCGAGTTGAGCTCGCCGAGCGCGGCGAGGACGGTGTCGACGTCGCGGCGCGCGGTGTCGACGTAGTCGCGGATCACGAGCTCGCGGTCGGTGCCGAGTCCTCCGACGAGCTCGTCGAGCTGGAGCGTGAGGAGGCGCCCGTCGGTCCCGAGCTCGACGACGTAGCCCTCGATCTCCTCGGAGATGCGCCGGACCATCTCGAGCCGCTGCACGACGGTGGAGACGTCGCGGACGGTGACGAGGTCCTCGATCTCCAGGGCGGACAGGGTGCCGCTGACCTCGTCGAGGCGGGCCTTGTAGCGCTCGAGCGTGGCGAGGGCCTGGTTGGCGCGGGACAGGATGGTCGTCGAGTCCTCGAGGACGTGCCGCTGCCCCCCGACGTACAGCGCGATGATCCGCATCGACGCGGACACGGAGATGACGGGGAAGCCGGTCTGCTTCGCGACGCGCTCGGCGGTGCGGTGGCGGGTGCCGGACTCGGACGTCTCGATGGTCTGGTCGGGCAGGAGCTGCACGGCGGCCCGCACGATGCGGTCGCCGGCGACCACGACGGCGCCGTCCATCTTGGCGAGCTCGCGCAGGCGGGTCGCGCTGAACTCGACGTCGAGAACGAACCCGCCGGAGCAGATCCGGGCGACGAGGTCGTCGAAGCCGAGCACGATGAGGGCGCCCGTCCGGCCGCGCAGGATCCGCTCCAGGCCGTCGCGGAGCTCGCTGCCGGGCGCGACGGCGGCGAGCGTCGACCGGAGCAGGTCTTCGGGGGCGTGCGAGTGCGGCACGGTTGCACGGTTGCATGGTAACGAGGGCTGTCGAGCCTGTTCCGGACGACCCGCCTGCTGGGTGGTGCGAGCGCGACGGTTCGCCCGTTCGCCGCGTTCACCGTCGGGTCCTGCGCACCCGGGCGGGTGGCGTCACGAGCCGATCCCGGCGGCGGCGACGGCCTGGGCGAGGTCGGCGACCGGCAGGACGGTGAGGCCGTCGGGAGGCGCGGCCCCGTCGAGCGAGCCGGCGGGGACGACGGCGCGCGTGAAGCCGAGTCGTGCGGCCTCGGACAGGCGCCGGCCCACGCCGCTGACGGTGCGGATCTCGCCGGCGAGGCCGACCTCCCCGACGGCGACGAGGCCGCGCGGCAGGGCGGTGTTCTCGCGTGAGCTGACGGCGGCCAGCGCGAGGGCGAGGTCGGCGGCGGGCTCGACGACACGCGCACCGCCCACGGTCGAGACGTACACGTCCTGGTCGGCGAGCCGCGCGCCGAGGCGACGCTGCAGGACGGCGAGCACCATCGCGAGGCGGCTGGAGTCGATGCCGCTGGTGGTGCGCCGGGGGTTGGGCACGGCGGACGGGGCGACGAGTGCCTGCACCTCGGTCGCGAGCGGCCGGCGACCTTCGAGCGTGACGGTCAGGCACGTGCCGGGGACGGCGGTCTGCGCCTGGGAGACGAACAGCCCGGACGGGTCCGCGAGGCCGATGATCCCCGTCTCGGACAGGTCGAAGCAGCCGACCTCGTCGGTGGGGCCGTACCGGTTCTTGGTGGCGCGCAGCAGCCGCAGGCGGGAGTGGCGCTCGCCCTCGAACTGGCAGACGACGTCGACGAGGTGCTCGAGCGTGCGCGGCCCCGCGACGGAGCCGTCCTTGGTCACGTGGCCGACGAGGACGACGGGCAGGTCGCGCGACTTCGCGGCGGCGATGACGGCCGCGGTGACCTCGCGCACCTGCGCGACGCCGCCGGCGGTCCCCTCGACGGCTGCGGACGCGATGGTCTGCACGGAGTCCAGGACGAGGAGGTCGGGGTCGACGACCTCGACGTGCCCGAGGACGGTGGCGAGGTCGGTCTCGTCGGCGAGCAGCAGCGAGGGGTGCAGCGCACCGATGCGACCGGCGCGCAGCCGCACCTGGCCGGCGGACTCCTCGCCGGTCACGTAGAGGACGCGTCGGCCGGTGCGCGCGGCGCGAGCGGCGACGTCGAGGAGCAGCGTCGACTTGCCGACGCCCGGCTCGCCTGCGAGGAGCACGACGGCGCCGGGCACGATGCCGCCGCCGAGCACGCGGTCGAGCTCGTCGACGCCCGTGGGGCGGGCGCGCGCGGCCTCGACGTCGATCTCGTCGATCGGGCGCGCGGGCGCGCGCGTCGGTGCGGTCGCGACGGTGCGCGGCGCGCCACCGCCGGGTCCCACGTCCTCCGCGACCGTGCCCCACGCCTGGCACTCGCCGCAGCGGCCGACCCACTTGGAGGCCGTCCAGCCGCACTCCGAGCAGCGGAAGCCCGGGCGGGCGCTGCGGTCGGCGCGGCGGGGGGTGGTCGTGGTCACGCGCGGAACGGTACCGACGGCGTCCGACACGGCGAGCGCGCCGCACCGGGACGCGAGGCTCTTGCGCCAGGGCTGAACGCGCGTTTAGTGTGCTGAATGTGCGTTCAGCCGTCGACGACCTCACCGCCCGAGCCCGGATCCGCGACGCCGCCGTCGCGCGGTTCGGGCGCGACGGGTTCGGCGTCGGCCTGCGCGTCATCGCCGCCGACGCGGGCGTGAGCCCCGCCCTGGTCATCCACCACTTCGGCTCCAAGGACGGTCTGCGCACCGCCTGCGACGAGCACGTGCTCGCCCGGATCCTCGAGGAGAAGAAGTCCGCCATCGGTGCGGCCGCCCCGTCCGAGGTCATCGCGAAGCTCGCGACCCTCGAGCAGTACGCGACCGTCTTCGCCTACGTCGTGCGGTGCCTGCTCGAGGGCGGCAGCGTCGCGGCGCACTTCATCGACGGGCTCGTCGAGGACGCCGAGACCTACCTCGCCGATGCCGTCGCCTCCGGCAGCGTCCTGCCCAGCCGCGACCCCGCAGGCCGCGCCCGCGTCCTCATCGCGATGTCGGTCGGCAGCCTCGTCATGGCCCAGGCCGACGCCGCCGCCGGTCGCGGCCCCGCGCCCACGGAGCAGCCGGCCGCCGCGATGGAGGAGCTGTACCGCCGCATCATGCTCGGCTCGCTCGAGCTCTACACGCAGGGGCTGTTCGCCGACCGCTCCTACCTCGACGCCTATCTCGCCTACCAGGAGACCACCCATGAGTGACGCGATCGTCGCGCGCGGGCTCGTCAAGACCTTCGGACCCAAGCGCGCCCTCGACGGGTTCGACCTGACCGTACGGACCGGGGAGGTGCACGGCTTCCTCGGGCCCAACGGCGCGGGCAAGTCCACCACCGTGCGCGTCCTGCTCGGGCTGCTGCGCGCCGACGCGGGCGAGGTCCGGCTGCTCGACGGCGACCCGTGGCGCGACGCCGTCGCGCTGCACCGCCGCCTCGCCTACATCCCCGGCGACGTGAGCCTGTGGCCCAACCTCACGGGCGGCGAGGCGATCGACCTGCTCGGGCGCCTGCGCGGCGGCCTCGACCCTCGCCGGCGTGCCGCGCTCGTCGAACGGTTCGAGCTCGACCCGCGGATCAAGGGACGTGCCTACTCCAAGGGCAACCGGCAGAAGGTCGCGCTCGTCGCCGCGCTCGCGGCGGACGTCGAGCTGCTCCTCATGGACGAGCCCACGAGCGGCCTCGACCCGCTCATGGAGGCGGTGTTCCAGGACGTCGTCCGCGAGGCCGCCGCGCAGGGCCGGACCGTGCTGCTGTCGAGCCACATCCTCGCGGAGGTCGAGGCGCTCGCCGACCGCGTCACGATCATCCGGCAGGGCCGCGCCGTGCAGTCCGGGTCGCTCGACGAGCTGCGCAGCCTCACGCGCACGACGGTCACCGCGGGGGTGCAGGACGGGGACGCCGCCGAGCGGTCGCTGGCTGCGCTCGACGGGGTGCACCACGTGCGGCGCGACGACGGCCACGTGACGGCCGACGTGGACACCGTCGCGCTGCCCGGCGTGCTCGCCGCCCTCCCGGCGTTCGGCGTCCGGTCGCTCACCGCGCACCCGCCGACCCTCGAGGACCTGTTCCTGCGCGAGTACAGCGACGAGCTCGTGACGCTCGGCGTGCGCGAGGGGGACGAGCGATGACGACGACGGCGCCCGCCCCGGCGGCACCGACCGGGCGCACCGCTCCCGCCACGGGGCGGTCCGGGGCCCTCGTCGGCACCGGCGGTCTCGTCCGCGTCGCGCTGCGGTTCGACAGGTGGCGGATCCTCGTGTGGTCCCTGGCCGTCGCCGGCCTGACGTTCGCGTCGGTCGACGCCATCGCGGGCCTCTACGGCGGCGACGACTCGCGCGCCGCGCGCGCCCTGCTCGTCTCGTCCCCGGCCGCCACCGCGCTCGCCGGGCCGGGGTACGGGCTCGACGACTACACCGTCGGCGCGATGACCGCGAACGAGCTCGGGCTGTGGGTCATGCTGCCCGTCGCGATCCTCGCGCTGCTCACCGTGACGCGGCACCTGCGCGCCGCGGAGGAGGACGGGCGCCTGGAGCTCGTCCGCTCCGGCCCCGTGGGCCGTGACGCGCCCGTCGTCGCGGGCCTCGTCGCCGCCGTCGTGGCGACCCTCGCGGTCAGCGGCCTGACGTTCCTCGCGCTGCTCGGCACGGACGTCGACCCGGTCGGGTCCGCCGCGCTGTGCGCCGGGATCGCGATGGTCGGCCTCGTCTTCGCGGGCGTGTCGGCGGTCGCGTCGCAGGTGACCGCGCACGGCCGCACGGCGTCCGGGCTCGGCATGGCCGTGCTCGGCGTCGCCTTCGTGCTGCGGGCCGTCGGTGACGTGCGCGGCCCGCAGGGCACGAGCGTCCTGACCTGGCTGTCGCCGTTCGGGTGGGCGCAGGCCACGCGGGCCTACGTCGACGAGCGGTGGTGGCCGCTGCTGATCGGCGTCGTCGCCGCCGGTGCCTGCGTCGCGCTGGCCTTCTGGCTCGCCGCCCGCCGCGACCTCGGCACCGGGCTCGTCGCCGAGCGGCTCGGGCCGCCGCACGCCTCGCGCGCGCTGTCCGGCATGGTCGGCCTCACGCTGCGCCGCCAGTGGGGCTCGATCGTGTCCTGGGGGTCGGCCGTCGTCCTCATGGCCGCGCTCGTCGGGGTGCTCGCGGGCGCGATCGTCGACTTCGTCGAGGACGAGGCGACGCTCGGCGCGATCTTCGGCGGCGAGGACCCGACCGCCGGCGCGTTCAGCCTCTACGTCGTGTTCCTGGCGGTCACGACCGCGGCGTACACGGTGACCGCCGTCGGTGCCGTCCGGGCCGAGGAGGTCGCCACGCGCGGCGCGCGCGTCCTCGCCGGCCCGGTGACGCGCAGCCGGTGGCTGGGCGCGCAGGTCGGCGTCGCCGCCGTCACCGCCGTCGTCGTCACGCTCCTCAGCGGGCTCGTCATGGGCGCGACCGCGGCCGCGAGCCTGTCGGAGCCCGACCGCGTCGCGAGCCTGCTGGGTGCCAACGCCGCCACGCTCCCCGCGACCGCGTGCGTGCTCGCCCTCGCGGTGCTGGTCTACGGCGTCGCGCCCCGGTTCCTCGGGCTCGTGTGGGCGTACGTCGCCTACGTCGCCGTCGTCGGCATGTTCGGGCAGATCCTCCCCGACGGGTCCGACGTCGCGTCGCCCTTCACATACCTGCCCGCGCTGCCGCGCGAGGAGATGCAGTGGCCGCCCGTCCTCGCCGTCTCGGCCGTCGCCGTCGCGCTCGCCGCGGCCGGCTTCGTCTTCTTCCGCCGGAGGGACGTGGCCGGGTGAACCGCCGTCGGTAGGCTGCGTGACGTCCGGCGGGCGAGCCGGGCACCGCGAACGATGGGAACCCGATGAGCGAGACCGGCGGATCCGGCGGCACGAGTCCGCACTGGGGGCGGTTGCAGTGGGGACCGGTGGGCGCTCCCGCCGAGGGGGCGACGCCAGCGCCGGACGCCCAGCCGGCGCACGTCGCACCTCCCGTGAGTCCTGCGCCCGCCGCGGCAGCTCCGGGCGTCCCGGCGGCGCCGCCCGTCGACGGTCCTCGACGCGCGGCCGCCCGACCGGCCTTCGACGTGCCCGCGTCCGCACCGCAGGCTGCTCCGGCCGGGCCCCTGGCGAGCCCGGTCGCGCCGTACCAGCCGACGACCAGCGCGCCCCGGTCCGCTCCCGCCGCCCGGGAGTCGGCGCCGCCCGCGGCACCGCCGGTCGCGGGCGACCCCCTGCGCGCGCGCCCGCAGCGTCCCGCGCAGCCCACGCCCCCGGGCGCCCAGCCCGTCGGCGCGAGCGCCCCGCCCCCGCCCGCCGCCGCCCACCCGCAGCCGGCGCTGCCGAACCGCGCCCCGCAGGCACCGCCGAACGGCGTCGCCCCGGTCGCCGCGCACCCTGCGGCGCCGGGCACCGCGGACGGCCCGGCGCAGGCACCCGGCAACGGAGCGCCGCACCCCCTCGCGCACGGTGCGCCGCGCGGCTCTGCGAACGGTGCGCCGCAGGGTGCCCTCACCGGTGCGCCGCAGGTCAACGGTGCGCCGCAGGGTGCCGTCAACGGTGCACCCCAGCTCGACGGTGCGCCGCAGGGTGCCGTCAACCGTGCTCCGCACGGCGCACCCCCCGCGGCACCCCTGCCGCGTCGGGCGTCCGCCGCCCCTGCCCCCGCGCACGCGCCCGCCGGGCCGCCCGCCGCCCCGCCGGTGGCCGTCGCGCCGGCACCCGTCCCGGCGGCTCCCGCCGCCTCCGCGCCCGTCCCGCCGCGGTCGCCCTTCGCCCCGCCCGCCGCCCCGGCAGCCGGTGGCCCGGGTGCCGCCGCGCCGCTCGCCGCGACCCCGCCGGGTGCGTTGCCGCAGCGGACGGGTGCCGCACCTCAGCAGCCGTCCCCGGGCGCCCCGTACCAGCCGCTCACCTCGCCGCCCCCCGCGACACCGCCGCGCGTGTCCGAGGCGGCGCCCCCGTCCCGGCCCGGGCCCGCCGCGCCGGGCGCTGCGCCGGGCGGTCCCCTGCGGCCCGCGTGGGCCGTGGCGCAGCCGGCGCCGGGTGCGCAGGCGGGGCAGGGTGGGCAGGCGGGGCCGGGCACGCAGGCGGGGCCGGGTGCGCAGGCGGGGCCGGGCGCATCCGCGCCGGCAGCCGCCGGAGGGGCACCCGTGGGCAGCCCGGCGGGCCGGGGTGCCGCTCCGCAGGCCGCCGCGCCGGCCCGACCCGCTCCGCCGGTCGATGCCGACGTGCCGTCGCCGAGCCCGACGACGCACGACACCATGCGGTTCGCGCCCGTCCGCCCCTCGTTCGCGCCTCCCTCGGCCGAGGTCCCGGTCCGCTCGGCGGCAGCACCGCCCTCGGCGCCGCGGCCTGCGGCTCCGCCCGCGGGCGCACCGGTGCCGCACGGCACGGCCGTGCCCGCCTCCGTGCCCGCGGGTGGTCCGGCGGGTGCCCGGGGCGTGGCGTCGGCGGCCGGCGACACCGCCGCGGGCGACGCCGCAGGACCCGGGGGCGCCTCGGGCGGATCCGGACGGCCGCGCTGGCTCGTGCCGGCGATCGCGGGTGCCGTGGTGCTCGTCGTCGGCGTGATCGTGGCCGGCGTGCTGCTGACCCGCGGCCGGGACGACGCGACGCCGCCCCCGGTGGCGTCGACGATCCTCGTGCCGTCCCCGACACCCACGATCGAGCCGGCGGCCCGGACCGCGACGACCGCGTTCGCGTCGGCGCTGCCCACGAGCGTCCTGCAGTACGCGCTCACGGAGTCGGTCGCGGACGAGGAGTGGCTCGCCGCGGGCGCCGTCGAGGCGTACACCGAGGTGTACTCCGACGGCGGCAGCGGTGCCGTGACGGTCCGGACCGGCCAGTGGGAGACGCCCGAGGACGCGGCGACGTTCGCCGCGACGCTCGTCGCCGCCCTGCCGACCGCCGCCCCGCAGCCGTCCGCGTCGGCCGACGCCGCGGGCCCGCAGCTCCCGCAGTCGGGCGAGGTGATCGGTGGCGGTGCCCCGGTCGGCACGTTCACGGTCGTGGACGCCGGCGACGGCACGGGGGTCGCGGTGTGGACCAACGGCGCGACCGTCTTCCACGTCGTCGCCCCCCTGGCCGACGTGCTCGACGTGTACGAGGCGTACCCGCTCTGACGTCCGCGCAGCCCGACGCCGCCCCGGGGACCCTCGGGGCGGCGTCGGTGCGTGCGGGCCGGGTCAGTCGCGGGCGATCAGCGACAGGACGTTGCCCGCGGGGTCGGTGAACCACGCGATGAGCGGCCCGCCGCCGCGGAACACGAAGTCCTCGTCCGTCTCGGTCGGCAGCCCCTCGTAGCGCTCGAACCGCACGCCCTTGTCGCGCAGCTCGGCGACGGCCGCGGGCACGTCGTCGACGCGGAAGTTGAGCACCGTGTAGGTGGCGGGCGTGTGCGCCTCCCCCTTGGGGTAGACGAGGACGTCGCGGCCGCCGGCGAGGTGCAGGTGCAGCAGCCCGTCCTCGACGGAGACGTCGAGCCCGAGGAGGCCGCCGTAGAACTCCCGGGCGGCGGGCACGTCGTCGGTGGAGAAGCCGGAGAAGGCGTCGCTGAGGTCGGTCACGGGGTCTCCTGTGGTCGTCGGGGCGGTGCGGCCGGTCGTCCGGGAGGCGGTGCGGCGAGGTCGACGTGCCGGCCGGACCACTGTGGCGCGGGGTCGTGTGACGGGCCACCGCAGCGGCGCCGTCACCCGTCCGGGCGATAGGTGCCGGGGGTGGTGCGGGGAGCCCGGCGTGTCGTGCCGCGGCGTGTCCGGGCGAAGAGGACGCTCGGCCTGTGGACCCGGTTGTGCACGGTGCTGTGCGGCTCCTGGGGACGGCTGTGGACGGCTGACGAACGCGCAGGTCGCGGGCTCTGTGGGTGGTCGCCGGTAGCGTGAGTTCTCCACAGGGTGAAGTTGAACGACACGCATGTAACACAACCAGTAGTGGTGGCTTGCAGGCCGCACCCCTAGGTGTAGTGTCTAGGACGACGCGGTGGGGGAGCCGCAGTCGGCCCGCGAGGGCCCCACGAACCACACGCGGCCACTCCGGGGGGAGCGCCGCGGGACAGTGAACAAGGAGCCACGATGACGATCACGGTCTACAGCAAGCCGGCGTGCGTGCAGTGCAACGCGACCTACCGCGCGCTCGACAAGCTGGGTGCCGAGTACACCGTCGTGGACATCAGCGAGGACGCCGACGCGCGCGACTACGTGATGTCGCTCGGCCACCTCCAGGCGCCCGTCGTGATCGTCGACGGCGACCACTGGTCGGGCTACCGCCCCGACCGCATCAAGGCGCTCGCCGACCGGATGGCCGCCGCGGTCGCCTGACCCACCGGGCGGCCGGACCGGCCGCCCGCACGGACGCCCCGGGCCGGCGCCGGGCACGCACCGCGCCGGCTCGGCAGGCCTCCGCCCCCGGCACGCACCACGAGGGGTCGGCTCCGCCGTGCCGAGACGTACCCCACCGCCACACGTCCCGAGGTCGAGGGGAGCAGGTCGATGAGCTCCTTGGTCTACTTCTCCTCCGCGTCGGACAACACGCACCGCTTCGTCGAGAAGCTCGGTCTGCCCGCGCAGCGCATCCCGCTGCGTCCGGCGGACCCGTTCCTGCACGTGTCGGAGCCGTACGTCCTGGTCGTCCCCACCTACGGCGGGGGCAACGAGGGCGGTGCGGTCCCGCGGCAGGTCGTGAAGTTCCTCAACGACGAGGGCAACCGTGCGCTGATCCGCGGCGTCATCGCGGCCGGCAACACGAACTTCGGCGAGGCCTACTGCATCGCAGGGGACATCGTCGCGGCCAAGTGCCGCGTCCCCTACCTGTACGGGTTCGAGCTCATGGGAACGAACGAGGACGTGCACCGCGTCCGCGAGGGATTGAGGACATTTTGGCAGCGACAGTCGCAGATACCCGCGTAGAGCTGACGGGGCTGGACTACCACGCCCTGAACGCGATGCTGAACCTCTACGACGCGGACGGGAAGATCCAGTTCGACAAGGACCGTGAGGCGGCGCGGCAGTACTTCCTGCAGCACGTCAACCAGAACACGGTCTTCTTCCACGACCTCGACGAGAAGCTCGACTACCTGGTCGAGAACAAGTACTACGACCCGGCCGTGCTCGCGCAGTACGACCGCGCGTTCATCAAGACGCTGTTCGAGTACGCGTACTCGAAGAAGTTCCGGTTCCAGACGTTCCTGGGCGCGTTCAAGTACTACACGTCGTACACGCTCAAGACGTTCGACGGGAAGCGGTACCTGGAGCGCTTCGAGGATCGCGTCTGCATGGTCGCGCTGAGCCTCGCGGCGGGCGACCAGGACTTCGCGGTCAACCTCGTCGACGAGATCGTGAGCGGCCGCTTCCAGCCGGCGACGCCGACGTTCCTCAACCTCGGCAAGGCGCAGCGCGGCGAGCCCGTCTCCTGCTTCCTGCTGCGCATCGAGGACAACATGGAGTCCATCGCGCGCGGCATCAACTCCGCCCTGCAGCTGTCGAAGCGCGGCGGTGGCGTGGCCCTGCTCCTGTCGAACATCCGCGAGCACGGCGCGCCCATCAAGCACATCGAGAACCAGAGCTCGGGCGTCATCCCCGTCATGAAGCTGCTCGAGGACTCGTTCTCGTACGCGAACCAGCTCGGCGCGCGTCAGGGGGCCGGGGCGGTGTACCTGCACGCGCACCACCCGGACATCTACCGGTTCCTCGACACCAAGCGCGAGAACGCCGACGAGAAGATCCGTATCAAGACGCTGTCGCTCGGCGTCGTCATCCCGGACATCACGTTCGAGCTGGCGAAGAAGAACGAGCCCATGTACCTGTTCTCGCCGTACGACGTCGAGCGGGTGTACGGGGTGCCGTTCGCGGACGTGAACGTGACCGAGAAGTACTACGAGATGGTCGACAACGCGGCCATCCGCAAGACGAAGATCAGCGCCCGCGAGTTCTTCCAGACGCTCGCCGAGCTGCAGTTCGAGTCCGGCTACCCGTACGTCATGTTCGAGGACACGGTCAACCGCGCGAACCCCATCAAGGGCAAGATCACCCACTCGAACCTGTGCTCCGAGATCCTCCAGGTGTCGACCCCGTCGACGTTCAACGAGGACCTGTCGTACGCGGAGGTCGGCCGCGACATCTCGTGCAACCTCGGCTCGATGAACATCGCGCTGTCGATGGACTCGCCGGACTTCGGCAAGTCGGTCGAGACCGCGATCCGCGCGCTGACCGCGGTGTCGGACCAGACGGACATCGAGTCGGTGCCGTCGGTCAAGCTCGCGAACCGCGGCGGCCACGCGATCGGCCTCGGGCAGATGAACCTGCACGGGTACCTGGCGCGCGAGCGGATCTTCTACGGGTCCGACGAGGGCCTCGACTTCACGAACATCTACTTCTACACGGTCGCCTACCACGCGATCCGTGCGTCGAACCTGCTCGCGCAGGAGCGCAAGCAGGCGTTCTACGGGTTCGAGGACTCGAAGTACGCGACGGGCGAGTACTTCCAGAAGTACGTCGAGAAGGAGTGGGCGCCGCGCACCGAGCGCGTCCGCGTGCTGTTCGCCGAGGCCGGCGTGCACATCCCGACGCAGGACGACTGGCGTGAGCTGGCTGCGCTCGTCCAGGAGCACGGTCTCTACAACCAGAACCTGCAGGCCGTCCCGCCGACGGGCTCGATCTCGTACATCAACCACTCGACGTCGTCGATCCACCCGATCGCGTCGAAGATCGAGATCCGCAAGGAAGGCAAGATCGGCCGCGTCTACTACCCGGCGCCGTTCATGACGAACGACAACCTGGAGTACTACCAGGACGCGTACGAGATCGGCTACGAGAAGGTCATCGACACCTACGCCGAGGCGACGCAGCACGTCGACCAGGGCCTGTCGCTGACGCTCTTCTTCAAGGACACGGCGACGACCCGTGACCTCAACAAGGCGCAGATCTACGCCTGGAAGAAGGGCATCAAGACCATCTACTACATCCGCCTGCGCCAGCTCGCGCTGGAGGGCACGGAGGTCGAGGGCTGCGTCAGCTGCATGCTGTGACCGCTCCTCGCGGCGTGGACGACGCCGTCTCTGCCCGGGCCGCCTGCGGCGGCCTTGACGCCCACCACACCGGAGCCGGCGCCGTCCACGCCGCGCTCCACTCGCTGCACCTCACGAAGGAAGATGTCCGATGACCCCCACGGGGAAGCTCAAGCTGATCGACCGGGTGTCGGCGATCAACTGGAACCGGCTCGAGGACGAGAAGGACGCCGAGGTCTGGGACCGGCTCGTCGGCAACTTCTGGCTGCCGGAGAAGGTGCCGGTGTCGAACGACATCCAGTCCTGGGCGACGCTCACGGAGGAGGAGAAGACGCTCACGATGCGCGTCTTCACCGGCCTGACGCTGCTCGACACGATCCAGGGAACGGTCGGCGCGGTCAGCCTGATCCCGGACGCGATCACGCCGCACGAGGAGGCCGTCTACACGAACATCGCGTTCATGGAGTCGGTGCACGCGAAGTCGTACTCGTCGATCTTCTCGACGCTGTGCTCGACGCGGGAGATCGACGAGGCGTTCCGCTGGTCGGAGGAGAACGTCAACCTCCAGCGCAAGGCCGAGATCGTCATGAAGTACTACAAGGGCGACTCGCCGCTGAAGCGGAAGGTCGCGAGCACCCTGCTCGAGTCCTTCCTCTTCTACTCGGGCTTCTACCTGCCCATGTACTGGTCGAGCCGCGCCAAGCTCACGAACACGGCGGACCTCATCCGCCTGATCATCCGTGACGAGGCGGTGCACGGGTACTACATCGGCTACAAGTTCCAGAAGGGCCTGGAGAAGCTGTCGCCCGAGGAGCGTCAGGAGCTCAAGGACTACACGTTCGAGCTGCTCTTCGAGCTGTACGACAACGAGGTGGAGTACACGCAGGACCTGTACGACGGCGTCGGGCTGACCGAGGACGTCAAGAAGTTCCTGCGCTACAACGCCAACAAGGCCCTCATGAACCTCGGCTACGAGGCGCTGTTCCCGCGCGACGAGACGGACGTCAACCCGGCGATCCTGTCGGCGCTGTCGCCCAACGCGGACGAGAACCACGACTTCTTCTCGGGGTCGGGCTCGTCGTACGTCATCGGCAAGGCGGTCAACACGGAGGACGAGGACTGGGACTTCTGATCCCGGTCGCAGGACGCGGTGGCCGGCCCTCGACGGGGCCCGGTCATCGCGTCCTGCCCGCCGCTCGACGGGGCGTTCGGGTGAACTTCCGCGGCGGCGGGACGGCAGAACACGGGACCGGGACGTAGGTCCCACCACCACCACATGTGGGGTTGGAAGGCTGCTCTCGGCACTACATCTAGTGCCGAGGAGCAGAACGGGGTGGGTGGCGTGACGACGGTGGTGCCGGAGGGCGCGGGACTGGTCGAGACACGGGGCGGGACGACGCAGTCCCCCTCGACCGCCGCGGGGCTGGTCGTGCGCAAGCGGGACGGGCGCGTGCTGCCCTTCGACCCGATCCGGGTCCACAGCGCGCTGGGGCGGGCCTTCGCCCACGTGCACGGGCTGCTCGGCCCGCTGCAGGACCTCACCATCGCGGAGCTCGTCGAGCGCATCGACGCCGAGCTCGCCGCCCGGTTCACGGGCGAGGTGCGGATCTACGAGATCCAGAACGTCGTCGAGCACACCCTGCTCGAGGCGCGCGAGTACGAGGTCGCCGAGGCGTACATCGACTACCGCGTCCAGCGGGACCTGGCCCGGTCCAAGGCGCTCGACGTCAACCACTCGATCGGCCAGCTCGTCGGCAAGGACTCCTCGGTCGTCCACGAGAACGCGAACAAGGACGCCGACGTCTTCAACACGCAGCGCGACCTGACCGCCGGCGCGGTGGGCAAGGCGATCGGTCTGCGGATGCTGCCGCCGCACGTCGCGAACGCGCACGCCAAGGGCGACCTGCACTACCACGACCTCGACTACCACCCGTACGCGCCGATGACGAACTGCTGCCTCATCGACTTCCGGACGATGCTGTCCGAGGGCTTCCGGATCGGGAACGCGCAGGTCGACCCGCCGCGGTCCATCCAGACGGCGACCGCGCAGATCTCGCAGATCATCGCGAACGTCTCGTCGAGCCAGTACGGCGGCTGCTCGGTCAACCGGATCGACGAGCTGCTCGCGCCGTACGCGGAGCGGAACTTCGCCAAGCACCTGGCTGACGCCGAGCAGTGGGTGTCCGAGCCCGAGCGGCGCCGCGCGTACGCGGAGGAGAAGACCCGCAAGGACATCTACGACGCGATGCAGTCGCTCGAGTACGAGATCAACACGCTGTTCACGTCCAACGGGCAGACGCCGTTCACGTCGGTCGGGTTCGGGCTCGGCACGGGCTGGTTCGAGCGGGAGATCCAGCGCGCGATCCTGCAGATCCGCATCCTCGGCCTCGGCAAGGAGCGCCGGACGGCGATCTTCCCCAAGCTCATCTTCACGCTGCGCCGCGGCGTCAACCTGGGTGCGGACGACCCGAACTACGACATCAAGCAGCTCGCCGTCGAGTGCGCGACCAAGCGCATGTACCCGGACGTGCTGAGCTACGACAAGATCGTCGAGATCACCGGCTCGTTCAAGGTCCCCATGGGCTGCCGGTCGTTCCTGCAGGGCTGGACCGACGAGGACGGGAACGACGTCGTCGAGGGACGCATGAACCTGGGCGTCGTCACGCTCAACGTCCCGCGCATCGCGCTGGAGACCCGGGGCGACCTGGACGCGTTCTGGGCTCTGCTCGACGAGCGACTCGAGACGGTGCACGACGCGCTGGTGTACCGCGTGGGCCGGTGCAAGGAGGCCGTGCCCGCGAACGCGCCCATCCTGTACGTGCACGGGGCGTTCGGTCAGCGTCTCGCGCCGGACGACGACGTCGACGCGCTGTTCCGCGACGGCCGCGCGACCGTGTCCCTCGGCTACATCGGGCTGTACGAGGCCGCGGCCGCGTTCTACGGCGGCGACTGGGAGGGCAACCCCGAGGCGAAGGAGTTCACGTTGCGGGTGCTGCGCACGCTGGCCGCGCGCGCGAAGGAGTGGACCGCACGCCACGGGTACCAGTTCTCGGTCTACTCGACGCCCTCGGAGTCGCTCACGGACCGGTTCTGCCGGCTCGACACGAAGAAGTTCGGCCGCGTCCCGGACATCACCGACAAGGACTACTACACGAACTCGTTCCACTACGACGTCCGCAAGGCGCCGACGCCGTTCGAGAAGCTCGACTTCGAGCAGGACTACCCGCAGTTCACCTCGGGCGGGTTCATCCACTACTGCGAGTACCCCGTGCTCCAGCACAACCCCAAGGCGCTCGAGGCGGTCTGGGACTACGCGTACGACCGCGTCGGCTACCTCGGCACCAACACCCCGATCGACCACTGCCTGGAGTGCGACTTCACGGGCGACTTCACGCCGACCGAGCGCGGGTTCATGTGCCCCGCGTGCGGCAACACCGACCCGCGCACCTGCGACGTCGTCAAGCGCACGTGCGGCTACCTGGGCAACCCGCAGCAGCGCCCGATGGTGCACGGACGGCACGTCGAGATCTCCTCGCGCGTCAAGCACCTGGCGGGTCCGACGGCCCTCGCGGCGGGCCGCGAGGGCGAGTGACGTGACCCGCACCCCCGCCGTCGGCCAGTGGCGCGCGTCGGCGCTGAGCCAGGACCGCGTCGCGGACTACCAGCCGTTCGGCATGGTCGACGGCGAGGGGGTGCGGTGCAGCCTCTACGTGTCGGGCTGCCCGTTCGCGTGCGACGGGTGCTTCAACGAGGCCGCGTGGTCGTTCCGGTACGGCGTCCCGTTCGACGACGCGCTCGCCGACCGGATCGCCGCGGACCTCGCGCACGAGGCCGTCCAGGGCCTGTCCCTCCTGGGCGGCGAGCCGTTCCTCGGCACGGGCGTGTGCCTGCGGGTCGTGCGCCGGCTGCGCGCCGAGCACGGCCGGGCCAAGGACGTGTGGTGCTGGACGGGCTACACGTTCGAGGAGCTGCTCGCCGAGGTCGCCGACGGGCAGGACGACAAGGCGGAGCTGCTGTCCGAGCTCGACGTGCTCGTCGACGGCCGGTTCGAGCTCGCCCAGCGCGACCTCACGCTCGCGTTCCGCGGGAGCCGCAACCAGCGGGTCCTCGACGTCCCGGCCTCGCTCGCCGCAGGCCGCGCGGTCCCGCGGGCCGGAGTGGTCGACGCCGTGCCGGTCGGTGCGGGCGTCGACGGCGTCGCCGTGCCCTGAGCCGACGGGCGGTCGGGCGACTCAGCGGGAGCCGGGGCCGTCGCCGCGGGAGCGGCGGGGCAGCCCGCTCCGGACGCGTCGCCGGGCTGATCGTCCCGCACAGGAAGCCGCCGCGCGGTCTGCTTCGATGGGCGCAGCGGAAGGAGCACCGGTGAGCGACGACGACGGGCCCGCGGGCGACGGCTGGCTGCGGGCCGCTGACGGGACGGCGTACCCGCCCGGGCCGTGGTTCCTCGGGGCGGACCTGCTGGTGTCGGTCCTCCGGGTGCCCGAGGAGCGGCTGGCCGGGCTGGCCCACGCGCTGCCCGACGGCTGCGAGGCGGTGCCCGTCGGCGGCGCGCTGCTCGTCGGGCTCGCGGTCGCGCGGTACGCGCCGGGCGGGGTGCTCGCGTACGACGAGCTGCTCGTCGCGGCGCTGACGACGGACGGCCGCGGGCCGCGCGTGACGATCCCGCAGATCTGGGTGACGAGCACCGCGTCGCGTGCGGGCGGCCGAGACCTGTGGGGCATCCCCAAGGACCTCGCCGTCGTGCGACGGTCCGAGCAGCCGCTCGGCAGCGGGACGACCGCACGTCGTGCGGGCGCCCCGAGCCGGGACGCACCGCGCACGCGGATCCGCACCGACGTGCGCGCAGCCGACGGTCGCCCGATCGCGCGCCTCACGGCGCGCGTCGGTCCCCGGCTCTCGCCGGTGCCCGTCGTGCTGCCCCTGCCGACGGCGCAGCGCCGGCCCGACGGCACCGGCGTCGTCGCGCACAACACGGTGACGGGCACGCCGCGCCGGCTCGCGGTCCGGTGGGACCTCCCCGAGGGCGGCCCGCTCGCGCACCTGCGTGGCCTGCGCCCGGTCGCGTCGGTCGCGGTCACGGACGCGACGGTCGTCTTCGGGCGGCGCGTCCACGCCGTCTGACGGCACCACGGCGGACGGCGGTGGCACCGCGCCACCCTGACGGCGCAACGTCAGCCACGCACGGGTGAGCGCTGGGCCGATCAGGCGTGAGGGCCCTCACCTGGACATGCGCTCAACTCGCCGTCGGACGTGTCGATGTCCAGACGACGGAAGAAGACCGTCGCTCGCGCCACGCCACGCCACCTCGAGGACACCCATGCCCTTGCTGTCCCCTGCCCGCGCGCTGCGCGGCGCTCTCCAGCGTGCGGAGGGACCGCGCCACCGCGCCTCGGTCGTCCCCGTGCTCCTGCCGTCCGTCGTGGGCGTCGTCGTCCTCGGTCTGCTCCTCGCACTGCTCGCCGTGGTCCGGCCGCCGCTCGCGGGCGCGGCGGGGTCGGGCACCCTGCTGCTGCAGGACGACTTCAAGTCGGCGACGACCGTGGCGAGCAGCTACGTCGTCGGCGGGACGAACTACCGGCCGTGCCTCACGGCGGGCTCGAGCACCGCCACGACGCCGATCCCCGGCTGCGGCGGCGCCGCGGACGCCGCAGGCAACGGCACGCTGCGCCTCACGGCGAACGTGAACAACCAGGCGGGCTTCCTGCTCTACGACAAGGCGCTGCCGACCAAGGCCGGGCTCGACATCACGTTCAACGAGTACCAGTACGGCGGCACGCAGGCGGACGGCATCACGTTCTTCCTCACCGACGGCCAGTACACGCTGAGCTCCGCAGGTGCGTTCGGCGGCTCGCTCGGCTACCACCACCAGACGACCGGCTCCAACGGCGTCGCGCACGCGCTGCTCGGCATCGGCCTCGACGTGTACGGCAACTACACCGTCGAGACGAACGACACCGCGACGTGCGGGACGACGTACGCCGCCTCGACGCTGCAGAAGAACACCGTCGCGGTCCGCGGGCCCGGCAACGGCAAGACGGGCTACTGCCTGCTCGGCGCGGCCGCTCCGGCGCCGCAGCTCAACCACCGGTCGGGTGCGACCCGGCCCACGCCGGTCCAGGTCAGGATCGTCGTCGACCCGCCGAGCACGCCGTCGCCGAAGGTGCGGGTGTCCCTCGACGGCACGCAGGTCACGGTCGTCGACCAGCCCGCGCTGCTCGCGAGCACCCCGACGTTCAAGTTCGGGTGGGGTGCGTCCACGGGCGGCCAGAACGACTTCCACGAGATCAACTTCCTCACGGTCGAGTCGGTGAACCCGATCCGCTCGGACCTCGCCCTGACCTCGACGGCCTCGACGGTCCCGAGCGGTGACGCCGCGACGGTGACGCTCACGGCGCGCACCGACCCCGCATCGGGGCCCGTCCCGGCGGGCGAGCCCGTCACGGTCACGGCCGACGCGCCCGCGGGAGCGGAGCTCGGCACGCCCGCCGGTGCCGGGTGGGACTGCACCGCGAGCACGACGACGCGTGCGTCGTGCACGCGGACGTCCGCGACCGCGGTCGACCCCGGCACGACGTTCCCGCCGGTCGGCGTGACCCTGACGCGCACGGCGACCGGCACGAGCGGCACCTCGTCGATGTCGGCGACCGTCACGAGCGCCTCGGACGACCCGACGCTCGCCGCGAACAACACGGCGACCGCGACGGTGCGCTGGAGCCCGGTGGTCGCGCCGGTCACGGCCGCGGCGGTGACGGCGTCCGCGTCGCCCGCCGCCGTCTCGATCGACCCGTCCGTCGTCGGCACCGGCCCGTACACGTTCCAGGTCGTCTCGCAGGACACGCCGGGGGTCGGCTCCGTCGCGGTCGTGGACGGCCGGCTCGTCGTCACGCCCGTCGCTGGCGCGAGCGGCACGGTCCGCGCGACGTACCGCGCGACCGACGCGGCCCGCGGCGTGAGCAACATCGCGACGGTCCAGCTCGTCGTCGCGCCGGTCGCGACCGGCGGCACGGTCACGACGTCGGCGGGCACGCCGGCCGTCGCGACCCTCCCGACGCCGCTCGGCACCGGTCCGTTCACGGCGGCGGTCACGAGCCGAGGCGCGGGCCTGAGCGGCGCCTCGGTCGTCGTCGACGGCGCGGGTCGCCCGGTCGTCACCGCGACGCCCGAGGCGGGCTTCAGCGGCTCGACCACGGTGGAGTACCGCGTCGCCGACGGCACGGGCGTGCTCGGCGCGCCCGTGACGCTCACGGTCCTGGTCCGTCCTGTCGCTGCCGACGACGCGGCGGAGACGACGCTCGACGCCGCGGGCGCGGCGACGCTCACCCGCACGCTGCCGTCGGGCACGGGCTCGGGGACGCTGACGTACGCGCTGGTCGGCTCGGGAGACCTGGGCGGCGCGCAGGCGACGCTCACGCCCACGGGCGAGCTCACGGTCGTCGCCACGACGGGCGTCTCGGGCACGTACTCCGTGGGCTACACCGTCACGGACGGCAGCGGCACGAGCGACGCGGCCGAGGTCGACGTCGTCGTCCACCCGTACCTCGGTGCGGTGGCCACCGCCGTCGGCACCGCGGACGGCACCGTCGTCGCGAGCGCCCCGGTCACGCGCGGCACCGGTCCCGTCACCTGGACGCGCACGACGCCCACGGGCACCACGACCTCGGTGGCGTCCGACGGGCGCGTGACGCTCGACGCGCAGGGCCGCTCGGGCACGTTCACCGTGCAGCTCACGGCTCGCGACGCGCACGGCGTCGCGAGCGCGACGCAGACCGTGACGTTCGTCGTCGCCCCCGTCGCGCCGGCCCTCACGGCCGACGCCGTGGCGTCGGCGACTCCGGTCGCGACAGTCGTCACGCCCACCGCGACGGTCGGCACGGGGCCGTTCGTGCCCGCGGTCGCCGCGGGCCTCGCACCGGGCGCCGGCACGCTCGCCGTCACGGGCAGCGGGCTCGCGGTCACGCCCGCGGCAGGCGTGAGCGGGGTCCTCACCGGCTCGTACACGGTCCGGGACGCGTCGGGCCTCGACAGCGCGGTCGCCCCCGTCACGCTGCGGGTCCGTCCCGCCGCGCACGACGCCGCCGCCGACGTGGCGTCCGGCACCGCCCAGGACGTGACGCTGCCGGTCCCGACCGGCACGGGGCCGTTCACGTGGGCGCTGCTCTCGAGCACGCCGTCGGCGGCCGGTGCGGTCACGCTCGACGGCGGCGTGGTGACGGTCGACGCGGCCGCGTCCTACTCGGGCCCGCTCACGGTCGTCTACACCGTGACCGACGCGGACGGGCTCACGAGCGACCCGGCGACGCTCACGGTGACGGTCGACCCGACCGCCCCCGACGGCGGCACGGGCACCACCGCGCAGCAGCCGGGCACCGCGGGCACCCCGCTCCACGGCCCCACGCCGACGCCCACCGGCACCGGGCCGTTCACGTTCGAGATCGTGACCGGCCCGACGCCCGCGCAGGGCGTCGCGACGATCGACCCGGCCACCGGCGTCGTGACGTTCGTCCCCGCGCCCGGCTTCTCCGGACCGGTCGACGTCCTCTACCGCGCGATCGACGCGCACGGCACCCCGGCGACACCGGCGACCGTCACGTTCACCATCGCGCCGCTCGCGGCCCCGACGGGCGGCACGCCCACCGGCTCGCCGTCACGGCCGGTGCGGACGACGGTCGGCGGCCCGGTCACCACGCCGCTGCCGACGCCCGTCGGGACCGGCCCGTTCACGTACGAGCTGGTCGACGGCCCGTCGCCTGCGCAGGGCACGGCCACGATCGACCCGGTCACGGGCAAGCTGCGGTTCGTCCCCGGGCGCGGCTACAGCGGTCGCGTCACGCTGACGTACCGCGTGGTGGACGGCAGCGGCCTGCCGAGTGCGCCGCAGACGGTCACGCTCGAGGTCGCCCCGACGGCGCCCGCGACGGCGACCGCCCCGGCGCAGCCCGGCGCGTCGACGACCGTCACGCTGCCGACGCCCGAGGGCCGCGGCCCGTTCGGGTGGACGCTCGTGAGCGGCCCGTCGGCCGACCAGGGCACCGTGCGCCTCGACCCGGCGACCGGTCGCCTCACGTTCGTCGGGGCGCCCGGCTGGACCGGCACGGCGCGCGTCACGTACACGGTCACCGACGCCGACGGCGTGGTGAGCGAGGTCCTGGCGTTCGAGCTCGCCGTCCGCTCGCTCGCGACCACCGGTGCGCGGGCCGCGGGCGTCGCCGGGGCAGCCCTCGCGCTGGTCCTCGTCGGCGGCGCGCTCGTGCTCGTGCGTCGGCGGCGCGGGGACGCGGTCCGCACCTGACGTCCGCGCACGGGCACCGCAGCGACGACGGCGCCGCCTCCTTCCCGGGGGCGGCGCCGTTCGTCGCGTCCCGGCCGGCGGCGTCGTCGGCGGGGGATACTGGGCGCGTGCGCCCCTTCCGCCGTCGACC
The DNA here is from genome assembly GCF_000212695.1 of Cellulomonas fimi ATCC 484. Taxonomy (NCBI): domain Bacteria; kingdom Bacillati; phylum Actinomycetota; class Actinomycetes; order Micrococcales; family Cellulomonadaceae; genus Cellulomonas; species Cellulomonas fimi. The sequence goes on along the minus strand of NC_015514.1, from coordinate 3,911,524 downwards.
CCACGTGCAGGCGCTCGTCGCCGACGGCTTCCTCGCCGCCGAGGCGCCCGCGCTGCAGACCTCGATCGTGGCCGCGCTCGACGTGCGCGAGCGGGCCGTGCCGCAGCCGCTGCGCGCCGAGCTGCACGTCGACCGCGGCGCGGGGGACCGGCTCGTGCTGTCGTGGCGCAACGTCGTCGTGGGCTTCGTGCCGCCCGACCGGGTCGCGGCGCTCGCGGCGCAGCTGCCGGACCGGAAGGCCGTCGTCGTCGTGCCGGGCGTCGTGCACCCGTCGGGCGACATCTGGCGGGTGTGGGTGGGGGAGGAGCCCGCGGACGGCTTCCCGGCCGCCCCGGAAGGCCTCGACACGCTGCCGGTGCCGGAGCCGACCATCGCGGGCCTGCCGATCAAGCTGCTGCGCGACCGCGACGCCGACCCGCACGCCTGACCGGCGGCGGGCCGTGCGCCGACGCGGTCAGGCCAGCCGCAGCCCCGGCCGCCCGTCCCCGTACGTCGTGGCGCCGGTGATCGCGGCGAGGATCGACTCGTAGCTCGCGGTCGACGCGTCGAACGAGCCGTTGTTCCGCCCGTGCCGCAGCACCTCGATGCGGTCGGACACGGCCCGCACGTCGACCATGTTGTGGCTGATGAGGATCACGCCGAGACCCAGCTCGCGCAGGCGCTCGATGTGCGTGAGCACCTCGGCGGTCTGCGCGACGGACAACGCGGCGGTCGGCTCGTCGAGCACGACGATCCGCGGGTTGCCGATGAGCGTCCGGGCGATCGCGACGGCCTGCCGCTGCCCTCCGGACAGGGCGTGCAGCTCGGTCTTGACCGACGGGATCGGGCTGTTGAGGTCGTGCAGGATCCGCTTGGTGATCTGCTCCATCTCGCCGTCGCGGAGCATCGAGCCGCCGGCCGTGACCTCGCGGCCGAGGAACAGGTTCGCGGTCACGTCGAGGTTGTCGCACAGGGCGAGGTCCTGGAACACGGTCGCGATGCCGAGCGCGTGCGCGGCCGACGGGGAGCCGATGGTGACGGGCTCGCCCGCGAGCTCGATGAGGCCCGCGTCGGGGGTGAGCACGCCCGACACGATGTTCGCCAGGGTCGACTTGCCCGCGCCGTTGTCGCCGACGAGCGCGACGACCTCGTGCGGGTACACCTCGAGGTCCACGCCGACGAGCGCCTCGACGGCGTTGAACCGCTTCGTGATCTGCTTCATCGACAGCAGCGGGGTCCGCGGCGTCGTCGCCATCGACCTCACCTGCTCTCCGTCGTGCACGTTGCCTCCTGTCATGATGCCCCCACCCCGAGCTGCCCGTCGGACGCGTCGACCCCGTCGTCGGCGTCGGAGCGGGGGTCGAGGTCCACGTCGGAGTGCTGCAGGACGAGGGCGATGGCGCCCGCGACCTCCGCGGCCCCGCCGAGCTCGGCCGGGAGCACCTCGAGCGGCGCGATCTGGTTGAGCAGCACGCGGCGCCGGATCGCCTCGCGCATCGGGTCGAGCAGGATCTCGGCGGTCTCCGCGAGCTCGCCGCCGACGACGACGCACTGCGGGTTCACGGCCATCGCGAGGCCGGAGACGACGGCCCCGATCTGCGCGCCCGCGTCGGCGATGACCTGCGCGCACCCGGGGTCGCCCGCGTTGGCGCGCTGCACGACGTCGCGCAGGGTCAGGTTGCCGTGCGTGGCCCGCAGGGGCTCGACGAGGGCACGGGCGCCGACGACGGTGTCCAGGCACCCGCGGCTGCCGCACCGGCAGATGTCGCCCTGCGGGTCGACCTGGACGTGCCCGATCTCCCCGGCGGTGCCCGCGAAGCCGCGGTGCAGCTGGTGGTTGATGACGATGCCGGCGCCGGTGCCGTAGGAGGCGCGCACGTAGACGCTGTCGCGGTAGACGCGGGAGGCGCCGCGGGTGCTCTCGGCGAGCGCGCCGAGGTTCGCGTCGTTGTCGACGTGCACGGGCACGGACAGCCGCTTCGACAGGACGTGCGCGACGTGCACCTCGTCCCAGCCGCGCATGACGCCGCGCACGGAGATCATCCCGGTGGCCTCGTCGACGGGGGCGGGCAGGCCGACGCCGATGCCGACGACGTCGTCGAGGGACAGGCCGAGCCGCTCGAGCAGGTCGACGACGAGGAGCGCGGCGCGGTCGAGGGAGGTGTCGACGCGGTGCTCGTGCGGCATGGGCAGGACGCGCTCGGCGACGACCTGGTGCGTGAAGTCGGCGATCGCGACGCGCAGGTGGCGCTGCCCGACGAGCACGCCGGCGGCGAGGCCGACGCGGTGGGCGAGGGTGACGAGCTGGGCGCGGCGTCCGCTGCGCGTGGTGGTCCGGGTCTCGACGACGCCGTCGGCCAGGAGCTGCTTGACGATGGTGGAGACGGTCGCGGCGGACAGCCCTGTCGCGCCGACGAGCTCGACCTGGGTGAGGCCCCCGTGGCGCTTGACGGTGTCGACGACGGCAGCGCGGTTCGCCTCGCGCAGGGCGGTCTGGGAACCGGCCACGGTCTACCGTCCTTCCACGCCGGGGAGCCTACCTGACCTGCGGGGGGAGCCCTGGCGGTTCGGGGCCCCGGAACGACGACGGCCGGGCCCGCAGCACGTGTGGTGCTGACGGACCCGGCCGCGTGCGGTACGTCAGCGGGTAGCGCCCGCGCGACGCTTGTTGTAGATGTCGAACGCGACGGCGAGCAGCAGCACGAGGCCCTTGACCATCTGCTGCACCGACTGGTCGATGCCCATGAGCTGCATGCCGTTGCTCATGACGCCCATGATCAGACCACCGACCATGGCGCCGGTCACGCGGCCGACACCACCGGTCGTCGACGCGCCACCGATGAAGCAGGCGGCGATGGCGTCGAGCTCGAACATGTTGCCGGCGCCCGGCTGGGCCCCGTTGGAGCGGGACGAGTAGACGGCACCGGCGACACCGGCGAGCAGGCCCATGTTGACGAAGATCCAGAAGTTGATCTTCTTGACCTTGACGCCGGACAGCTGGGCGGCGTGCAGGTTGCCACCGATGGCGTAGACGTGGCGGCCGAAGACCGTCTTCGTCGTGACCGTGGTGTAGGCGAGGATCAGGACGCCCAGGATGATGAGCACGATCGGCAGGCCGCGGCTGCGGGACAGCTGGTAGGCGAACGCCATGACGACCGCCGAGACGAGCACGAGGCGCAGCACGAACAGCGGGAACGACTCGACGGCCTGCTGGTACTTGATGCGGCCCTGGCGCGAGCGGAACTGGCTGAAGGCGTAGCCGACGAGGGCGAGCGCCGCGATCACCAGGGTGAAGACGTCGAACCCGTTGCCGCCCAGGATGCCGTTGAGGAAGCCACCGGCGATCTTCTGGTACTCGGCGGGGAACGGCGAGAGCGAGATGTTGTCGAGCACCTGCAGCGTCATGCCGCGGAACAGCAGCATGCCGGCCAGGGTGACGATGAACGCCGGGATCCCGACGTACGCGACCCAGAAGCCCTGCCAGGCGCCGACGACGATGCCGACCGCGAGGGCGGCGAGCACGCCGATCCACCACGGTGCGCCGTTCTTGATGACGAGGACGGCGGAGACCGCGCCTGTCAGTGCGACGACCGATCCGACCGACAGGTCGATGTGCCCGGCGATGATCACGATGACCATGCCGATGGCCAGGATCAGGATGTACGAGTACTGCAGCACGATGTTCGTGAGGTTGCCCGGGCTGAGCAGCATGCCGTTGGTGGCGATGGTGAAGAGCCCGACGATCACGACGAAGGCGATGTAGATGCCGCTCGTGCGCAGGTTGCGCGTGAAGATGTCCTTGAGGCCCGCGACGGCAGTCATCAGGCGTTCTCCCTTTCCTTGGTCATGAGCTGCATGAGGCTCTCCTGCGTCGCCTGCTCCCGCGGCAGCTGACCGGTGATCCGGCCGAACGCCAGGGTGTAGATGCGGTCGCAGATACCGAGCAGCTCGGGCAGCTCGGAGGAGATGACGACGACGGCCTTCCCCTGGTCGGCCAGCGCGTTGATGATGGTGTAGATCTCGTACTTCGCGCCGACGTCGATACCACGCGTCGGCTCGTCGAGGATCAGCACGTCAGGGTCGGTGTAGATCCACTTGGACAGCACGACCTTCTGCTGGTTTCCGCCGGACAGCTGTCCGGCGAGCGCCATGACGGTCGGGCTCTTGATGTTCATGGACCGCCGGTACTCCTCGGCGACCTTGATCTCCTCGTTGCCGTTGACGAACCCGCCACGGGAGAGCTTGCGCAGGCTCGCGGCCGAGATGTTCGTCCGGATGTCCTCGATGAGGTTGAGCCCGTACTTCTTGCGGTCCTCGGTCGCGTACGCCAGGCCGTGGCTGATCGCCTCGTCGACGGTGCGCGTCCGGATCTCCTGGCCGTTCTTGTAGACCCGGCCGCTGATGTTGCTGCCGTAGGAGTGGCCGAACAGGCTCATGGCCAGCTCGGTCCGCCCGGCGCCCATGAGGCCCGCGATGCCGACGATCTCGCCGGCGCGCACGGAGAACGACGCGTGGTCCACGACGACGCGGTCGGGCTGCGTCGGGTGGTGCACGGTCCAGTCCTCGACGCGCAGCACCTCGGCGCCCGCGTTCGACTCGTGGGGCGGGTACCGGTGCTCCAGGTCGCGACCGACCATGCCCTTGATGATCCGCTCCTGCGTGACGTTGTCACGCTTCATGTCGAGCGTCTCGATCGTGCGGCCGTCGCGGATGATCGTGGTGGAGTCGGCGATCTCGGCGATCTCGTTCAGCTTGTGGCTGATCATGATCGAGGTGATGCCGTGGTCCTTGAGCTGCCGCAGCAGGTCGAGGAGGTGCTCCGAGTCGTTGTCGTTCAGGGCGGCGGTCGGCTCGTCGAGGATGAGCAGCTTCACCTTCTTGGAGAGCGCCTTGGCGATCTCGATGAGCTGCTGCTTGCCGACACCGAGCTGGCCGACCGGCGTGACGGGGAGCTCGTCGAGCCCGACCCGTGCCAGCAGCTTGGCCGCCTCCGCGTTGGCGAGGTTCCAGTCGATGAGGCCGCCCGCGCCGCGCTGCTCGTTGCCCAGGAAGATGTTCTCGGCGACCGACAGGTACGGGACGAGCGCCAGCTCCTGGTGGATGATGACGATGCCCTTGTCCTCCGAGTCGTTGATCGACCCGAAGGCGACCTCCTCGTTCTCGAAGAGGATGCGACCGTCGTACGTGCCGTGCGGGTACACGCCCGACAGCACCTTCATGAGCGTCGACTTGCCGGCGCCGTTCTCCCCGCAGATCGCGTGGATCTCACCACGCTGGACGACGAGGTTGACGTCCTGCAGCGCCTTGACGCCAGGGAACGTCTTGGTGATCGACTGCATCTCGAGGATGGTGCTCATCCGCGTGCGACCGCCTCTCTGTTAGCTCTGGTCCGATGGGCTGTTCGCCCGGCCGGCCGGCCGGCGCCGGGGGGTGGTGGCGCCGGCCGGTCGGTGTCCGGGCGTGAAGCCCGGGAGGGTGGCTCAGGCCTGGCCCTTCTCCACCTGCTCCGCGGTCCAGTAGCCGGTGTCGATCAGCAGCGACTGGATGTTGTTCGCGTAGACGATGTCCGACGTGAGGAGGTACGAGGGAACGACCTTGACGCCGTTGTCGTACGTCTCGGTGTCGTTCGCCTCGGGGTCCTCGCCGTCCAGGAACTGCTCGGCGGAGACGACGGCCTGCTCGGCGAGCTTGCGCGTGTCCTTGAAGATCGTCGAGAACTGGACGTCGTCCTGGATGAGCTTGACCGAGGCGATCTCAGCGTCCTGGCCGGTGACGACCGGCATCGGGTTGGCGTCCGAGCGCGACGGGCCGTAGCCCGCGTTCTGGAGCGCCGTGATGATGCCGCGGGAGATGCCGTCGTACGGCGAGAGCACGGCGTCGAGCTTGGTGCCGCCACCGTACGTGGAGGTCAGCAGGTCCTCCATGCGCTTCTGCGCGGTCTCCTGCTGCCAGCGCAGCGTCGCGGCCTGCTCGATGTCCGTCTGGCCCGACGGGACCGTGATGACGCCCTCGTCGATGTACGGCTGCAGGGTGTCGATCGCGCCCTTCCAGAAGAAGTGCGCGTTGTTGTCGTCGAGCGAGCCCGCGAAGAGCTCGACGTTGAACGGGCCGGTGACCTCGGGGACGGCCGTGCCGTCCTCGTCGAGCACGCCGAGGCCGACGAGCAGCGACGTGGCCTGCTGGACGCCCACGTTGTAGTTGTCGAACGTGACGTAGAAGTCGACGTTCTCGCTGTCGCGGATGAGGCGGTCGTACGCGATGACCGGGATGCCCGCGTCGGCGGCGGCCTGGAGCTGGTTCGCCAGGGCGGTGCCGTCGATCGAGGCGACGATCAGGAGCTTGGCGCCCTTGGTGATCATCTGGTCGATCTGGGACTGCTGGGTCGGGATGTCGTCGTTGCCGTACTGGAGGTCGACCTCGAAGCCGGCCTCCTCCAGGCCCTTCTTGACGGCGTCGCCGTCGGCGATCCAGCGCTCGGAGGTCTGCGTGGGCATCGCGACACCGACGAGGCCACCCTCGCCGCCGCCGCCCGAGCCCTCGCTCGCACCGTCCGTGCTGCCCGCGCCGCCGCCCGAGCACGCGGCGAGCCCGAGGGCCAGCGTTGCACCGATGGCGGCGATGGTGAGCTTGCGTCGCATCGTCCACTCCTTCTCGTCGTTGAGACGGGCCGCCCTTCGGCGGACCTTTCTTGTTCGTGCGAACCGCGGGAGTGCCCCGCTCGCTGCGCGGTCCCGGCTGCCGAGACCTGATCGACGGGCGACCTCGCCCGGCAGCACGCATCAGATTCCTGGGTTCGACAACCGAAGTCAAGACGAGCGGGAGTCATTTGAGTCTCGAATGCATAACGGCGGCGGGCGGACCCGGACGTGTGGGACGGACGTCCCGCGAGCGCCACCCGAGGACGGGTGGGAAGGCGGGTGAGTTCGCCCCAGGGCGCCGTGGTGAGGCAGGCCTGCCTTCCTAGGCAGGGTCCCCGGCGCGGGTCTAGCGTCGGTCGGGTACGTCCCTGCAGGACTCGCCACCCCTCGGAGGTCGTCCCATGAGCACGCTGATGGACCTGCCCCCGGTCACCGAGTGCTCGGTCGCCGGCTGTTCGTACAACGACCACTCCCACTGCCACGCCGCCGCGATCACGATCGCCGGGCACGACGGGGACGCCGCGTGCGCGACGTTCATCCCGCTCGGCGTCAAGGGCGGGCTCGAGAAGGTCGTCACCCACGTGGGCGCCTGCCAGCGCCAGGACTGCGTGCACAACTCCGCGCTCGAGTGCTCCGCCGAGTCGGTGCGCGTGGGCGCCGGCCACGACTTGGCCGACTGCCTCACCTACACCCCGCGCTGACGCCGGGCACCTGCCCCGCACGACGAGAGCCGCCCACCTGACGGGGGCGGCTCTCGTCGTGCTCGGGGGGCCGTGCTCGGGGAGAGTGCGTGGTCAGTCGTGCGGCGGGGCGGCCACCGCGACCAGGTCACGGACCAGTGCCGCCGACGCGGGGACCAGCTCGCGCTCGCCCGCCACGAGCGACGGGTCCTGCGCGCGCAGCGCCGCCGCGTCCCCGAGGGCCGAGACGAAGTCGTGCCCGGCTGCGCCGAGGAACGCCGCGAGCAGCGCACGGGCGGCCGACGAGTACTCGCCGCCCGCGTCCACCACGACCTCGCCGATGATGAGCGCCGTCAGCGCCACGTCGAGCTCCGCCGGGCCCGTCCGTGCGTTCGACCAGTCGATCAGAGCCGGGCCGTACGCCTCGGTGAGGATCACGTTCGCGGGGTGGATGTCCAGGTGCACCACCGTCGGGCCGCCGCTCACGTGCGGCCACTGCGACCGCGGGTCGCTCCACCCCGTGGGGGCGGGGATCTCGTGCAGCCGCCGGTGCAGGTCGGCCAGGATCGCCGCTCCGTCGTGCAGCGACACCTCGCCGGCCGTCATCGCCTGCAGCAGCGTCGGCCCGTGCAGCCGCTCCGCGACCAGGTCCGGGCCGTCCACGTGCAACACCGTCGGCGCGGGGAACCCGTGCGCGACCACGTGCCGCAGGATGTCGGCCTCGCCGGACGCGTCGCGCCCGTTGCGGTCGCGCCGCAGGACCCGGCGGTCGTCGAGCGCGAACACGTCCGCGAACGTGCCGCTCGTCAGCAGCGGGCCGGGGGCGTCCGACGTCAGGTCGACGTCCAGCTCCGGCAGGCCGGGGTGGTGGTGGGGCTGCGTGGGGACCTCGTGCTCGCCTGCGGACGCGCCACCTGTCGTCGGGTGGGCCGCGGGATCCTCTGGCGAAGCAGGGTCGCGGGGAGCGAGCTCGGCAGGGTTCATGCATCGACGGTAGACGCATTCACCCGACTTGTCCCTACCTGCGAGCAGACGCGCGCCTGACCTGCGGCGGTACAACGGTTGAACCGTCACAGGAACCGTCTTGACCCTGTGGACGCCTGTCCGGGACGCACCCGGACCGCTGACGTCAGGGTCGCGCCGCGCGCCGCAGCGCGTGCACCGCCTCCTCCGCCGTCGCCGGGAGCCGCTCGGCCCGCACGCGTACGGGCTGCCGCGTCGCCGCCGCGACCTCCAGCACCGCCACCCTCCGGGCGATCTCGGCCCGCAGGTGCTCGGTCGCCTCGTCGAGCGGGTCCTGGCGTCGCGCGAGCACCGCGAACACCCCGCCGCCGAGCGTCGCCATCGGGTGGCCCTCGCCGAACGTCGCCGTGAGGGCCGCTCCCACGGCCGCCGACCGGGCCGCACGCGTGAACGGGTCGACCACCCCCGCCGCCACGTCCACGAGCACCAGGTGGTGGGTCTCGTCGGCCGGCACGCCCGAGCGCGTCGCGTCGAGGTACGTCTCCGCGAGCCGGACGGCCAGGTACTGCCGCGTCGGCAGCCCCGACTCCGGGTCGAGCGACGTCCCGACCGCGACGGCGGCGGCCTGCGCGTCGGCCCAGCCGTCGCACAGCGCGCGCACCGCCGTCAGCGGGGGCTGCTCGGCCCCGCGCGACCGGTACAGGCACGCGAGGTCGTCGATCGTCTCGCCGATCCCCACGCCGTCGTACCCACGGGCACGCCCGAGCTCCTCGGCGGCGACCGTGGGGTCGCACTCGTCGAGCACCGCGACCGCGAGGTCGTCCACCGCGGGGTGGTACCAGTCCGCCGGCCGCAGCCACACGGAGCCGAGACTCTCGTGCCGCCACAGCTCCCGCAGGGCGGTGCGGGCGGAGTCGTCCCTGCCGATGTCCGTCGTCACGCGGGATGAGAGGGGCCGGCCCGCGGTCCGTGACGCGGGTCCGGGTGTTTTCACCCGCAGGGCGAGCGCTTGCCCGCCACCCTGGGAGGTGCCGACAGCGGTTCGTCGCGTACGTTGAATTTGGGTGTTTGGGCTCTGGACACCCGATCCGTCCGTTGTGGCAGGCTGTGCGCTCGGGAAAAAAGGATGCGCTGACGGGAGCAGGTCGTGGTGGTGAACGCGCGGCTCAGCGACGGCGTCATGGCAGACGCCGAGCTCATCGCCGCCGCGCGCACCGGTGACGCCGACGCGTTCGGGGCCCTCTACGAGCGGCACGCCGGCGCCGCATGGGTCGTCGCGCGGCAGTACACCGACACCCGCCACGACGCCGACGACGTCGTCGCCGACGCCTTCGCGGCCGTGCACGGGGCGCTCCAGCGCGGCAACGGGCCCGAGTCCGCGTTCCGCGCGTACCTGTTCACCGTCGTCCGGCGGACCGCGACCGAGCGTCGCGAGAAGGCGCGTCGCGTCGTGCCGACCGACGACATCGGGACGCTCGAGGCCGGCACGGCGCTCGCAGGCACCGCGGACGAGCCGACCCTCGAAGGGTTCGAGCGGGGCGTCGTCGCCCGTGCCTTCCACTCGCTGCCCGAGCGCTGGCAGGCCGTCCTGTGGCACTCCGAGGTCGAGGGCCTCACGCCCGCGCAGATCGCGCCGATCCTCGGCCTGACCGCCAACGGCGTCGCGGCGCTCGCCTACCGAGCGCGTGAGGGCCTGCGGCAGGCGTACCTCCAGCAGCACCTGCAGGACCCGCTCGAGGAGACGTGCCGCAGCACCGCCGCCAAGCTCGGCTCCTACGTGCGCGGGGGCCTCGGCACGCGCGAGAACGCGCAGGTCGAGAAGCACCTCGAGGGCTGCGGCGACTGCCGCGCCCTCGTCCTCGAGCTCGGCGACGTCAACCACGGCATGCGGGCCGTGGTCGCGCCGCTCGTCCTCGGCATCGCAGGCCTGGGCGCGCTGGCGCACCTGCTTCCGGTCGGCGGCGGGCTCGCGGCCGGCGCGGCCGCGGCCGGCGGCGGCGCGGGCGGCGGGGCGGCGGGCGGCGCGGCCGCCGGGACCGCCGCGGCGACCGGCACGACCGCCGCGGTCGGCGCCGGTGCCGGGGCCGGTGCGGGTGCCGCAGCCGCGGGAGGTGCCGCCGCGCTGTTCGGGGCCATCCCGCTGGGGGCCGTGGCCGTCGCGGCAGGTGCCGTCGTGCTCGGGGCGGTGACCGTCGCGGGCGTCGCCGGGCTGCTGACGGGCGACGAGCCGCAGGCCGCACCCGTGCCGTCGGTGTCCGCGTCGTCCGAGACCGTCGCGCCCACGGGCACCGCCACCCCCGCACCGACACCCTCGACGCCCACGCCCGGCCCCTCGCCGTCCGCGATCCCCACGCCCGACGCCGACCTGGACGGCACGATCCTGGCCGAGGACGACGACGGGACGACCACGCCCGACGACGACACCGTCGTCACCGACCCCGAGCCCGCGGACGAGCCCACGACCGAGCCCGATCCCGTCCCGCCCGCGGACGTGTCCCTCGACCTTCCCGACGGCGGGCTCGTGCTCGCCGCCGGCGTGGCCGGGCAGGACCTGACGATCGGCGTGCGCAACTCCGGCGGCACGACGGCGACCGAGCTGGTCGCCGAGGTCACGCTGCCCACCGGGGTCTCGCTCGACGGCATCGCCGACGTGGCGCTCCAGGCGCTGCCGGCCGGGCGGTTCGGGGTGCGCGCCGCGGGCGGCTGGGTGTGCGCCGGCGGGTCCGGCGGCGGGGTGGTGCGCTGCACGCTCGACGAGCTGCCGCCGTCGACCCTCGCGCGCCTCGTCCTGCGCGTCTCGATCGACGAGTCGTACGACGGCGCCGACGCGCAGGTCGGCGTGAGCGTGCACGGCACGGGCATCTCCTACCGTCCCGCACCCATCCCGCTGCGCGTCCACGCCGCCCCCGCGCGCCTCGCGCTGCGCAGCGTCCCCGCGCCCCTCACGCTCGTCTCCGGCCGTCCCGGGCGGCTCGACCTCGACCTCGCCAACCTCGGCGGCACGGCGGTCACGGGCGCACCCGCCACGGCCACGCTGCACCTGCCGCGCGGTGTGCAGTGGTCCCTCGCGCCCGGCAGCGCGGACTGGTCGTGCCGTGGCGTTCCCCAGGACCAGGCGGTGACGTGCGCGATCGCACCGCTCGGGGTCCGGGAGGCCGCGCCTCTCGGGCTGCTGCTCACCGCGGGTGAGCCCGCCGAGGTCGGCGAGCGGACCCTGGGCCTGGACCTGCAGCCCACGGGCGTCCGGCAGCCCGAGCACCTCGCGCTCGCGTTCGAGGTCGTCCGTCCGGCGCGACCGTCCGTCAGCGGCGACACGTCGACGACCCTCGCGCGTGGCCGTGACGTCGTCACGACGCTGGCCGTGACCAACCGCGGCGACCTCGCCGCGACCGGGCTCGTCGCGCACCTCACGCGGCCGGCGGGGACGACGTGGGCTCCCGCTCCGGTGCCCGGCTGGGCGTGCGGCCCCACCGACCAGGCGCACATCACGTGCACGCGGGACGGGCTCCCGGCCGGTCAGACGGCCGCGATCAGCGCTCGCGTGGTGCCCGACGTCGGTGCGGTCGGCGCGCTGGGCGACCTCGTCGTGCGTGCGGAGGCCGCCGGTGCCGACCCGACGCCCGAGCACCGGGTCGCCGTGCGCGCCACGGCACCCGTCCTGTCCGTCGCCGCGCCGACGGTCGTGCTGTCGGAGTTCGGCGGCACCGGCACCGTCTCCTTCGGCGTGAGCGTCGCCGGGGGAGCGACCGCCGCCGACGCGGAGGGAGTCGTCGCGACCGTCACGCTGCCCGCCGCCCTGCGGGTCGACCCCGAGAGCGTCGGGCCCGAGGCGGGTGACTGCGTCGCGGTCGATGTGCGCCACGTGCGCTGCACCGTCGACGTCGCCTCCGCCGGATCAACGGTGGAGGCGCTCTTCGGCGTGCGCTGGTCGGGGAGCGCGCGGGGCGCGGTCCGGGTCGACGCGAGCGCGCCGGGCGCCGCACCGGTGTCCGCGTCGGCGCCCGTCACGACGTCGTCCGCGGGTCTCACGCCGCGCGTGCACGTCGACGGCGGCTGGGCCGTGACCGAGGTCGGCGCCCCCCTGCTGACCTGCCCCGCGTCGGTCACGACGTGCGCGTCGGCCCTGCAGAACGGCGACCGGGACAACAACAGCTTCGACATGGTCGAGCTCGACGAGGCGCCCGACGTCCCCTGGGCGAACGGCACGCGCCCCGCGCTGCCCGTCTCGTCCGCGGCGACCCTCGACGTGCCCACGGGCCGCGAGATCGCGTTCGCCGGGCTGTACTGGTCCGCGAACGTGGGCCCCGGCGAGGAGTTCAGCGGCGCGCTCGACACCGCGCGGCTGCGCGGCCCCGGCACCGCCTACGAGACCGTCCGGGCTGCCGCGGACGACGTGCGGGTCGTGAGCGACAAGGAGGGCCGGCGCTACTACCAGTCGTTCGCCGACGTGACCCGGCAGGTCGCCGCGGAGGGCGGTGGGCGCTGGTCCGTCGCCGACGTCGCCGTCCGGGCCACCCGCACCGACCCGAACCGCTCCTACTACGCCGGCTGGTCGCTCGTCGTCGTCTACTCCGACCCGGGCACCGACGCCTCGGTGACCGTGTACGACGGCGCCGCCTGGATCGGGACCGGCGCGCAGCCGCCCGTCTTCGAGTTCGCCGCCGAGCCCGGGACGAGCGCGCGGATCGGCGTCGTCGGGTGGGAGGGCGACCGCACCGCCGTCGGCGACCGGCTGCTGCTGGACGGCCAGCGTGCGCTCGTGCCGCAGCGGTGGGACGGCTCCACGCCGCAGTCGGGCACCGGGAACGCGTTCGACTCGACCGCGCGCGGCTGGCGGCTGCCGAACTCCCTCGGCGTCGACGCGAAGTCGTTCGCGCCCGTGAACCTCGGCGGCAGCGTGAGCTCGCTCGTCGCGACGACGAGCGGGGACCAGTACCTCGTCGGCGTCGTCACGCTGCGCACCGACCCGGTCGGCAGGTCGGCCCCGCGCTGACGTGCCTCGCTCGTCGGCGCCTCGTCGGCGCCTCGTCGGCGCCGGGCGGCGGGTCAGTCCGCGGGCTCGGTGACGGCCGCGACGGCCGCCTCGACGGGCACCACGCCGGCCGTCAGCTCGAGCACCAGCCCGGCCGTGAGCGGCGCGTGCAGCACCGCCGCGAGCACCCCCGCCACGTCCGCGCGCGTCACCTCGCCGAACGGAACGTGCGCATCGAGCCGGACCGTGCCCGTCGGCTCGCCGTCCGTCAGCCGGCCGGGCCGCACGATCGTCCAGTCGAGGTCCCGCGTCCGCAGGTCGTCCTCGCTGGCCGCCTTGGCACGCAGGTAGGCGGCGAACACCTCGTCCGTGCCCGGGTCCGGGGAGCTCGTGGCTCCCATCGACGACACCAGCACGTAGCGCCGCACGCCCGCCTGCTCGGCGCCCTCGGCGAGCAGCGCAGCGGCCCCGCGGTCGACGGTGTCCTTGCGCTCGGCACCGCTGCCCGGGCCAGCGCCCGCCGCGAACACCACCGCGTCCGCACCCGCGACGGCCTCGGCGACGTCCCGGGCGTTGCTCCGCTCCAGGTCGAGCACGACGCCCTCGGCACCGTCCTCGACGACGTCCTGGACGTGCCCGAGCTGCCGGACGAGCGCGACCGGCACGTCGCCGCGCGCGGCGAGCGCACGGGACAGCTGCCGGGCGACCTGGCCGTGACCTCCCGCGATGGCGATGCGCATGCCGTCCACGGTAGGCAGCGGTCACGGGACCTGCGACCGGAGGGGCGTGCACGGCGCGGCGTGTGGTTCGCGCTGCCGGACCTCCAGGTCCCCCAGACCGTCGCGAGGTCCGGCAGCGCGGCCCCGAGCGGCGTCCCCCGAGCCGTCGAGGAGCGCGATGCTGGCAGCCGCGCCGCCGCCCACCAAGGGGTCGCCAGCGGTGTCTCAGGATCCGGACGGCGACGGGCCTGCCAGGGGCCTGCCGGGCGGGTCAGGTGGTGCGGGGGCGGTCAGACGATGCCGTAGAGGCGGTCGCCCGCGTCGCCCAGGCCCGGGACGATGTACGCCTTCTCGTTGAGGCGCTCGTCGACGGCCGCGACCACGATCTTCACGTCGGCCCGGTCGCCCACGAACTTCTCGACGACCTCGATGCCCTCCGGCGCGGCCAGCAGGCACACCGCCGTGACGTCCCGTGCCCCGCGCGCCAGCAGGTAGTCGATCGCGGCGACCAGCGTGCCGCCCGTCGCGAGCATCGGGTCCAGCAGGAAGCACTGGCGGCCCGACACGTCGTCCGGGAGCCGGTTCGCGTACGTGATCGCCTCGAGCGTCGTCTCGTCGCGCTGCATCCCGAGGAAGCCGACCTCCGCCGTCGGCAGCAGGCGGGTCATCCCGTCGAGCATCCCGAGGCCCGCACGCAGGATCGGCACCACCAGCGGGCGCGGGTCCGCGAGCTTCACGCCCGTCGTCACGGCGACCGGCGTCTCGATCTGCACGGTGTCCGTGTGCACGTCGCGCGTCGCCTCGTACGCCAGCAGCGTGACGAGCTCGTCGACGAGCTGCCGGAACGTCGGCGACGGCGTCTTCTTGTCCCGCAGGACCGTGAGCTTGTGGGCGACGAGCGGGTGGTCCGCGACGTGCAGGCGCATGCGCCCAACCTACCGGCTGTCCCAGCACGTGGACGTCACCGAACGTCCCCACCGTGCGCCGTCGCTGCGCGATCATGGCTCTCATGACGGAGGGTCCTCGGCGCGCGGTGCAGACGGCGGACGCCTGGGCGATGGGGCTCGCGCTCGACGAGGCGCGGCGCGCCGTCCAGTCCGGCGACGTGCCTGTCGGCGCGGTCGTCGTCGGGCCGTCCGGCGAGGTCGTCGCCCGCGGGCACAACGTCCGCGAGGCCCTCGACGACCCCACCGGCCACGCCGAGGTCGTCGCGCTGCGCGCCGCCGCCGACCGGCTCGGGCGCTGGCGGCTCGACGACTGCACGCTCGTCGTCACCCTGGAGCCGTGCCTCATGTGCGCCGGCGCGATCGTGCTGGCCCGCGTCCCGCGGCTCGTCCTCGGCGCGTGGGACCCGAAGGCCGGCGCGTGCGGCTCGCAGTGGGACGTCGTGCGGGACCGCCGGCTCAACCACCGCGTCGAGGTCGTCGGCGGCGTGCGGGCCGACGAGTGCGGGCTGCTCCTGCAGCACTTCTTCGAGGCGCAGCGGGAGGCGGCGGCGTTCTCCGACGGGCTGTGACGTCAGAGGCGGGCGGCCGGGCTGTGACCGTCAGAGGGAGTCGGCGAGGGCGGAGAGCGTCTCCGAGGTGCCCGCGTGGAGCGTGACGGTCGCGTAGCGGTCCCCGCGCGTGACGCCGCGGTTGACGATCGCGACCGGCGTGCCCGTCTGCGCCGCGTGCCGCACGAACCGCAGCCCCGACTGCACCGTCAACGACGACCCCGCGACCAGCAGGGCGTCGGCCGCGTCGACCATCGCGTACGCCCGCTCGACCCGCTCGCGCGGCACCGTCTCCCCGAAGTAGACGATGTCCGGCTTGAGCATCCCGCCGCACACCGCGCAGTCCGCGACGACGAAGTGGCTGGTCCGCTCGACGACCGCGTCCGCGTCCGGCGCGATCTCGACGTCCGCGACGACCTCGTCGGCGAACCCGGGGTTGAGCTGGTCGAGGCGGTCGGCCAGCTCGCTGCGGCTGACGACCGTCCGGCAGCTGAGGCAGACCACGCGGTCGTAGCGGCCGTGCAGGTCGATGACGTTCCGCGAGCCCGCCTGCTCGTGCAGCAGGTCGACGTTCTGGGTGATGACGCCCAGCAGCGTTCCCTCGCGTTCCATCTGCGCGAGCGCTCGGTGGCCGGCGTTGGGCTGCGTGCGGTGCACGTGCCGCCAGCCCACGTGGTTGCGGGCCCAGTAGTGCCGACGGAAGCGCTCGTCGCCCGTGAACTGCTGGAACGTCATCGGGTTGCGCGGCGGCGAGTCCGGGCCGCGGTAGTCCGGGATGCCCGAGTCCGTCGAGACACCCGCCCCCGTGAGCACCGTCAGCCTGCGGCCCTGAAGGAGGTCGATCAGGTCCGCCAGCGTGCCCGCCGGTGCGGGGAGGGTGTCGCTCACCCGACCACGGTAGGCGCCGCCCGCCCCGGCGGCCCGATTCGGTGCAGCGGCCCCGACCGGGTACTCTTCTCCGCGAGGTAGCGTGTCCGAGCGGCCTAAGGAGCACGCCTCGAAAGCGTGTGTGGGTGAAAGTCCACCGTGGGTTCAAATCCCACCGCTACCGCCAGCCAGTCGAAGGGTCCCACCCGCATGATCATGCGGAAGTGGGGCCCTTCGTCGTTCCCGGCCCTCCCTTTCACTCCCCGATGCGTCCTCCGACGCCTGTGACACCAGCTGGTCGATGACCATGCGGAGGTCCGGAGCCACGCTGATCTGTTGTCATCTCGTCGGCGTGCCCGAGGAGGGCCGTGGCGTTCGCGAGCGTCGTGGCGCGGGCCACCTGCGTCGCTACGGTGCGGCGGAAGTCGTGGGGTGTGACATCGAGGTCGACGCCCTCGAGCGCCTGCTTGAGGTGGTCGCGGACATGACTCGGAGCGCGCGGCGTGGCTCTGGTCGTCGGGAAGACCAGGTCGTCGGGTCCGCCATCGAGCTCGAGCGCGATTGCCTCGCGGAGCGCCTTCAACAAGGAGGTCCGACAGGACGCACACCCGGTCGTCCTGATTTCCGGGTCCGACATCGTCGATGTGCTCCGGGAAAGTGGCCTCGGCACCGCAACGCAAGTGCAAACCTGGCTCGACGTCGAGTTTCCCCGACATTGGAGCACGAGCAGCTAAGGTCCCCCTCCGCATGTATGTCGCGGGATCCTCCTGTGGCGGGCCGCGCGCAGCAGCGCACACAGGGCGGCCAGCACATCGCCGCCATGGTGGACAACGGGAAGCGTGTCACGCCAGCTGGCTAGAGCGTGTCTCCCATTTCTGAGACGAGGCTCGCGAGATCTTGGGCTTGTGACGTCGTCTTCGCGGTTTCGGGTGTTCTCCGACGGGCAATGGGCGCGGATCGAGCCGTTGCTGCCGTCGAATGCGGGGCGGCGGGGCCACCCGTTCGGTGACAACCGGCGGATCGTCGAGGCGATCGCCTACCGGTACCGGACTGGAATCCCGTGGAGGGATCTGCCGCGTGAGCAGTTCGGTCCGTGGCAGACGGTATGGAAGCGGCACCGCCGGTATGCCACCGATGGGACCTGGGACCGGGTCCTAGCCCGGTTGCTGGCCGAGGCCGACGCCGCCGGTCAGGTCGACTGGACGGTGTCGGTGGACGCCACGATCACACGGGCCCACCAGCACGCGACGAACACGGCGCGTCCCGATCAGGACACAGGGGGCACGGTCGAATCACAGGAATCTGCCGATCGAGGCCTGTGAACCCGCGGGTCATGGAGTCGGACGTTCCCGTGGCGGTCTGACCACGAAGATCCACGCCGCGGTCGACGGGCACGGTCGCCCGCTCGCGGTTGTGGTCACCGGAGGGCACCGCAACGACGGTGCCGTGCTGGGCGCTGTGCTGGCTGACATCCGTGTCCCGCGCCTGGGTGCGGGCCGACCGCGCACGCGACCGGACGCGGTGGTTGCCGACAAGGCCTACTCGGCCGGCGCCTACCGTCGCGCGCTGCGGGGCCGTGGCATCAGGGCCGTGATCCCTGAGAAGTCCGACACGATCAACGCCCGCCGGCGACGCGGTTCACGCGGCGGCAGGCCGCCCGGGCTCGACGTCGCCGCCTACCGCGGTCGCAACGTCGTCGAACGCCACTTCGCCCTGACGAAGCAGTGGCGAGGGCTGGCGACCCGCTACGACAAGCTCGCCATCACCTACCGCGCCGCTGTTGTCCTCGCCGCCTGCATCGCGTGGGCCAAGGCGTAGTCCGGCACTACCCATGCCGCCAGAAGGTGGGCCGCCACCAGTGCAGCGTCGTGAGATCGGCGGGCCACGGGGCCTTCTGCACGCCTCGGGCTTCGAAGTGATCGACCGCGAGATCGATCGGGCGCCATCCCTCGTCCAGCGGTTCGGACTCGTCGGCGGCGCGTACGTGTCCGACGAACCGGCTCTCCATGGCGCCCACTTCGGCAAAGGTGCGCTGGGCCTCGATCAGCGAAGGCGTGTTGGCGCCGCCACCGTAGTTTGGCCAACGCAGCTGGACCGCGTCGTCCTCCCAGAAGCAGACGCCACAGATCTCGTAGCTACCAGGAGGTTCGCCGAAGGTGACGTGCCCACAGCACGGGCACGGATAACCCGGCTCGGATCGATCCACGACGCCAAAGGCTCCACATCCCGACCTCGCCCGTCAACCCGAATGGGAGACACGCCCTAGAGCGCGCCAGCGCTTGATCGCGTCGAAGGACCGTTCGATCACGTTGCGACCTCGGTGGGCAGTGCCGTAAATGACGGCGGGGCCCGCCTAGCTTCCGTCAGCTGACGTTCGCGGGCTCTCGTGCCCGAACCGCATCCGGGCCTTGGACACGTCTAGGGTCGCGAGTCCGGCGCGTACCAGCGCGACGGGGTTCGTGTAACGGGTGATGCGGGGCGCGGAGGAGCGCACGTCCGTGACCCTGTAGACCCGGAACTTGTCGCCGTACCGGATGGATTGGGTGAGCTCTGCTGTCGAGATGTCGAACGGCGCGCACGGGTCGGAGCCGGTCGTCGACTTCACCTCGATGAAGATGCTGACCCCGTCGTCGTCAACCGACTGGATGTCGTACGGGGCGTACTGCTCGGCGTCCGAACGCCACACCACGGCGTCGTCCGGGTTCAGCCCGAGCGCCGCCACCCGCTGCCGCTCGTATAGGTACACCGCACGTTCCCCGTGGCGGCCGATTGCTCGCTTGTCTGCCTCGGAGACAGCCGGCTCAGGGGTCCACCCGCCACCGAATCCTCCGCCTCCGCCGCCACCACCGGGGCCGGGCGCCGTCACGGCCGGACCGGGGTCGCCGTCCTCGACGACGAACGCGTCCGGGTCCAGCTCGGGGAACGTCGGCGCGGACGCCGGCGCGGGTGGACCATCCGTCGCCGGGCCACCGCTCGGTGCACCCGCACCCCCAGCGGTCCCACCGCCGCTGACGCCCGGCCCCGGTGGTGGCGGCGGAGGCGGATCCGGCGGCCTCTGGTCGCCCGCCAGCTTGTCACTGCCCGGCGTACCAGGTTCGGTCTCGGCTGGTCCCGCGTCCGGCGCGTGGAGGTCACCCACTGGGATGTCGTCCGGCGCCCGCTCTTCGTCGCCCTCATCGGTGTCCGGGATGAGCGGGTCGACGAGGTCCTCGAGCAGGACGTCAGTGCGTCCCAGGGTCTCCGCGGCGGCGCGCACGTCGTCCGCCGTGATCTTCTTCGACGCCAGGAACCGGGCACGGGTCGTCTCGTCGGAGGCCAGGATCTGCCCAAACTGATCGCCGTAGTTCTCCGCTCGGACATGCGTCGCCAGCTGCGGCCCGAACTCGAACCACGGCCCGTGCCCTGTCGCCCGGTCGACCTCCAGGTATGCGGTCCCGAACATCGCAGCTCCGACGCCGCGACGTGGGCCGGGCACCACCCGGGACGCGATGTGCGAGACGGCCGCCTCTAGCTCGACCTGCTCTCCGTCGAACTCGTAGGCGAGGATCAGCTCGTTGCACGGCCGCACGTCCAGACGCTTGATGCGTGGCACGAACGTCTCCTCGGCGGACGCCCGCAGCTTGCGCAGCAGCGCCAGCATCCACGGCGCGGCCCGGTCGACGTGCATCTGCATAGCCTCAGTCAGATCCGGCCGGTGCCCCACCTCGACCGGTGTCACCTTCACGTGCTCGTCCAGCAGCACCAGCGACAGGACCCGCATCAGCGACACGCAGTCCTCGTCCGCGGCCAGAACCGGCCGCCGCGCGCCCCATGCCTCTCGCAGCATCGGGTCCCGCACGACCAGCGGCTCGGTGACGAACGTGTACCGGCCGTCTAGGGTCGCCAATAGCGGCACTGGGTCCGTTGGCGCTTCATGCACGCCGACCTGCAGGACGTCGTTCAAGGTTCGCATCGCCCACCGCGCCGCCTTGACCTGGCCGTCGTCCGGCTCAGCCTGGCCGGCTTCGTCGCACAGGTCCCGCAGCAGGTCGAACAGGTCGGCAGCGGTCAGGCGGGCGGCGTCTGCGACGCCGAGCTCGACCATCATCATCTTCTGCGCCTGCCCGGACGTCATGGCTTCCGGCAGCGCCGGCACACGGGACCGGATGTGCGCCGGAGTCGACTGCGCCACCCGCCACGCCTGCCATGGCATCACGAGCTCGACAGTGGCACCACGGCGGGCGGGCACCCATGCGCTGGCGGTCAGGGCATACTGCAGCAGCGAAGGGGCGGTGCGTTCGTCACCGGTGTGGTTGCCGTGCACGCAGCGGAACGTCGCCTTCGTGGCTGGCTCGTACACGTTCGTCCAGCGCGTCGCGAGCGCTGACCACAGCAGCCGAAGTCGGCCCGGGTCCCCGGCCGCCACGAGCTCGGTGAACCTGTCCAGTCGGTGGGACACCTGCAGCTGCTGCGACTGGGAGTGGTCGGCACGGCACACCTTCGCGGCTTGGACGTCGTCGTCCTGCCACCACTCCGCCCACAGAGGGTCGCTCTTATGCGGGTGGCCCTGCCAGATCGCGTACGTCAGGTACCCACGGGTGTTCTCCGCCTCAACGGTCAGCACGCGTGGGCAGTCGGCAACTCCGCAAAACGACCAAAGCTCACGCTCCTGGTCGCGCTCGGCAGGGTCGTCCGGTGCGGGGACGTCGAGGAACTCCACCTCCCCGAACGGGCCGTAGATGCCTTCCAAGCGCGTGTCCGCGGTCCAGTCCACCGCGAAGTACACCTGCGCGGCGGGGGAGAGTCCGCGTGCGGTCCCCGCCGCGTCACGTGCCGGGACTAGGACGTCTGCTACCACGTCGCGGATCTCCCGGTCGCCAGCGCTAGTACGTCGCGTGCGGACGTAGGCACGCAGCGCGTTCAGCGCGAGCCGCCGGTTTTCCTCGTCCGCGCCGGCATCGGTGAGGATCGGCACGACGTAGTCCGGAATGATGTCGCGCCAGTCAAACCGACCGACACCGGCGGAATCGAGCAGGTCAGTCAGCCCGGCGACATCGTCGGGCAGGACCGCGATCGGCAGCGGCAGCTCGACCGCGACATCGTCATTCGTGCGCGGGAAGAACACCCTCGATGACGGTGTTACGACCCGTCCGTCTTGGGTTCGCACGCACGGGATCACCGACAGCGCCTTCGCGTACGTGCTGCGTGCGAGCCCGGCGTCCCACGCGACCAGGTGCTCGTAGTACGCGTGAGCGTCGTCCGCGTCCGGTGGGCGCAGCAGGGCAAGGGTGGCGTCCAGACTCAGCGTGGCGGCGCCCAGCGTCACCAGGGTGGTGCGCACCGCCGCGTCAGCCTCGACGTCCGCGGCGACCAGGGTGGGGCGTGCGCTGGTGTCCGACAGCATGTGGAAGCTCCGCACGTCCGGGCACTTGGGGAAGAGCAGGCGCGCAGCCCGCGGGCTGACAAGGGCGCCGCTGACTGTGGCGACAAACTCGACGTCCGGCAGCGCCGCCATCAGGTTGGCATGCAGCCCGGCGCCGGCCCCGGTCGGCGCTGCGCGTGGGGCAAGCACCGCGGCGGCGACGGATGGGTTCCCGAACCGGGTCGCGAGGTCGGGTGCGACGCCGGTGCAGATGAGGTCGACCATCGCCGCCGTCATGAACTCGTTGTACGGGGTGGCGTCCGGCGTGCCGGACAACTGGCGGCGATCCAGGTGCAGCGCCCAATCGGCGTGCGCGATGAACGTGAACCCCGTCTTTTCCTCGGTCGGGAAGTAGACGTGCATCGGGTAATGCGTACTGGTCGAAGGGCGCCCGTCCTCCGCGAGCGGCAGCGCCACCGCGGCGGTTACGGTTTCGACCTCCTGCCAACCGTCCATGGGAGCGACCAGCTCACGTGCGACCGGCAGCTGGCGGGCGTACACCAGCCACTGCGTCAGGTCGTCGCCGACCTGCATCAAGACACGCTGCGCACCGTCGGTGTCCTGCCTGGCTACCTCGGCGACGAAGTCGCGGGCGGTCCCAGACACCTCTAGTCGGTCCAGCGACCCGAGGAACAGCATCAGCTGGGCGTCGACGTTGCGGAGCAGCTGCGCCTCGACGTGTGAGCGGTCCACCCCGGTGCGCAGCGGCAACCGCATCACTGTCGTGTACCCGCCGGTGAGCAGCTCGTCGACCAGTGCGATGTCCTCGCCGAGGTCGGCCTCGCTCAACGTGAACGGGAACGCGTACGTGGGCAGTTTCTGGTCGGCGGGCAGCCCACCTGTGAGTGCGGCGACCTGCTCGAACACGCGGTTCTCGTCGAACCCGAACCGCACGGCGCCGGTGATGACCTGCGGCCGGTCGGTGATCTCTCCGACGGACCGGAAGCCAAGACCCTTGTACCCGATGGACTTCGTCGGGCTCTTCGTAGATCGCCCGAGCCGGCATATGGAGCGGATCGCGTCCGGGCTGAACCCGATCCCGTTGTCCGCCACAAGCAGAGCCTGGTCGGACAGGTGGAAGCGCACATGACCCGCGTGATTGGTGTCCGCGGCGGCATCGGCCGCGTTCTGCAGCAGCTCGAACGGGTACCGGCCCGTGTACTGGTTGCGGACCAACAGGTGTCCCGTGCCACGCTCGTCGAGCGACTTCAGCTGGTGCTCACGCCTGCCCGCTTGCACGTCGGCGGCGATCGACGCGAGTTCGACCCGGGAGAGCTCAGCGACGACGTCAGCAGCGACGAGAGCTTCGGTCACGTGGCCTCCTCGTCGCTGCGTGCCTCATGGTTACCACGAGACACCCACACCCCGGCAGCCCCTGCGCGGATGACGGTGCCGGTGCGCGCGCAGACCATAGAAACCCGGGCCTCGGCGACCCCATCCGGGTTGCCCTGCGCCAGGTGATGTGCGACATCGGAGTGCCACCTGTTGTGCGACATCTGGGCTAGGAAACTGAGGGATGCGGGCCGCGGGCCGCCGTCTCTGAGGCTGCGCATCCGACGGGGTCGTGGTTCCGCTGCTGCCGGGGCCGGGGCATATCTGGTCCGTGGACGTTCGGCGATGCAACGCTGTGGTGTGATCTGGGCGTCTCCCCGCGGCGGTGTCGACGACGGTGGTTGGGAGCCTGAGGCGCCCGGACGATGAATGAGTGGCAGGAAGAGGCGTTGCAGTTGACTGCGATTGACCGACAAGCTGAGCTCGCCGCACGGCAAGCATCCGAGCTCGTCATCACCAAGCCGTGGTCGTCGGAGATGGCGGAAGCTATCCGCGCGGGTCGCGTCACTCGGGTGGTCTGTAACTACGCTCTCGGCTTCGACGAGCCGACTCTCGACTTCCTCCGCGATCTACCCGTCCGGGAGTTGGTCGTTCTGGACCGCCGACTGCCCAGCCTGGACGCCATCTACACGTTGGCGCCAACCCTCGAACTCCTCGAGATCACGACCGACCCGGGCATCAGCCTGGATCTCCTGCGCCTTCCCCGGTTGCAGACGATCAGCGCTGACTGGGCTCAGGTGGCAAACACGATCATGGCGTTGGCCGACCTCCGTTCCGCTGCTTTCGGCGCCTACCAGCCACACGATCTCTCCCCGCTTGCTCCACTAAGCGAACTCACTACCTTGTCTATGAAGGACCGACCCCGTCTTCGTTCGCTGGCAGGCCTCGACGCTCTGCCAAGGCTGGCCGATCTGGGCATCTACTTAGCGGCGGAGCTGCGAGACATCTCGCAACTGCGCGGCCGCGCCACCATAGAGCGCCTCGAGCTCGAGGCTTGTCGGCGACTTGATTCCACGCTTGCCCTCGAAGGATGCACCGGCCTGCGAACGCTGAGCCTTGCCGAGGGCGGCCAGATGGACACCCTCGCGCCCGTTGGCGAACTCGTGCGCCTTGAGGAGCTCTACCTGCACGGCTCCACCCGATTCCTCGACGGTGACCTGACGCCCATTGCGGGTCTGCCCCGCCTGCAGGAGCTCCGCATGCAGAATCGACGGCACTATCGACCGACTGTCGCCGAGATCACCGCTCAACTGCCGCGAGCCGCATGAACGGCCACCGCGCCAGGGCCCCTCACCGCGGCCGTTTCGGCCCGAGCGGCATACCAGGTAATCGCACGAGGGGACTGCTGCAGGGGCGGTTGACACGGCGTGAGTGGTGATCATGCCGCAAGGGCGGCGTTCTGGGCGGTGAAGGCGAGCTCGAACTCGACCGGGGTGAGTTTGCCGAGGGCGCGCTGGCGCCGGCGACGGTTGTAGGTCCGTTCGATCCAGAACACGATCGCGTCGTGCAGCTCGTCGCGGGTGGCCCAGCGGCGGCGGTTCAGGACGTTCTTCTGCAGCAGCGCGTTCCAGGACTCCATGGCCGCGTTGTCGCCGGCCGAGGCGACGCGGCCCATCGAGCCCTGCAAGCCGGCGGCGGTCAGGACCGCCCGGAAGGTCCGTGCTCGAAATTGCGCTCCTCGGTCCGAATGCACCACCACGACACCGGTCGGCTGGCGGCGGGCGACGGCGGTGCGCAGCGCGGTGACCGCGAGCTGGGCCGTCATCCGCTCGTCGATCGCGTAGCCGACGATCCGGTTGGAGAACAGGTCCTTGATCGCGCAGCAGTAGACCTTGCCCTCGGCGGTCGGGTGCTCGGTGATGTCGGTGACCCACACCCGGTCCGGCTCAGCGGCGGTGAAGTCCCGGCGGACGTGATCGTCATGGACCGCCGCCCCCGGCGACTTCCCCGCGCCGCGGCGGCCCTTGCGGACTGTGGTCGACCACAGGCGCTGCTGGGAGCACAGCCGCCAGACGCGCCGCTCGCCGACGTCGTGGCCGGCGCGCTCGAGCTCATCGGCCAAGAACCGGTAGCCGAACTCCGGGTCGTCGCCGTGGGCGTCGACCAGCGCGTTGGTCAGGTAGGCGTCCTGGAGTTCGCGATCGCTGATCGGCTCGGCCAGCCAGGCGTAGTACGCCTGCCTGGAGTGGCCCAGCACCCCGCAGGTCAACCGCACCGGGATGCCCTCGGCGGCCAGGTCACGGACCAGCGGGTAGCTCATTTTGGGAGCGAACCGGCGGCGAAGTAAGCCGCCGCGCGCCGCAGGATCTCGTTCTCCTGCTCCAGCCGGCGCTTCTCGCGGCGCAGCTGGACCAGCTCGTTCTGCTCGCTGGTGGTCTTGCCGTCCACGACGCCGTCGTCGATGTCGGCCTGGCGCACCCAGCGCCGCACCGACTCGATCGAGATGTCGAAGTCGGCGGCGACCTCGGCGTGCGTCAGATCGCCGCGGCGGGCGACCCGCACGACGTCACGCTTGAACTCAGGCGGGAACTTCTTCGGCACAGCGACATCCTTCCAGCGGGACCTCGTCCCACAGATGGAGTGTCAACCAGCCCTGCAGCAGTCCCGAGGACCTGCCCTGCGTCAGGTGGTGTGTGAGATCTGGGCTACGACAACTGAGGGTTGAGCGGGTCGTGGCCGCTGCCCCTTGATGCTCCGGATGGGCGTGGTGGTGGTGCGGGGGACGACGGTGGTCTCACCGTCCGGCAGCTCGATCGCCAGCGTTGTCTCGGGGACGTGCACGCTCACCACGGCGCCGGCGTGGCTGCGCCCGAGGAGGACCTTCTGCCCGGCGACGACGATCACGCCGGTGGCCGAGACGCGGCGCTGCACTCGGATCGGCTCCACGGACGGACGAGGCGACGGGCCTGGGGGCGAGGTGCGCTGCAGGCGGATCGTCGCGACCGGCCCCAGCGGGTTGGGGCGGGAGCGCAGCAACTCGCGCGTGCTGGGGTCGAAGAACAGCAGCGGACAGCCGTCCTCGATGTAGATCCCGACCCGTCGCCCGGCCAGCGCGTCCGCGACGAGCACGACGTGACCGCCCAAGGCGATGGTCCCGTTGCGGGCGACGGTGCGTTCGACCTCCACCACGGTGCGCCCCGCCCGGGCACCGGGACCGCCCCGGGAGGCGATGGGCGCCGGTCCGGCCGGGGTGGCGCCGCGCGTGACCAACAGCTCCAAGTCGGCCACGGTGAACCGCGACCGCAGCGACTTGACCCGCTGCCCAGACACGGACAGGTGCACCCACTGGCAGTCGACCCAGAACCGCACGACCTGCCCGGCGCGCTGGGGGCCGAGCCAGAACTGGCTACCGCAGATCGCCAGGTTCCCCGAGGCGGGCACGACCCGATCAAACTCGACCGCACCACCGCCATCGCCAGCGCCCCGGTCCGTGGACACGTCGACGACGTCCTCAGGGTCGTCGACGTCGTCCGCCAGGGCCGGCGCGAGCGTCGGCGGCACCCACAACGGCAGGCCGCCCGGTGCTGCCGGCACGAACCGGTCGGCCGGCATCACCGGCACGTTCCGGTCCAACCCCTGGTGCGGGCGTTCGGCGTTGTCGTGCGCGACCCACGCATCGACCGCCGCCTGGCAGGACCCCGCGCTTCGGCGCTTCGCGCCTCCGCGCACCCCACCCCTCCGGCCGCCCTCAGACACGACGAAGGCGGCCCGGAGCCACCCGGAACCGCCCCACGGCGAACTGCTATCGACGCCCACTTGCCCCCGCTCGACAGCCGGCACCGCACCGATCGCTGAGCATCCGGCCACTGACGGCGATCCGCCTCGCGCGGGCGCGCGAGCACATCAGCGCAAGCTCGACCACCATGCCTCGTCGCGCGGTGCCGACTCCAGCAACTCGATGCGGGACTGCGCATGCTCGACGAACCGCGCCGGCAGTCGCACGGCGTGATCCACTACGTAGTGCCTGAGCCCCTCCGGCCACACGAAGAAGCCGTCGGTGAACTCGAGCGACCCGTTCAGCCGGCCGCGCATCCGACACTCCGAGTAACCCATGTACGCCCTAGCAACGTGGCCGCGCGACAGATAGTCAGCCACGAGCTCGCGCTCGTCGGCGTCCCAGGTCGTATCCACAAACTGCTCCGGCCTCGGCCAACCTGGCCGGGTGTTCGGGCCATCCCAGTAACCGATCACCGTGAGCTCGTTTACGAGACCCATCGACCTCCACCTCCGCATCCGTCAGGGCATCCGGCACTCGCGCCCGCGCTGGCACCGCACCGACCGCTGAGCATCCGGCCGGCTCCACTCCGCGTCAAGGGCGCCTTCGGCGTCGCTCGGCGATGGCCCCTGGCCACCCTGGACCCGGAGCTCCGCCAGCCTCTCGTGCTCCGCTATCGGTTCGGTGCCTTGGAGTGTCCCTACCCACCGCGAGGCCCAAAGTTGCCCGATAGGCCGCCACTTTGCGGTCCGAACGAGGACGGCAACCAGGAATCCCATGGCAACCCATACGAACCGTCCGACCAGGTCATGTCCTAGATCGTCCAACCGAACCAACCCCCTATAAAAGGACCACTCGTAACCCACCGCTACCGCCAGCCGAAGGGCCCCACCCGCGTTGTCGTGCGGATGTGGGGCCCTTCGTTGTCTGCGTCGCCGGCGGGCGGTGCGTGCCCTGCGTTGACGTTGTCAGGCGGACTCGCGGACAACGAGAGTGATCGCCTCCGAGCGCGGGGGGCGTGGTGGGGTGCCGCCCGCGAGGCGGCGGAGGACGGCGGCCGTGAGGAAGTCCATGATCGCGTCGGCGTCCTGGCGGACGGTGGTCAGGGGTGGGTGCGCGAAGGGCGCCAGCGGGGTGTCGTCGACGCCGATGACCGCGAGGTCGGTCGGGGCGGTCAGGCCCAGGGTCCGCATGCCCGCGAGCAGGGCGAAGGCCATGTCGTCGTTGTAGGCGCACACGGCGGTGACGGCGGGGGACTCGGCGCGCCAGGCGGCGACGACGTCGGCCGCACCACCGACGGACATGGGCACGACGCGCACGGACGGTTCGGCCAGCCCGAGCTCGAAGGCCGCGGTGCGGACGCCGTCGAGGCGCAGGTCGCGGAACACGGCGACGCGCGGGTCGTCGGGCAGGCCGTAGCCGATGTGCCGGTGGCCGGTCGCGGCGAGGTGCTGGAGCTGGGTCGCGCCGATGAGGGTGTGCGACCCGGTGAGGACCCCCGGCGCGGAGGCGCGGGGGCGGACGAGGGCGCTGACGACGGGGATGCCGGCGCCCTCCATGGCCTCGAGCTCGGCGCCGTCGAGCGCGTCGAGGCTGACGACCGCGGCCGGGGACACGCTCCGCCACAGCCCGGACAGCGCCACGCCCTCGGCGGCGCGCCGCACGAGGAGTGACAGGCCCTGCGCCTGGAGGCGTTCCGTCAGGCCCTCGACGAGCGTGACGACGGCGGGGCCGATGGGCCAGTCGGGCAGCAGGAACAGGACGACGTCGCTGCGTCCGAGGCGCAGGGCGCGCGCGGCGCCGTGGGGCGCGTAGCCGAGTCGGGCCACCGCGTCCTGGACGCGCTCGCGGGTGTGCGCGGGGATCGTCTGGCCGGGGGTGTTGTTGAGGACGTAGCTCACGGTGGCCTGGGAGACACCGGCTTCGCGGGCGACGTCGGTCGCGGTGACCCGGCGACGTGCGGTCCCGTCGGCGGTCGGTGCGCGTCTTGACGGAGCCATACGGGGGACTTTAACGTATCAGCGGCACTGATACGTACAAGTGGATCGAGGCGCCGGTCCACCCCCAGTCCCCGCCCCGCTTCTCGGGAGTCCCCATGTCCACGAACCCCTACGGCACCACGCCGCCGACGACGACGGCCGCGGTCGCCTACGACGTGCTCGACCCGCACGAGCACCGCTGGTTCGCCGAGCCCACCCGCAAGGTCGGCCCCGGTTTCACGACCGCCCTGTTCGTCGCCCAGCTCGTCTTCTTCGTCGCCCTGCTCGGCCCGGCCATCGTCGGCATCGCGGTCAAGGTCGACTCGATCGTCCCCGAGGCGCAGCGCACCTCCGCCGTCGCGCTCGTCGCCGGGTTCGGCGCCGCAGCCGCGTTCGTCGCGAACGTGCTGTTCGGCCGCCTCTCCGACCGGACCACCTCGCGCTGGGGCCGGCGTCGTCCCTGGATCGTCGGCGGCACCGTCGTCATGACGCTCGCGTTCGTCGTGATGGCGCTCGGCACCACCGTCCCGATGGTGACGCTCGGCTGGTTCCTCGCGCAGATCGGGGCCAACGCGGCCCTCGCGCCGTTCGTCGCGACGCTCGCCGACCAGGTGCCCAGGGCGCAGCGCGGCAAGATCGCGGCGGCGCTCGGCATGGCGCAGAACGTCGGCATCTACGGCGGCACGCTCGTCGCGCAGTTCTTCCAGGACCAGCTGCTGATCATGTTCGTCGGGCCCGCGGTGCTCGCGATCGTCGCGATGGGCGTCTACGCGTTCGTCCTGCCCGACCAGGTCCTGCCCACCAAGCCGGCCAGCATGTCGCTGCGCGAGTGGGTGACGACGTTCTGGGTGAGCCCGCGTCGGCACCCCGACTTCGCGCTCGCGTGGTGGTCCCGGTTCCTCGTCATCCTCGCGACGTTCATGTTCACGACGTTCCGGCTGTTCTACATGCAGGACCGCATCGGTCTCGACGCCGGGGACGCCGTGGCTGCGGTCTCGACCGGTGTGCTCATCTACACCGTCGTGCTGCTCGCCGTGTCGCCGGTCGCCGGATGGATCTCCGACCGCACCGGCCGCCGCAAGGTGTTCGTCGCCGGGTCCACGCTGATCTTCGCGGTGGGCACGCTCATGCTCACGCAGGCCAGCACCGTCGGGCAGTTCTACGCCGTCGAGGCGGTGCTCGGCCTCGCGTACGGGATCTACGTCGGCGTCGACCTCGCGCTCGTCGTGGACGTCCTGCCCAACCCCGACGACTCCGGCAAGGACCTCGGGGTCTTCAACATGGCCAACGCCATCCCGCAGACGCTCGCCCCCGCCCTCGGCGGCGTGCTGCTCGCGGTCAACAGCGCCACCAACCAGAACTACGACCTGCTGCTGTGGGTCGCCGGCATCGCCAGCGTCATCGGTGCGCTCGTCGTCCTGCCCATCAAGAAGGTCCGATGACCGCGCCCACCGCCACCCCAGCCGGCCCCGCCCCCGCCCCGGAAGGACCCCCGATGACCGTCACCGACACCACCGCCCCCACCACGGACGAGGCGATCCGCGCGCGCGTCGAGGACCTGCTCAGCCGCATGACGCTCGACGAGAAGGCCGGTCAGCTCACGCAGTACTTCGCGTTCGACCTGCCCCCGGGCGAGGCGGCCGTGGGCGACCTGCCGCAGAAGCCCGGCGAGGTCGACGACGCGCTCGCGAGCGGTGGCGCCGGGTCGCTGCTGTTCGTCAACGACGCCGCCCGCACCAACCGGCTGCAGCGCCAGGCCGTCGACGGCTCGCGGCACGGCATCCCCGTGCTGTTCGGGTACGACGTCATCCACGGGCTGCGCACGATCCTGCCCGTCCCGATCGCGCTCGCCGCGTCGTGGGACCCCGAGACGATCGAGCGTGGCCAGGCCGTCGCGGCCCGCGAGGCCCGTGCCGTCGGCATCCACTGGACCTTCGCGCCCATGGTCGACATCGCCCGAGACCCCCGCTGGGGGCGCATCGTCGAGGGGGCGGGAGAGGACCCGTACCTCGGCTCCGCGGTCGCGGCCGCGCAGGTGCGCGGGTTCCAGGGCGGCCGCATCGGCACGCCGGAGCGCGTGATCGCCGGGCCCAAGCACTTCGCGGGATACGGCGCCGCGATCGGCGGGCGCGACTACGACGAGGTCGACCTGTCCGACCAGCAGCTCCGCAACGTCTACCTGCCGCCGTTCAAGGCCGCGGTCGACGCGGGTGCGGGCAACATCATGACCGCGTACATGCCGCTCAACGGCGTCCCCGCGACGGCGAACGCGTGGCTCCTCAAGGACGTGCTGCGCGACGAGTGGGGCTTCGACGGCTTCCTCGTGAGCGACGCGAACGCGGTCCGCAACCTCGTCACGCACGGCTACGCCGCCGACCTCCCCGACGCCGCCGTGCGCGCCGTCGAGGTGGGTCTCGACCTCGAGATGGCGATCAGCGACCCCGCGTACGCGCACCTGCCCGAGGCCGTCGAGTCCGGTGCGGTGAGCATCGAGGCGGTCGACGCGTGCGTCCGCCGGATCCTCGAG
Organism: Cellulomonas fimi ATCC 484; assembly: GCF_000212695.1. Classification (NCBI taxonomy): domain Bacteria; kingdom Bacillati; phylum Actinomycetota; class Actinomycetes; order Micrococcales; family Cellulomonadaceae; genus Cellulomonas; species Cellulomonas fimi. Next base: position 3,880,257 of record NC_015514.1, on the reverse strand, counting down.
GTGAAGGTCCGGCTCGGGCTGTTCGAGGAGCCCTACGTCGACGAGGACCGTGCCGCCGCGGTGCTCGCCGACCCCGCGCACCGGCAGGTCGCCCGCGAGGCCGCGCAGCGCTCCGCGGTCCTGCTGCGCAACGACGGCCGGCTGCTGCCGCTGGACCCGGACGCGCTCGGCTCCGTCGCCGTGATCGGGCCGCTCGCCGACTCGAAGCGCGACACGCTCGGCCCGTGGGTCTTCGACGACGACCTCGACGAGACCGTCACGATCCTCGACGGCCTCCGCGCCCGCCTCGGCGACACGACCGACGTGCGGTACGCGCCCGGTGTGCGACCCGCGCAGCGCACCTTCCCGTCGATGTTCGAGATGTTCCCCGGCAACGCCACGCCCGACCCGGAGGACTTCGACGACGAGGCCGAGCTCGCGCGCGCCGTCGAGCTCGCCCGCACCAGCGACGTCGCCGTCCTCGTGGTCGGGGAGTGGCAGGGCATGATCGGCGAGGCCGCGTCGCGGTCGTCGCTCGAGCTCCCCGGCCGCCAGCTCGAGCTGCTGCAGGCCGTCGCCGCGACCGGCACGCCCGTCGTGCTGCTCGTCATGAACGGCCGCCCGCTCGACCTGCGCTGGGCCGCCCAGCACGTGCCCGCGATCCTCGACGTCTGGTACCCCGGCACGCAGGGCGGGACCGCCGTCGCGGACCTGCTCGTCGGCGACGTCGCCCCCGGCGGCAAGCTGCCGTTCACGTGGCCGCGGACCGTCGGGCAGGTCCCGATGATCTACTCGCACACCACGTCGTTCGAGCCGCAGAACCAGGGCCGCCGGTACTGGGACGAGGAGAGCACGCCGCTGTTCCCGTTCGGCTTCGGGCTCGGCTACGGCGAGTTCACCTACTCCGACCTGCGGCTGGACGCCGAGACGATCCCGCTCGACGGCAGCCTCACCGCCTCGGTCACCGTGACCAACGCCGGCCAGCACGACGGCGACGAGGTCGTGCAGCTCTACGTGCACCAGCGGCACGGCTCCGCCGCGCGTCCCGTGCGGGAGCTCAAGGGCTTCCAGCGGATCCACCTCGCCGCCGGCGAGTCCCGGACCGTCGAGCTCACGATCGGGCCCGACGAGCTGCGCTACTGGAGTGCCGCCGCGCGCGGCTTCGTGGTGGACGCGACGACGTTCGACGTCGGCATCGGCGGCGACTCGACCGTGCCCCTGACCGCGTCGTTCACGACCACCGCCTGACCGCCCGCCCGCGGCCCCGCGCGCCACCAGGCCCGCGGGGCCGCGTCGGTCACCTCACCGAGGCGTCAGGTCGTCGACGTCGTCCAGGTCGCGATCGGGGTCGGCCCGGTCGGCGCCCTCGTCGAGCGCGCCGCTCTCGCGCAGCAGCTCGACGACCGAGACCGGGTCGTCGTCACCCTCGTCGGCATCGTCCTGCGAGCGGCTGAACGGGATGCGGTCGTCGGCCGCGAGGTGCGGGTACTTCTCGAGGAGGAACCGCCGCCGGTAGGCGAGGTTGGCGGCATCGACGACAGGCTCGAGCGCCATCCAGTTGAAGGAGATGCCCGCGGCGACCGCGACGAACGGCAGGTACCGCGCCAGGGCCGGCTTCGTGAGCCGCACACCGAGCCGCTTCGTGACCTCGCCGAGGATCCGTGACGTCGCCGTGGTGTTGAGCTGCGACCACGTGGCGCCGCGCATGAGCAGCTGGGTCAGCGTCGAGATGTCGCCCCACGCCACCTGCTTGGCGACCTGCGAGCCGGCCGTGCCGAGGTTGACGATCGCGCTCGCGAACAGCTTCTCCTCGGGAGCGGACGGGTCGTACCCGTAGTACAGCCCGACGTGCGCGACCGAACGGCCGCAGAGCGCGATGACGGCCGCGGCGTCTGCGGCGGTCGCGCCCAGGACGACACCCGCCGACGTGCCGGCGGTCACGGTGGTGGCCACCTCGGCGCCGGTGATCGCCAGTCCGGTGGTGCCGCCCACGGCGGCGGCCACCGACGCGTAGGCGATGTCCAGCCGAGCGGGCCGGACCTTGTCGACCAGCTCGAGGTCGAGCGCGGTGATGTCGCTCAGCGAGGCGACGGGGTGGCCTGCCTTCTGGTGCGCGGCGACGACTCGAGAGGGCTGGAGGGTCGACGAGGACGCGCGCGTGAGGGCACGGTGCGCGCCCTGCGCCGCCGTCGCCGCGGCGGCAGCGGCCTGCGACCCGGCGCGCTGCACGACGCTGGCCGCGGCGTCCGGGATCACCTCGCGGACCGCCGATGCCGTCCGGACGACGCCCGTGCCCACACGCGAGGCCACCGGGTTCGCCGAGATCGCGCGTCCGGCGGTCCGGGCGGCCCCCCAGGCGCGCGCACCGCCGTCCGACGCCCACTGCGCCACACGCGTCGTCGGGCTGGGGTGAGCGTCCTGGAGACGCTTCCACTGCTGTGCCTCGTAGGACGACGGTTCGGCGCTCACGGGAGGCACCGTAGCGGCCGACGTCTCCGATCCGCTGCCCCGTCACGCCGGGATGCACGTGCGTCCTCCGATCGGCCTGGCGGTGCCTCCGCGGTGGGGGAAGGTGCCGACAGCCCGACCGTGACGAACGGGGCTCTGGTCTCGTCACCGGATCAGCGGGTGCCCCCGGGTCACAGGACGCCCGTGCGGCGCTCGCGGGCGCGAGGGCGGCGGACGACGACCGGAGGCGCTGGTTGCGGCGGGCCGCCGCGGGCGTCGGCGTCGGCGGGGACGCCGGGGGGCGGCGGGACGACGACGGTCTGCGCCTCGGCGGCTGCGGCGAGGGAGACCGCGAGCGCGTGGACGCGTGACGCGTGGCCCATGTCGGTGCTGCGCGGAAGGGCCTGGGCGGCGGCGACGACGTACTCCACCGCGACCGGGTCGGCGGCGGGGGACAGCACGTCGGGCGTCAGCAGGTGGCCCAGCGAGCGGTAGCCGTAGGCGACGACGCCCACGGCAGCGAGGCCGGCGAGGACGGCGATGCCGACGCGCAGGGCGGTGTCGGCGTCGAGGTCGACCGCGGCCCACACGACGTTGAGCAGCAGCCCGAGGGTGCCGGCGAGCGTGAGCCCGCCGCCGAGCAGGAGGCCGAGGATCGTCACGTCCTCCGTCTTCCCGACGATCTTGAGGACCATCGGTGCGGCCGACACCAGCAGGGACGCGGCGAGCCCCGCGACGAGGAGGCGCGCGACGGTCTCCTCGGGCTCGGACCCGAGCAGGGCGGTCAGGGGGTCGGCGGCGCCGACGAGCGCGAGCAGCGCGGTGCCGGTGACGGTCAGGTTGCCCGCCCAGCTGTCGAGCGACCAGCCCGCCGTGATGCCGTCCAGGGTGGTGCTCAGGGGGTAGCGCTTCGCGGGGGCCGGGCCCAGCCTCGGGCGGCGTGCTCCGCGGACCAGCATCGTGAGGAGCGCGGCGACGAGCGCGATGCCGAAGGCGACGACGACCCGCGTGGTCGGGGCGACGTCGGGGTCGTCGACGTCGAGCTCGACGGTGTGCCGGGTGGTGCCGAACGTGAGGGTGAGCTCGTCGCCGTCCTCGACGGTGCAGCCCGACAGCGTGACGTCGAGCGTCACCTGACGCGCCGCGGGCACGTCGGCGGGCACGAGAGTCGCGGAGCAGCCCGACGGGCCGGTGACGTCCGCCCGGACGGTCGCGTCGGTGAGGTTGGTGGCGGTCACCTCGCCCGTCCAGGAGCCGTCGGACTCCTCGATGGACAGGCCGTCCGCGCCGACGCCGACCACCACCGAGGGATCGGCCGCCACCGCCGGGCCGGACGACGTCAGGATCAGCCAGACCACCCCGACCAGCAGGGTCGTCGTGCGTGCGCGTGCCCCCATGCGGACCTCCGTCGGTCGTCGCGTCCCCCCGGGTGCGACTGTGCCAGACCGGGACGAACCGGGACCAGCGCCCCGCCACACCGGGGCCGCCGGACGGTTCGGCTCAAGAACACCTGGAGGCCCGCCGAAGGACCTGGTGTGAAGCGACGCAGGACGCCGGCCGGGTGGTACCCGGACGCGAGGACCCCCGGGCAGCGCCGGTGGTTCGACGGTCGTGCGTGGACCGAGCACACGACGCCCACCGCGTCCGTGCCGCCGCCGCCCAGGCCCGGCCAGCACGTGGAGCGCACCCGCCGAGGGGTCGTCTCCGCACCGCCCACCGTGGTCTGATCGGTCCGGCGGTCGTGCGTTCCGGGCGCGGCCCGGACCTGGAGGACCGATGGCGACCCTCGTCTCGACCCTGTTCATCTCGCTCGACGGCGTCGCGGAGATCGACCCGGCGTGGCACTTCCCCTACTTCGACGACGCGATGGGCGCGGCCGTCGGTGACGACTACGAGGACGTCGACGTGCTCCTGCTGGGGCGCGTCACCTACGACAGCTTCGCGGGTGCGTGGCCCGGGCGGGAGGCCGCGGGCGAGGAGGACGCGACGTTCGCCGCGCAGCTCGGGGACACGCGCAAGGTCGTCGTGACCCGCGGCGACGCGGACCTCGGCTGGCGCAACGCGGAGCGCCTGCAGGGGGACCTCGTCGAGGCCGTGACGGCGCTCAAGGCCGAGGCGGGCGTCGAGCGGGTCCTCGTCCCCGGGTCGCTGTCGGTCGTGCGGCAGCTGCTCGCGGCCGGGCTCGTCGACGAGCTGCGGCTGTTCGTCCACCCCGTCGCGGCGCGCAAGGGGGAGCGGCTGTTCGACGAGGGCGAGCCGATCTACCCGCTGCGGCTGCTGCGCTCGGACGTGTTCCCGACGGGCGTCATGAAGGTCGTCTACGCGCCGAGCTCCATGCCCGGCGAGGCCGGCTACGACGACGTGAAGGACTCGCTGCCCGGGGCGTGACCTGCGGTGGTGCTCAAGGTCGGGGGCGGGGATGCCGACGACTCCGGCATGACCCACGTCCCGGCCGGGTGGTACCCCGACGGCAGCACGCCCGGTGTCGTCCGGTGGTTCGACGGGAACGGCTGGACCGAGCACACCCAGCCGGTCGCGCCTGCGCCTGTGTCGGCGCCCGCGACGGGCTGGGCGGTGCCCCACCCCGGGCCGGACACGCCCCGGCAGCCCGCGTACGTCGCGTCGGCCCCCTCTGCGGCGCCGTTCGCGCCGGCCGCAGGGTCGCCCGTCGTCCCGTCGGCGGGCTTCGGTGCGTCGCCGTACGCCGTGCAGACGGTGGGCGCGGCGCCGTTCGTGCCGACGTTCGCGACCGGTCCGGCCGCCGACGCGCACGGCCCGCGCACCGCGATGCACTGGACGCTGCCTGTCGGCCGGTCGTGGCAGTCGATCGTGGCGGGGTACGTCGGGCTGTTCGCCCTCGGGCTGTGGGTGCTGGGGCCGGTCGCGATCGGCTTCGGGGCGTGGGCGATGGTCGTGGCGGGCCGGGGCGGGCACGGGCGGGGCCGGGCGGTGTTCGCGATCGTCGCGGGCGTGCTCGCGTCGGCCGCGGCGATCTGGGCCCTGACCTCGGCCTGACGGCGCCGCGGGACCTCTCGGCGGTCACCGGCGCGCGCACGGGCGGTGCGTGCGCGGCGCTCCTAGGATCGGCGCGGACCGACCGTCAGCGTGGAGGGAGCCCGTCGTGATCGACCTGACCGCCAAGGCGCAGGAGCACCTGGACCTCGCCCGGCAGGACCCGCACGGCCGCAGCGCGGAGCTCGTCGCGCACGACGGCGAGCTCCGGCAGACCGTCCTGGCTCTCACGGCGGGCTCGCGCCTGGGGGAGCACAACTCGCCCGCGGCGGCGACGATGCAGGTGCTGAGCGGGCGCGTGCGCGTCGAGTCGGACGGCGGCCAGGCCGAGCCGGCGGCGGGCGAGCTGTGGGTGCTCACGCACGAGCGGCACGCGGTCGTCGCGCTGGAGGACGCGGTCTTCCTGCTGACGACGGTGACGAGCGTCCCGCGCGGCTCCCACGGCGAGAACGACGCCGACGACCCGCCCGTCGCCCGCAGCTGACGCCCACGCGTCGCGCCCGCCGGGCGAGCGCGCGCCTGCCCGTCGAGAACGCACCTCCGCGGAGCGCACCTTCCCGCGGACGCGACCTTCCCGCCCGCGGCGTGAGCGTGAGCGAGACGGCGACGACCACGTGTCGTGCTCAGCGGGCGTGGCCGGTGGCCGGCGCCGGCTGTGGGTGGGCTGAGGGGCCGAGCGGGGCGAGGCGGCTGGCCTAGCGTCGGCAGCAGCACGGGAGCCGGGGCGGGGAGCGGGGGCGGTCGGCATGAGCGTCGCGACGGTGTGGGGGGCCCGGCCCGACGAGGTCGAGCGGCGGTACGCGTGCGACGACCTCGCCACCGACCAGCCGCTGCGGCTGGTCCGGGCGGTCGACGTCGCGGCCCCGGTCCCGACGGCGTTCGCGTGGCTGGGCCAGCTGCGCGTCGCGCCCTACAGCTACGACCTGCTGGACAACGGCGGCCGGCGCAGCCCACGGACGCGGACCGTCCGCCCGCAGGAGCTCGTCGCCGGGACCACGATGATGCGGATCTTCGAGCTGGTCTGCGTCGAGGCCGACGAGCACCTGACGCTGCGGATCGTCGAGCCGCGGGCGCTGCGGGCGTTCGGGCCCGTGGTCATGACCTACGCGGTCCGCCCGGACGGGCCGGGCCGGTCGCGGTACGTGGCGGTCCTGCGCGTCGGCTCGCCGACGGGCGGCCGAGCCGACGCGGTGCGTCGCGAGCTGCTGGCCTGGGGCGACCTCGTGATGATGCGCAAGCAGCTGCGCACGCTCGCGGCGCTCGCCGGACGCGAGGCGCTCAGCGGCGCGCGCGCCCCGCGCTGACGGGCGTCGCGCGGGACCGCGAGCCGCTCGTGTCGCGACGCAGGTAGCCCCACGCGAGCACGGCGCACGCGACGCCGTTGACGAACCCGAGCAGCACGTCCGTCAGGGAGTGCATGCCGCGGTACATGCGCCCGATGCCCACGCAGAACGGCACGAGCAGGCACAGCACGGTCAGGGTCCAGCGCAGGACGGGGTTGCCGATGCGCTGGCACAGCGCTGCGAGCGTGAGGTAGAACGCGGTCGCGGCGCCGGTGTGGCCGCTCGGGTAGCTCGACGTGGGCGGCGAGTCGTCGAGGTGCTGCACCTCGGGACGGCCCCGCCCGACGACCAGCGCGGACGTGAGGAACACGAGCGCCTGCAAGGAGACCGCGAGCCCGGGCACGAGGGCGAACCACCACTGCCGGGTCTTCCACCACAGCAGCCCGATCGCGAGCGCGCACGCGCCGATGATGAACTCCGTCTGCCCGATGCCGGACAGCACCGCGGTGACCGTGTTGAGCGTCTCCGTGCGGCGCGCCTCGAACCACCGGTTGACGCCCGCCTCGGACGGCAGGTTCTGCAGCGGGCCGACGATGAGCAGCCCGGCACCGACGATCACGAGCCACAGCCCGACGGCGGGCAGCAGCGCGCGCCGTGACAGGTCCCGCCAGAACTCGTGCGACGTCGGCGCTGACGTGTCGAGCTCGTAGCGGTGCAGGAAGGTGTGCACGGAGTCCTCCTCGGGGGGCGGGGACGGGCGCGTCGGGGTGCGGGGCGGTCAGGGACGGGCACCGGGCGGGCGTAGGGGGTGCCGAGGCGCGTCGACCGGTGTCGGACCGTCGCGACGAGTGGTGTCGTCCGGCGGGGCGTCGCCGCCGTGCGGGACGTCGGGCACGTCGGCCGGTGGCCGCGTGGTGCCGCCGAAGCCGCGGTAGCCGACGTAGGACGCGCCGGCGATCGCGCCGCCCAGCAGGATCCCCGCGACGACGTCCGACGGGTAGTGCACGCCGAGCAGGACGCGGTCCGCGGCGGTCGCGAGCACGAGCGTCCCGGCGACGGCGGGCACGACGACCCGGGCGGTGCGGCCGAGCAGCGGCCAGACGAGGAGGGTGAGCGTCACCGCGGCGACCGTCGTGTTCGCGGCGTGGCCGGACGGGAAGCTGGACCCGGGGGCGTGCTCGACGGCGTCCTCGACGACCGGCCGGGCGCGCTGCACGACCCCCTTCGCGGCGAGCTGCAGCATCCACCCCGCCATGAGGGTGCCGAACGCCCACAGCGCTCGCGTGCCGAGCTGGTGACGACGCCACACCCACACGCACAGGGCGGTGCCGGCGAGATTCACCCACACCGCCTGGAACGCGGCCTGCCACGCGACGAGCGCGGTCCGCAGCCCGGGCCGGGCCCGGGTGGCGTCGGTCGCGGCGGCGATCACGGACGTGTCCAGGCGGACGAGCGCGCTCAGCTCGCCCCGGACCAGGAACGCGAGGACGAGGACGGGCGCCGCGGCGACCACGCCGAACGTCGCGGCGCGCACGAGTGCGCGGCGGCGGACGGTGGTCGCGTGCATGCGGTGAGGGTAGGTGCGCGTCCGCGGGACCGCGCGGCGAACGCCGACGGCCCGACGACGGGCGAACCGCCGGCCCGGGTCAGCCGACGGTCGTGACGACCGTCCCCGCCGGGGCCTGCCACAGCGCGTCGATGACCTCGTCGCTCACGCGCACGCAGCCGTTCGACACCGCGCCCCGGCCGCGCAGCGTCGTGGTGTGGATCGCCGTGACGGCGGTGCCGGTGGGGATGTCGTAGTGGTCGATCGTCTCGCTCTGCGTCGACAGCGGGAGCACGCGCGGCGTGGTCGTGCCGGGCTCGACCCACCGCAGCCCGAGCAGGAACGCGGGCGCGTGCGGGGTCGGCGTCGCGGGGGCGCCCGTCGCGAGGACGGGGAAGGTGCGCACCGACGTGCCGTCGTCGACGGTGAGCGTCTGCGCCGCGACGTCGACCACGACCGACCAGTCCGTGCCGGACGGCGCCACGTCCGAGGTGCGGACCCACGCCGTCCGGCCGTTGACCCGGCTGCGGTCCTCGCGGGGCAGCGCGCCGCGCGTCGCGACGAGCACGCGCACCCACCCGGGCGACTCCTCGACGACGGGCAGGACGTTCGCGGCACCGAGCACCTCGGACGGCAGGACCCCGACGGCCGGGCCGCCCGCCGACGCGTGCGCGGCCGTCGGCTCGGTGACCACGACGGTCCGCCAGCGGCCCAGGGCCGGGTCCTCGTTCTCCAGGGGCGTCAGCCCGTCCGGGCCGGGCAGTCCCGGGACGACGTGCAGGAGGTCGACGACGGGCAGCGTCGCCAGGTCGACGGGAGGCGGCGGCGCGGGTGCGGCGGCCTTGGCCACGGCGACGGGCTGCGGCACGAGGACGGGCTCGGGCGCGGCCCGCTCGGCGGTACCGGCGCAGCCCGCGAGCGCCGCCACGACCAGCGCACCGGCCACCGACGCCCGCAGCGCCCGCCGCCGTACCGCTCGTCGCCGCGCCCCCTGCCGCGCCCGGCCGTCCGCGCGCGCACCGGCCGGGGCCACGACGGAATGGTGCCGGGCGGCGACGACGGGCATGCGGACGACCTCCGGGTGGAGCGTGGCGCGGGAGCACGCGCGTGCACGTCCATCGTGCGCCGCACCGGTGGAGCACCGCAAAGCGGCCGCTGCACCCGGCCGGCCGCACCCCCGTCCGCGGGCGCGTCGCCGACCGCGGCGTGCGGGGTCAGATCGCCGTCGCGTCGCCGATCCGGTGGTACGTGCGGTCGTGGTAGACGAGCGGCGTGACCTCGGTGGTCGTGCCGTGCGCGAGCGCGCGGACCGACACCAGGTACGACCCCCCGACGGGCGTGCGCTGCACGACGCGCCCCCGCACCCACGACACGGCACCGTCGATCACGGGCTCCCCGGACGGCAGCGCCGTCCAGCCCCCGGCGGCGAACCGGTCGATGCCGCTCGTCGCGAACCGCGCGGACACGTCGTCCTGCGCGCCGGACAGGAAGCTGATCGCGAGCGTCCGGGCGCGCGCCACGGCGGGCCACGACGACGACGTCGACGCGAGCGAGAAGGCGAGCAGCGGCGGCGCGGCGGACACGGAGATGACGGACGTCGCGGTGAACCCGACGAGCCGGTCCTCGTCGCGCAGCGTCACGACGGCGACGCCCGCGGGGTGCCGGCGGAACACCTCCTTGTACGCGTCGGGGGACAGCTGCGGCTCGTCCTGCTGCGCGAGGTCCGCGTCGAGGGCGCGGAGCACCTCGGCGGTCACCGGAGCGCCCCGGCGAGGGCGGCCGTGCCGTGCAGCGCGCGGCGCAGCGGCTCGGCGGCCCGCTCGAGCCAGCGGTCGACGACCGTGTCGAGGTCGGCGAGCTCGGCCTCGGTGACGGCGAGGGCGCGTGTCGGGACGGTCGCGCCGAGCTCGACGAGGAGCGGGCGCAGGTACGCCTCGCCGACGAGGGTGTGCGCGGGGGAGCCCGACACGACCAGCGGCACGGCGACGACGCCCGCGAGCGCGTCCGGCCCGTACCCGTCGAGGAACGCCTTCAGCAGCCCGGTGTACGAGGCCTTGTAGACGGGTGTCGCGACGACGAGCACGCCCGCGCCGGCGACGGTCCGCAGCGCGGCGTCGACGTCGGGGTGCTCGGCCGCGAAGAGCTGGGGCGCGAGGGCCGCGAGGTCGACGGTCGTGACGGCGGACGTCGGCGTGCCGGGATCGGCGCCCACGTGCGGCAGGACTCGCGCGGCGACGCGCTCCGCGGTGCTGCGGGTGCGGGACGCCGGACGGGGGTTGCCGACGAGGGCGACCACGGGGACGAGGTGGCTCACGGTGCTGCTCCTTCACGTTCACGCTTGCCGCACCGGGTGGCGCGGCCGGGTCATCTCCCGGAGCACCCCGTCGTGGAGGGGTTGCTGACCAGCGAGCCGGGGCTTGCGTGCTGGTGCTCGTGACCTGGCCGCGGTTTCTACCAGCGGCGTGGAGCCCGACAAGGGGTTCGGCCGGTGATCTCGCAGTGCGGACAGCGCGCGTCGTGCCACGATCGCGGGATGACGGAGGTCCCCGACCCGCACGTGCTGCCCGCGACGGCGGTGACGAACCTGCGCGACCTGGGCGGGCGCCGCACCGCCGACGGCGGGACAGTCGCGCGCGGGGTCGTGTTCCGCTCGGGAGAGCTGTCGTCCGACGACGTCGTGGACGACCCGGCGCTCGCGGGCCTCGGCATCCGGACGGTCGTGGACCTGCGCACGGCCGCCGAGCGGGAGGCGCGCCCGGAGCGGGTGCCGCGGGGTGCGTCGCTCGTCGAGGTCGACGTCCTCGCCGACATGCCGCGGGCCGCGGCGACCGCGGCCGCGTCGCTGCTGAGCCGTCCGGCGGCCCTGGCCGAGGCGCTCGACGGCGCGGACGTCGCCGAGCAGATGCGCGCGACGTACCGCAGGCTCGTCGCGGCGCCGGCCGCGCGAGCCGGCTACGCGACGCTGGTCCGCACGGTCCTCGACGCGCGGGGCGCGCCCGTGCTGTTCCACTGCACGGCCGGGAAGGACCGCACCGGCTGGGCAGCCACGGTGCTGCTGCTGGCGGCGGGCGTCGCCGAGGACGACGCGACCGAGGAGTTCCTCGCCGTGAACCCGGCCGTGCGTGCCCGGTTCGCGCCGCTGCTCGCGCAGCTCGAGGACGCGGGCGGCGACCCCGCGGTGCTGACCCCGTTCCTCGAGGTCCGGCCGGACTACCTGCGGGCCGCGCTCGACACCGTCGACGACCGGTTCGGCTCCTTCGACGCGTACCTGCGCGACGGGCTCGGGCTCGGCGAGGTCGAGGTCGAGGCGCTGCGGCGCACGCTGCGCGAGCACTGACGGGCTCCGCGACCTGCGCGGTTCGTCCGGTTGGTCCGTTCGGGTGGTCCGGTATGTCCGATGTTGCCGCACCCGGCGTGGCGCGCCGACGATGGGCGGACCGGACCCGACGGAAGGCGGACGCGTGCACGAGGACGAGCTGGTCTCCCCCATCCGGCGCGGCGCGCACGACATCGCGCGCGACCGCGAGCGCATGCGCCGCCGCCGCGTGTACCGGCTCGCGGTCGTCGTCCTCGCGCTCGAGGCGTACGTCATCGTGAGCGCCCTGCTGGGCCGCGAGATCGTCCCGTCGGTGCCCGCGGTCGACCCGCTCGTGCTCGTGCCGGTGCTGTTCTTCGCCGCGCTGCTGCTGCTGATGGTCGGCACGCAGGTCGGCTCCGCCCGGTCGCCGCACGTCGTCTACCGGCCCGAGCAGGTCGACGTGCGCCTGGCGGACGTCATCGGGATCGACCCCGTCAAGGAGGACGTGCGGCGCTCGATCGACCTCTTCCAGACGCACAGGCAGTTCGCCGACCAGATGGGCGGCACCCCGCGCCGCGGTCTGCTGTTCGAGGGGGCGCCGGGCACCGGCAAGACCATGACGGCCAAGGCCATGGCCGCCGAGGCCGGCGTGCCGTTCCTGTTCGTCTCGGCGACGTCGTTCCAGTCGATGTACTACGGCGCGACGGCCCGCAAGATCCGTGCGTACTTCCGGGCGCTGCGTCGTGCGGCGCGCGCCGAGGGCGGGGCGATCGGGTTCATCGAGGAGATCGACGCGATCGCGCTGCGCCGCGGCGGGCTGCTCGGGTCGTCCTCGCGGACCGTGCTCGGTGCCGCCGGAGGTGCCCGGCCCGGGACGGTCGTCGACGCGGTCGTCAGCGAGGGGACCGGCGGCGTCGTCAACGAGCTGCTCGTCCAGATGCAGTCGTTCGACGAGCCCACGGGGACGGACAAGCTCGTCAACCGGTGCATCGCCGCCGTGAACCTGTTCCTCCCCGCGCACCGGCAGCTCCGCCAGCGGCGTCCCGGGCAGGCGCCGGTCCTGCTGATCGCCGCGACCAACCGTGCCGACTCGCTCGACCCCGCCCTGCTGCGCCCGGGCCGCTTCGACCGCCGCCTGACGTTCGCCGCGCCCGACGCGCACGGCCGGCGCGCGCTCGTCGACCACTTCCTGGCCCGCCGTTCGCACGACGAGGAGCTCGACGACCCCGTCGTGCGGGACCGCGTCGCCGCGTCGACCAACGGCTGGACGCCCGTGATGATCGAGCACCTGCTCGACGAGGCGCTCGTCAACGCACTGCGTCGCGGCTCGCTCACGATGTCCTTCCAGGACGTCGAGACAGCCCGCATCACCGAGATGGTCGGCATCGGGCAGCCCGTCCACTACACGCGCGCCGAGCAGGAGCTCATCGCGACGCACGAGGCCGGCCACGCCGTCACCGCCTGGCTCGTGGCGCCCAACCGCAGCCTCGAGGTGCTGACGATCGTCCGCCGCGGCGAGGCGCTCGGTCTCCTCGCGCACGGCGACTGCGAGGAGGTGTGGACCCGGTCCCAGGGCGACCTGCGTGCCCTCGTGCAGATCGCGATGGGCGGCTGGGTCGCGGAGGAGCTGTTCTTCGGCCAGACGACGACCGGCCCCGCGGGCGACCTCGCCGCCGCGACGCGCACCGCCGCGCAGATGGTCGGCGCGGCGGGCATGACCGGCTCGCTCGTGTCGTTCCTCGCGACCGACAAGCCGCTCGTCGACGCCGTGGTGTCCGACCCGCGGGCTCGCGCGCAGCTCGAGCAGGTGCTCGAGGACGCGCGCGCGACCGTGCGGCGGCTGCTGTCCCGGCACCGCTACCTCGTCGAGGCCCTGCGCGACGCGCTGCTCGAGCGGCACGAGCTCATCGGCCGCGAGATCACCGACGTGCTCGTGCAGGCGCACGCCGAGGCGACGCGCGACGCGGACCTCGTCGTGCCGCCGCCCCTCGCGGAGGAGCCGTACCGCCCGGCGCCGTTCGGCCGTGCCGTCGTCGCCCCGGCGGTGCGCCCCACGTCGACCGACTGAGGGCCCGCCCGGCCGCGAGGGTCGGACTGCCGGGGCCAGGCTGCCCGCGTCGGGCCGCGGACGTCGGGCTGCGGACGTCGGGCCGCGGACGTCGGGCCCGGGCGTTAGCGTGGGCGACCGTGCCCGAGGGTCATACCGTCCACCGCATCGCCCGTCAGCTCCGCCGCGACTTCGTCGGCCACCGGATCGCCGTCACGTCCCCGCAGGGGCGGTTCGCCGCCGGCGCCGAGCGCCTCGACGGGCGTGAGCTCGTCGGCGTCGAGGCGGTCGGCAAGCAGCTCTTCGCGACGTTCGACGGCGGCGACGTCCTGCGCGTCCACCTCGGGCTGTACGGCGCGTGGGACTTCCACGGGGTCGTCTCGCCGATCGTCGACGGTCAGGTGGCCGTGGGCAGCATGGGAGCGCCGCGCCTGCGGCGGGCGGTGCGCATGGGCGAGGGCGAGCACGAGCTGCGCGGCGGCGCCGACGCCCCCGTCTTCCCGCCGGAGCCCGTGGGCGCGGTGCGCGTCCGGCTCGCGACGACGCAGTCCGTCGCCGACCTGCGCGGCCCGACGGCGTGCGAGGTCCTCGACCCGGTCGCGGCGCAGGCCGTGGTCGACCGGCTCGGCCCGGACCCGGCGTCCACCGACGACCTCGACGCCGCGCAGGAGGTCGTCGTGCAGCGCGTGACGTCCCGCACCGTGGCGGTCGGCCAGCTCCTCATGGACCAGTCCGTCGTCGCGGGGATCGGCAACATCTACCGCGCCGAGCTGCTGTTCCGCGCGCGGCTCGACCCGCACACCCCCGGCCGGCGCGTGCCGCCCGACGTCGTGCGGGCGCTCTGGCGGGACTGGGTCGTCCTGCTCGACGACGGCATCCGCGTAGGCGCCATGATCACGCGCGAGGACCTCGACGCCGAGGGGCGCGCGCAGGCGCTCGCGGACCCGAGGCAGCGGCACTGGGTCTACGGCCGCGCGGGTCTGCCGTGCCGCGTCTGCGGGACGCCCGTCATCGTCGAGGAGATGGCGACGCGCAAGCTCTACCACTGCCCGGTCTGCCAGCGCTGAGTCCCGCGGCCCGGCGGTGCGCCCCGGGCATCGGGAGGCCGGTCAGTCGGGGAGCGGGAAGGTGCGCTCGCCGACGGGGAGGTCGACCGCGACCGTGTTGGCGCGCGTCGCGAGCGGGCACGCCCACGACGGGTCGTACGCGCACGACGGGTTGTACGCGAAGTTCAGGTCGACGACCAGCAGCCCGCGTGACGTGCCGAGGTCCGCGCCCTTGATCGTGTCCAGCACGTACCGGCCGCCGCCGAACGTGCCGCCCGGTGCGCCTGCGAGCGCGTCGCGCACCGGCACGAACAGCCCGCCGCCGTACGACCGCAGCGCCCAGACCGCGAGCGTCCCGACGTCGGGCAGCGTCACGGTCCCCACGCGCTCGAACGGGACGACGCCGTCGGTCCCCGTCGTCAGGTCGAGGCGCTGCGACTCCGAGGGCTCGACCTCCACCTCGAACCGGAACGCCGCGTCGTAGCGTCCGACGTCCAGGCCCGCGAACGCCGCGCGTGCGGGGGCGTCGAGCGGGGACGCAGGGTGCTCGGCGAAGAGCTCGTCGCGGCGCTGGACCCACACGGCGTGGGCGCCCGCGGGGTCCTCGCGCGCGAGCCGGCGCACGGTCGTGTAGGTCTCGGTGACACGCCGCCGCCAGTCGGCGACGGCGAGCGCGTCGGCGGCCCGGGCGGACGGGGTCGTCGGTCGGTGCGGCACCCTCCCACCCTCGCACGCCGTCCCCCCGCCCGCCCCGCCTCCCACACCCCCTCCCCACCCCACCCCCGCTCACGCCACCCCCGGCGTCGAGTTCGTCAGCTCCGGTCGAGTTCGCGCGCTCTAGCTGACGAACTCGGCCGGGGCTGACGAACTCGGCCGGGTCTGACGAACTCGACCCGGGGGGACGGGCGGCGGGGGGCCGGGAGGGGCGGGAGGGGCGGGGGTGGCGTGCGAGGGGGTGGGGTGGGCGTGTGAAGGTGGGGGCATGGATCTGCGCATCTTCACCGAGCCCCAGCAGGGGGCCACGTACGACGACCTGCTCGCGGTCGCGAAGGCCACGGAGGACCTCGGGTTCGACGCCTTCTTCCGCTCGGACCACTACCTGACGATGGGCGGCGACGGCCTGCCGGGGCCGACGGACGCGTGGACGACGCTCGCGGGGCTGGCCCGCGAGACGAGCCGCATCCGGCTGGGCACGCTCGTGTCGTCGGCGACGTTCCGGCACCCCGGGATCCTGGCGATCCAGGTCGCGCAGGTGGACCAGATGTCGGGCGGGCGGGTCGAGCTCGGGCTCGGCACGGGCTGGTTCGCGCAGGAGCACGCGGCGTACGGCATCCCGTTCCCGGAGAAGCGGTTCGGCATCCTCGAGGAGCAGCTCGCGGTCGTCACGGGCCTGTGGGGGACGCCGGTGGGGGAGACGTTCTCGCACGAGGGCGCGCACTACACGCTCACGGACTCGCCCGCGCTGCCCAAGCCGGTGCAGCAGTCTCCGCTGGACCCGTCGCGCGCGGGAGTACCGGTGATCGTCGGCGGCAGCGGCCCGCGCCGCACCCCCGCGCTCGCGGCGCGCTACGCGGCGGAGTTCAACCTGGCGTTCCCCGCGTTCGACGAGATCGCCGACAAGCTCGCGAACGTCGACCGGGCGCTCACGGAGGCGGGCCGGGCGCCGGAGAGCCTCGTGCGGTCCGCGGCGCTCGTGCTGTGCGCCGGCGCCGACGAGGCTCAGGTCGCGCGGCGTGCCGCGGCGATCGGGCGGGAGGTCGACGAGCTGCGCGAGCACGGCGTCGCAGGCACGGTCGACGAGGTCGTGGACCGGCTGGCGTGGCTGCGCGAGCAGGGCCTGTCGCGCGTGTACCTCCAGGTGCTCGACGTGCACGACCTGGACCACCTGGACCTCGTGGCGCGTGAGGTCGTCCCCCGGCTGGGCTGACCTCAGGTCGCCCGGTCGGGCGCGCGCGGAGTCACCTGACCGGGGCATCTGTGTCTCGGCACGCGAGACGCGCCGGTGCGGGAGGCGGACGTCCACGAGCAGGGCGGCTCGCCTCCCGCACCCGTCCCTACCTGCGCCGCGACGCTTGTCCGTTCATGTCCTGTTCGTCCGCGTGAACCCGGATTGTGATCCGGCGCACATCGGACGTGCGTGGACACATCCGACAACCCTCCGTACGTTCGAAGTCATTCACGGGGCGGCGACGCCCGCCGGGAGCCACCCGCGCACCATGGCTCCCGCGGCGTCCCGCCTTGTGCGGCCCGGCGCCAGCGTCGCCGTCGCATCGGGGTGGTGAGCACACACCACCCCGCTCGACCGGACGACCACAAGGGGGCGCCAACGTGGCCACCACGTTCGACAGGCTCGTGATCGAGCCGCGCAGGACAGAGTCCGAGCGCATCAGACCCACCAGCACACCGGAGAACGTCGAGGCGCAGAGCCCGTCGCTGCTGCTGCTGGTCCTCCTCGCCGCGGCGGGGGTCATCATCTACGCCGTCTTCCTGCTCAACCCGGCCAACCGCGGCGACTGGCTGCCGTACACGATGGTCATGGTCGCGGAGACGATCCTCGTGCTGCACGCCCTGCTGGCGATGTGGACCGTGCTGTCCAGCGGGCACAACCCGCGGACGTTCGCGTTCCACCTCGCGCAGGACCGGCTGTACGACCTGGCCGAGATCGTCCGCGAGAAGGCCGAGAGGCGGCCGCAGGACTGGCGGATGCACCTGCAGGAGTGGCCCGTCGACATCGACGTGTTCATCACGACCTACGGGGAGGACCTCGACACCATCCGCCGCACCGTCTCCGCCGCCGTGGCCATGCAGGGCAGGCATGACACGTACGTGCTGGACGACGGCCGGTCCGACGAGGTCCGCGACCTGGCGGCCGAGCTCGGCGCCCGGTACGTGCGGCGGCTGTCGAGCAACGGCGCCAAGGCAGGCAACATCAACCACGCGCTGTCGCTGACGCGCGGTGACTTCTTCGTCGTGTTCGACGCGGACTTCATCCCGAAGCCCGAGTTCCTGCACGAGACCGTGCCGTTCTTCGCCTCGGACGACGTCGCGTTCGTCCAGACGCCGCAGACGTACGGCAACCTGCACACGGTCATCTCGCGCGGCGCGGGCTACATGCAGGCGGTGTTCTACCGCTTCGTGCAGCCGGGCCGTAACCGGTTCAACGCCGCGTTCTGCGTCGGCACCAACGTGATCTTCCGCCGGGCCGCGATCGACTCGGTCGGCGGCATCTACTCCGACTCGAAGTCGGAGGACGTGTGGACGTCGCTCATGCTGCACGAGAAGGGCTGGCGGACGATCTACATCCCGACCACCCTCGCGGTCGGCGACACCCCCGAGACCGTCGAGGCGTACACCAAGCAGCAGCAGCGGTGGGCGACGGGCGGCTTCGAGATCATGCTCACCCACAACCCGCTGTCGCCGCGGCGCAGGCTGACGATGGACCAGCGCCTCATGTACACGGTGACGGCGACCCACTACCTCACCGGCATCGCGCCGCTGCTCCTGCTTCTGGTGCCGCCGCTGCAGATCTTCTTCGACCTCACCCCGATGAACCTGACCATCACGCCCCTGCAGTGGGCGCTGTACTACGCCGGGTTCTACGTCCTGCAGGTCGTCCTGGCGTTCTACACGCTCGGGTCGTTCCGGTGGGAGGTGCTGCTGCTCGCGTCGGTGTCCTTCCCGATCTACACGCGGGCCCTGGTCAACGCGCTGCTGCGCCGCGAGCAGAAGTGGCACGTGACCGGCCAGAAGGGCGCCTACCGGTCGCCGTTCGCGTTCATGATGCCGCAGGTCCTGTTCTTCGTCCTGCTGCTGCTGACGACCGTGGTCGGGGTCTGGAAGGACCTCGGCAACGGCTACCTGAGCCTCGCGCTCGCGTGGAACGCCACCAACACCCTCATCCTCGGCGGCTTCGTCGTGACCGCGTGGAAGGAGGGGCACGCAGGCCGCCTGGCCGCACGGGCCGAGCAGCGCGCCCGCCGGCTCGCCGAGACCGCAGCCCCCACCACCGCGTCCGACACCGCCCGCCCGCAGACCGCTCTCACCGGAGGTGCCGCATGACCTGGGGAAGCCGCATCCGCCTCGCCGTGGGCGTGCTCGTCGTCGCCGTGCTCGCCGCACTGGCGACGTACCAGCTCAACGAGACACGCGGGGTCGCGCAGTCGAACTCCGCGCAGATCCTGGCCCGCTCGTACAGCGTCGGGACGCCCTACGCGGGCCTCGTCGTCGACCAGCTGGTCGACGTGGGCGACACCGTAAAGACGGGCGACCCGCTGTTCGTCATCGACTCCGCCACGCTGCAGTACGACATCCGCAACGGCTTCGCCCGCCAGGCGACCGAGGCGACGCAGATCGACGCCGGAGGCCGCCTCGTCGTCCTCGCCACGGGCGACGGCACCGTCACGACGATCGGCTCGGAGCGGGGCACGTTCGTGCAGTCCGCGAGCGAGCTCGCGACCGTGCAGCGGGCCGGGACGCTGTACGTCCAGGCCGAGTACACGCTCTCCGCGAAGGAGTACGCACGCGTCCCCGACGGGGCCGACGTGACGATCGTGCTGCCCAACCAGCGCGAGATCACCGCGACCGTCGACAAGAACACCGTCGAGACGGTCAACGGTCAGGCGCAGGCCGTCTTCACCATCAAGGGCTCGTCCCTCAAGGAAGGCGCGCAGGACGGGCTCGTGTCCGCGGGGACGCCCGTCACCGCCGAGCTGCACCTGGAGAACGACGGGGTGGTGACCCGCGCCGCCGACTCCGTGAAGGGCTACCTGGAGGGGATCTTCGGATGACCGCACGCACCGACCTGCCCACGAACCTGCCGGCGGGCGCCACGTCCCGCCGCCGACGCTGGGTGGTGGTCGCCGTCGCGGCGGTGGCGGTGCTGGCCGTGGGGGCCGTCGTCGCCCTGGTCGGCCCGTGGGGGCGCGCCGACGCCCCCACGGCCGACCGGGCCGGCGGCTCCGCCCCGGAGGTCCGGCTCGAGGGTCCGCCCGACGCGACGCCGCCCGACCTCGACACCGCGGCGCTGACCGCGGGCGTCGAGCAGGCGTCGGTCGCGAAGATCGACCCGGTGCGCCTGGCCGACGGGGTCGTCCCGCCGACGAACCGCTGGTACAGCGGCCTGGTGTTCGGCGAGGAGTCGCAGCCGGTGTTCGCGCAGCCGGTGTCGTTCGCGCTCACCGGGTCCGGGTTCACGCTCGGCGTGCCGGACCCGGTCGCGAGCGACAAGGCGGTCGTGGGGCCGCACGTGCCGGCCGTCACGGTCGACGCGGGCGCCGCGTCCGCACAGGTCAGCGCCGCCGACCCGGTGAGCGTCACGATCGACCTGCTCGACGCCGCCGGCGCGGTGCTCGGGCACGTCGTCCTCGCGGAGGGTTCGCCGTTCGTGAGCCTGACGGCCGAGCGGGAGCTCACGGTCGCGTCGTCGGCGCAGGCGGGGTCGTTCGAGGCGTCGGGCGACGGGCCGGCCACGGTCACGGTCGCGGGCACCGAGTGGGCGCTCGTCGGCGCCGACCCGGACGGCACGCTCGCCGCCGGGTCGACCGCGACGTGGTACCCGGTCCCGCAGGACGCGGACGCCGACGCGGCCGCGACCCTCGCGGAGGCGGCCGCCGACCCCGTGACCGGTGTCGACGTCACCTACGGCGTGGACGACGACGTGGCCCGCACGACGCTCACGTACCGCACCGCGGGCGGCGCGCCGACGGCCTACGTGCTCGCCCCGCACCACCGCACCGGCACCCAGCCGGAGCGCGACGGCTGCGACCTCGGGACGTACCCGAGCGTGTACGGCTCGCTCGAGCTGTGCGCCGGCTCGCACCTCACGGCGTTCGCGCCGACGGTCCGCCCGACGGGCAGCCTCGACCTCGACGGCGTCCCCGACGACGAGCGCACGGCGGTCGTCGACGCGCTCACCGCGGACGTCGCCGCGACCGAGCCGTTCCCGTCGGACACGTACTTCGGCGGCAAGGCCCTGTTCCGGGCCGCGTCGCTCGTCACGCTCGGCGAGCAGCTCGGTGCCGACGACGTCGTGGCCGACCTGCGCACGCGCACGACCGAGGCGCTGCGCGAGTGGGCGCAGCCGGACGGGTGCGCGCAGCGGGACGCGCGGTGCTTCGTCTACGACGCGGACGCCCGGTCCGCGATCGGCCTGACGCCGTCGTTCGGGTCGGACGAGCTCAACGACCACCACTTCCACTACGGCTACCTGCTGGCCGCGGCGGGCCTGCTCGCGGCGGACGACGCGTCCCTCGCGGACGACGTCGCCCCGGTGATGGACCTGCTCGCGGCGGACGTGGCGTCGCCGACGCCCACCGACGCGCTGCCGCAGCTCCGGTCGTACGACCCGTGGTTCGGGCACTCGTGGGCGTCCGGCACGTCGCCGTTCGCCGACGGGAACAACCAGGAGTCGTCCTCCGAGGCGGTCAACGCCTGGAACGGGCTCGGGCTGTGGGCGCAGTCGTCCGGCCAGGACGACCTCGCGACGCAGGCCGCCTGGCTGACCTCGACGGAGGCGGCCTCGGCCCGCGCGTACTGGACGGCACCCGACCTGGACGACCCCGCGCTCGACGGGTTCGGCCACGAGGTCTTCTCGATCAGCTGGGGCGCCAAGCGGGACTACGCCACGTGGTTCAGCCCCGAGCCGAGCGCGATCCTCGGCATCCAGCTCATCCCGATGGGTCCCGTGCAGACGTCGCTGGCCACGGACGTCGACCCGGAGCGGATCCGGGCGGCCGTCGAGGAGTCCGGTCTCACCGGGCCGCTCGCGGACTACGTCGTGACGTACTCGGCGCTCGCGGGCCCGGACGAGGCCAAGGCGGCGTGGGAGACCGCGGTCGACCTGCCGGAGGAGGCGATCGACGACGGCTCGTCGCGTGCGTCGATGCTGGCGTTCATCGCGTCGGTCAGGGCGAACCCGCCGGCGAGCTGACGGTGCCGGGCGCGACCTCGGGGGAGACCCCAGGGGCCCCGCCCGCGTCGCCGGGCAGCGGGTGGGCCGGCGGGCGCAGGAGCGCGCGGGCGGTGAGCACGAGCAGGACGACGAGGGCGACGTTGCGGGCCGCGAGCACGGCGGTCACGAGCGGCTCGCCCGCGAGCACCTGGTCGTACCCCCACGGGAAGACGACCTGTGTCGCCGCGGCGACCCCCGCCACGGTCCAGGCGGTCACGCGCCAGCCCGGGAGGCGCAGCGCGAGGGCGACCGCGACCGGCGGTGCGAGCCACCCGACGTACTGCGGCGTGCCGACCTTGTTGAACACGATCGTCGCGAGCACGAGCAGCATCGCGCCACGCACCACGAGCTCGCGCTGCGCGACGGCGTCCTGCCAGAACCGCGGACCGAGGTGCAGGCGTCGCCACCACAGCAGCGCGGCGCACGCGGCGAGCCCGACGACGAACAGCGCCCCGAGCGCGTCCGCGGCCCCCGCCGTGCCCGGGCCGGAGACCTCCCACGTGACGATCGGCTGGTTGAGGAACCGCTCGACCTCGTCGCTCCACAGCCCCCAGACGACCCACGGCGTCGCGCCGACGGCCTCGATCTGCAGCCCGCGGTCCTCCTGCTCGCCGAGGAACGACAGCAGGTGCGGCGCACCGCCCCCGGCGACGACGGCACCGACCACGACGACGCACACGACCGCCGCGGGCAGCACGACGTCGCGCCACGGCCGGCGCACCGCCACGACGACGGCGAGCAGCAGCGCCCCGGGGGCGACCTTGACCCAGGCGCCGACCGTGAGCAGCACGGACGACAGGCGCGGGTGCCGCAGCGTCACGGCGAGCGCGACGACGACGACGGGCGCGACGACGGCGTCGAGCCGGCCCATCGCGATCGGACCGAGCAGCGCGAGGAACCCGATCCACCACCACGCGCCCGTGGTCACGCGGGGCTCGTGCGGGTGGCGGTGCCCCGACCGGCCGACCGGGCGCGCGAGCCGCGGCGCGTGCAGCAGCACGCCGAGCGCACCCGCGTCGAGCGCCGTGACGAGCAGCGCCCACACGGTCGCGTACCCGGACCCACCGGCGGTGCCGCCCGCGGCCGCGGCGAGCATCGGCACGACCGCGCCCGCCGGGTACACCCAGTCGCCCGACAGCACCGGCCACTGGCCCTCGTGCAGCCCGAGCCACATCCAGTAGCGGTACAGCTCGAGGTCCCAGAACGCCTTCTGGGGGATCCACACGACCCCGACCCACGCGAGCCACGCGTGCACGACGAGGAACGCGACCCAGACGGCGGTCAGCGAGCGCAGCAGGCGGTGCAGGGAGGCCTCCGGCGGTGCGGGACGACGCGCGTCCGGGCGGGCGGGCGACCGTCAGGCTATCGCCGACGGCGCAGCCGCGGACCCCGTCGCCACCGGTCGGCACGCACGCCGAGGCCTGACGTCGGGCGCGGGCCGCGCACCGACGTCGGGCCCTGGCGACTCACTCCTGCGTCGGGCGCACCGGCGGCGGCGGGACCGCTCCCTGGGCACCGGGGACGGGGTAGACCACCGGTGCGTCGTCGACGTAGCCGTCACCGTCCGCGTCGACCTCGTGCGGTGCCGGCTCCGCGTGCGGCGCGGTGTCGCGCACCGGGTCCGGCGCGCCGCCCGGGACGACCCCCGTGGGCGTGGGCAGGTCGTACCTCGTGTCGTCCTCGCTCATGACGTCTCCTTCGTCGTGGCTCCCTGGAGGTGCTCGCACCTCCCACGCTGGCACGGGGGCCGGAGGTCCGCGCGTCGAGGCGCCGCACGGCCGTACCCTTCGTCCGGCGACGCGCGGCGCGGAGCACGACGACGAGGAGCGGTGATGGCGGGTCTGGGCTGGACACTGCACGCGGACGGCAAGGACGTACGACCCGGCGAGGTGGTCGCGCCCGACGAGCGGCTGACGTGGCCGCGGACCATCGGGATCGGGCTGCAGCACGTCGTCGCGATGTTCGGCGCGACGTTCGCGGTCCCGCTCATCACCGACTTCTCCCCGCAGACGACGCTGTTCTTCTCCGCGATCGGCACGGTCGCGTTCCTGCTCCTCACGGGGAACCGGCTGCCGAGCTACCTCGGGTCGTCGTTCGCGTTCATCGCGCCCGTCGTCGCGGCCACCGCGAGCGGCGGCCAGTCGGTCGCGGTCGGCGGCATCCTCGTGACGGGCCTGGTGCTCGCCGGGGTCGGCGCGCTCGTGCACGTCGTCGGCGCCCGCTGGATCGAGGTCGTGATGCCGCCGGTCGTGACCGGCACGATCGTCGCGCTCATCGGGTTCAACCTCGCGCCGGTCGCGTGGGGGTCGGTGCAGAAGGCGCCGCTGACCGCGATCGTCACGCTCGCCGCGATCGTCCTGACGACGGTCCTGTTCCGCGGCATCCTCGGTCGCCTGTCGATCCTCGTCGGCGTGCTCGTCGGCTACGTCGCCGCGCTCCTGCAGGGTCAGGTCGACTTCGCGCGCTTCCGCGACGCCGCCTGGTTCGGGCTGCCGCCCTTCACGGCGCCGTCGTTCGACGTCGAGGTGCTCGGCCTGTTCGTGCCGGTGGTGCTCGTGCTCGTCGCCGAGAACGTCGGTCACGTGAAGTCCGTCGCGGCCATGACGGGGCGCGACCTCGACCCGCTCACGGGCCGCGCGCTGCTGGCCGACGGCATCGCGACCTCCCTCGCGGGCCTCGGCGGCGGGTCCGGCACCACGACGTACGCGGAGAACATCGGCGTCATGGCCGCGACGCGCGTCTACTCGACCGCCGCGTACTGGGTCGCCGCGGGCGGTGCCCTGCTGCTCAGCCTGTCGCCGAAGTTCGGCGAGCTCGTCAAGACGATCCCCGACGGCGTCCTCGGCGGGGCGACGACCATGCTCTACGGGATGATCGGCCTGCTCGGCGCGCGCATCTGGATCCAGAACCGCGTCGACTTCTCGAGCCCCGTCAACCTGGTGCCGGCCGCGATCGCGCTGGTCGTGGGCGTCGCCAACTTCACGTGGGTCGCCGGGGAGCTGCGCTTCGAGGGCATCGCGCTCGGCACCGCGACCGCGATCGGCCTCTACCACCTCATGCGCGTCGTCGCGCAGTGGCGCGGCACGGGTCAGGAGCCCGCGACGCCCGCGTCGGTGCCGGCGGCGGACGAGCCGGCCCACTGACGTGCGGGCTCCCGCGCCCGCACGGGCGGCGCGCGGGAGCCGGCCGGGTCAGCCCTGCGCGGCGGGAGCCTCGGGGGTCTGGACGGCGCTCTCCTCGAGCGGCGTGCAGCCCTCCGGGCCGACGAGCGGAGCGGCCGGGTCGAGCAGGACCTGCTCGGTGGGCAGCAGACCCGGCCACTGCGAGCCGAGCGTGATGTCGACGCCCGCGTCCTCGCGCGCGACGAGCAGCATGTCCGCCCCGTCGACCTGCGCCGCGAGCGTGTAGGCGGCCGCAGCACCGTTGACGCCGAACGAGATGAGGGCGACGCCCTCGTACCCGGCCTCGGAGTTGGCGGTGCCGGCGACCGTGAAGCCGCGCAGCCGCAGCTCCTCCGCCGTGGCGCCGGCCAGGCCGACGGACGACGTGCCGTTGAGGACGTTCACCGAGACCTGCGCGTACGCGACGGGCAGCGCGTTCGCCGGCGGGCAGGGCCCCACGGGGGCGGCCGGCTCGGGCGGCGGCGTGCTGAAGCCGCGCGCGACGAACGGCAGCGACACGTTGCCGGTGTAGACCGCGGCGGCACCGAGACCGGCGACCGCGAGGCCTGCGAGCAGCACGCCGAAGATCACGGCCTGACGCTCGTGCATGTGCCGCCGGCGCAGGGCGCGGGCCCGGTCGACGTCGCTCACGCGTCGCCCGTCGACGGCTCGGCGGCACCCGTGGCGCGGCCGGCGGCGACCGGCTCGATCACGAGGACCCGGGCGTGCAGGACGGCACGCTGCTGCAGCGCGGCCCGGACGGCGCGGTGCAGACCGTCCTCCAGGTACATCACGCCGCGGTACTGGACGACGTGCGCGAACAGGTCGCCGTAGAACGTCGAGTCCTCCGCGAGCAGCGCGTCGAGGTCCAGCGTCCGCTTGGTCGTCACGAGCTCGTCGAGGCGCACGACGCGCGGCGACACCTCGGCCCACTGCCGGGGCGTCTCGAGCCCGTGGTCCGGGTAAGGCCTGCCCTCGCCCACCGCCTTGAAGATCACGGTGGGCAGTCTAGGTGGAGACGGCCGCGCGCCGGGCTGTCCGCGCGCATCCGGACGCGGATCACCCGCTGGGCGCACGCGACGGCGCGCGGGTACGACCGTGGTCGGACGCCGCACCCGAGGCGCCGCGCACCCCGGACGACACGGCCGCCCGCAGGTCCGGACCGCGGGGGGACGCGACCGGGCCGCCCGCACCGCGAGGCTGGACGGCATGAGCACACCGGTCCCCGCGACACCCCCTGCCGTCGCCGCGCCCGCCGCGACGGCGACCTCGGCCCCCGCGCGGCTGTCCGCGCGTGCGCTCGTCAAGCGGTTCGGCGAGACGACCGCGCTCGCGGGCGTCGACCTCGACCTCGCCGACGGCGAGTCGCTCGCCGTCATGGGGCCCTCCGGCTCCGGCAAGTCGACGCTGCTGCACTGCCTCGCCGGCATCCTCGTGCCCGACGCGGGCTCGGTCATGCTGCGCGGGCGCCCGGTGCACGGCCTCGACGAGCGTGAGCGGTCGCTGCTGCGGCGCACCAGCTACGGCTTCGTCTTCCAGAACGGCCAGCTGCTGCCCGAGCTGCCCGCGGTCGAGAACGTCGCGCTGCCCGCCCTGCTGCTGGGCACGTCCCGGCGGGAGGCGACGGAACTCGCGACGCGCTGGCTCGCGTCCCTCGGGCTCGCCGGCATGGAGGGGCGGCGTCCCGGCGAGCTGTCCGGCGGGCAGGCGCAGCGGGTCGCCGTCGCGCGCGCCCTCGTCACCCAGCCCGACGTCGTGTTCGCGGACGAGCCGACCGGCGCGCTGGACCAGGCGAACGGCCACGAGGTCATGCGGCTGCTGACCGAGGCGACGCGTGCCGTCGGGGCGTGCCTCGTCGTCGTCACGCACGACGAGCAGGTCGCGGCCTGGTGCGGCCGGCGCATCGTGGTCCGCGACGGGCGCGTCGTCGACGAGCGGCGGACGGCGTGAACGCGGTCGTCGCCCTCGCGCCGCAGCTGCGCCGCGCGGGCGGTCGGGACACGCGCGTGACGACCGGCCTGTCGGTGACCGCGTTCGCGGTGTCGACGGCGCTCACGCTGTCCGTCGTCGGCGGCCTGCTGGGCTTCGCGGACCGCGCCGCGCACCCGGCGGACGACCTGCAGCGCGAGCTCGGGCCCCTGTACGTGCAGCTCGCGTGGACCGCCGTGATCCTGCTGGTCGTCCCGCTCGTCACGCTGGGCGGTGCCGCCGCCCGGCTCGGCGTCGCGCGGCGCGACGCGCGGCTCGCGACCCTGCGGCTGCTGGGTGCGACGCCACGGGAGGTCGTCGCGCTCTCGCTCGTCGAGACGTGCGCGCAGGGGCTCGCGGGCGCGGTGGCCGGCGTGCTCGGCTACGCCGCGCTGCTGCCGCTGTGGGCGCTCGTGCCCTTCCAGGGCGGCACCTTCACGGTCGGCGAGCTGTGGGTGGGACCTCTCGGGGTCCTCGGCGCGCTCGTGCTGGTGCCCGCGCTCGCCGCCGTGAGCGGCGCGGTGTCGCTGCGCCGCGTCACCGTGTCCCCGCTCGGCGTCGCCCGGCGGACCACCCCGCCCGCGCTGCGGGTCGTGCGGCTCCTGGTGCTCGTCGCCGCGTTCGTGGGGTTCACGATCGCCACCGCCGCGGGCGGCGCGCTCGCCGCGGCCCTCGTCGCCGTGCTGCTCGGGTTCCTCGCCGCGGGCTTCGCGGCGCTCAACCTCGTCGGGCCGTGGGTGCTCGGGATCCTCGGCCGGGTCCAGGCGCGGCGGGCGCGGACCGCGGTCCGGCTGCTCGCCGCGCGCCGCCTCGCCGACGACCCGCGGGCCGCGTGGCGCGTCGTCGGCGGGCTCGGCCTGGCGGGGTTCGTGGCGGGCGCGCTCGCGGTGCTGCCCGCGTTCACCGCGGGGGAGCGGCTCGACCGGCAGGGTCAGATCCTGAACGACGACCTCGTGACCGGCGCGATGCTCACGCTCGTCATCGCGTTCCTGCTCGCGGCGGTGTCGGCGGGCATCGCGCAGGCGTCGAGCGTGCTGGACCGCCGCCGGGAGCTGGCGCTCGCGCACCTCGCCGGCATGCCCGTCGAGATGCTCGACGCGGTGCGCCGCCGCGAGGTGCTCGGGCCGATGGTCCGCGTCGCCGGCGGCTCGGCGCTCACCGCGCTGTTCATGCTCGCGCCGCTGTTCAAGACCGCCGCGTTCAGCGACCCGCGGGGGATGCTGCTGCTCGCCGGGTGCCTCGTCGGCGGGTGCCTGCTGGTCCTCGCGGCGACCGAGACGAGCCGCCCGCTGCTGCGGTCGGTCCTGGCCGAGCCGGTCGTGCGGGCCGACTGAGCGTCAGCCGACCTCGTGCAGCGCGTCCCACGCACGGCCCGGGGCGGCGTCCGCCCAGGCCGCGAGCAGCGCCGCGACGGCGTCGCTCGCGCCCGCGAGGGCGACCGAGCGACGCGGCGACCACCCGCTGTCCGCTGGCTCGTGGTCGTGCGCGCCGGGCCGGCCCGTCGAGCACGCGACGCACAGCGTGCGCAGCCCCGACGTCCAGTCCTCCGCCGCGAGGCCGGCGTCGTCGGCGGACCGCTGCAGCGCGTCCGAGTCGGCCTCGGCGGGGGCGGTCACCTCGACCGTCCAGGTCGGCGCCGACGAGCGCGTCAGCACGAGGATCTCGTCGAAGACCGAGACCCACCGCGACCCGTCGAACCGCTCGCCGTTCGGGACGCCGTCCATGAGCACCACGTCGCCGTGGCGGTGGCGGCTGCCCGGCGTCGGCACGCTCACCACGCGGCCGTGGCACGGGGACAGGCGCTCGGTCCAGACGACCTCGGCCGTCGGCCCCGCGCCGGTGTCGTCGGGGTTGAGCCGCACGGGCGCCGTGCCGAGCCTCATGCGCAGTGGCCCGTCCCCGTCGGGCACGTCGAGGCCGCCCCAGGCGCGCCAGGCGGTGCGCGCGTCGTCCCAGCGGCCCAGGGCCGTCGCCGCGATGCCGAGGTTCCAGGCCGCCGGCTCCTCGCGCGGGTCGTCCGCGAGCGCGAGCGCGCGGGCGTTGCACCGCAGGCTCTCCGCCCAGTCGTGCCGCCGCTTCGCGTACAGCCCGAGGTTGAACCACGTCGCGCCGTCGTCGGGGAACTCCTGCGCGACGGCGCGCGCGAGCCGTTCGGCCTCGACCGCGTCGCCCGCCTCGTCGACCGCGAGGTAGGCGTGGCGCCGTCGGTCCACGCGGCTGCGTCTCCATCGCACGTGGCGATCCTGCCAGGCCGGGCGCGCCGGCGGGCGGGCGGTCAGTGGTGCATCCCCCGGGTGGTCCAGAGCACCGCGCGCACCAGCCCGTCCGCGTCGGTGACCGTGCCGAGCACGTACCGGCCGGCGAGGGCCTGCGCGGCGACCGACCCCGAGGTGCCGGCGCCGAGCTCGGTGAAGCGGTCGCCCTGGAGCAGGAACGCGGTCGTGCGCGCGGGGTCGGCCGCCCGCTCGACGACGCCCACGACGCGGTGCCTGTCGAGGTCCGTCGCGCGCGTCGTCACGTCGTCGGGCCCGAGCGCGACCCAGCGGTCGCCGTCCCACAGGTGCGCGCGCCACCGGCCGTCGTCGGTCCGCAGGTTCGCGACGGCGTGCCCGTGCTCGTCCACGGCCACCGGGTCGGCGTCCGTGAACCCCGGCGGCAGGCCGAGCCACCGCTGCGCGCCGTCCCGCCACAGGAGCGGACCCCCCTCGTACGCGTTGCCGAGCACGAACCCGGAGTCGGACAGGTCGACGACGCCGTTGCCGCCGAACGCGGACGGGTCGCCCACCGGCGTGAACGCGCCGTCCCACACGTACCCCACCTCGAAGCTCTCGGGCCCGAGCCCGATGCCGAGCACCCGCCCGTGGTCGTCGAGGTCGACGAGCCGGCTGCTGGTGCCCTCGAACCCGGGCACCGGCCCGAGGTCGACGCGCGTGCCGCTCGTCCAGACGAACGGGTTCGTCCCGTCCGCGCCGCGGACCAGCCCCGCGACCTGACCGTGGGCGTTGACGAGCTCCGCCCGCACCTCGCCGAGCTCGGCGGTGCGCCGCCCGTCGAGGAGACGGGACGTCTCGGGCCCGCCGGCGGTGGCCGTGACCCGCACGACGATCCCGCCGCGCTCGTCGACGTCGACCGCAGCACCGTTCGCCGCCCCGGGCGTGAGGTCGGTCATCCGGCCCCGCCACCACGAGAACGCGTGCCACCGGCCGTCGGCGGTCTGCGACGTGCCGACGACCCGGCCGTGCGCGTCGACCGCGTACGGCACCGTCTGGGCGCCGCCGAGCGTGCCGAGATCGACGGCCTGCGGCACGGTGCGCGGGCCGTGCCGGACGTCGTCGCCCCCGGGTGTGGAGGCCACGACCGGTCCGGGGGCCGCCGTGGCCGGGGCTGACACGCCGGCGGCCGTGACGACGGCCAGCGCGGTGAGGGTCATGCAGGTGAGCAGACGTCGGGTCATGCGGATCGCCCCCAGGGCATCGCGGCCCGGGCGGGGCGCCCGCGGCCACCCGGCGCGCCGCACCGTCGCGACGGCCGTCCTCCCGTCCTAGCCCTCGGGCGCGCCGGGGACAACGGGCGCCCGGGGTGATATCCCCGAAGCATGACCCCGACCGAGCCCCCGGCCGCCGCGCGGCCGGGCACGCGACCGGATCTGCCTGCCGACGACGCCCGCTGCCCGTGCGGCACGGGCCTCGTGCTGGGGGAGTGCTGCGGCCCGCGGCTGGCCGGGCGGGCGGCGGCGCCGACCGCGGAGGCGCTCATGCGCTCGCGGTACACCGCCTTCGTGGTCCGGGACGCCGCCTACCTGCGGGCGACGTGGCACGCGTCCACGCGGCCGGCCCGGCTCGACCTCGACGACGGGGTGCGCTGGCGGGGGCTCCAGGTGCTGGCGACGCAGGCGGGCGGCCCGTTCGACGACGCGGGGGTCGTGGAGTTCGCGGCGCGCTACGTCGACGGCGACGTGCGGGGCGTGCTGCACGAGACGAGCCGGTTCGTCCGCGAGGGCGGCCGGTGGTGGTACGTGGACGGCGACGTCGGCTGACCGCTCGCCGACGTGGCGGCCGGTAGCCGTCTGTCCGGGCCCGCGGCGGCGCGGGCCGGTGGGCCCGGACGCGACGAGACCCCGGCCGCTGGAGCCGGGGTCTCGCGGAGTGCGTCCTGGTGGGACGTCAGAGAGGCGTGATGTTGGACGCCTGCGGGCCCTTGGGGCCCTGCGTGACGTCGAACTGGACCTTCTGGTTCTCCTCGAGCGAGCGGTAGCCGCTCGACTGGATGGCGGAGTAGTGCGCGAAGACGTCGGGGCCGCCGTCGTCGGGGGCGATGAAGCCGAAGCCCTTCTCGGCGTTGAACCACTTCACGGTGCCAACAGGCATGTCGTTCTCTTCTCTGCGTGCGGTACTGACAACCCCGTACGGACGGGACCGGTGAATCACGGTGGTCGTCCGCCCGGGGGCTGGCGGGAGCAGGTCCTGCCGGCGACCGGGACAAGCGAGGCAACGCGACTACGGGTGAGAGGCTACGCGACCGCGGCGCGGAACGGCAGCCCCTGTCTGCGCGGTGATCCTGCGCCGGGCGGGCGCGCCGGCCCGGTCAGACGCGGTGGGCCGCGACGAGCGGGCAGACGAACGGGTCGCGGTCCGCGAGGCCGACGGTGTTGAGGTGCCGGACGACGATCGCGTAGGAGCGCGCGAGCGACACCTGCGTGTAGGGGATCTGGTGCGTCTCGCAGTACTCGCGGACGATCGGCGCGACGCGGCGCAGGCTGACCGACGGCATCGACGGGAAGAGGTGGTGCTCGACCTGGTGGTTGAGCCCGCCCATGACGACGTCGAGCCACCGGCCGCCGCGGATGTTGCGGCTCGTGAGCACCTGGCGGCGCAGGAAGTCGATGCGCGCGTCCTTCGGGACGAGCGGCATGCCCTTGTGGTTGGGCGCGAACGACGCACCCATGTACAGGCCGAACAGCCCGAGCTGCACGGCGAGGAAGACCGCGGCCTTGCCGGGCGACATCACGGCGAGCACGAGGGCGAGCCCGCCGCCGAGGCGCACCAGCAGGAACGCGGCCTCGACCCAGCGGCGCTCGAGCGGGCCGGGCTGGGCGATGCGGCGCACGCTCGCGACGTGCAGGTCGAGGCCCTCGAGGAGCAGGAGGGGGAAGAAGAACCAGCCCTGGCGGGCGAGGAACCAGCGGCTCAGCGGGTTGGTGCGCCGCGCGGCGTCACCGGGTGTGAAGGCGAGCACGGGCAGGTCGATGTCGGGGTCGGCGTCCACCTGGTTGGGCTTGGCGTGGTGCCGCGTGTGCTTGCGCTGCCACCAGCCGTGCGAGAGCCCGACGAAGAGGTCGGCGAGGACGAGGCTCGCCCAGTCGTTGGCGCGGCCGGAGCGGAAGATCTGCCGGTGCGCGGCGTCGTGGCCGAGGAACGCGATCTGCGTGAAGGTCACGGCGGCGACGGCGGCCACGAGCACCTGCCACCAGGAGTCGCCCACGAGGACGATCGCGGTGACGAGCGCGGCCATCGCGAGCACGGCACCGGTGAGGCGGGCGGCGTAGAAGCCGTACCGCCGGCGCATGTACCCGGCCTCCTGCACGGTGCGGGTCAGCGCGGTGAAGCTGCTGGTGGGGTTCGGCCGGGTGCTGCGGGTCGCGGTGGCGCTGCGCGTCCCGGGGCCGTCGGGAGGGGTCTGGGTCATGGTGGTCCGTCTCCGCCCCGGTTCGGGGGCCGGTCGTGTGCGGTCGTGCAGGCGGTGGGTGCGCGACGCAGGACGACGAGGACCCGGGAACGACGCGGGCGCCCCGGCACGTGCGTGCTGGGGCGCCCGGTCAGGGACGGCGCTGGGTCAGGCCGGCGTGATGTTCGAGGCCTGCGGGCCCTTGGGGCCCTGCGTGACGTCGAACTGCACCTTCTGGTTCTCCTCGAGCGAGCGGTAGCCGCTGCTCGCGATGGCCGAGTAGTGCGCGAAGACGTCCGGGCCGCCGTCGTCGGGGGCGATGAAGCCGAAGCCCTTCTCGGCGTTGAACCACTTCACGGTGCCAATAGCCATGGCGTTCTCTTCTCTCTGGTGGGTTACGTGACAACCCCGGGTGTCCGGGACCGGTGAATCACGGTGTGTCGTCCGTCCGCTGCCGAGAGAGCTCTCGAGAACGTTTGCCGGGGTTGCCCCCGGCGGTCATGACAAGCGATGCACTGCGACTACGACGACCACGGTACGGCACATGTGCCGTCGATGGCGGATCGACGTCCGAACTGTGGGCGTCCGCGCAGGTCGCGGCGTCCAGGACGTCGGGCGTTCGGCCCGGCGACAGGGCCTGACGCGGCGGGATGCGCTGTGGACAGCGGTTTCCGCGGGGTGGTGACGCTCCCACCCGGGGGATTCCGACGAATCGGTCGCAGGGCCTTCAACCGCCACGGACCTGGCCGGTACGGTCGCGGGCAGGCCGAGGCAAAGGCGCTCCGGCCGCTCGTGCCTCCTGGGTCCCCCCTGGCGCATTGAAAGGATTCAACGATGAGTCTTCCCCGCATCCACGGTCGCCTCGCGGTCTCCGGAGCGGCCGCCCTGGTGGTCGGCTGCCTCGTCGTGCCGACCGCGACCGCCGCTCCCGTGCCCGCCACGGGACCTGGCGCACACCGCGACGGACCGGACCGTCTCACCCTCGAGCGCCTCGACCGCGGCCTCGTCGCCGCGAGCACCCCGCAGGGCGTGTTCCTCTCCTGGCGCCTGCTCGCACCCGAGGTCACCGGTGCCACCACGACGGGCCAGACCGGCCCCGACTTCGCGGTCTACCGCGACGGCACCAAGGTCGCGACCGTGACCGACTCGACGAACTACCTCGACGCCGACGGCACGGCCGCGTCGCGGTACCGCGTCGCGGCCGTCGTCGACGGCGTCGAGGTCGACGGCACCGAGGCGACGCCCTGGACGCAGGCCTCCGTCGACCTGCCGCTGAACAAGCCCGCCGACGGCGTGACGCCGGTGGGCGAGGCGTACACGTACTCGGCCAACGACATGAGCGTGGCCGACGTCGACGGCGACGGGCAGTACGAGTTCGTCGTGAAGTGGGACCCGTCCAACTCCAAGGACGTCAGCCAGGTCGGGTACACGGGCAACGTCTACGTCGACGCCTACGAGCTCGACGGCACGCAGCTGTGGCGCATCGACCTCGGCGTGAACATCCGGGCGGGCGCGCACTACACGCAGTTCCCCGTCTACGACTTCGACGGCGACGGCAAGGCCGAGCTCATGATGAAGACGGCCCCCGGCACCATGATCACGACGTACCGCGCCGACGGGACCGTCGCGAGCGAGAAGTTCGTGACGATCCCGAAGCGCGACCGCAAGGCCGGCGTCACCGACACCACCGACTACCGGCTGAGCAAGCAGGGCTACTACGAGCACGTCGTCGCGATGTTCCAGGGGTGGTCGACGCGTCCCGAGGTCACGTCGGGCCAGTGGCCCGCGACGCTCGAGGAGGCCTTCGGGATCGCGCCGCAGTACACCTACCCGCTGTCCGACGCCGACGCCCGCGCGCTCGCCGACTACTTCATGGACGTCTACGCGCCGAGCCGCAGCGCGCGCAACGTGCTGCGGAACTTCGAGGGTTTCGTCGTCGACGGGCCGGAGTACCTCACGGTCTTCGCCGGCGACACCGGCAAGGAGCTCCAGACCGTCGACTACAAGCCCGGGCGCGGCGACGACGGGCTGCTGTGGGGCGACTACGCGATGGCCCGCATCGAGCCCGGCAACCGCGTCGACCGGTTCCTGTCCGGCGTCGGCTACTTCGACGGCACGACGCCGTCGGCGGTGTTCGCGCGCGGCTACTACACGCGCACGACCGTCGTCGCGTACGACTGGGACGGCAGGAAGCTCCAGGAGCGCTGGTACGTCGACTCCGGCCACGTGCCGCTGACCAACCCGTTCAACGACGGCCCGCACGGGCGCGACGGCACCGACCCCGAGTTCGGGACCCTCACGACGCAGGGCTTCCACTCGCTGTCGGTCGCGGACGTCGACGCCGACGGGAAGCACGAGCTCGTCTACGGTGCCGCGACGATCGACGACGACGGCTCGCTGCTGTACTCGTCGTTCGGCACGCTGCCCGCCGGCAGCGCGGCCCCCGGCCAGGTCGTGCGGCTCGGCCACGGCGACGCGATGCACGTGACCGACATCGACCCCGACCGCCCGGGCCTGGAGATCCTCACCGCGCACGAGGGCGGCACCTTCGCGCCCTACGGCATGGCGATGCGCGACGCCGCGACCGGCGAGGTCCTGTTCGGCGTGTACTCCGGCCGTGACACCGGCCGCTCGATGATCGGGGACGTGCTGCCCGGCACGCGCGGCACCGAGGCGTGGGCGTCGCTGCCCGGCGGCTCGAGCTCGCTCGGCCTGTACTCGGCCGCCGGCGTCCTCACCCCGGGTCCCATCCCCGGCACGAACCAGTCGATCCGGTGGGCCGCCGACGGGACGACGCAGATCGTGGGCGGCTCGGGCGACCAGGACGTGACGATCGACGACTGGTCCCGCGGTCGCCTGCTCACCGCGACCGGCACGCGCGCCAACAACGGCACCAAGGGCAACCCGTCGCTCGTCGCCGACGTCCTGGGCGACTGGCGGGAGGAGCTCCTGGTCCGCACGGCCGACTCCTCCGCGATCCGCCTGTTCGTCTCCACCGAGGTGACGGGCCACAAGCTCGCGACCCTCATGCACGACCCCCAGTACCGAGCCGAGGTGGCCCGCCAGCAGACGACGTACAACCAGCCGTCGTACCCCGGCTTCTCCCTCGCGTCGGACACCGACTACACGCAGGTGCCGGTCGCGGACCTCTGGGCGCCGGGCAGCATCGACGCGCTCCAGTCGTCGCTGGAGGCCCGCATCGAGGCACGCGAGATCCGCGGACCCGTGGCCGCGGTGCTGCTCGCCGCCGTCAAGGCCGCCGACCTCGCGGCCGACCACGGCAACGAGAAGGTGGCGGTCCGCTCGCTGGAGGCGTTCGTGAAGGCGCTCACCCCGCGGACGCGGACGTCCAGCGTGTCCGACGCCGCACGCGTCGCGCTGACGCACCAGGCCGAGCAGGTCGTGGCGATGCTCGACTGACCGGCGCGACCTCGGTGCGGGGGCCGGACCCTTCCCCGGCAGACGCACCCGCACCGCCGAGCGCCCGGGACCCCGACCGGTCCCGGGCGCTCGGTCGTCCGGGTGACGCGACACGGAGGCCGCACGGACCGACGTCCGGCGGGCCTACGCTCCGCGCGTGCACCCGCTGCTCCCGCCGCCCGACGATCCGGCGATCTCCGTCCGGGAGTGGACGGCCGACGCGGGCTACCCGGCCCGCGTCGTCTCGGTGCTGTCCCGCCGCGTGCTCTGGACCCGGCGCGGACGGGCACTGCTCCTGGGCGTCGCGCTGGTCCTCGGCGGGTGCGCGCTCGTGCTGGACCCGGGACCGCTGACCGTGCTGCTGTGGCTGCTCCCGATCGCCGTCGCCGTCCCGGTCGGGCGGGTCCGCATGAGGAGGCAGGTCGCCCGTCAGCTCCCCGTGGGCACGACGGTCCGCGCAGCCCTGACGCCGGACGGCGTGTGGATGCAAGGGCCGCTCGGTGCGGCGGTCACGTCCTACGGGGCGTACCGCGACGTCGTGCCGTGCTCCGACGTGCTCGTCCTCGTGCAACGCCACAGCGGCCGGCAGGTCGCCGTGCCGGCCGCGCTGTTCCCCGGGCCGGACCTGGACCTCCTGCGCGCCCGCGTCGCCGCGGCCGCGGTCAGTGGATGAGGTCGCGCCAGTTCGTCGGGACGCGGTCGCGCGGGCCGGGGACGCCCTGGTCGGCGGGCCGGGCGTCGGGCGGGGCCAGGTCGGGGCCGTCGACCGCGGCCTCCTCCTGGTAGTCCCACCACCACGACTCGCCGGGCTCGAAGCTGCGCATGTAGCGGTGGCCGGTCGCGCGCCAGTGGGCGGTGGCGTGCTGCGCGGGGGACGTGTCGCAGCAGCCGACGTGGCCGCAGTGCGCGCACCGGCGCAGGTGCACCCACCAGCCGCCGTCGGCCTCGCACTCGGCGCAGCCGGTGCCGCTGGGCGGGACGGTGGTGTCGACGTCGACGGTCACGAGGCCTCCGGGTGGGTGTAGGGAAGACGGACGAGGAAGCGGGTGTCGCCCGGCTGCGACGTGACGCGCAGGTCGCCGTGGTGCTTGCCGACGACGATCCGCCACGAGATGTCGAGGCCGAGGCCCGTGCCGGACCCGACGGGCTTCGTGGTGAAGAACGGCTCGAAGACGCGGTCGACGATCTCCGGCGGGATGCCGGGACCGGTGTCGGCGACCTCGACCTCGAGCCAGTCCTCGACGCGGCGGGTCGAGATCGTCAGCCGGCGGCGGTCGGCGGGCACCTCGGCGAGGGCCTGGCGCGCGTTGTCGACGAGGTTGGTCCACACCTGGTTGAGCTCGGCACCGTGCACCAGGACGGGCGGGAGGGTGCGGTCGTAGTGCCGGACCACCTCGATGTCGCGCAGCTTGGCGTCGAGCATGGTGAGCGTGCTGTCGAGCAGCACGTGCACGTCGACCTCCTGCTGCGCCGCGCGGCCGATCTGCGAGTACTGCTTCGCGGCGTCGACGAGGGTCGAGATGCGGGTCGTCGCGTCCTCGACCTCGTTCATCAGCAGCTCGGTCTCGAGCGTGTAGCCGAGCCAGTGCACCGCCGCGGCCGCGACGTCGTCGGGGATGCTGCCCACGTGGTCGTCGAGCCACTGCGGGTCGATGCCGGCCTCGACGAAGCTGTGCGCGATCTCGGCGTTGTCGGGGACGCCGTGGTCGTCGAGCCAGTCGGCGACCTCGTCCTCCCGGTCCGACGTCTCGAGCGCCGACAGCGACGCCCGCCCGCGGGCCTCGGCGAGCGCCGCGACCGCCTTCTCCTGCAGCTCGATGATCTGCACGAGCTCGTCGCGGTCGAACGCGCCCGACGCGACCAGCCCGAGCTTGTTGCGCATCCGCCCGACCCGCTCGCGCAGCGTCGACGCCGCACGCGTGGCCGCCGACGCCGGGTTGTTGAGCTCGTGCGTCAGCCCGGCGGACAACGCGCCCAGCGCCTGCAGCCGCTCGCGCTGCGCGGTGGCGGTCTGCATGCTCTTCTGCCCGAAGAACAGGCCCTCGAGGAGGTGCATCGCCATGGGGAACCACGTGTGCATGACCTCGGAGAAGTCCGCGGCGGGCAGCACGTAGAACCGCGACGGCTCCAGGACGCGCAGGGTGTGCAGGTAGGAGCGGGTCTCCGCGCGGTCGAGGTAGGCGTGCCACGCGCCCGCGTACACCCCGACCTGTGCCGTCCGGCTGATCTCCACGTCGTCCGCGCCGACCCGCCGGTACAGCGCGACCGACCCCTCCAGCAGCACGTAGAACGCCTCCGCGGGCTCGCCCTCGCGGAACACGAACCCGGGGTCCTGGTGCTCGACGTGCCCGTGGCTGCACAGCCACGTGAGCTGGTCGTCGTCGAGCTTGTCGAACAGGAAGAGCCGGCTCAGCTCCGCGATGTCGCAGGGCAGCCGCTCGGGCTCGCGGCGGGCGGGGGGCGTCGGTGTCGTCGGTGTCGTCACAGCTGCTCCAGGTACCGGTGGACGAGCATGACCGCCATCGCGCCCTCGCCCACGGCGGACGCGACGCGCTTGGCCGACTCGGCGCGCGCGTCGCCCGCGACGAACACGCCCGGCTGGCTGGTCTCGAGGTGGTACGGCGGGCGGTCGAGCGGCCAGCCTGCGGGCGGGCGGCCGTCGACGAGCAGGTCCGGCCCAGCCAGGACGAACCCGCGCGGGTCGCGCGCGACCGTGCCGTCGAGCCACTCGGTGCGCGGCACGGCGCCGATGAAGACGAACAGGTGGCTCGTCTCCACCTCCTCCTTCTCGCCGGTGACCGAGTCCTGCAGCACCAGACGCTCCAGGTGCTCGTCACCGGAGGCGTCGACGACCTCGCAGCACGTGCGGACCCGCACCTTGGGGTTCGCGGAGAGCTGCTCGACGAGGTAGTGCGACATCGACGCGGACAGCTGCTCGCCGCGCACGACGAGCGTCACGGACCGGGCCGTGCGGGACAGGTACATCGCCGACTGGCCCGCCGAGTTGGCGCCGCCGACGACGTACACGTCCTGGTCCTGGCACGCGGGTGCCTCGGTGAGCGCCGAGCCGTAGTAGACGCCGCGGCCCGTGAGCGCCGCGAGCCCCGGCCCGTCGAGCTCGCGGTACGAGACGCCGTTGGCGAGCAGCACCGTGTGCGCGCCCACGACGCTCCCGTCGGCGAGCCGCAGCTGCCGCGCCGCACCCTGCACGTCGAGGCCCACGACGTCCGCCGCGAGGACGATCTCGGCCCCGAACCGCACGGCCTGCCGCCGCGCCCGCTCGGTGAGCTGCGCGCCCGAGACGCCGTCGGGGAAGCCGAGGTAGTTCTCGATGCGTGAGCTCTGCCCCGCCTGGCCACCGGTGGCGACGCGCTCGACGAGCGCCGTGCGCAGCCCTTCCGACGCGCCGTACAGCGCTGCGCTCAGGCCCGCCGGGCCGCCCCCGACGACGACCAGGTCGTAGAAGTCCGTGGCGGGCGTCGTCGTCAGGCCCACGCGTGCGGCGAGCGTCGCGTCGTCGGGGGAGTGCAGCGGCTCGCCCTCGTGCGTCACGACGAGCGGCACCGCGGACTCGTCCGCACCGGCCGCGTCGAGCAGGCGCCGCCCCTCGGGCGACTCCGAGGAGAACCACCGGTACGACACCTGGTTGCGGGCGAGGAACTCCCGCACCTGCGACGACCTGGCCGACCAGCGGTGCCCGACGACCTTGACCTGCGGCACGGGCGAGGGCGCGCTCGCGGCCCACGCGTCGAGCTGCGCGTCGATGACCGGGTACAGCTTCTCCTCGGGCGGCTGCCAGGGCTTGAGCAGGTAGTGGTCGAGGTCGACGACGTTGACCGCGTCGATCGCGGCCTCCGTGTCGGCGTACGCGGTCAGCAGGATGCGGCGGGCCTGCGGGAACAGGTCCATCGCCTGCTCGAGGAACTCGATGCCCGTCATCCCGGGCATGCGGTGGTCCGCGAGGAGGACCGCGACCTGCTCGCCGCGCAGCTTGAGCTCGCGCAGCGCCTCCAGCGCGGTGTCGCCCGACTCGGCGCGCACGATCCGGTAGCCGGAGCCGTAGCGGCGGCGCAGGTCGCGCGCGACCGAGCGGGAGACGGCGGGGTCGTCGTCGACGGACAGCAGGGTGGGTCGAGGGCTGGCGACGGGCGGGGTGGCGGTGGTCGTCGTCACCGGGGCATCGTGCCTCGCGCGACCGCCGTCTGTCAGCGGGTGGCGGCCACCGGATCCGGCGGCGTCACAGGTACATGCCGGTGCCCTGGTCGGGCTCGGCGCCCTGCTCCTCCTCGGGCGGGCGCGGCGACGTGCCCCGCAGGAGCAGCCCCGCGGCGTCCGGCCGGGTGCGGGTCGACAGCCAGCGCACGCCCGTCAGCGGGCACTCCAGCGCGTGCGCCTCGTGCACCGGCAGCGCCGGCAGGTCGACCGTCGCGGGCTGCAGGTGCTGACGCTCGTAGGCGTCCGCCGAGATCGAGCGCAGCGACGACTGCTTCCAGCACCGGCAGTCCTTGAGCGCCGCGGCCTCCCGCGCCAGGTCGGCGGCGCGCCGTTCGGCGTGCACCCGGGCGCGCATCCGCAGCCGCAGGCGCCAGCCCAGCACCGCGCCCCCGACGGCCCCGGCGACGACGAGCAGCATCCAGACGAGCGCCATCGCCGTCGGCTGGGCCTCGTCGACCGTCGTCGACTCCATCAGCAGACCGCCCGCGACCGTGCCCACGCCCGCGCCGACCAGGCCCGTCCCGACGAGCGCGAATCGCGTCGCGCCCCGGCGGAACGCCACGTGGTTGTTCTCCAGCTCCGCGGGCGCCGCGCCGAGCGACCGCCACACGTGCTCGTCGGCGTCCGACGCCCCGACCACGGACGGCAGCCGCACGAACGTCGCCCCGAGCATGAGGACCGCGGCGAGCAGCAGCAGCGCCGGGTGCCACATCATCGCGACGGTCACCACGGCCAGCGCGAGCGCCAGCGGCCACACGAGGATCGGCACGAGCCAGTACCGCAGCCGCCGGACGTGCAGGGGGTGCTCCGGGAGCAGCGCGGCGAGCGCCGTCGTCCCGGGGGCGAGCCGCGACACCATGCGGACCAGGAGTGCCGCGCCGAGCGCGTCACCGCGGGCCGCGACACGGTCCGCGGAGTCCCGGGCCAGCCACAGGTCGTCGTCGGGCGTCGGCCACTCGCGGATCACGGCCTGCCCGGCGTCGAGGACCGCGGCGAACGCCTCCTGCGCCTCGTCGCCGCGGCCCGCCACGCGCGCCACCACGAGCCGCCCCACCGAGAGCTGCGTGCGCGGCGCGTCGGTGCGGCCCAGCTCCTGCCACGCGGCGTCGGCGAGGTCGAACCGGCCGCGCGACTCGGCGGCGGCACCGAGCAGGTAGAGGTGCGTGATGCCGATCGGCCCGCGCACCACCGTGCCGGCCCGCACGAGCGCGGCGAGCGCGGCGTCGTCCCCGAGGCCTGCCGTCGCGGCGAGCGCGACCAGGTCGGCCACGGTCTCCGGGCCACGGGACACGACGCCCTTCACGTCGATGTCGGGCAGCAGCGCGAGCGCCTCGGCGTGCCGGCCCTGGTACGCGAGGAGCCGCGCCCGGTGCAGGGCGATCCCCGGCGTCTCCTCGGTCTCCGCCGCCGCGAGCAGCTGCTCGGCCAGGGGGAACTCGTCGAGCGTGTTCGCCGTCGACGCCCAGCTGAGCAGGAGCTCCTGGTGGTCCTCGAGGGTGCTGGCGGGGGCCGGTGGCTGGTCGGGCATGGGCAGGATGATGACACCTGCCGCAGCCTCGCGGAGCCGATTCCGCGCCCGGCCGGCGACCGGGGGTGGTCAGACGCGGTACGCGGAGGTCACCGGGCAGGCGAACAGGTCGCGGTCCGGGTGACCCACGGTGTTCAGGTGGCGCACGATCGTCCGGTACGACCGGGCGAGCGACACCTGCACGTACGGGATGCCGTGCGCCTCGCAGTAGGCCCGGACGATCGGCTGCGCGCGGCGGAGGCTCGGGCGCGGCATCGACGGGAACAGGTGGTGCTCGACCTGGTGGTTGAGGCCCCCCATGAGCACGTCCACCCAGCGCCCGCCGCCGATGTTCCGGCTGGTGAGGACTTGACGGCGCAGGAAGTCGACGCGCGCGTCCTTGGGCAGAAGCGGCATCCCCTTGTGGTTCGGCGCGAACGACGCACCCATGTAGAAGCCGAGGATCGCGAGCTGCACCGCGGCCGCGACGAGCGCCTTCAGCGGCGACATCACCGCGAGCAGCAGCACGACGGTCCCGACGAGCCGCACCGCGAGCAGCGACGCCTCCACCGCCCGGCGCTCCATCGGCTCGGGCGACAGCACCCGGCGGATGGCGTGGACGTGCAGCGCGACGCCCTCCAGCAGCAGCATGGGGAAGAAGAAGAACCCCTGCCGGGCGAGGAACCACCGCGACCAGCGCGACGTCCACGACGCCGCCTTCTCCGGGGTCATCGCGAGGACCTCCATCGCGATGTCCGGGTCGGCGTCGACCTTGTTCGGGTTCGCGTGGTGGCGCGTGTGCTTGTGCTGCCACCACCCGTGGCTCAGGCCCACCAGCAGGTTGGCCAGCACGAGGCTCGCCCAGGTGTTTGCCCGGCCCGACGCGAAGATCTGCCGGTGCGCGGCGTCGTGGCCCAGGAACGCGACCTGCGTCAGCACGACGCCGGCCACGGCCGCGACCGCCGCCTGCCACCACGAGTCGCCGACGAGCACCGTCGCGACGACGAGCCCGGCCACCGCCAGCACGGCCGCCGACAGCCGCGCGGCGTAGTGGCCCGGACGGCGCGCCATGAGGCCCGCCGCCTGGACCTGCCGGGTCAGCTCCGTGAAGTCGCTGACCGCGCGCTGGCGCGAGCCTCGGGAGCCGTCGACGGCGAGGGGCGTGGCGGTCATGGGCGGTCCGTCCTGTCGGTCCGGCGCGGGCGCGGCGGCGCGGCGTGGGGGCGTCGTCGGTGGCCGCCGGTCCGGCGGGTACGACACGGCCCCGGCGTCCTGCAGGGCCGATGGTGCAGGTGCTCCCCGTCACGGTACGTCACCGCTCGACGGCCCGCGCCCCGGTCCCGTGCCGGCGTCGGGCGGCCACCGCGACCGCCGCGAGGCCCAGCGCCAGCAGCGCCACCGCCAGCGCGACCGGCACCGCGACGTCCGCGCCCGTCGTCGCGAGCGCGGAGCCCGCGACCCGGATCTCGACTTGCGCGAGCACCGCGCCCGTCGCGTCGCGGGCCTGCAGGTGGTGCAGGCCCGCCGCGAGCGTCGTCGGGACGGTCACGGTCGCGGTGGCCGTCCCGTTCGACACGGGCACCGTGGTGAGGCGCTGGTAGGTGCTGGCGATGCCGATCTCGACCTGCGTCCCGCTCACTCCCGTGACCGTGACGCCGACCTTCTCGCCCGGTCGCACGGTCCGCCTGTCGGCCGAGATGGCGGGGCTCGCAGGGCTGGCAGGGCTGGCGGGGCTGGCGGACGGCGACGCCGACGGGCTGGCGGACGGCGTGCCGGTCGGCGCGGTCGTGGGCGTCGGCGTCGTGGGTGTCGAGGTGGGCGTCGGCGTCGGCGTCGCCTGCAGCGCGTCGAGCGCGCCGGTGACCAGTGCCGTCACCGCGTCGACGTCGGCCTGGGTCGGCTGGCCCGCGGCGAGGACGACCCTGCCGGCGGCGACGGCCTCGTCGAGGTCGGCGAGGGACGTGTCGGTCCACCTGCTCCGGTCGACTGCCGCGGCCTCGTCGAGCGCCGCCTGCAGCGCCGTGCGGTCGACCGGCGCGGCGGAGACGACGGGCTCCAGCCGGAACGCGTCGAGCGTGCCCCACGCGTTCGCCGACAGGCCGAGGTACGCGCCGACCTCCACCGTGCCGTCCGCGCCGACGACGACGCCGTCGAGCGTGAACGTCGTCGGGTTGCTCCAGCCGGCCAGCCACACGGGCTCCTGGACGCCGTCACCCAGCGCGGACGACCACGCCCACAGGTTCAGCGTGTCGCCCTCGCCCTGGCCGCCGCCGCGGACGACCGCCGACAGCCGGTACGTGCCCGCCGGGACGCCCGTGATCCGCTGCTTCGCCTCGACGACGAACGGCTCACCCGCCCAGAACTGCAGCGCGCGCGTGCCGTCGGTCGCGTCGCCCGTCGCGTGGATCGCGTTCGCCGACGTCGCGACCGACCAGGAGGCGTCCCACATGCTCGTGTCGCCGTCCTCGAAGCTGCCGTTGCGCACGAGGTTCGGCGCGGTCACCCGGACCGTCGCCGTGACGTCGAGGTCCGTCGAGGTGATGCCGGGGATCGTGTACGTGCCGGTGCCGCGGATCCACGCGACCGCGCCGCTCCACGCGACCGTCGGGTTCTCGACGCTCCCGTCGTTGTACGTCACGCGCACCG
Organism: Cellulomonas fimi ATCC 484; assembly: GCF_000212695.1. NCBI lineage: Bacteria > Bacillati > Actinomycetota > Actinomycetes > Micrococcales > Cellulomonadaceae > Cellulomonas > Cellulomonas fimi. The sequence continues at coordinate 3,836,068 of NC_015514.1, read as the reverse complement.
TCGACGGCAGCGTCACGTCGTCGCCCAGGCGCACGTCCACCACCGGCGACTCGACCTGCGACGGCACGCGCGCCGTCGTCGCGCCGGTCCGGGCGTACCGGAACACGCGCAGCGACTCCAGGGGCGTGCCGTCGAACGCGAACAGCGCCTGGTTGTCCCACGCGGAGCCGCCGTACCAGTCGGCGGCGTCGTCGTACCCGCCCGCGAAGCTTGACGCCCACCCGGAGCCGTGCTCCTCCCACAGCGCCTGCTGCGACGCCGCGTCCGCCGGGCCACCGACGGGGAGCCACGCGGGCTCCCAGTAGAAGACGCCGATGCCGGCCGGGCCGACGTCGTGCACGGCCTGGATCACGTCCCGCACGAGCCACGCCTGGCCCTGCACGCTCACCGGGTAGCCCTCGACCGCGGGGGAGCCCGAGCTCACCGTGTTGGGGTGCGTGTCGCCGTTGTCGAGCGTGGACGCCCACGACGTCTCCGCGACCATGACCTTCTTGCCGTAGGTGTCGGCGACGTCCTTGAGCACGCTCGTGAGGTTGGTCAGCGAGCCGTGCCACATCGGGTACCACGAGCTCGCGAACACGTCGTAGTCGACGTCGTAGTGGTCCAGGATGCCCGCGTAGGTGGCGTACCGGCCGTTCTCCGGGTTGGTGAAGTGCAGTGCGACGAGCGCCTCCGGGAACACCGACCGCACCGCGGCGGCGCCCGCCTCGTAGACGCCGACGCACGGCTCCCACGACGAGACGGTCGCGCTCGCGGACGGGCACGAGATGCCGGCGATGCCGTTGTTCGACTCGTTGCCGACCTGCACCATGCCGACGTCGACGCCCGCGTCCTCGAAGTCCTGCAGCGCGTCCTGCGTGAACTCGCCCGCGGCCGTCGCGCGCTGCGCCGCGTCGAGGCCCGCCCACGCCTTGGGCACGTGCACCTTGGCCGGGTCCGCCCAGAAGTCGGAGTAGTGCAGGTCGACGAGCACGCGCATCCCGGCGGCGGTGGCCCGGCGGCCGATCTCGACGGCGCGCGGCACGTCGACCGTCCCGCCGCCGTACCCGTTGCCGTCGGCGTCGTAGGGGTCGTTCCACACCCGGACACGGACGTAGGTGACGTCGTGGTCCGCGAGGACCTCGAACAGGTCGGCTGGCTGCCCGTCCTCGTCGCGGAAGACCGTGCCGCTCGCCTCGAGCGAGAGGACCGACGAGACGTCGACGCCCGCCACGAAGTCGGCGGGGAGACCGTCGACCTTGTCGACGAAGATGCCCGCGTCGACGGGACCGTCCTCGGCCGCGGCGGCCACCGCCAGGAGCACGGGAGTCAGGACCGCCGCAGCGGCGGCCGTGACGGCGGTCGTCACGCGCATGGCGTGCGTCGGGCGGGTGCGGAGTCGGGTGTGCGCGGTCATGACGCTCCGTCGGGTCGTGAGAGCCGCGTCGTCGCGACCCTGCGCTGTGCACGGTCCCAGCCAAGGACCGCGCACAACATACGGCAGCGCCCGGGCTCGCGCGCAAGAGGCTGTCCAGATGCGATGCGGATCCGTGACCGTTCACAGTTGCAGCGACGAGCCACCGCTCGGGCTCGCGCGTGCGCGCGGGCTCGTCCGTCGGCCGTGGGCCGTCGGGCCGACAGGCGTCAGTGCGTGCCGGTCACTCGCCGGCGAGCAGCCGCGCCTTCGCCGTCGCGAACTCCTCGTCCGACAGGTGCCCCGCGTCGCGGAGCTGCCCGAGCCGCTCCAGGCGCGCCAGCAGGTCCCCCTCGCCGCCGTCCGGGCCGGCCGTCGCCGCAGCCGACTCCGGCGCCGCGTCCGTCACCGGCTCGACGATCGCGAACGGCCGCTTCGCCGCCGCGGCCTCCTCCTCGCGCTTCGTCTCGAACGCGTGGTACCCCTCGCGCGCCGCGTCGACCGCACCCTTGCCCGCGACGACCGCGCCGTTGGCGAGCGCCGTCCCGGTCTCCGCCGCGAACGCCACGACCTCGCCGCTGCGCGTCGTCAGCATCGCCTTCGTCGACTCGCTGACCGGCAGGAAGTCGATCCCCTTCGACAGCCCCCGGTGCACGTCCCGCGCGATCCCGTGCCGCTGCAGCCGCGCGTCGAGCCTCGGTCGCGTCTCGTCCGTCATGTCGCCGCCCTCGTTCACGTCGTCGGCGTCGGCCCCCTGCTCCCGCAGGCGACCGCGCCCGGTCGTCCGCGCCAATCTAGGCCACCCCGCTGTGACCCGGCCGTCCAGGGCGGCCCGTGCGACGAGATCCGACGGGCGTCACGTTCTCGCGCAGCCGACGACGCGCGGGGACGATGAGATCCGGCCGCAGCGCCGGTCCACCCGTCGACCACCCCGTCCACGTCGCGAGGTCTCCCATGAAGCTCCTGCTCACGTCCGGCGGCGTCACCAACCCCAGCATCCGGGCGGCGCTCGAACGGCTCCTCGGCAAGCCCGTCGGCGAGTCCCGCGCGCTCTGCATCCCGACCGCGCAGTGGGGCCACCCGATGTGCGGCCCCGCATCCGTGCAGAGGACCGTCGCCGCAGGGACCGGGACGGGGGCCGCGCACCTCACCGGCCTCGGCTGGGCGTCGCTCGGCGTCCTCGAGCTCACCGCTCTGCCCACCGTCGGCGAGGAGCGGTGGATGCCGTGGGTCCGCGAGGCCGACGTCCTGCTCGTCGACGGCGGCGACGCCACCTACCTCCACCACTGGATGCACGAGTCCGGCCTGGCCGACCTGCTGCCGTCCCTGACCGACACCGTCTGGGTCGGGGTCAGCGCGGGCAGCATGGTCATGACGCCCCGCATCGGGCAGTACTTCGTCGAGTGGCCGTCCGCCCCGGACGACCGGACGCTCGGCGTCGTCGACTTCGCGATCTTCCCGCACCTCGACGCCTTCCCCACGAACACCCTCGCGCACGCCGAGCGGTGGGCCGCGGACCTCGGCGTCCCCGCGTACGCCATCGACGAGCAGACCGCGATCGCGGTCGTCGACGGCACGACCGAGGTCATCTCGGAGGGCCGGTGGGTCCAGCTCGGCGCGTGACGGCCGACGTACCGGCTTCAGCAGGAGCCGGTTGCTGCCGATCCGTCGGTCATGGGGGAGTTCGAGACACGACACTGGCGTCGGTACGGCAAGGACCGGACGTATGTCCTCGACGTCGCGACGGGTGTGCAGATCGGCTACCGGGACAACGTCAGCGGCGAGCTGGTGCCGGCGGACGCGAGCACCGCCAGGGTCTTGGACCGCTGGGCGTGCCTCGCCGACGCAGGCTTCACGTTCGCGACGCCGCCTGCTCCCACGGGTCCGACGGCTCCCGCGGTTCCGTCACTCACGATCCCCGGAGGTGAGGGGCCCAGAAAGCACACCCGGCCGCCGCGGCTCGACGAGGACCTCAGCGTGCGAGCGGCGGGTCAGGGGGCCCGCAAGCGGGCGAACGAGGAGCTCGAGGCACGACGGGCCCAGCTCGGTCGGTTCCGGACCTGGGTCGGTAAGGTCGTCGACGCCCGGACGGACGAGCGCGCGTGGCGGATCGGCGCGGCGGCCGAGGAGTCGATCGGAGCCGAGCTCGAACGGCTGACTCCGTACGGTTGGCGGATCCTGCACTCGGTTCCGGTCGGAGCGAACAGCTCCGACATCGATCACGTGCTGATCGGCCCGCCCGGCGTCTTCACCGTGAACTCGAAGCATCATCCCGGCGCGAACATCTGGGTCGTGTCGAAGCAGGTCAGGGTGAACAACCAGCCCGTGCCGTACCTCCGCAACTCCCGACACGAAGCCGCGCGAGCTTCCGCTCTGCTCACGGCGGCCGCCGGGGTCCCCGTCACGGCCGCAGCAGTGCTGGTCTTCCGTCTCGGGTCCGGATCGCTGACCGTGCGCGAGCACCCCGGCGACGTCCTCGTCCTCCGAGCGACCAAGGCGGCCAGGGCCTTGCGGGCGCTCCCGCCCTCCTTGACGGCCGAACAGGTGGGCGTGGTCTACGACGCCGCCAAGCGGCGCTCGACCTGGCAGCCAAGCTGACCCGATTGCGCGATCGGACGGCGGCCTACGCCACCGCGGCGCCGAAAGCCTGGAAGAGGTCACCCGGCAACGGTGTCGTGAGCTCCCAGGTGATGGCCATCGGACGTTCACCCACGTGGCCGCGGTACGTGCCGGGTCCGAGGAACCAGAACGCGCGGTCGTCGGCGCGGAGCCGGGCGAACAGCAGGATCGACCGGGCCTCGCGTTCGTGGTTCCGGTAGCGCAAGCCGGTAGCGCTGTCCGCGCGTGTCGTTGACTGGCTCTCCCAGTGGATGAGGGTGGGGGTGATCGCGTAGTCCCGGTAGCGCGTCGTCGGTGAGAAGCCACCGCTGCTCTTGTCGAGCGTGAAGGCGAGCAGGTCAGCGTTGGCGCGCTTGGCGTCGAGCACGCCGCTCTGCCATGCGAACGCCTTGGCGCCGTCGACGAGGCCCAGCGCGGTGAGGATCTCGATCCGCGAGTAGCGCGCGTGAACCTGCAGCGGAGCCTGCGGGTGCGTGAGCAGCGGCTCGTGGACGTGGTCGATCCGACGCTCGAGCACCGCGGCTAGCTCGACTAGCTCGGCGAGGACTTGAGGGTGCGCCCACACCACATCGACCGCGTCCTGAAGTGTCGTCGCCGTCGTGATGGCTTGATCAGCGAGGCCAGCGACCATCATGTGAAGAAGCCGCCGATCCCGCTCGCGTAACGACGCCGCATCTGGAGCGGCCGGGAGCGACGCGAATCGGGTGAGCGCTTCGGTCCGGACCCGGTCGTTGACATGCAGAAGGCGCCCAACCGCGCGGCGAAGCGTCCGTTCGTTCGGCCCTTCGGCACGGCAGGGCGCGTCGGCCGCGGTCCGCAGGTCGGACCACGAGTGAGTGCCGTCGTAGACGTCTTCGAGGTCGAGGCCGGAATCCTCCAGGAAGGCGCTCAGAGTGAGGTCGCCACGATCCCTCCGAAGCGCGCGGAGTTCCTCCACCTTCGCAGGCCAGCGTGACGGAATCGCGTCGCGCACACTTTGCAGAACGATCTCGGACGACTTTCGGTCGAGTTGCATGTGGCAGCCGGCCGGTAGGAAGGGGAAGCCCGCCGTGACGGCGTGTTCCACGTCCCTGCGCGTGCCGCCCAGCAGGGCGCGGAAGCGGCGGTCGAATCGAAACTCGGCACGGTGGATGCCGACGAAGTCGAGAACCGTGCAGGCGCCCTTGTGAGGCGTCTTGCGCAGGCCCCGACCGAGCTGCTGGAGGAAGAGTGTCGGGCTCTCCGTCGGCCGGAGCATGAGGATGGTGTCGACGTCGGGGACGTCCACGCCCTCGTTGAAGAGATCGACCGAGAACAGCACCCGAATGCGGCCGCTGGCCAGGTCACGCAGCGCCTGCTCGCGGTCGGAGCGCGGGCTGTCACCCCAGACGGCCACCGCAGCAATGCCGTGCCGATTGAAGTGCTCCGCCATGAACCGTGCGTGCTGGACGCTGACACAGAATCCGAGACCGCGCAGCGTCGCGACATTCGCTCGCGCGGCGACCTCCTTGATGACCCTTCGCGCCCACGCGTCGGAACTTGTGTACAGGTTGCTGAGCGCCTCGACGTCGTACCCCCGACCGCGCCGCCACGGAACCTCTCTGAGGTCGAGCCCGTCATGGACCCCGTAGTAGACGAACGGAGCCAGGTGCTGCTGGTCGATGGCGTCCCAGAGCCGCAGTTCGGCGGCAATCCGGTGATCGAACCACTGCAGGATCGGGAGGCCGTCGGTGCGCTCAGGGGTCGCGGTGAGGCCCAGAAGCTCCTTCGGCTTGACGGCGGTGAGGATCCGCTCGTAGGAAGCCGCCGCAGCATGGTGGAACTCGTCGATGATGACGACGTCGAAGTGCTCAGGGTCGAGCGAACCGAGGCCGTTGGCATTGAGGCTCTGGACGGACGCGAAGACGTGATCGAAGTCCCTCGGTCGCGACTGCCCCACCCACTTCTCGCCGAACTGCGTCTCGCGAAGGGTGTGCCGAAACGTCGCGAGGCTCTGGTCGAGGATCTCTTCTCGGTGGGCGACGAACAGCAGGCGCGCACTGCCGAGCCGCCGTCGAAGCCGGGCGTAGTCGAGCGCTGCCATGACTGTCTTGCCGGTGCCGGTGGCCGCGACGAGCAGGTTCCGGTGATGGCCGCGCTGACGCGATACCTCAAGCAGTTCGAGCAGGCGTGACTGGAAGGGATGGGGCCGTACCTCGAGCGGACTGAGCATGACGCGGGGGCCGTGGTCGCTGTTCCCAGCTCGCCGCTGCTCGGCGGCGAATTGCTCGGGGTCGTAGGGGACGAAGTCGCCGGCCGACCAGTAGCTGTCATAGACCGCCTGGAACTTCGCGATCACGTCAGGGTTTCGGGCGGCCGACAGGCGCACGTTCCACTCGAGGCCGGTGACCGTCGCGGATCGCGTCAGGTTCGACGAGCCCACGTAGGCAGTCGAGAACGGTGTGCGGTGGAAGATCCACGCCTTCGCGTGCAGCCGCGTCGAACCAAGGTCGTAGGAGACCCGGACATCGGCGCCCAACTCGGCGAGAAGATCGAGGGCCTCGCGCTCGGTCGAGTCCGTGTAGGTGGTCGTCAACACGCGCAGTGGTCGGCCGCTCGCGCAGTGCCGCCGCAAATCCTCGAGCAACGGGTTGATGCCGCTGCGCCGAATGAACGCCATCACCAGATCGATCGCTGTCGCGGACGCAATCTCGGACTTGAGTTGGCTCCACAAACTGGGCTCACCAGGTGCGTTCGTGAGGAGCGTCGTGTCCAGGAGCGGGATGACTGGCGCGGCCAACTCCTCTGGCGCGCCGTCGGGCCGTCGACGAAGGACTGCACGTAACACCGAGGTCGGCTCGACGAGATGAGCTGCATCGTCGAGTTCGACAAGTTCCCCGAGACGACCGACAAGGCCGTGCGCTACTCGGGCTGCGACGGCGACGCGGTCCTTGTCATCGACATCCAGCAACGCCCGCTCGACGAGTTGGCTGACGTGCCACGCGATGCGATCGGCCGCATCCGCGGCGTCAAGCGTGCGGCGACGCTCGCTCAGGCTCTCGGGCAGACGATCGAGGTCCGCCTGCAGCCCGCGAGTGACGAGCGACTCATAGAGGCCAGGCTCGAGGTTCGCCACGGCTGGACGGTACACGCGGCGCGGGACGCTGCAGAGCAACGTGTGCTCCCACCTCACGCCACGCCGGCCGCGCGCACCCGCCGACGACGAAGGGCCCGTACCCACACAGCGGTGGGTAGCGGGCCCTTCGGGCGGCGGAGGATGGGGGATTCGAACCCCCGAGGGCTTGCACCCAACACGCTTTCCAAGCGTGCGCCATAGGCCACTAGGCGAATCCTCCAGGCGGGCCCAGGGTACTCGACCCGACGGGCTTCTCCGAAACGGGCGACGAGCGCGGGGGTGAGCGGCCACGATGGTCTGGCGGCGCACGAGCACGGACCGGCGACGAGGAGGCTCCATGGTGGTGGCGCAGGACGCGAGCGACGAGACCACGACGGCGGGGGTGCGCGTGCGGCGCGCGGAGCCGGCGGACCTGCCGGCGGCCCGGACAGTGCTGGCGCGGGCCCTCGCGCACGACCCGTTGATGGACTGGATCTTCGGCCTGCGCGCGGACCGGTCGGCGGCGGTGTCGGCGTTCCTGTGGGCGGGGGTCGAGGGGTACGTGCTCGCGGGGACGACGTGGCTCGCGGTCGACGACCGGCGTGCGGTCGGGGCGGCGGCGTGGCGCGTGCCGGGGACGGAGGCGGCGGGTGCGGACGGTGGGCCGCCGCTGCCGGGGCCGTCGATCCTCGGGCTGCTGCTGCCGGCGGACCGCGTGGTCATGGTGCGCGACGGGTTCGAGGCGATGCGGGACCAGTTCCCCGACGAGCAGCACGTGCTGCTGCACTTCCTGGGAGTGGACGCGGACCGGCGCGGGTTCGGGATCGGGGCGTCGCTCGTGGAGGCGGGGCTGGCCGCGGCGCCCGACCACCTGCCGGCGCACGTGAACACCACGCTCGACGCCAACGTGCGGTTCTACCAGGCGCGCGGGTTCGAGCAGGTCGGGTCGGTGCGGCTGGGGGATCGGGGCCCGCTGATGCACGGGCTGCGTCGCCCTGCCCGTCGCCCCTAGGCTGGCGGACGTCCGAGGTCCGCCCGGACACGGCGGGCCGCGACCGACGAGGGAGCAGCGGCAATGGCGCACGGCGACATCACGCACATCGACATCCCCGCGGACGACCTGGGCCGCGCGACGGCGTTCTACCGGGCGGTGTTCGGGTGGGACGCCCAGGAGATGCCCGGGTTCGAGGGCTACCCGATGTGGCAGGCCCCCAACAAGATCAGCGGCGGCGGGTTCGGGCCGCGCGACGACAAGCTCCGCATCCCGCGGTCCTACGTCGAGGTCGACTCGATCGACGACGCGCTCGCGACGGTCGTCGCGCAGGGCGGCAGGGTCGTGATGGAGAAGTCGGAGATCTCGCCGACGAGCTGGTGGGCGGTGTTCGAGGACACCGAGGGCAACGAGCTCGGTCTGTACGAGAGCGACACGCACGCCGAGCCGCAGGGCTGACCGGTCGTCCGTCGAGCGGGCGCCTGACCCGTCAGGCCAGCGGCTTGGCCATGACGAGGCACGCCGTGCCGGGCCAGAGGTCCATGAGCTCCTCGAGCCGCAAGAACCCCTGCGCCTCGTAGAACAGCCGCGTGCGGCGGTAGCCCTCGTCGGGGTCGGACGGGCCGAGCGTCTTCACGGTCAGCAGGCGCGTGCCGGCGGTGACGAGGTCGCGCTCGACGGCAGCGAGGAGCGCGCGGCCGACGCCCCGCCGGTGCCAGGCGGCCTTCACGGCCATGAGGTGGAGCTCGGCGGTCTCGGGGAAGTGCTGCTCGACGAGGAGCACGCCGACGGCCTCACCGTCGGGCGCGACGGCGACGTCGGCAGGGAGGCGGTCGGCGGCGTCGACGTAGCCCGCGGTGGCCTCGGGACGTCCGAACCACGCGGGCAGGTCCGCGAGGATGGTGTGCACCGTCTCCCGGTCGCCGGGTTCGTGCCGTTCGGTCCGCAGCCGGAGCTCACCCATGCGCGCACCGTAGCGGCGACGCATCGCTGCAGGTAGACGCTACCTTCGGCGCGTGACGTCGAACCTGGGGTGCATCGGCCTGGACGCGCCCGACAGCGCCGTGCTGGAGCGCCTGCTGCGGACCGCCGCCGAGCGCGGGGCCGAGCTCGGCGTCCGGGACGGGCGGAGGGTGGTGCGCTGGCAGGACGACGAGGGGGCGCGGCTCGTCCTCGTGCTCGACCGGTCGAACCGGCTCGTCGCCGTCACGCCGTCGTTCGCGTCCGAGCCGGGTGCGGTGCTCGGGTCGGTCCAGCACGCGAACGACGAGTGCTGGACGGCCGCCGTCATGGAGGACGGCTCGCAGGTGACCGCGCTGGCCGCCGACCTCGAGCAGTGGGCGCTGCTCGACCCCGGGGCGAGCGTCGCGGGGGACGCCGGTGTGGTCGCGCTGGGCCGGGCCGTCGAGGTGCTGCCCGACGCCGCGACGTTCGCGGCGTCGTCGGCGTCGCTGCTGGACCCGAGCCGGGGCGACGCCGACGGCGGGCACCGGATGGGGCCGGAGTCGTTCATCCCCACCGGCATGTTCGCCGACGGCCCGTCGCAGGTCCGCCCGCACGGTCGGCTGAACGGCACGGTCCTGCGGTCACGGACGTGCCGCAACTCGCTCACCGGCACGGAGTTCCACGTGGCGCGGGTGCGCACCATCGGGTTCGAGGTCGACGTGTGCCTCGCCGCGTCCGAGCATCCCGAGCCGCCGTCGCCCGGTGCGGTCGTCGCGGGGATGGTGTACCTGGTGGCGGCCCTCGACGGGCCGTCCGACCCGGAGCCGACCGCCCCGAGGCGGCGGATCCGGGCTCCGTGGCGGCGGTGACGCGACCTCGCGGCTACGTCTGCGCGAAGCGGGCGACCGCGCGGATCTTGTTGGTCGCGTCGAGTGCCGCGACCTTGTACGCCTCGGACAGCGTCGGGTAGTTGAGGACGGTGTCGACGAGGTAGTCGATCGTGCCGCCGCACGCCATGATCGCCTGCCCGATGTGCACGAGGTCCGTCGCGGACGTCCCGAAGATGTGCACGCCCAGCAGGTGCCGCGTCTCGGTGTGGACGAGCAGCTTGAGCATCCCGTACGAGTCGCCGACGATCTGCCCGCGGGCGAGCTCGCGGTACCGGGCGACCCCCACCTCGTACGGCACGGAGTCGCGCGTGAGCTCGTCCTCGGTGCGCCCGCAGTAGGAGATCTCGGGGATCGTGTAGATGCCGATGGGCTGCACGGACGCGAGCTCGCGCGCGGGCTCGTCGAACGCCCGGTAGGCGGCGAGGCGGCCCTGGTCCATGGACGTCGCGGCGAGCGCGGGGAAGCCGATGACGTCCCCCACCGCGAAGACGTGCGGGACCGCGGTCCGGTAGTCGCCGTCGACCTCGATGCGCCCGCGGCGGTCCGCCTCCAGGCCCGCGGCGGCCAGGTCCAGGTCCGCCGTCTGCCCCTGCCGTCCGGCGGAGTACATGACGGTGTCGGCGGCGATCTTCTTGCCGGACGCCAGCCGGGTCACGGTGCCGTTCGGGCCGCTGTCGACGCCGGCGACCTCCTCGCCGAGCCGGAACGACACCGACAGGTCCCGCAGGTGGAACTTGAGCGACTCGACGACCTCCGGGTCGCACATCTCCAGCATCGTCGGGCGCTTGTCGACGATCGTCACGCGCGTGCCCAGGGCGGCGAACATCGACGCGTACTCGATGCCGATGATCCCCGCGCCGACGACGACCATCGACCCCGGCACCCGGTCGAGCGCGAGCACCCCGTCGGAGTCGACGACGGTCCGCTCGTCGAACTGCACCGTCTCCGGGCGGTGCGGGCGGGACCCCGTGGCGATGACGACGAACCGGGCCGAGATCCGTGTGCGCCGCCCGTCGTCGTCGGTGACCTCCACGGTGTGCGGGTCGACGAACGCAGCCGCACCCGTGTGCAGGTCGACGTGGTTGCGCAGGAGCTGGGCGCGCACGACCTCGATCTCGCGCCCGATGACGTGCTGCGTGCGGGCGAACAGGTCCTCGACCGTGATGTCGCTCTTCACGCGGTAGGACGCGCCGTACACGTCGCGCTGCGCCATGCCCGTCAGGTACAGGACGGCCTCGCGCAACGTCTTCGACGGGATCGTGCCCGTGTTGACGGACACGCCGCCCATCATGTGCCGCCGTTCGACGATCGCGACCCGCTTGCCGAGCTTGGCCGCGGCGATCGCCGCCTTCTGGCCGCCCGGCCCGGAGCCGATGACGACGAGGTCGACGTCGTACCGGGGGTCGTCGGGGGCCGGCGCGGGAGGTGCGTCGGGGCCGGGGATGCCGTCGTCGCTCACCCGTCGAGTCTGGCCCCGCCCGCCTCCGCGCACACCTGGACGGGGACGCGCCCGGACGGGTACACCTCGTCCGTGAGCCTCGACCGTCCGCTGCCGGTCCGCCGCGTGCCGCCGTCGGGAGGCGTCCCCGACGACGACGGCGCCTGGTACCTGCGCATCCCCGCGGTCCGGCAGGTGCTCACGGACGGCTGGGACCTGGACGCCGTGACGGTGCTCGTCGGGGAGAACGGGGCGGGCAAGTCGACGCTCGTCGAGGCGCTCGCGCTGAGCCGCGACATGGGGCCCGAGGGCGGCTCGATCGGCTCCCGGCACTCGACGCGCCCCTCAGAGGCCGAGCTGACGTTCCGCCTGGAGCGGGACATCGGCGCGGGACGCTTCGGCTTCTTCCTGCGCGCCGAGACGATGCACTCCTTCTACACGTACCTCGAGGAGAACCCGGGCAGCCGCCCGGAACCGAGGTTCCACGAGATGTCGCACGGCGAGTCGTTCCTGTCCCTCGTCGGCGACCGCATGTTCAAGCCCGGCCTGTACCTCCTCGACGAGCCCGAGGCGGCCCTGTCGTTCACGGGCTGCCTGGCGCTGCTCGCGCACCTGCACGACCTCGTCACGACGTCGCCCGCGCAGGTCGTGCTGTCGACGCACTCGCCGATCCTGGCCGCGCTTCCCGGCGCCGCGATCTGGGAGGTCGGCGAGTGGGGGATGCGGCGCTGCGACTGGGAGGACCTCGACCTCGTGCAGCGCTGGCGCGGGTTCCTCGACGACCCGCGGCGGTACCTGCGGCACGTCATCGACTGACGGGCCACGCGGCCCGGCGGGACCGGCCGCACGTGCGCGACGGCCCTCCCGCGTCCGTTAGGCTGGTGGGCAGACCCCTCGTGCGGCGTCATCTCGCTGAACCCCCCCAGGGCCGGAAGGCAGCAAGGGCAGGCGAGCTCTGGCGGGTGTGCGGGGGGTCCTGACGTTCCCCGGCGCGTCAGCCCACGGGCGGGCGCGGGTCCCGGCGACGCACGGCGAGCACGATGCCGACGACGGCACCGACGACCACCGTCGCCACGGCGAGGAAGCCCAGACCCAGCACGAGCAGGTGCCAGACGCTGACGCTGCGGAACATCCCGGGCCTCCCGACACCCTCGCCGGGCACGGCACCCGACGGCTGGTGCGCACGCTAGCGGTGCGGGAGGTGTGCCGTGCGCGGTTCGGTGCGACCCGTGGGCCCGACCCGGTGGCGCGGCCTCACACCTGGGACGACGCACGCTCCCGACGGGACCACTGGGCGAGCAGGGACCCCGCGGAGGCGACCACGACGAGCGCGACGAGGAACGCCGCGGCGCCGCCGATCAGCACGGCGGTGTGCCAGAACGTCATCCCCACGGTGGTCCTTCCCGGTGCGTCACGACCGTCGTCGAACCTATCGACCGGTTCGCGCGTGCCGAGAGGGACCGACGTCCCGTGCCGTGGGTGATCCCGCGGCGCGGCCCCCCGCGGGTGCCCCGGGTCGGGCCTCCGGTCAGCCGGCTTCCGGGTCGCGCAGGGCGAGGCGCGTGAACGTCTGGGCGGCACCGGCCTCGCGCTTGAGCCGACGGACGAGCAGGTCGAGCGACGCGGGGTCCGCGACCAGCGCGTGCAGGAGGTAGTCGTAGGAGCCGGTGACGTGGACGGCGTCGAGCACCTGCGGGAAGCCGGGCGGGCGACGCAGGGCCGCCTGGAAGTCCTCGTTCGTCGTCTCGGGAGCGAGCCGCACCTCGACGAACACCTCGAGCCCACCCGGCGGGGCGCCCGCGGGCGAGCGGCCCGTGACGATCGTGAAGCCGCGGATCGTTCCGTCGTCCACGAGCCGGCGCACGCGCGCGGCCGCCGCGTTCGCGCTCAGGCCCACGCGCGCCCCGAGCTCGCGGAACGGCAGCCGCGCATCCGCGGTCAGCTCACGAAGGATCGCGTCGTCGATGACGTCCACGGCGCGCATTCTCGCAGTCGGACCGCGCCTTGCGCAGCGCGGCGTCGACGCGGGTGCGGGTTCCGTCGATCCTGGCGGCATGGACCTGACCCCCGTGCTGCTCGGCGCGCTCGCCGGGCTCGCCGTCGCGGTGCCCGTCGGGGCGGTCGGGGTGCTGCTGCTGCGCGAGGGGGTCGTGCACGGCACGCGCGTCGCGCTCGGCGCGGGGCTGGGCGTCGCGACGGTCGACCTGCTCTACGCGGCCGTCGCGGTGGTCGCGGGCACGCAGGTCGCCGCTGTCGTGACGGCGCACGCGACGACGGTCCGGTGGGTCACGACGGCCGTCCTGCTCGCCGTCGCGTCCGGCGTCCTGCGGTCGTGGTGGCGGGACCGACGCGCGCCCGGTACCGGCAGGCCGACCGGCCCGCAGCCCCTGGCCGCGGACGGTGCGACGGCGGGCACCCGGACGACGGTCGTCGCCTGGGTCGGCCGTCCCGTTGCGCTCGCCGCGTACGTGCGGTTCGTCGGGCTGACCGTCGTCAACCCCGCGACGCTGCTGATCTTCGCGACCGTGGCCGTGGGGCTCGCGTCGCGGGTCGGCGGCGACGGGTCCCCGGCGCTCGCGGGGGTGCTGTTCGTCGCCGGCGCCGGGGTCGCGTCGGCCGCCTGGCAGAGCGTGCTCGCGGTCGGCGCGGGGGCGCTCGGCCGGGTCGCGGGGGAGCGCGGGAGGTCGTGGGCCTCGCTCGTCGGGGCGCTCGTCGTGCTCGTCCTCGCGGTGCTCGTCGCCCTCGGCTGAGGCCGCCGTCGACCCGACGCGGCGAGGCCGACCGGCCCGGTGCCGCGCGTCTCCCCAGGCCCCGGCCGCGTGCTCCCGCCCGTGGGTGGGGACGTCTAGGGTTGCCGCGTGACGACAGCCCTGTACCGCCGCTACCGGCCCGAGAGCTTCGCCGAGGTCATCGGTCAGGACCACGTCACGGCGCCGCTCCGGCAGGCGCTGCGCAGCGGTCAGGTCAACCACGCGTACCTGTTCAGCGGCCCCCGGGGCTGCGGCAAGACGACGTCGGCCCGCATCCTCGCGCGCATCCTCAACTGCGAGCAGAACACCGAGGGCAGCCCGACGGACACCCCGTGCGGGACGTGCCCGTCGTGCGTCGAGCTGGCGCGCGGCGGGTCCGGCAGCCTCGACGTCGTCGAGATCGACGCGGCGTCGCACGGTGGCGTCGACGACGCCCGTGAGCTGCGGGAGCGCGCGACGTTCGCGCCCGCACGCGACCGGTACAAGGTGTTCATCCTCGACGAGGCCCACATGGTCACGCCGCAGGGGTTCAACGCGCTGCTCAAGATCGTCGAGGAGCCCCCGCCGCACGTGAAGTTCATCTTCGCGACGACGGAGCCCGACAAGGTCATCGGCACGATCCGGTCCCGCACGCACCACTACCCGTTCCGCCTGGTGCCGCCGGACGTCCTGGTGCCGTACCTCGAGCAGCTCTGCACGAGCGAGGGCGTGCCCGTCGGAGCCGGTGTCCTGCCGCTCGTCGTGCGCGCGGGCGGCGGGTCGGTGCGCGACACGCTCTCCGTGCTCGACCAGCTCATCGCCGGCTCGGCTGGCGGCCTCGACTACGACGACGCGGCCGCGCTCCTCGGCTACACGCCCGCCGCGCTGCTCGACGACCTCGTCGAGGCGGTCGCCGCCCGTGACGGCGGCTCCGCGTTCCGCGTCGTCGAGCGCGTCATCTCGACCGGCCACGAGCCGCGCCGGTTCGTCGAGGACCTGCTCGAGCGGCTGCGCGACCTCATCGTCATCGCCGCCTCCGGCGACGCGGCCGACGCGGCCCTGCGCGACGTGCCGTCGGACCAGATGGCCCGCATGCGCCTCCAGGCGCAGCACCTCGGCGCCTCGGAGCTCTCCCGCTCCGCGGACCTGGCGAACGCCGCCCTCACCGAGATGACGGGCGCGACCTCCCCCCGCCTGCACCTCGAGCTCCTCATGGCCCGGCTCCTGCTGCCCGCCGCCGACGACACGCGCACCGGGCTGGGTGCGCGGCTCGACCGGCTGGAGCGCGGGCTGCCCGCCGGGGGTGCGGCGTTCGCGTCGGCACCGCTCGTCGCCCCTGCGGGCGTCCCGCCGACGGCCACCGCGGCGGCTCCCGTGCCGCCGCACGGCGCAGCGGCCGCGGTCCCGTCGCAGGTCCCGACGGCCGTCGCCCCGCCGGTCCCGGCCGCCGCGACGCCGACGCCGGGTGGATCCGACGCGGGCCCCGCGGCGCCGGACCGGACGGCGCGCGGGGGAACCGATCGGCGGCCGGCGTCCGACGCCACCGACGCCTCGGACGGCCCGCGTCCCGCCGCCACGAGCTCGCCCACGGGTGCCCCCGAGGGGGACGCCGCCGCCGCGCAGGGGACGAGCCGGCCCGCGGAGCAGCGCCCGTCGAGCCTCGAGCCGGCCCCGCCCGAGCCCACCTCCGCGGCCGAGCAGGCCGCGAGCCGAGCGCCGTCCCCGGTGACCGCGCAGCCCTCGTCGCCCGGGCAGGGTCCGGCGTCCGTGCCGGCTCCGGCGCCCGGACACGTGTCGGCTGCCGCGCCGGGTCCGGCGTCCGTGCCGTCGTCGGCTGGCACGTCGGGTCCGCCCGCCGCACCCGCGGCCACCGCTGCACCCGCGGCGTCGGCTGCGGTCGCGCCCTCGGCGCCGCCCGCCGGTGGTCGGGACACCGAGGTGCTGCGCCGCCGCTGGCCCGAGGTGCTCGAGACGGTCAAGGGGCTGCGCCGCGTGACGTGGGCGCTCGTCGACCCGCGCAACGCCCAGGTCGCCGAGCTCGACGCGACGACGCTGCGCCTGTCGTTCAGCACCCCGCAGCTCGCGGCGACCTTCCGCAACGGCGCGCACGCGGACGTCGTCGCGCGCGCGGTCCGCGAGACGCTCGGCTTCGACGTGCGCGTCGAGGGCGTCCTGGGCGACGCGCCGACGGCCGGTGCTCCCGGTCGTGGACCGGCCGGCCCGGCTGCTGGGGCCACGGGTCCGGCGGGCGGCGGCGGGACCGCGGCCCGAGCAGCGAGCCCCGGGTCGGCCGGTGCCGCGCCTGCCGCGGGCCCCGCGGGCGTGGTGAGCGCGGCCGCCGCGGCAGCCTCGTGGGACGACGAGCCGCCGCTGCCGGAGCCGCCCGACGACGACCCCGGTGAGCCCGGCGTCCCCGACGGTCCTCCGGACGACGCCGCCGGGCTGCGGTCCGGGTCCGACGCGGTCGCGCACGGCGCCGCCGCCGACGGTCGCGCCGACGCCCGCGGGCGCGACGCAGCAGCGCCGGGTGACGGTGGACCCTCGAGCCCGGCGTCGACCGGGCCGGCGCCCGAGCGTGGCGCGGCAGCGCCCGGGCGCACGGCGGCGGGTGGTGGAGCGAGCGGTGCGCCTGCCGCCGGCCCGTCGGCGCGCGAGCTCGGGATGGCCGCCGCGGCGCGTGACTCCGCCGCGCGGTCCGCGGCTCGGCAGGTCGAGGACGACCCGTCGCCCGACGACCCCGACATCACGTCGTCCTCGCTGGTGGGCGCACCGCTCGTCGCGCAGCTGCTCGGCGGCACGGTGATCGACGAGCAGTACGACGACCCGACGGCGTGACGACCGCCCGACGGCCGCGCGGGACGCTGCACCACCTGGAGCTCTGGTGCCCGGACCTCGCGGCGGCCGAGGCGGACTGGGACTGGCTGCTGCGCGCGATCGGCTGCGTGCCGCGTGACCGGTGGCCGGCGGGGCGCAGCTGGACGACGCCGGACGGCTCGTACGTCGTGCTGGAGTCGGGCCCGGACGTGGTCGGCACCGCGCACGAGCGGCGACGCCCGGGCCTCAACCACGTCGCGTTCGTCGCGGGCACCCGCGCGGAGCTCGACCGGCTCGTCGACGCCGCCCCGGCGCACGGCTGGACGCTGCTGTTCCCCGACCGGCATCCCTACGCGGGCGGCCCGGGGCACTACGCGGCGTACCTCGAGGACGCGCGCGGGTTCGAGGTGGAGCTCGTGGCCGCGGACGGCGCGTGACGCGCACGGCCTCGGGGCGTGGGTCCCGTCTGCCGTACCTCGCCGAGCCGTACCTCGCCGAGCCGTACCTCGCCGAGCCGCACCCCGCCGCGCCGCACCCCGACGGCGGCCTGCGCCGAGACCGCCGACGCCCCGCCAGCACGTAGGCTGGGCGCGTGTACGAGGGCGCGGTCCAGGACCTGATCGACGAGCTCGGGCGGCTGCCCGGCGTCGGTCCCAAGAGCGCCCAGCGCATCGCGTTCCACATCCTCGCGGCGGACCCGGCGGACGTGCGGCGGCTGTCGGACGCGCTCGTCGAGGTGAAGCGCCGCGTGCGGTTCTGCGAGGTCTGCGGGAACGTCGCGCAGGAGGACCAGTGCCGCATCTGCCGTGACCCGCGGCGGTCACCGGCGACGCTGTGCGTCGTCGAGGAGCCGAAGGACGTCGTCGCGATCGAGCGCACCCGGGAGTTCCGCGGGAGGTACCACGTGCTCGGCGGGGCGATCAACCCGATCGCGGGCGTCGGGCCGGACGACCTGCGGATCGCCCAGCTCATGACGCGGCTCGCGGACGGGGTGGTCACCGAGGTGATCCTGGCGACGGACCCGAACGTCGAGGGCGAGGCGACGGCGACGTACCTCGCGCGTCTGCTGGTGCCGATGGGCCTGACGGTGAGCCGGCTCGCGTCGGGGCTGCCCGTCGGCGGCGACCTCGAGTACGCGGACGAGGTCACGCTGGGACGGGCGTTCGAGGGACGACGGCGCATCAGCGCCTGAACGCGTCCCCGCACCACGGGGGCGTGACGTACGGGGAAAGGGGCGTCGCATGGACATCGCGACACCGACCGGGGCCACCGAGCCCGACGCCGACCTGCTCGACCTGGCGCGCGCCGTCGCGGACGAGTCGCGCAGCTACCTGACGACGGTCACCGAGGTCGCCGCGGGCACGACGCCGGAGGCGACGCTGCCGCTGCTGCTGCTCGCGGTCTCCGACGTGCTGGCGGTGGGCGCGCGGCTGGGCGCGACGACGGACGTCGTGCCGGTGCTGCGCTTCGAGCCGGACCTCGGGCCGGACCCGGACGTCGACCCGCTGCGCGCGGCGCTCGCGAACGTCTTCGAGGGCATCGACGAGTACGCGGAGGTCGTCGACCCGCTGGTCACGCCCGAGGTGGAGACGTCGTCGGTGTCGGGCGACCTGGTGGCCATCGCGGGTGCGCTCGCGCAGGGCCTGCGGCACTACCAGACGGGTGCCGTCACCGAGGCGCTGTGGTGGTGGCAGTTCTCGTACCTGTCCGACTGGGGCGAGCGCGCGTCGGGCGTGCTGCGGGCGATCCAGACGATGCTCGCGCACCTGCGCCTCGACGTGGCCGACGACGTCGCGACCGAGGCGGAGTACGACGCGCTGCAGTCCTGACACGACCCGCGGGCGGGCCGGCGGGCCGCGCGTGCTCCGCGTGCCGACCCGCGCCTGACGGCCGAGGTCGGCGGGACGAACACCTCACGGCGGGCACCGGCCCGCCTATGGGTCGGACGATCAGCGGAGGACGCAGCGCCCCGGCGGGTCCGACCTCCGGGGACCGCGCGACCGCACGTCCCGTCCCCGAGGAGACCGCGCGATGGCCACCCCGACCGCCGCACCCGCCGGCCGCCGTCCGTTCGCCGACCGCTCCGTGCGCACCAAGGTCCTGTCCGTGGCAGGCGTCATGGCGCTCGCGGCGGTGCTCGTCGCGAGCGTGACCCTCGTCGGCATGCGCATGCCGGCGGCCGACGCGCAGGAGATGTACTCCTCGCGCGTCCAGCCGCTGCAGCAGCTCACCGAGATCCAGCGCGCGTTCCAGGGCGACCGCGCGCGCGTCATCCAGTACGGCATCGCGGACGACGCGATCCGCGCGGGGCTGCGCACGGAGCTCGTGGAGCGCAAGGCGGACCTGGCCGCGCAGCTCGACGCGTACGAGCCGAACGCGATCGACGCCACGTCGGTCGACGCGATCCGGGCGGCCCTCGCCACGTACTACGCGGCCGCGGAGGACACGCTGTTCCCGCTCGCGGACGCGGGGGACACGGCGGCGGCACGTACTTCCAGGAGACCGTGCGCCGACCTGCCGACGGCCGTGATGGACGCGATCCAGGCGGAGACGACGGCGCAGGGTGAGGCTGCCGCCGAGCTGGCGGCGCACAGTCACCGGTGTGGCGTCCTCCGCGGCCACGTCGAACGACGTGCTGGGCCAGATGGGCTCGTCCGTCGCGGAGCTCGCACGCCTGTCCGCCGACTTGCGCGCTCGCGTCGGGGCGTTCACCGTCTGACGCGCCGCGCGGACGGCGACTGACCGGTCGGCGCCGGCGCTCCCCGCAGCAGGAGCGCCGGCGCGCCGGGCTACGCGACGCGGGTGCCGCGCGCGAGCGTGTGCTGCGGGACCCGCAGCCGCCGGACCGCCACGACGAAGCCGGTCGCGCCGAGCAGCAGGTGCAGCCCGAGGCCGAACGGCCAGACGGGCGTCGACGCAGGGCTGTCCGTCTCCTCGAGGGGCACGACGGCACTCTCCTGCTCGGAGACGACCACGTCCGACCACCAGCACTCGTCCTGGATCGGGGGCGGGCCCTGGCGCAGGCCCCGCACACCCTCACGGAGCGCGCCGAGCGGCTCGTCGACGTCCACGTGGCGCGAGGTGCCCGCCGCGTCGGCGACCACGACGAACGGGTTCGCGGCCAGCAGCCACCACGTCCGCTCGGTGTGCGTGACGTAGCGCTCCTGCACCGTGACGTCGCACTCGGGCTCGGCCTCGACCTGCTGGGCGTCGGTGTACCAGTCCTCGGGCGGCCCGTAGACCTGCACCTGCTCGTGGCCGCTGACCAGCGGGAACGTGAGCGCGAACAGCAGCGGCGTGAACACGGTCAGCGCGGCGACCGTGACGAACGTCAGCACGGTCGAGCCCGCGGTCCGCGCGACGAGCGACGACCACCCGAGACCGACCCCGCACACCGAGGCGAGCAGCAGCGCGATGACGACCAGAGCCGCGAGCGTCGACGTCGGCGGAGTGTCGCCGAGCAGCAGCGCGAGCACGAGGAACGGGAGGCTCACCACGAGGAACGCGCACGCCGACGCCCACGCGGCGAGCAGCTTGCCCGCCGCGATCTCGGCGGGCGTCAGGAGCGTGACCTGCAGCGTCGCGAGCGTGCCGGCGTTGCGGTCGCCGTTGACGGACGTGGACGTGAGCGTCGGGGTGACGAGCAGCCCGAGGCCGAGCACGAGGAACGTCACGCCCGCGAACACGAGCGACCCACGGCGCAGCCCCTCGTCGTCGGCCATGCCCAGCGCACCGGTGATGAGCAGCGTCATCGCCCCGACGACGAGGAACCAGACCACGAGCGCCACGATCCAGCGCGTCGAGCGGACCCGCTGCCGCAGCTCGAGCGCGGCGACGGTCCGGACGCCGTGCCAGGTGAGACCCCAGGTCGCGGAGCGCGGGGCGGCCGGCGGCGCGGCCGGGCTGTCGTCGAGCTCGACGTGGGTGACGTTCATCGGCGCTCCTCGTCGAGGTCCAGGTAGGCCTGCTCCAGGCGCCCGCGCACGGGTGCGAACGCGGTGACGGGCACGCCCGCGGTGACGGCCTCACGCAGCAGCCGGGCGGCGTCCTCGTCGTCGGCGACGTCCACGACGGCACCACCCGGACGGTCGCCCGCGATCGGGCCCGCCGGCGTGTCGGGCGCGGCCGGGTCCGGCGGCGCGGTGGACGCCGCGGGGTCGGGCGCACCGGCCGGTGCTCCGTCCTCGTCGTCGGCCTGCCAGGCGACGCCGGCGCGGCCCAGCCAGTCGGTGAGCGCGGCGGTCGACAGCGAGCGGACCCGGTACCGGCGGGGCGCGGCGGCCTGCGACGTCTCCGTCCACCCGCCGACGACCGTGCGGCCCTTCGAGAGGAAGACGGCGTCGTCGGCCATCTCCTCGAGCTCCGAGAGCACGTGGCTCGACACGAGGACGGTGCGGCCCTCGTCGGCGAGCCGCCGCAGCAGCAGGCGCAGGTCGACGCGCGAGCGGGGGTCGAGGCCCGACGCGGGCTCGTCGAGCAGCAGCACGTCGGGGGAGTGCACGAGCGCGCGTGCGAGGCCGAGCCGCTGCTTCTGACCACGCGACAGGACGCTCGCGGGGCGGTCGGCGTACTCCTCGAGGTGCACGGTCGCGAGCAGCTCGGCGACCCGCTGGTCGGCCTGCGCCCGCGGGATCCGGTACGCCGCGGCGAACGTGCTGAGCACCTCGCGGGCCGTGAGGGAGTCCCACGTGCCGAACGCGTCGGGCATCCAGCCGGTCCGCCCGCGCGCGGCCGCGCCGTCGGTGACCGGGTCGTGCCCGGCCACGCGCACGGACCCCTGGTCGGGGACGAGCAGGCCCGCGAGGACCAGCAGGAGCGTCGTCTTGCCGGAGCCGTTGGGCCCGACCAGCGCTGTGACGCGACCGGCGCGCGCCCGCAGGTCGACGCCGTCCAGGGCCTGCACCGTGCCGAACGCCCGCCGCAGGCCGGCGACGACGATCCCGTCGGCGGCGTCGGGCGCCTGCGGCGTCGGGACCGGTGCGGGGACGGGCGGTGGGCCGCCGCCGGGGGTGTCGTCGTCGACGGTGCTCGTCATGCGCACACGCTAGGCGCGCGCGCGACGCCCCCGGGCCGGTTCGCGGTGCAGAAACCGTGGAGGTCGCGACCACCCTCCGGCCGGTGACACCGACCTGGTTGCCGCTCCGGCGCGTCGACGCGCCCACCAGGTCGGGGTGAGCGCGACCTGCGGCGCTGCGCGCGGGCGTGGGACGGGTTTGCGGGGCGCGTCGTCGCGTGCCTACCCTCGCCGCGACCACCAGGTACCCGGCGGGCCGTTGAGAGAGACGGAGGCCGGCGACAGATGGAGCATCACCATGGCACTAGTCGTGCAGAAGTACGGCGGGTCGTCGGTCTCCGACGCCGCCAGCATCAAGCGGGTCGCCAAGCGGATCGCGGCGGCCAAGCGCGCGGGTGACGACATCGTCGTCGTCGTCTCGGCGATGGGCGACACGACCGACGAGCTCATCGACCTCGCGCAGCAGATCACCCCGCTGCCGCCGTCGCGCGAGATGGACATCCTCCTCACCGCCGGTGAGCGGATCTCGATGTCGCTGCTCGCGATGGCGATCAACAACCTCGGCGTGAAGGCGAAGTCGTTCACGGGCCAGCAGGCGGGCGTCATCACCGACGCCGTGCACGGGCGCGCGCGCATCGTCGACGTCGTCCCCCACCGCATCCGGGAGACGATCGAGAAGGGCCAGGTCGCGATCGTCGCGGGCTTCCAGGGCGTCACGTCGGACACGAACGACGTCACGACGCTGGGCCGCGGCGGATCGGACACGACGGCCGTCGCGCTCGCGGCCGGTCTGGGCGCGGACGTCTGCGAGATCTACACGGACGTCGACGGCGTCTTCAGCGCGGACCCCCGCATCGTCCCGGCGGCCCGCAAGCTCGACCGCGTCTCCTACGACGAGATGCTCGAGCTCGCGGCGAGCGGCGCGAAGGTGCTCGTCCTGCGGTGCGTGGAGTACGCCCGCCGGTACGGGGTGCCGGTGCACGTCCGCTCGTCGTTCTCGACCCACACCGGCACGCTCGTGACGAGCGAGCCGACCGACGCAGGCCTCGAAGGAGCAGCAGTGGAGCAGCCGATCATCGCGGGCGTCGCGCACGACCGCAGCGAGGCGAAGATCACCGTCGTCGGCGTCCCGGACGTGCCCGGCAAGGCCGCGCGGATCTTCCAGGTGGTCGCCGGGTCGGGCGTGAACATCGACATGATCGTCCAGAACGTGTCCGCCGCCGCGACGGGCCTCACGGACATCTCGTTCACGCTGCCCGCGTCCGACGGCGCGACGGCGACCTCCGCCCTGTCCGAGCACCAGCCGGACATCGGCTTCCAGTCGCTGCAGTACGACGACACCATCGGCAAGCTCTCGCTCATCGGCGCGGGCATGAAGTCGCACCCGGGCGTCTCCGCGAAGCTCTTCGCCGCGCTGTCCGACGCCGGCATCAACATCGAGATGATCTCGACCTCGGAGATCCGCATCTCCGTCGTCACCCGCGCCGACTCGCTCGACGAGGCGGTCCGCGCGGTCCACACCGCGTTCGAGCTCGACTCGGACCAGCAGGAGGCTGTCGTGTACGGAGGGACGGGACGATGAGCGGGCTCGTTGTCGCCGTGGTGGGTGCCACGGGTCAGGTCGGGAGCGTCATGCGGCGCCTGCTCGACGAGCGCGACTTCCCGGTCGGGACGATCCGCTACTTCGCGTCGGCCCGCTCGGCCGGCACGACGCTGCCGTGGCGCGGCACCGACGTGGTCGTCGAGGACGTCGCGACCGCCGACCTGTCCGGCATCGACATCGCGATCTTCTCCGCGGGCGGCGGCACGTCGAAGGAGCACGCACCCCGCTTCGCCGCCGCGGGCGCGGTCGTCATCGACAACTCCTCGGCGTGGCGTCGTGACCCCGAGGTCCCGCTCGTGGTGTCCGAGGTGAACCCGGGTGCGCTCAACGAGACCGTCAAGGGCATCGTCGCCAACCCCAACTGCACGACCATGGCCGCGATGCCGGTGCTCAAGGTGCTGCACGAGGAGGCCGGCCTACGCCGCCTCGTCGTCTCGACCTACCAGGCGGTGTCGGGCGCGGGGCTCGCGGGCGTCGCGGAGCTCGCGGGCCAGATCCAGGCGGCGGCGTCGCAGGACATCGCGGCCCTGACCCACGACGGGTCGGCGGTCGAGTTCCCGGCGGCGGAGAAGTTCCCGCGGACGATCGCGTTCGACGTCATCCCGCTCGCCGGGTCGATCGTCGACGACGGCTCCTTCGAGACCGACGAGGAGCAGAAGCTCCGCCACGAGTCGCGCAAGATCCTCGGCATCCCCGACCTGCTGGTCTCGGGCACGTGCGTGCGCGTCCCGGTCTTCACGGGCCACTCGCTGTCGATCAACGCGGAGTTCGAGCGGCCGATCACGCCCGAGCGTGCGCGCGAGCTCCTCGCCGACGCGCCCGGCGTGCAGCTCGAGGACGTCCCGACCCCGCTTGCCGCCGCCGGCGCCGACCCGAGCCTGGTCGGCCGCATCCGCCAGGACGAGGGAGTGCCGGAGGGGCGCGGCCTGGCGCTGTTCATCAGCAACGACAACCTCCGCAAGGGCGCGGCGCTCAACGCCGTCCAGATCGCCGAGCTCGTCGCCGCGCGCCTGACGGCCACCACGCCCGCTTGACCCGATGTGGGGCGGGGTGGCTGGGACACCCTCGTCGAGGAAGGGCGCCGGCTACCAGGTGCGGTGTCGATCAGCGGGGGCCGTGAACACCTCGACGGAGGTGGTCTGCCGGATGCCCACGCGCCACGTGCAGTCCAGGACCTGAGCGGCGAGCCACGACATCGCGTCCAGGTCGTCGCCGGGCACCCGACCTGCGAAGACCGCGGATGCCAGGCCATGGCCCTGCCACCACATCGCGTCACGCGGCGCGGTCTCCTGGCGAGGCTTGGCGTCCACCTCGACCCGGTCGAGCGTGAGCGCGAACGACTCGACGTTGCGAGACGCGAACACCGTCTGCACGTCCGAGAGCCGGTCTGGAGTCAGACCGTCCGTCGTCGGGACGCGGAGCTTGACTTCGACGTCCACCAGCTCGTGCCGGCGCGGCGTGAACCAGTTGAGCTCGCCCGCGAGGTCGAGCAGAGCGTCCGCGTGGTCGTGGAGCGGGGCCAGCACGTGGACCCCGTGCGCTCTAAACCTCCCGAGGCGACCGAGGACGTCGCCCGCCACGGCTGCGCACGCTGAGACCGGAAGGGGACGCCGGTCGACGCCGGCGGGGACGGTGACCTGGTACCACGCGACGAGCCCGGCGGCCGTCGGGCCGTCGGCAGGCCCGGCCGACGCCGGGCTCCAGGCCCGGGTGGAACGGCCGCGCCCGTTCCACCCGGTCAACCTGAGTGCGGTCGACCGTGACACGAACAGGCTGTAGACGTCGTCCGGGAGCGTGCCCAGATCGATGTCCGGATCGCGCTCGAAACGACCGTAGAGGTCGACGAACATAGAGTCGTCAGGAACCATCGTCTGACCTCGGGTGGACTGGTGGCGGCGAGGGTCGCGTGCCGTCCGCGGGGCGGTGCGGCCGTTGAAGGATACGCAGTCAGTTGCAGGCCAGCTCCACGCCGGGTGAGTAGGACTTGTTGGCGGCGCGGAGCTCGACCCGGTCTGGCGCGGCGCATTTGCGCCTGACGCGCGTCGTCGGTACCAGGCGTTGTGGATGCTCGTCCACATCTGTACTAGTGGACGATCATCCACATCTGCTAAAGTGGACGGTGATCCACTTCTGCCAGAGTGGATCACCGTCCACACGTGAGGGGGAGCGGTGCTGGTCAGGACGATGGTCGACATGGGCGCCGTCCTGCGTGATGCCCGCGAGGCGGCCGGCCGGACCCAGGCCGAGCTCGCGCGCGCGGCGGGCGTCTCCCGTGAGTGGCTCATCAACGTCGAGGCGGGCAGGACGGCCGCCGACCTCCCGCGGCTGCTCGCCGTCATGGGCGAGCTAGGCCTCGTCGTCGAGGTCCGCCGCTCATGACCAGGACGCTGCTCGTCCACCTCGAGGGCGTCCTGGCGGGGACCCTGTCGATGTCGTCGGGCGGGACGCTGTCCTTCGAGTACGACGAGGACTACCGCAGCGGCCCTGACCCGACACCGCTCTCGTTGTCGATGCCCCTCGCGACCAGGAGGCACAAGCAGCGTGCGGTCCTGCCGTTCGTCCAAGGCCTCCTGCCGGACAACGTGCAAGCGCTCGAGGCGATGGCGCGCACGTTCCAGGTGTCCGCGCGCTCGCCGTTCGCGCTCCTCGAGCACATCGGGCACGACGTCGCCGGGGCTCTGCAGCTGGTGCGGCCTGGGGAGCCGTCCGAGGACGCGGCCGCCGACCGGTCGTCGCGCTGACTGCCGTGACCGACGAGGACGTCGCGACCGAGCTCGGTCGCACGATCGTCGCCTACCGCACCGGACAGCCGTACGCCAGCACCTGGGGCCGCATCAGCCTCGCCGGTGCCCAGCCGAAGCTCGGGCTCGTCCGTGCGGGCGACGGTTCCTGGCACATGCCGGGCCGCGGCGTGCCGACGACCCACATAGTCAAGCCCGAGCTGACTGCTCCCGGCGAGCGCTACCCGGACCTGACGATCGTCGAGGCTTTCGGCCTTGCCGTCGCCGGGCACGCGGGGCTGCGTGTGCCGCGATGGTCGATCTGGACGTCGCCGGACGAGAGCATCCGCGCCCTGGTCGTCGAGCGCTACGACCGCCGTCTCGACGAGGACGGCGTCGTGCGCAGGCTGCACCAGGAGGACCTGTGCCAGGCCCTCGGCGTCCCACCCGCGCTGACGTACCAGCGCCAGGACGGCGGACCGGGTGTCGGGCAGATCGGCGAGCTGCTGCGCTTCCGTGTGCCGCACCCGGACGCCGCCCTCGCCGCACGCGAGTTCCTCGCGGGGCTCACGTTCAACATCGCGTTCCTCAACACCGACGCTCACGCCAAGAACTACTCCGTCATGCTGTCGGGCGCGCACGTCGAGATGAGTCCGCTCTACGACCTGACCACCTACGCCCTCTACACGGACAACGACGACGAGCGTCCTCTGGACTTCCCGATGCATGTGGGCGGCGACTACCGGTTCCGATCGATCCTGCCCGGGGCGATCGTCCAGGAGGGCAAGCGGCTCGGCCTTCGTGAGGACGAGGCTGCCGACGTGGTCCACGACGTCGTCGCCCGCCTCCCGGGGGCGTTCGACCTGGCCCGTCAGGATCTCGCTGCCGTGCCGGACGGCGAGCGTGTCACCGACACGGTCGTCGCGAACCTCCCGAAGCTCTCGCCGCTGTACGGCGCTGCTGTCGGCTCGCCGGCGATCATCGACCTGTCGCCGCACCGCTGAGTGGCCGTCCCGGGCTCCGGGGGCGTGGCGAGGGCGGTCAGGCGGACGGGTCGATGGGGAAGTTCTGGTCGAAGACGTGGTCCGGGTCGTAGGTGCGCTTGAGGGCGCGGAGGCGGGACAGCGTCGCGGGTGGGAAGGCGTCGAGCAGGCGCTCGGGGCGCGGGTCGGTCTCGAACGACAGGTAGAGGCCGTCCATGTGCGGGTAGGCCTGCCGGTCCCAGACGGCGTCGAGGCCCGCCCGGTCGAGGCGGCCGGCGAAGCTCGTCACGGAGAACGCCTGGGACCGGTGCGCGTAGGCCGTGGCGTCGGCCGCGACGTCGTTGACGGCCCCGCCGACGGCGCGCAGCTGCAGGAGTGACGCCTCACCGCTGAGCAGCACCTCGCCGAGGGCGGCGCCGGCGGCGGGCGTCATGCGGGGGAGCAGGCCGGAGCGCGACACGGGCGGGGCGCCGCCGTCGTGGTGCTTCGCGACGGGGCCGATGATGCGCGCGTACGGGGTGACCTGCGCGCGCTGGTCGAGGACGGGCCCGGCGTCGAGGAACGGCTCGAGCGCGGCGACGGCGGCGTCGGTGTCGGACGACGCCCACACGGTCATGGCCTGGGCCATGGGCCCGCGGTCTCGGCCGCCGGCGGAGACGTGCAGGAACGACGTGAGCTCGCGCGGGGCGTCCTGAACGAGCGTCCCCCACCGGTCGATCAGGCCGCCGGGGTCGGTCGCGTCGAACACCACCTGCGCGAAGACGACGTCGGGCACCTCGGACGCCTCGATCTCGACCGCGGTGACGACGCCGAGGTTGCCCCCTGCGCCGCGCAGGCCCCAGAACAGCTCGGGCTCGGCGTCGGCGGACACGTCGTGCACCGACCCGTCCGCCAGCACGACCTGGTAGGCGACGACGTGGTCGATCGTCAGGCCGTGCAGGCGCCCGAGCAGCCCGATACCGCCGGTGGTCGCCAGGCCGCCGACGCCGACGCCGCCGTAGTCGCCCGACGACACCGCCCATCCGCGCCGCGCGATCGCGGCAGCCACGGCGCCCCACGTCGCCCCCGCGCCGAGGCGCACGCGCCGCGTCGTCTCGTCGACGACCTCCACGGAGTCGAGGTGCGCGAGGTCGAGCACGACCCCGCCGTCGTTCGTCGACCGTCCCGAGATGCCGTGGCCCCCGGAGCGCACCGCGAGCGGCCCGCGCTGCCCGCGCGCCCACGTGAGCGACGCGGCGACCTCGTCGACGGTGCGTGGCCGCAGGACGAGTCCGGGTGCACCGCGCCGCATGTAGGTCGAGCGGACCTCGGCGTAGCGGCGGTCGCCGGGCTCGACCGCCTCGACGCCGGACGGGGCGTCGTCGTACGCGATGCCGTCGACGCGTCGTGCGAGCGCGGCGGCGCTCCGGACGGGTGCGGTCGCGGTTCCGGCACGCGCGCGCTCGGCGGCGACGGCCTCGCGGACCGCGGGTGCGACCTCGGCGCCGTACGCCTCGATGACCGCCGGCTCGTCGGTGCCGAGGATGAAGGTCCCCACGCCGTCCTCCAGCGCGAGGGCGACGAGGGCCTCGACCCAGCGGGACGGCGGGCCGACGAGCGAGCCCTGGCCGGGGGTGAGGTTGTAGAGGCGGCGGATCTCGCGCGGGTCGCGGCCCGCCTCGGCGGCGGCCTCGTCGACGGCGGCGTTGCCGCGCGCCAGGTCGCCGGGCTGCAGGTACCCCTCGGACGGCAGCCACCCGTCGGCCTTGGTCCCGACGAGCCGGAGCATGCGCGGCTTGTACGCGCCGAGCCAGATCCCGACGTCGTGCACCGGTGCGGGCCCGCGCTTGGCGCCGTCGACGGCGTGGTGGTCGCCGCCGGCCCGCAGCGGGACGCGGGTCGAGGTGTCCCAGAGCCCGCGGATGACGTCGATCGCCTCGGACAGCGCGTCGACGCCCTGCCCTGGCGTCAGGCGCCCGCCGCCCATCGCCGAGATCGCGTCCCAGAACGCCCCGGCGCCCAGCCCGAGCTCTGCGCGCCCGCCCGACAGCAGGTCGAGCGACGCGACCGCGCGGGCCAGCACGGCGGGCGGCCGCAGGGGGAGGTTGAGGACGTTCGCCGACAGGTGCACGCGTGACGTGCGGGCGGCCACGTAGGACAGCAGGGTCCACGTGTCGAGGAACCGCGGCTGGTACGGGTGGTCCTGGAACGTCACGAGGTCGAGCCCGGCCTCCTCGGTGAGGACGGCGAGCGCGACGGGCACCTGCGGGTCGGCGTTCGACGGGGTCAGGAACGTGCCGAAGGTGAGCTCGTGGCCGTAGTCGGGCATGGGTCCTCGTCCTGGTCGGGGCGCGGCGCCCGGGGAAGTGCCGCACTGTGCCGCAACCGTCGCACCGTCTCGGGGCTTCCCGCACGCACACCCTTGTGGCCGCACCGGTTCTGTGGTTCATTAGTCGAGTAATGAACCACAGAACCTCACGACGACAGGAGCAGCCGCATGTTCGACGGCCGTGACCCCCTGTACGTCCAGATAGCCGACCAGATCCGTCAGGACGTCCTCAGCGGCGCCCTCGAGGCCGAGGAGCAGGTCATGTCCACCACGCAGTACGCGACGACCTTCCGGATCAACCCGGCCACCGCCGCGAAGGCGTTCGGCGAGCTGGTCGACGAGGGCGTCCTCTACAAGCGCCGCGGGGTGGGCATGTTCGTCGCCCCCGGTGCCCGCGAGAAGCTGCGCGCCGAGCGCCGCGACTCGTTCTTCGCCGACGTCGTCGACCCGATGATGGAGCAGGCCCGCCTGCTCGGCATCGACGTCGACGAGGTCGTCGCCCGCCTCCGGGCGACCGCCACCGACACCCCCCAGGCAGGTGCCCGATGACCGGCTTCGGCGTCGAGGTCCGCGACCTCACCGCACGCTACGGCTCGACGACCGCGCTGGACGGGGTGTCGTTCGACCTCCGCCCCGGCGTCATCACCGGGCTGCTGGGCCGCAACGGCTCCGGCAAGACGACGTTCCTGTCGGTCCTCGCCGCGTTCCGCCGGCGCAACGGCGGCACGGTGCTCGTCGACGGCGAGGACCCGTGGGAGAACCCGCGCGTCATGGGCGGCACGTGCCTGATCCGCGAGAGCGGGGACGTCATCCTCGACGAGGCCATCACGGAGAACCTCGCGTTCCTCGAGCAGCGCCGGCCGACCTTCGACCGGGCGACCGCCGAGGCGCTGCTCGACCGCTTCGAGCTCGACCCGGCCAAGCGGCCCGACCGGCTCAGCCGCGGGCAGCGCTCGGCGTTCGGCGTCGTCGTCGGCATCGCCACGCGCGCGCCGCTCACGCTCCTCGACGAGGTGCACCTCGGCATGGACGCCCCCGCGCGGTACGCGTTCTACGACGCGCTCCTCGCCGACTGGATCGAGCACCCCCGCACGATCGTCCTGTCGAGCCACCTCATCGGCGAGGTCGAGCGGCTGCTCGAGGACGTCGTCGTCATCGACCGCGGCACGGTCCTGGCCGCCGCCGACGCGACGACCCTGCGCGAGCAGGGACGCACCGTCACCGGCCCCGTCGACGCGGTCGAGGCGTTCGTCGCCGGACGCCGCGTCGTCGCCCGGCAGACCCTCGGCCGCACCGCGCAGGCGACCGTCATCGGCACCGAGCCCGACGACGAGGCCCGCGCCCGCGCGGCCGGTCTGGAGCTCGGCGCCGTCGGGCTGCAGGACCTGTTCGTCCACCTGACCGACCGCGGCGCCGGCGAGCCCGCCGCCGCCCTCACCCCGCAGGAGTCCCGATGACCGCCGCGACCCCCGCCGTCCCCGCGAAGGCCGGGACCGGGTACCTCGTCGGCCAGGTGTGGCCGACCGCCCGGTGGCTGCTGCGCATGCACGTCTACCTGGCCGTGTGGTTCTGGGCGATCGCCGTGGTCGTCGTGACGGCCGCGACGGTGATCACCGCCGTCGTGGGCGAGCCGCACAACAGCATCCTGGCGTTCGCCCGCCAGGGCGCGATCTGGTTCCCGTTCTCGGTGTTCATCATCGTGTCCGGCACGTACTTCCCGGTGCACGTCGCGACCGGCCTGACCCGCCGCAGCCTGTCGCTCGGCGCGACGCTCGCGGCCGCCGTGACCGCGCTGCTCTACGGGACGGTGTTCGTCGCGCTGCTGCTCGTCGAGCGCGCGGTGTTCGGTGCCCTCGGCTGGCAGTGGCGGTTCTTCGACGACATGTCCGCGGGTGCCGAGGCCGGCACGTTCGTCCCCGCGTCGATCCTCACGTTCCTCGTCGCGTACCTGTCCGGGCTGCTCGTCGGCATGGCGTACCTGCGCGGCGGCGGCTGGGTCGGGACCCTCACGCTGCCCCTGACCGTCGGACCGATCCTCCTCGTCTCGGGCCTGTTCTCCGCGGACGCGGGACCGGTCGCGACCGAGAGCTGGTTCGGCGGTCGCGCCCTGGCCGTCCCCGTCGCGGTCGCCGCCGCGCTCGCCGTCGCCGCGGTCATGGCGGTCGCCTTCGACCGGCTGGCCCGCGACGCGGCGGTCCCGGTGCGCTCCGCCTGACACCTCCGCCCCACCCGCACCCGCACCCACGGGACGGCGACCAGGCCGCTCCCGCGGCACCGCACACCCTCGTCCACCCCGTCCGACCCAGGAGGAGCACCATGCCCACCCCCGTGATCGAGGTCGAGCACCTGCACAAGGCCTACGGCAGCACCGTGGCCGTCGAGGACGTCAGCCTGCACGTCATGCCCGGCGAGATCTTCGGCGTCCTCGGACGCAACGGTGCCGGCAAGACCACCACGGTCGAGATCGTCGGCGGGCTGCGGCACGCCGACGCCGGTGACGTCCGCGTCCTGGGCCTCGACCCCCGACGCGACGCGCGGCGCCTGCACGAACAGGTCGGCCTGCAGCTGCAGGAGAGCGAGCTGCCGGGCCGCATCACGGTCCGCGAGGCGCTCGACCTGTACGCGGCGTTCTACGCGGACCCGGCCGACCCGGCGTCGCTCGTCGCCGACCTCGGCCTGACGGAGAAGGCCGACACCCAGTACCAGCGGCTGTCGGGCGGTCAGAAGCAGCGGCTGTCGGTCGCGCTCGCGCTCGTCGGCAACCCGCAGGTCGCGATCCTCGACGAGCTCACGACGGGCCTCGACCCGCTGGCCCGCCGCGAGACGTGGGGCGTCGTCGAGGCGGTCCGGCAGCGCGGCGTGACGATCGTGCTGGTCACGCACCTCATGGAGGAGGCGGAGCGGCTGTGCGACCGGATCGCGCTCATCGACGCGGGCCGCGTCGTCGCGACGGGCACCCCCGGCGAGCTCGCGGCCCGGGCCACCGCCGGGCAGGTGCTGCGGTTCCGGCCGTCGGCGCCGCTGCCGGCGGGGCTGCTCGACCGGGTCCCGACGGTCACGTCGGCGACCACCGCACCAGCCGCGTCCGGCAGCATGCCCGCCGAGGTGTCCGGCAGCGTGTCCGACTCCAGGTCCGGCACCGCGTCCCGTCCGGCGTCCGGCAGCACGCCCGACGGCGTCGTCGAGGTGCGCGGCGCGGACAACGTGGTGCAGGACGTGCTCGTCGCGCTGCACCAGCACGGCATCCGCCCGCTCGGGCTCCAGCTCGAGCAGGGCTCGCTGGAGGACGCGTTCGTCGCCCTCACCGGGCGTGCGTCGGCCGACGCCGGACCGTCCGTCACCGCGGCGCGGGCCGCACGCCGCGCGAAGAACCGGGAGGCCTGAGCCATGACCACGACCACCGCCCCGACCCGCCCCACGTCCACCCGGCCCGCGTCGGGCGCGCGCGCCCTGCGCCGCCTCACGCTCACCGAGGGCCGCCTGTTCCTGCGGGACCCCTCGAACGCGTTCTTCGCGATCGTCTTCCCCGCGCTGCTGCTCACGGTGCTGGGCCTCGTGATGCCGTGGGCGGACCAGCCGTACGACGACAAGGACCCGATCCTGTCGCAGTTCACGGCCATCACGGGCTACACCCCGATCGTCCTGTCGCTCGCGGTCGGCACGGTCGCGTTCACGACGTACCCCACGACGCTCGCGACGTACCGGCAGCGGGGCGTGCTGCGGCGCCTCTCGACGACACCCCTGCCCCCGACGCGCGTGCTCGTCGCGCAGGTGGCCGTCAACCTCGGGGCGCTGCTGGTCGCCGCCGCGCTCGCGTTCGTGCTCGGCGTCGTCGTGGTGGGCGTCGAGGCGCCCACGCAGCCGCTGCTCGTCGTCGCGGCCTTCGTGCTCGCGGTGGTGGCGGCGTTCGCGGTGGGGTCGCTCATCGCCGCCGTGGCGCCGACGGGCCCGGCGGCCAACGGCATCGGCGCGACGGTCTACTTCCTGTCGCTGTTCTTCGCGGGTGTCTGGCTGCCGCTGCCGCTCATGCCGGACGTCGTCCAGACGATCGCGCAGTACACCCCGCTCGGCGCCGCGTCGCAGGCGCTGGCCGCGGCGTGGTTCGGGCAGCCGTTCCCCGCGACCGAGCTGCTCGTGCTGGCCGGCTGGGGTCTGGTCGGCATCCCGCTCGCGGCCCGGCTGTTCCGCTGGTCGTGAGCCCCGGCACGCTCCAGGAGGGGGAGCGCGACGGCCCGTCGGGAGGTCTCCCGGCGGGCCGTCGTCGTGGGAGGGGCGTGGGAACGGACCAGGGTGTGGTCACGCTCCCACCCGAAAGGTTTAGGAGTCTGGACGCGACCTGTGCGAACTCGGAGGGTGGGCCCGACCTGCCCGACGCCCACCGGCGGACCCGCACCGACGCGAGGCCCGGCGGACGGCGACGGACAGGGTCTCGTGCACCTCCACCACCCCGCCCGCGGGGTCCGGTGGGTTCGCCCCCGCGACGACGCGAGGGCACGCCCGCACACCAGAAAGGTACGGACGATGTCGTCAACGACCCGCCGGCGATCCGCCTGGGTGGCAGCAGCCACCGTAGGCGTCTCGTCGTTCTTGGCGGTCGCCGGGATCACCCCCGCGATCGCCGCGGCCGGAGCGGGACAACCCGCCACGGTCACCGTCCCCGCGGCCTCCCCGGTCCGCGCCGCCGTGGACGGCGAGTACGCGCAGCGGTTCCTCGCGCAGTACGACAAGATCAAGGACCCCGCCAACGGGTACTTCAGCGCGCAGGGCATCCCGTACCACGCCGTCGAGACCCTCATGGTGGAGGCGCCCGACTACGGCCACGAGACGACGTCCGAGGCGTACTCCTACTGGCTGTGGCTCGAGGCGCTCTACGGCCAGGTCACCCAGGACTGGGCACCGCTCAACCACGCCTGGGACACCATGGAGAAGTACATGATCCCCCAGTCGGTGGATCAGCCCACGAACTCCTTCTACAACCCCAACTCGCCGGCCACCTACGCGCCCGAGTTCAACCACCCGAGCAGCTACCCGTCGCAGCTCAACAGCGGCATCAGCGGCGGCACCGACCCGATCGGCGCCGAGCTCAAGGCGACGTACGGCAACGCGGACGTCTACCAGATGCACTGGCTGGCCGACGTCGACAACATCTACGGCTTCGGCGCGACGCCGGGCGCGGGCTGCACGCTCGGCCCGACCGCGACCGGCACGTCGTTCATCAACACCTTCCAGCGCGGCCCGCAGGAGTCGGTCTGGGAGACCGTCCCGCAGCCGTCCTGCGAGGAGTTCAAGTACGGCGGCAAGAACGGGTACCTCGACCTCTTCACGAAGGACGCGTCGTACGCGAAGCAGTGGAAGTACACCTCGGCGTCCGACGCCGACGCCCGCGCTGTCGAGGCCGTGTACTGGGCCAACCAGTGGGCGACCGAGCAGGGCAAGGCCGCCGACGTCGCCGCGACCGTGGCCAAGGCCGCCAAGATGGGCGACTACCTGCGGTACACGCTGTTCGACAAGTACTTCAAGAAGATCGGCTGCACCTCGCCCACCTGCGCCGCAGGCCAGGGCCGTGAGGCCGCGCACTACCTGCTCTCCTGGTACATGGCGTGGGGCGGCGCGACCGACACCAGCTCCGGCTGGGCGTGGCGCATCGGCTCGTCGCACGCGCACTTCGGCTACCAGAACCCGCTCGCCGCGTGGGCGCTGTCGACGGACCCGAAGC
Organism: Cellulomonas fimi ATCC 484; assembly: GCF_000212695.1. Lineage (NCBI taxonomy): Bacteria > Bacillati > Actinomycetota > Actinomycetes > Micrococcales > Cellulomonadaceae > Cellulomonas > Cellulomonas fimi. The sequence continues at coordinate 3,800,832 of NC_015514.1, read as the reverse complement.
TGACGCCGAAGTCGCCGACCGCCAAGGCGGACTGGGCGGCCTCGATGCAGCGCCAGCTCGAGTTCTACACGTGGCTGCAGGCGTCCAACGGCGGCATCGCCGGCGGCGCGACCAACAGCTGGGACGGCGCCTACGCGCAGCCCCCGGCCGGCACGCCCACGTTCTACGGCATGGGCTACACCGAGGCGCCCGTCTACGTCGACCCGCCGTCGAACCGCTGGTTCGGCATGCAGGCGTGGGGCGTGCAGCGCGTCGCCGAGCTCTACTACGCGTCGGGCAACGCGCAGGCCAAGAAGATCCTCGACAAGTGGGTCCCGTGGGTCGTCGCGAACATCTCGACCGACGGTGCGAGCTGGAAGGTCCCGAGCGAGCTCAAGTGGACCGGCAAGCCCGACACGTGGAACGCCGCCGCACCGACCGGCAACCCCGGCCTCACGGTCGAGGTGACGAGCTACGGCCAGGACGTCGGCGTCGCCGCCGACACCGCCCGCGCCCTGCTCTTCTACGCCGCCAAGTCCGGCGACACCGCGTCCCGCGACAAGGCGAAGGCGCTGCTCGACGCCATCTGGGCCAACAACCAGGACCCGCTGGGCGTGTCCGCGGTCGAGACCCGCGGCGACTACAAGCGGTTCGACGACACCTACGTCGCCAACGGTGACGGCATCTACATCCCGTCCGGCTGGACCGGCACGATGCCCAACGGCGACGTCATCAAGCCGGGTGTCTCGTTCCTCGACATCCGCAGCTTCTACAAGAAGGACCCGAACTGGTCCAAGGTGCAGACGTTCCTCGACGGCGGCGCGGAGCCGCAGTTCCGGTACCACCGGTTCTGGGCCCAGACGGCCGTCGCGGGTGCGCTCGCGGACTACGCGCGGCTCTTCGACGACGGCACCACGACGCCTGACACGACGGCGCCGACGGTCCCGACGGGCCTGCAGGCGGGCGTCGTCACCTCGACCGAGGCGACGATCTCCTGGACGGCCTCGACGGACGACACCCGCGTCACGGGCTACGACGTGTACCGCGGCGCCACGAAGGTCGGCACCGCCACCACGACGTCGTTCACCGACACGGGCCTGACCGCCTCGACGGCGTACGCGTACACCGTCCGGGCGTTCGACGCGGCCGGCAACGTCTCGGCACCGTCCGCGGCGCTCACCGTCACGACCAAGGCCACGCCGTCCGACACGACCGCTCCGAGCGTCCCGGCGATCACGTCGAGCTCGAGCACGGCGAACAGCGTGACCATCGGCTGGTCGGCCTCGACCGACAACGCCGGCGGCTCGGGCCTCGCCGGGTACGACGTGTACCGCGGTGCGACCCGCGTGGCGCAGACGACCGCGCTCACGTTCACCGACACGGGCCTGACCGCCTCGACCGCGTACGAGTACACGGTCCGGGCGCGGGACGTCGCCGGCAACGTGTCGGCCCCGTCGACGGCCGTCTCGGTCACGACGAAGTCCGACACCACGCCGGACACGACGGCGCCGAGCGTGCCCGCGGGCCTCGCCGCGATGACCGTCACGGAGACGAGCGTCGCGCTCACCTGGAACGCGTCGACCGACACAGGCGGCTCGGGCCTCAAGGGCTACGACGTCTACCGCGGCGCCACCAGGGTCGGCTCGACGACCACCGCGTCGTACACCGACACCGGCCTCACGGCGGCGACGGCGTACCAGTACACGGTCCGGGCCACGGACAACGCGGGCAACGTCTCCGCCGCGTCGGCCGCCCTGTCCGTCACCACGAAGACGCCGCAGACCGGCGGCTCGTGCTCGGTGGCCTACAACGCCAGCAGCTGGAACAGCGGCTTCACGGCGTCGGTCCGGATCACCAACACCGGCACGACGACGATCAACGGCTGGAGCCTCGGCTTCGACCTGACGGCGGGCCAGAAGGTGCAGCAGGGCTGGAGCGCGACCTGGACGCAGTCCGGGTCCACCGTGACGGCGACCAACGCACCCTGGAACGGGACCCTGGCCCCGGGCCAGACCGTCGACGTCGGCTTCAACGGCTCCCACACGGGCCAGAACCCGAACCCGGCGTCGTTCACGCTCAACGGCGCGTCCTGCACGTGACGCGCTGAGCGAGGACGCACCACCCGCAGGACCGCACGACCGCACCGCACCGAGGCCGGCCCGGAGCACGACCGGGCCGGCCTCGGCGCGTCCGCAGCAGCACGCCACCAGCCCGCGGACCAGGGGCGACGCGCCGGGGTCGGGTTGTCCCTACCCCCACCTCGGGGGTGGGCGTGGTGTCGGCGGGCGGGCGCCGCGCCCTAGGTTCGACGACATGGCCACAACGACCACCCCGACGCCCGCCCCGGGTGCACCGGTCGACGACCTGCGTGTCGTCGCACCGGCTTTCGCCTCGTCCCGCGACCTGCTCGCCGCCCCGTACTCCGGCGCGACGTGGCGGGCCGTCGCCCAGCTCGTGATCGGCTGGCCGTGGCTGCTGACGATCGGGCTCCTGGTCCTCACCTGGACGCTCACGTCGATCGTGCTCGTGCCCGTGTTCGGGGTCGGCCTGCCGATGCTCCTCGCCGGACTGGTCGTCGGCGCGTGGTGCGCCCGGGTCGAGCGGGCCCGGCTCGGCGCGCAGACGGGCGCGCTGATCCCCGCACCGACGTACCGTCGGGCCGACCGGCCGGGCTGGTGGCGCTGGGGCACGTGGCGCGCGGTGCTCTCCGACGGGCGCATGTGGGCGCACCAGGCCTACGCGGTCGTCGCGATGAGTGTCTCGTCGCTCGGCTGGGCGCTCATGGTCGGCCTCGGCGGGCTGGGTCTCGCCGCGATCGCCTTCCCCTTCTACGGCGCAGGCTCCGCCGTGGACGACTGGTCGCGGCTCCCATGGCCGCTCGCCGTCGTCGCCGCCGTCCTGGTCGGCGTCGCGCTCGTGTGGCTCGCCGCGCTCGTCGCGCAGGGCACCGCGCTGCTGACCGTCCGGCTCGCCCGGGGGATGCTCGGCGCGACCGCGCAGTCCGAGGCGCTGCGCCAGGCACGGGCCGCCGCCGACGCCGCCCGGCACGACGCGGACCGCGCCCAGGTGCGGGCCGAGCACCTCCAGGAGACCCGCACCGCCGCGGTCGGCGCCGCCGACGAGGAGCGCCGCCGGATCGAGCGCGACCTGCACGACGGCGCGCAGCAGCGGCTCGTCGCGCTCGGTGTCGAGCTCGGCGTCGCCAAGCGGCACGCCACCCGCGACCCGGACGCCGCCGCGGCGGCGCTCGACTACGCGCACCGCGAGGTCAAGGAGACCTTGGCCGAGCTCCGTGACCTGGTCCGCGGCATCCACCCTGCCGTCCTCACCGACCGCGGCCTCGACGCCGCCCTGTCGGCGCTGGCCGCGCGCACACCCCTGGCGGTCACGGTCGACGTGCCCGAACCCGCGACGCTCGCCGTCGCCCAGCCCGGTGCGCAGGCCGCCGCGTACTTCGTCGTGGCCGAGGCCCTGACCAACGCCACGAAGCACGCCGGCGCCCAGTCGGTGCTCGTCGAGGCGACCGTGGTGCACCGTCCCGACGGCTCCGTCCTGCGGGTCGTCGTCGCGGACGACGGGAAGGGCGGCGCGACCGCCGCGCCCGGCAGCGGCCTCGACGGGCTCCGCAGCCGCGTCGAGGCGCTCGACGGCACGTTCGACCTCGACAGTCCCGCCGGTGGCGGGACGCGACTCACCGTGGAGGTGCCGTGCGCATCGTGATCGCGGAGGACTCCGTCCTCCTGAGGGACGGCCTGTCCCGCCTGCTGACCGCCGAGGGCCACGACGTCACCGGCTACCCGTCGGCGGACGAGCTGGTCGCCGCGCTCGGCCCCACCGGCGCCGACCTGCCCGACGTGCTCGTCACGGACGTCCGGATGCCGCCCACGCACACCGACGAGGGCCTGCGGGCCGCCGTCCACCTGCGCAGCGTGCACCGCCGCCTGCCGATCCTCGTGCTGTCCCAGTACGTCGAGCAGCGGTACGCGGCCGAGCTGTTCGCGGGCGACGTCCGCGGCCTCGGCTACGTGCTCAAGGACCGCGTCGCCGACGTCGACGAGTTCCTCGACGCGCTGGGCCGCGTCTCCACCGGCGGGACGGTCATCGACCCCGAGGTCGTGGCGCAGATCCTCGCCCGCACCCGCAGCACCGGCCTCGAGACCCTCACGCCGCGCGAGCGGGACGTCCTCGGGCTCATGGCCGAGGGGCGCTCCAACACCGCCATCGCCGAACGCCTCGTCGTCGGGCTCCCCGCCGTCGAGAAGCACGTCACCTCGATCCTCACCAAGCTCGGCCTGCCCCCCGACAGCGACGACCACCGTCGCGTGCTCGCGGTCCTGCGCTGGCTCGAGCACGGACCCACCGCCGCCCAGCCCGGTCCTGCCGTCACGCCGCCCCGCGGCATCGGCACCGGCCGCTGACCCCGAACGGAGCACCCCATGACCACGCCCACGCTCGACAAGCCCCCGACCACTGCGCCGACGGCCGACGTCGCCGCGACCCGCACCCCGCTCGGTCGCGCCCTGACCTGGACCGGCGCCGTCCTCGGCGGCGTCACGCTCCTGTGGGGCGGCGTGCAGGTGGCCGACCTGGTCGTCTCCCGCACGATGACCGAGCACGCGACCTACGCGTCCGCCGACGTCGTCGAGCTCGTCGCCGACGGCCGCGTGACCGTCTCCGGCACGAGCGGCTCGTCCGTCGACGTCGTGCGCACCCAGCGCGGCGGGTTCTCCATGCCGACCTACGAGGTCGACGAGGGCGACGACCGCCTCGTCGTGCGCAACCGCTGCTCGTGGTGGTTCGGCTCGTGCTCCGGCTCGCTCGACGTCGACCTGCCCGCCGGCACGCAGGTCGTCGTCCGCACGTCGAACGGCGAGGTCCGTGCCACGGGCGTCGCCGGGCCGCTGGACCTGCAGACGTCCGACGGCGGGATCGAGGTCGTGCAGGCCGACGGCGACGTCACGCTGCGCTCCAGCAACGGCGCGATCGTCGTGAACGACGTCGACGGGTCGCTCACGGCCCGCACGAGCGACGGGCGGATCGACGTGGACGACGTGCGCGGCGACGTCGCGGTCGTGACCAGCAACGGCGGCGTGCAGGTGGGCCGCGTCGACGGCGACGCGCAGGTCCGGACCAGTGACGGGCGCATCGACGTCGCCGACATCGGCGGCAGCCTGCAGGCCGTGACCAGCAACGGCGGCGTGACCGTGCAGGACGTGCGCGGGGACGCGGCGGTCCGCTCCAGCGACGGCGGGCTCGACGTCGCCGCCGTGCAGGGGAACGTCGAGGCGGTGACCAGCAACGGTCACGTCACGGTCTTCGGCACGGGCGAGCCGGTCGCCCTGACCATCTCGACGTCGAACGGCCGGCAGGTCGTCGACGCCCCGACCGACCCGTCGGCGTTCCGCTCCGTCGTCATCCGCTCGTCGGACGGCAACGTCGCCTACCTGGGGCCCCGCGGCTCCTGACCCGGCCCCGTGAGGCCCGGACCGGCACCCGCCGTCCGGGCCTCACCCGTCCCCGGGGCGGCGAGCCCCGGCCGCGCGGATCACCAGGCCGTGACCGGCGCCACGCGCAGGGTGCCGTCCGCCGCCCGCTCGTACAGCCCGGTCCGCCCGTCCGCGGCGTCCTCCGCCCCGAACCCCGAGACCTCGAAGCCCGTGAGCGCGTAGGCGAACGGCACCGACCCGAACACCGCGCCGGCCACCCCGGCGAACCACTGCTCGACCGGCTCGCGCCACGCGCGCGACGGCGCGTGGCTGAACGGGTACGCGCCCACGCGGGCGTCGAGGTGGCTGAGAGCCCCGAGCGGGAGGCAGAGGTCCAGCCAGTCGTCGCCGTGGCGCGTCACCCCGCCGTCGTCCGTGACCTCCCGCACGACCAGGACCGTGCACACCGTCCGGCCCAGGCCCGGCACCGTCACGCGCGCGTGCAGGTGCCCGTCGAGGAGGGCGCGGGCCGACACGTCGGGCCGCTGCCGGGGGTCGAGGCGGCGGAACGGAGGCTCCAGCCCGGCGGCCGCCCACAAGGCCCGCACGGCTGCGTCGAGCCGGCCGTCGTCGTGCGGGCCGAGGTCGATCGCCAGCTCGTAGTACCCGCCGGTCCAGTTCTCGTCGTCCGCCGCGTCGGCAGGGTCACGTCTCACGCCCCGATCCTGGCAGCACCGGCTCCGTCCTGGACCGGCGCCGACGACGTGCGCGACCAGCGGCAGGATGGGCGGGTGCCGCTGATCCCCGCACCCGTCGTCCCGTCCGGCCTGTGGGGTGCGCGACCGCAGCCCGTGCTCACCGCCGAGGGGCTGCTGCTGCGCCCCTGGGCGGCGGACGACGCGCCCGCCGTGCGGGCCGCCTACGACGACCCCGCGATCCGCCGGTGGCACGCCCGCACGATGGCGGACGACGCCGAGGCGGTCGCGTGGATCGACGGCAAGAACGCCGCGTGGCGCGAGGAGCGCTCGGTGGAGTGGGCCGTCGTGGAGCCGGACGAGGCCGGCGGGTCCGGGGGCGGAGGCTCCGGCGGGGCGCTCGTCGGACGCGTCGCCCTCACGCACATCACGCTCTTCGAGGGCTACGCCGCGCTGGCGTACTGGACGGTGCCCGCAGCCCGGGGGCGGCGCGTCGCCGTCCGGGCGGGCCGCGAGGCGCTGCGGTGGGCGTTCACCGACCTCGGCCTGCACCGGGTCGAGGTCGAGCACTCCACGCGCAACCTGGCGTCGTGCCGGGTCGCCGACCTGCTCGGCTGCACGGCCGAGGGCGTGCGCCGGGGCCACGCGCTGCACGCCGACGGCCACCACGACATGCACCTGCACGCCCGCCTGCGCACCGACCCCACCCCGTCGTGAACCGGCGACGGTCGCTCAGCACGTCCCCGCGCGTCACCGAGCCGGCGCCCGAGCGATGCCGCGAGTCAGATCAGGGCTGCCGCCCCGGGAGACCGGAGGACGACGCGTCGGGCGGTGTCACTCACGGTCCGTCGTCTCCTCGTGCCGTGCGTGGCGGTCGTCCGGGGAAAGCGATAGGCCCTCATGTCGCACGTCGCCGCGGTCATGAGGGCCCATCGTCTGTCGGGGTGGCGGGATTCGAACCCACGACCTCTTCGTCCCGAACGAAGCGCGCTACCAAGCTGCGCCACACCCCGTGGAGCCCCGTAAGGATAGCCGACGATGCGGCTCCCGACGAAACCGGATCCCACCGCCGCAGCAGCGCCCGTGCGGGGCCGTCGCGGTCAGGCGGCGACGAACGTGAGCAGCGTCGCCTCGGGCCGGCACGCGAACCGCACGGGGGCGTACGGGGACGTGCCGAGGCCCGCCGATACGTGCAGCCAGGACGACCCCGCGCCGCCGGTGCGGTCGGGGCGCGGGCCCGGCCAGCCGTGCAGACCCTTCGCGCGGCGCGTGTCGAGGTCGCAGTTCGTCACCAGGGCGCCCCACAGCGGGACGGCGAGCTGGCCGCCGTGCGTGTGGCCCGCGATCGTGACGTCGACGTCGTCGGCGTGCATCGCGTCGAGCACCCGGCGGTAGGGCGCGTGCGTGACGCCGAGGTGCAGGTCGATCGGGACGGAGCCGCCGCGCACGTCGTCGTCGCCGCCCGCCGCGGGGAAGCGGTCGCGGTCGAGGTGCGCGTCGTCCGTCCCGACCAGGGAGAGCACGCGCCCGTCGACCTTGAGCACGTCGCGCCGGTTGGTCAGGTCGATCCAGCCGGCGGCCGAGAAGCGCGCGACGAGCTCGCGCCACGGCAGCTCCACGGGGCGTGCCGGGGCGTCGCCGCGGGAGTCCGGCAGCAGGTACCGGGCCGGGTTCTTGGCCCGCGGGGCGTAGTAGTCGTTCGAGCCGAGCACGAACGCTCCCGGGCGGGCCAGGTGCGGCTCGAGGGCGTCGAGCAGCGAGGTCATGGCGTCGAGGTGCGCCCAGTTGTCGCCCGTGTCGACGACGAGGTGGGGGTCGAGCGACGCGAGGTCGCGGACCCAGTCGACCTTGCGGCGCTGGCCCGGGGTGAGGTGCAGGTCGGACAGGTGCAGCACCCGCAGCGGGTCCTGCCCGGAGGGCAGCACCGGCACGGTCACCTCGCGCAGGGTGTACCAGCGCGCCTCGACGAGCGACCAGGCGAGCGCACCGGCACCGGCGAGGGCGACGGCGCCGAGCGCCCGCGGGAGCGTGGCGGTCACGGGTTGCCCCGGCCGTTGCCGGGCCCTCCGTCGCCGCCTCCGCCCGGTCCCGGTCCGGGCTGCTGCGGCTGGCCGCCGCCCTGCCCGTTGGAGATCCGCAGCGTGATCGTCGACCCCTTCGTGGCGGTGCCGGACGGGCTCTGCTCGGCGACCGTCCCCGCGGCCTGGCCGGAGGGGATCTGCGTCGGGTCCACGGACACGCGGAAGCCGCGCTGCTCGAGGATCGCCCGCGCGTCGCCCTCGCTCCGGCCGACGACGCTCGGGACACCCACGCGCTCGCCGAACACGAGCTTGTCGTCGGGGGCCGCGAAGCCGGGGTTGTCACCGCTCGCGAGCGCCTGGACCATGAACCGCCGCCACGTCGGCGCCGAGACGGTCGCACCGTAGGCGCGTCGCACCCAGGTCGGCCCGACGTACATGTTCTTGACCTGGCGCTTCGACTGCTTCGGGTCGCCCAGCCACACGGCCGTCGACAGGCGCGGCGTGTAGCCGACGAACCAGGTCTGCTCGTTCTCGCTGGTCGTGCCCGTCTTGCCGGCGGACGGGAAGGGCGGCGCGTCGACCGTGCTGGCCGTGCCGTTCCACACGCCGCTCAGGGCGAAGTTCATCGTGTTGGCGAGGTTGGCGGGGATCGCCTGGTGGCACTGCGCGTCCGGCACGGGGAGCGGGTTGCCGTCGGTGTCCAGGACGCTCGTGATGGCGATCGGGGTGCAGTACGTGCCGCCCGAGGCGAACGTCGCGAACGCCGCCGCCATCGTCAGGGGCGCGACCTCGTCGGTGCCGAGGACGTTCGACGGGTTGAGGCCCGGGCCGTTCGTGCCGGCGAGCAGGCGCTCGTTGCTGCCCTGGTCGGCGGTGCGCGGCTTGGCGATGTGCACGCCGATGCTCGACGCGGTGTCGGCGATGTCGCACATGTCGAGCTCCATGGCCATCGACAGGTACGCGAGGTTGACCGAGTTCCGGGTCGCGTCGAGCACCGTCATCATGCTGCCGCTGCCCTCGGAGTTGTTGGGCTTCCACGGCTCGTTGTTCGACCACTTGCCGCCGCACGCGCGGAACTGGTTGAGGTTGAGCTGCCGCTCGGCGCCGTTGACCGACTCGTACAGGCTGTGCCCCTTGGACAGCCACGTCAGCAGCGTGAACGGCTTGTACGTCGAACCGGGGTTGAAGCCGCCGGACGCGCCGTACGCGAAGTCGGTGTTGTAGTTGACCGGCTCCTCGCCGGCGTTCGCGGCGACGGGCGCGTAGATGCGGTTCTGCGCCATCGCGACGATCTTGCCGGTGCCCGGCTCGACGCTCACGAGCGCGTGCCCGAGCTGGCTCGAGTCGTCGACCGGGACCGCCGCCTTGACCTCGGCGTCGGCGATCGCCTGCCGGGCCGGGTCGAGCGTCGTCGTGATCGTCAGGCCGCCCTGGTAGAGCAGCGACTCGCGGTCCTTGCGCTCCGCACCGAACGCCGGGTCGTTGACGATGACCTTGGTGACGTAGTCGCAGAAGTAGCCCGCGCCCGGCACCGCGTCGCTCGCGGCGACGCACCCGATCCGCAGCGGCTTGAGGTGCAGGGTGTCCGCGACGGGCGTGGCCAGGCCGGCCTCGTACTCCTCGTCGGTGATGTAGCCCTGCTCGTGCATCGTGAACAGCACGACGTCGCGCCGCTCCTGCGACTTCACCGGGTCGCGCGACGGGTCCCACAGCGACGGGCTCTGCGTGATGCCCGCGATCGTGGCGGCCTCGAGGTAGGTGAGGTCCTTCGCAGGCTTGCTGAAGTAGTACTGCGCGGCGGCCTCGGCGCCGTAGACCTTGATGCCGAACTGCGCGATGTTGAGGTACTTCTCGAGGATCTCGTCCTTCGTCATCTGCTTCTCGAGCGTGATGGCGAGCTTCGCCTCGCGGAGCTTGCGCGCGTACCCCTCCGGCCCCTCGGCGACGGTCGCAGCGGTCATCGCGGCCTGCTGCTCGGCGCGCGTCGGCAGCTTCTGCGCGGCCTGGATCAGCACGTTCTTGACGTACTGCTGCGTGAGCGTCGACGCGCCCTGCTGGCTGTCGCCGGAGCCGACCTGCCCCTGGACCGCGGCGCGCAGCATGCCCGTCGGGTCGACGCCCGCGTGCTGCCGGAAGCGCTTGTCCTCGACCGCGATCACCGCGTTCTGCAGGTGGATCGAGATCTCCGACTGCGGCACCACGACGCGGTCCTCGTCGAAGAACGTCGCGAGCAGCGTGCCGTCGGCCGCGAGGATCACGGACTTCTCCGGCAGCTTGGTCGGCTCGAGCTCCGTCGGGAGGTCGTCGAACGCGGTCACGGTCATGTCCGTGACCCCGTTGGCGACCGTCACCGCGGGCAGCAGCAGGCCGGCGCCGAGCACGCCGCCGACACCGGCGACGAGCACGAACGACAGCAGCAGCGCCAGCGCCTGGAAGAGGTTGACCTGACGGCCGCGCGCGCGCGGAGGATGAGGCATGCCGACAGGGTAGTCGGGGCACCTGTGCGGACCCCCGCGGCGGGCCGCCGAGGACCTCGACCTGCACGGGACCTGCACAGGCCGGCGTCTCGCGACGACATGGTCAAACGTCCATCAGGCGAAACGACCCGTTCGGAGTCTCGCCATACGGGCGCCGGACCCACTAGTTTCCCGGCAGGACACGGGTGCCCGCGGCACCCGTCCGGCGAACGAGGGAGGGTGCGTGGCGACTGTCATGCAGGACGCGCACTGGACCGCCGTCGCCGCGTGCGGCACCGGCAAGCTGGCGCCCGACGCGCTGTGGAGGGCGCCGCCCAGCGCGAGGCCCGGTCCGTCTGCACCGGCTGCCCCGTGCGGCTGGAGTGCCTCGCCGACGCGCTCGACAACCGTATGGACTTCGGCGTCTGGGGCGGGATGACGGAGCGCGAGCGGCGCGCCCTGCTGCGTCGACGGCCCGAGGTCCGGTCGTGGCGGGCAGAGCTCGTGGGCACCGAGGTGGTCCCGACGCCGGTCCGGTGAGAGCGCTTCTACGGCCGCTGGACGACCCCGCTAGGGTGTCCGCATGGCCACGCAGCAGTGGGAGTACGCCACCGTTCCGCTCATCATCCACGCCACCAAGGCGATCCTCGACCAGTGGGGTGCCGACGGCTGGGAGCTCGTCCAGGTGATCCAGGGGCCCGACGCGGGTCTCGTCGCCTACCTCAAGCGCCCGAAGCAGGCCTGATGGGCGCCGCCGAGCGCCTTGCCGCGCTGGGCCTCGAGCTCCCCGCGGTCGCTGCGCCGGTCGCCGCCTACGTGCCCGCGGTCGTCGACGGCGACACGGTCTTCACGTCGGGCCAGCTGCCGTTCGTCGACGGGACGCTGCCCGCGACGGGCAAGGTCGGAGAGGGCGCCGGTCTGGTCGCCCCGCAGGACGCCGCGGCCCTCGCCCGCACGGCCGCGCTGAACGCGCTCGCCGCGGTCGCGGCTGCGGTCGAGGCCGCCGGCGGGCCCGCGGGTGCCGACGCCCTGGACCGCGTCGCGCGCGTCGTCAAGGTCGTCGGCTTCGTCGCGAGCGACCCGGCGTTCACCGGGCAGCCCGCCGTCGTCAACGGGGCGAGCCACCTGCTGCACGAGGTCCTCGGCGACGCGGGCGTGCACGCCCGGTCCGCGGTGGGCGTCGCCGTGCTGCCGCTCGACTCGCCCGTCGAGGTGGAGCTCGTCGTCCGCCTGCACCCCTGACCCGCCTGCACCCCTGACCCGCGCCGGCACGCCTGACCTGTCCGACGCCCGCCCCGTCGCGCGCCGGACCGTTCCGAGCTCGCCCGCACGACGCCTCACCGACCGGCCGCCGCGCGGCCGGCACGACGAAGCCCGGCCCCTCCTGCGAGGTGCCGGGCTTCGTCGTACTGGCTTGGGAGCGGCGGTCGCTCAGCGGGCGCGGCGCTCCAGGCGGTCGACGTCGAGCAGCACGACCGCGCGGCCCTCACGGCGCACCCAGCCGCGCGCGGCGAAGTCCGCCAGAGCCTTGTTGACCGTCTCGCGCGACGCGCCGACGAGCTGGGCGAGCTCCTCCTGCGTCAGGTCGTGCGCGACGCGGACGCCCTCGTCGACCTTCTCGCCGAACCGCGTCGACAGGTCGAGGAGCGCCTTCGCGACCCGGCCGGGGACGTCGGAGAACACCAGGTCGGCGAGCGCCTCGTTGGTGCGGCGCAGCCGGCGGGCCAGGGCCTGCAGCAGGTGCTGCGCGACCGACGGCTTGTCCTGGAGCCAGCGGACCAGGTCCGCGTGGCCGAGCTCGACGACCTCCGCGTCCGCGACGACCGTCGCGGTCGCCGTGCGCGGGCCCGGGTCGAACAGGGACAGCTCGCCGAACATCTCCCCGGGGCCGAGCACCGCGAGCAGGTTCTCGCGGCCGTCGTTCGAGCGGCGGCCGAGCTTGATCTTGCCCTCGCGCACCACGTACAGGCGGTCTCCGGGCTCGCCCTCGTGGAACAGCGTGTCGCCGCGCACGAGGTGGAGCTGCTTCATGGCTGAGACGAGCGTCCCGGACGTCTCGACGTCCAGCCCTGCGAACAGGGGGGCCGCCAGCACGATGTCGTCCTCCACCGTGGCTCCTTCCTTCCCGGTGCCGACCCGTGGGTCACCCGGCATCCGTCCGCGCGCGCCCGTGGGGGTCCTGGCGGTACCGATCCGGTGTCGCAGGTCAGCGGCGCCGGCACCTACAGTTTGCCGCATCCGGGCCGTCACACCCGACCGATGGGCTCCTGCAGGCAGGCGGTGGTCGTGCCGGGGTCCACCGCGAGGCGGGTGATGAGCTGCTCCGTGGCGTCCGACAGCGCCGTCGTCACGCCCTCCTCGTACCGGGCGAGCTGGGCGTCGAGCGCCCGCAGCTCGTCGAGCGTGACGAGCTCGGAGGAGGGTGTGCCCGTCAGGACGGCCGCGAGCTCCGTCGGGCGCGGCACGTCCACGCCCACGTCGACGGGCAGCTGGAACGCGACGTCCTCGCCGAGCGTCTGCGGGCGTGCGACCTGGGCGACCGCGAGGTCCAGCCGCGCGCGCACGAGGCGGCGCCACCACCCGACCCGCGCCCGCTCGGCACGCAGCGCACGCCGGTCGAGTCGCAGGTCGCGCACTCGCTGCTCGGTCGGGGGTGTCATGCGCGGGGCCTCCTGAGGTCTCACGGATGGTTCGGCGTCCCGCGTGGCGGACTTGAGTCGGCATACGTGTGAGTTGCGGCAGGTCAGGCGCCCGGACGGGGGCTTGCCGTCGCCGCGTGGGCCGTGCCGCCCGGGTGGGCCCGGGCGCCGCCCGTCGCCGCCGGCCTGGTAGGGCGGTGCGACGGCGTGCGGCCTACGCTGCCTGCGTGAGCGTCGCCCCCGAGACCCCGCTCGCGCGCACCCGCCGTGCGCGCCGCGTCGACCGGGCCCTCGCCGTGCGGTACCCCGACGCGCGGTGCGAGCTCGACTTCACCTCGCCGTTCGAGCTGCTGGTCGCGACGGTGCTGTCCGCGCAGACGACCGACGTGCGGGTCAACCTCACGACGCCGACGCTGTTCGCGCGCTACCCCGACCCGGCCGCGCTGGCCGCCGCCGACCCGGACGAGCTCGAGGAGATCCTGCGTCCCACGGGATTCTTCCGGGCGAAGGCGAAGTCGGTCACGGGGCTGTCGCGGGTGCTCGTCGAGCAGTTCGGCGGGGTCGTGCCGCACCGGCTCGACGACCTGGTCCGGCTGCCGGGCGTGGGGCGCAAGACCGCGAACGTCGTGCTGGGCAACGCGTTCGGCATCCCCGGCATCACGACGGACACCCACGTGCTGCGCCTGTCCCTGCGGCTCGGGTACACGACCAGCGAGGACCCGCTGGTCGTCGAGCGCGAGCTCGGGGAGCTGCTGCCGCGCAAGGACTGGACCATGGCGTGCCACCGGCTGATCTTCCACGGGCGGCGCACGTGCTTCGCCCGGCGTCCGGCGTGCGGCGCGTGCCCCGTCGCGGCGTGGTGCCCGTCGGCGGGGATCGGCGAGAACGACCCGGTGCGGGCGACGGAGACGCTCAAGGGCTGAGCCGTGCGGCCGCTCGCGGGGCGGGCCGGGTCCGGGCGCGGCGCGGGCCGCGTCAGGCGGGCGCGACCTCGCGCAGCCAGTCGAGCAGCAGGTCGTTGACGACGGCCGGCGCCTCCTCGGGCAGCCAGTGCCCGGCGGTGCGGACCAGCTCGTACCGGTAGTCGCGGCCGACGAGCGCGGCGGTCGAGGGGGACAGCGCGGCGTGCGCGGACGGGCGCAGGCCGTCGCGGCCCCCGTGGACCTGGAGCACGGGCAGAGGGCGGGTACGACCCAGCGCGGCCAGGTACCGCCGGCCGTCGGTGCGCGGCACCGACCGCACGAGCCACCGCAGCTGCTCCATCTGGCTGTGCGCGGCGAACGGCACGCGGGCCGCCTCGCGGTAGCGGTGCTCCGTCGGCGCGTCGAGCCAGCCCGGTGCGCCGCCCCACTCGGTCAGCAGCGTCCGGACGAGGTCGCCCTGCTGGAGCGCGCGCTCCGGGAACGACGGCAGCTGCGCGAACGCGAGGCGCCGGACGGCCCTCGCCCGCAGCGACGTGCGGGGGTGGCGGTGCAGGTCGAGCGGGTGCGGGGCCGCGAGCACGGCGACCGCGCGCGTCACGTCGGGCTGCAGCGCGGCCATCGCCCACGCGATCTCGCCACCCGTGCCGTTGCCGATCACGACGGCGCGCGACGCACCGAGCGAGCGCACCACGCCCGCGACGTCCGCGGCGAGCGTCGGCACGTCGTACCCCTGCGGCGGCTTGTCCGACGACCCCGTCCCGCGCACGTCCATCGCGGCGACCTGGTACCCCGCGTCCGCCAGCACCGGGATCTGGTGCCGCCACGCCCACCAGAACTGCGGCACGCCGTGCAGGAGCACGACGAGGGGCGTGTCGCGGTCGTCAGGACCCGACACGGTCACGTGGAACCGGGCGCCGTTCGCGGCGACGAACCGGTGCCGCCACGGGCCCTCGACGAGGAGCGTGGCGGAGTCGACGGTGGTCATCGCAGCCGAACCTACCGGGTACGCGGCGGTTCCGAGGTGGTCGCGTGGTGCCGGTCCCGCAGCCACAGCGCCCCGCCGCCGGCCAGCGCGGCGGTCACGGACGCGACCAGCACCGCGACGACGACGTGCTCGTCGTGCGCGCTCCCGGCACCGAACGCGAGCTCACCGACCAGGAGCGACACCGTGAAGCCGATGCCGGCGACGAGCCCCACGGACAGCACGTCGGCCCAGCCCAGCCCCGGGGCGAGCTCCGCGCGCGTGAACCGCGCCACGAGCCACGTCGCCCCCAGGATGCCGAGCGGCTTGCCCACGACCAGCCCGAGCGCGACCCCCTGCGCCACCGGGTCGCCGACCGCTCCCGTGAGCGTCGCGGCGCTGAACGTGACCCCCGCCGCGAAGAGTGCGAACACCGGGACCGCGAAACCGGCCGACACAGGGCGCCACCGGTGCTCCCACCGCTCGGCGAGCGACTCCTCGGGCGGTGCCGGGAGCCGCAGGGCGCGCTGCGTGGCCCGCGGCGTCGCGGGCACGACCACCCCGAGCAGCACGCCCGCGATCGTCGCGTGCACGCCCGACGCGTGCATGAGCGCCCACGCGACGACCGCCAACGGCACGAGCACCCATCCCGTCGTCACCCCGCGGGCCACGGCCACCGCGAACACGGCCACCGTGAGCAGCGCCGCGCCGAGCCACACGAGCGCCACGTGGTCGGTGTAGACGACCCCGATGACGACGATCGCCAGCAGGTCGTCGACCACCGCGAGCGTCAGCAGGAACGCCCGCAGCGCGTTCGGCAGCGAGCGTCCGACGACCGCGAGGACCGCGACCGCGAACGCGATGTCCGTCGCCGTGGGGACCGCCCATCCCTTCGGCACGCCGTCCGGCGCCGACAGGTTCACCGCGAGGTACAGCGCCGCCGGCACGAGCATCCCGCCCACCGCGGCGACGATCGGCACCACCGCCGTGCGGGGGTCGCGCAGCTCGCCCGCGACGACCTCGCGCTTGAGCTCGAGACCGACGACGAAGAAGAACACGGCCAGGAGCCCGTCGGTCGCCCACTGCGCGAGGGTCAGGTCGAGGTGCAGCGCCGCCGGACCCACGACCGTGGACGACAGCGCTGTGTACGACGCGGGTGCGAGGTTCGCCCACACGAGCGCCACCGCCGTGCCGGCCAGGAGCAGGAGCCCCCCGGTGCGCTCCTCGCGGAGCGTGTCGAGCAGGTTGCGCTCGCCGCCGGGCGTGAGCGCGGCGAAGAGGCGGGGAGCGGTGCGGGCCACGGGGACCTCCGGGGTCGGCGACGGGACTGCCGACCAGACTTCCCGGCGCACCGCGGCCCAGGGTACCGGCGACCTGCTCGCCGGCGCGCCGGTCAGGCGTCGGCGGCCGTCGTCACGTCCGAGCGGTCCTCCGCCGCAGCGCGGCGGTCCTTCGGCGGGTCGAAGCGGTAGCCGACGTTGCGCACCGTGCCGATGAGCTGCTCG
Source organism: Cellulomonas fimi ATCC 484 (assembly GCF_000212695.1). Taxonomy (NCBI): domain Bacteria; kingdom Bacillati; phylum Actinomycetota; class Actinomycetes; order Micrococcales; family Cellulomonadaceae; genus Cellulomonas; species Cellulomonas fimi. The sequence continues at coordinate 3,784,227 of NC_015514.1, read as the reverse complement.
TGCTCCGGGCCCAGCTTCGCGCGCAGGCGCCGGACGTGGACGTCCACCGTGCGCGTGCCCCCGTAGTAGTCGTAGCCCCACACCTCCTGCAGCAGCTGCGCGCGCGTGAACACGCGGCCCGGGTGCTGCACGAGGTACTTGAGGAGCTCGAACTCCTTGTACGTGAGGTCGAGCGGCCGACCCCGCAGGCGGGCCGTGTAGCCGCCCGCGTCGATCGTCAGCTCACCCGACGAGATCTCCTGCGGGGCGTCGTCGTAGCCGGCCGTCGCGGCCCGCTCCATCACGAGCCGGAAGCGCGTCTCGACCTCGGCCGGGTTCGCGGACTCCAGGATGATGTCGTCCGCGCCCCACTCCGCCGTGACGACCGTCAGGCCGCCCTCGGTCAGCACGAGCACGAGCGGCACCGTCAGGCCCGTCGCGCGCAGCAGGCGGCAGGTCGTGCGAGCCGTCACCAGGTCACGGCGGGCGTCGAGCACGACGATGTCCGCGTCCGGGGCGTCCACCAGGGCCGACGGTTCGACGGGGAGCACCCGGACCCGGTGCGACAACAGACCGAGCGCCGGGAGCACCTGTGCGGAGCCCCCGGACGCGGGAGTGAGCAGCAGCAGATCTGCCACGTGGAACCTCCTCCCCGCGTGCGAGTGCTGCACACCGTACCGCGCCCGCCGGGCGGCCCGTGCCCGGAGACGACCGGGTGGACGGCGGTCGTCTGCGACAATCCATGCCGTGCCGATCCGCCCCGAGCCCTCGCCGACGTGCCCGTCGACGCTGCCCACGACGCCCCTGACGGCGTCGCCGGCCTGCGTCGCGACGTCCCGGACGACGGGGCGGTAGCGGCCGCATGCAGCTCGCCACACGCGCGGTCCTCACGGCCGTCCTCGCCGCTGTCGTCGCGGTCGCCGGGTTCCTCGGCCCGCTCCCGCTCGCCGCGGTGTGCGCCGCGCTCGTGCTGGTCCTCGCCGCGGGCTGGCCCGCGCTCGCGGGGCTGCCGTTCGGGCCGGGGTCGTCGGCCGTCGTCGCCCTCGGCGGCGTCGGGTCCGTCGCGGTCGTCACGTTCGCCGAGACGCAGCCCTACCTGCAGGGCCTGCCGGTCGTGTTCGCGGGCGCCGTCGTGCTCGCGTTCGTCAACGAGCTGCTGCGCCGCGACGGGCGGGTGCGGCTCGTCGAGTCGGTGTCCGGCACGGTCGCCGGGACGCTCGTCGCGGTCGCGTCGACCGGGTGGGTCGCCACCTCGCGCGGCACCGGCGGCGAGGCGCTCGTGGTCACCGGCGCGCTCGCGCTCGCGGTCGGCTCGGTCGTGGTCGCCGTGCACCTGCCCGCGTGGCTCGGCGTGGTCGTCACGACCCTGTCGTCCGCCGCCGCCGGTGCGCTCGTCGGGCTCCTGCTCGACCCGCTCGACCCCGTCGCCGGCGGGCTCCTCGGTGTCGCCGTGGGCGTGCTCGTCTCGGCCCTGCACGCGCTGTTCGACCGCATGGCCGCGCTCGAGCGCAGGCTCCCGTCGCTCGCCCTCGCCGCCCTGCCGGTCACCGTCACGGGCCTGCTCGTCTACGTCGTCGGCCGCGTCCTGGTCGGCTGACGTGGACCGCGTCGCGCTCGTCCTCGGCGTGCTCGCCGTCGCCGTCGTCGTAGGGCTGGTGTGGCGGTCGCGCGAGGGTCGGTTCACAGCCGTCGCTCCCGCCGTGCTGGCGGCGGCCGAGGCGTCGACCGGCCCGGGGGGCGCCTCCGACGCGGACGCGCGGGACGACCGGGTGGGCGCGCACGAGCTCGGTGGGCCGCTCGGTGCGCGCGCCACGTTCCTGCAGCTCTCCTCCGAGGTGTGCACCCCCTGCCGGCGGACCCGTGCCGTGCTCGCGGCGGTCGCGGCCGAGCACGACGGCGTCTCGCACGTCGACCTCGACGTCGCCGAGCACCTCGACCTCGTGCGACGCTTCCACGTGATGCGCACGCCCACCGTCCTGCTCCTCGACGCGAGCGGAGCGGTCGTCGGCCGGATGTCCGGTGCGACGGACCGCCGCCAGGCGCTGGCCGCGCTCGACTCCTGTCGCGACGGGGTCGCCCCGCGCTGACGGCCCGTCGGCGCGCGGCCCGTCCGGCCGACCGCCCGACGCGCCTGCGACCCCGGCCCCGCGCCCGCTCCGCCGGGTCGCCCGTGCGTCCGTGGGCGGTCCGGATCTCCCCGTGCACCGGATCGCGGCCCCGCACCGAGGCCCGTCCTGAGAGGACCTGCCATGAACAACGTCACCGCCCCGACCCCCACGACCCGGCAGACCACGCCTGACCCGGTCCCCGCACCCGGAGACGGCGGGATCGACGTCCGCGGCCCGCGGTTCGGGGCCGGCGTGAGCGCCGTGCTTCTCGTCGCCGTCCTGCTGCTCGGCGACCTGCCGGGTGTCGCGCTGGCGCTGCTCGCCGTCGTCGCCGCGAGCTTCGCGCTCGGCGTCGCGCGCGGCGTGCCCGGGACGTGGCAGGCCGGGCTGTTCCGCCGGGTCGTCGCGCCGCGGCTCGGGCCGGTGCGGGAGCGGGAGGACCCCCGTCCGCCGCGGTTCGCGCAGCTCGTCGGCCTGCTGGTGACGGGCGTCGGCGTGCTGCTGGGTGCGCTCGGTGTCGCGGCGGCCGTCCCGGTCGCCGCCGCGGTCGCCCTCGTCGCGGCGTTCCTCAACGCGGCGTTCGGCCTGTGCCTCGGCTGCGAGCTCTACCTGCTCGCCCTGCGCCTGCGCACCCGCCCCTGACCCACCCGTCCGCCCGCTCCCCGTCCCCCACGGCCCACGTCGAGCTCGTCACTCCCGGACGAGGTCGTCAGTTGCAGCTGACGAACTCGACCGGAGCTGACGAGCTCGGCGCCGTGGTGGGGAGGCGGCAGGGGCGGGAGAGGGGTCAGTAGACGAGGGCCTGGGCCGTGGGGCGCAGGGTCTCCTCGACGAAGACTGCCGCGCCCGCGATGCGGACCCCGGGCAGGAGGTCGTCCGGCCCGATGCCCCGGCGGACCGCGCACTGGGTGCAGACGGTCACCGTGCCGCCCTCGAGGACGACGTCGAGGAGGTCGGACAACGGGGTCGCGTGCGGGAGGTCCAGCTCGGCGGCACGCCCGGGAAGGCCGAACCACGCGGACTCGCCCGTGAGCCACAGGCTCACCACGGCCCCGGCGGCGACGGCCGCCGCGGCGACCGTGAACGCCTGGTTCGCGGCCTCCGGCCGGTCCAGGCCCGAGGTGGTCTTGATCACGAGGGGGCGGATGCCGTTGCTCACCGGAACAGCGTAGGGGTGCGGCGTCGTTAGGATTCGGTGCATGACTGCGCTCGAGGGAGTCTTCATCGGCCTGCTCGTCGCGGCGACCCTGGCGATCGCGTGGGTCGCCGGGCTCGTCGTCTGGAAGCTCTTCAAGGGCCAGCGCTGATCCGTCGAGAGGTCTGAGATGGCGTTCGTCCTGCCCGAAGGGCTGGCACCCGAGGTGTACCCGCTCGCGTGGCTCGTCGGCCGCTGGCGCGGCGAGGGGGTCGTGGGCTACCCGGGGATCGAGGAGACCGCCTTCACGCAGGAGGTCGTCTTCGACCACGACGGCGGTCCCTACCTGTCCTACACGTCGACGATCCGGCTCGTCGTCGCCCCGGACGACGCCGCGGCGCTCGACGACGGGGGCGCCGCCGACGCGCCCGGCCCGGTGTGGTCCACGGAGTCCGGCTACTGGCGCGTTCCCCCGGAGCGGCCCGAGGGCATCGACGCGGACCAGCACCCCGTCGAGCTGTTCCTCGCCGACCCGTCGGGACACGTCGCGGTGTACCTGGGAGTCGTCGGCAAGGGCCGCATCGACCTCGCGAGCGACCTGATCGCGCACACCGCGTCGGGCGCCGACGTCAGCTCGGGCAAGCGGCTCTACGGCCTCGTGCAGGGCGACCTCATGTGGGCGCACGACATGGCGGCGTTCGGCCAGCCGATGCAGTCGTACGCCTCCGCCCGCCTGGTCCGCGCCGACGACGCGCCGCAGGGCCCCGCCGACGACGTCACGGACGCGCCGGCCGAGGGCGCCGACGACGCGTCGAGCGAGGGCTGAGACCGTGCCGGCACCGCAGGACCCCGCTCCGGACGCCACGGCGCCGACCCCGCACGGCGAGCCCGTGCGGCACACGAGCCCGCTGCTGCAGCGGCGCGGTGCCGTCGCCGGCTCCGGTCCCGACGCCGGGGTCGCGTGGCACTACGGCGACCCGACCGCCGAGCAGCGCGCGCTGACCCGCGGCGGAGCGGTCGTCGACCAGTCGCAGCTCGGCGTCGTGCGCGTCGCCGGCCCGGACCGGCTGACGTGGTTGCACTCGATCACGTCGCAGGACCTCGCGACGCTGCCGCCGCGCACGTCCACCGAGCTGCTCGTGCTGTCGCCGCAGGGGCACGTCGAGCACGCGGCCGGGGTCGTCGACGACGGCGAGGCGACGTGGCTGCTCACGGAGACGCCCGTGGCGCTCGCCGCGTGGCTCGACCGCATGAAGTTCATGCTGCGCGTGGAGATCACGGACGCGACCGACGAGTGGGCGGCGATCGGCGAGCCCGTCGACGCGGAGGGCACGCCGGACGAGCCCGTCACCTGGCGGGACCCCTGGCCGGCCACCGCGCCGGGCGGCACCCGGTACGGCGCCCCCGACGACGAGCACCCCGGTGCCGACCGCGCGTGGCGGCTCGTGCTGGTCCCGCGGGACCGGCTCGTCGACGAGGTGCGTGCCCGCGAGGCGGCCGGCTGGCCGCTCGTCGGCACGTGGGCCGCCGAGGCGGTCCGCGTCGAGGCGCTGCGCCCGCGCGCCGCACGCGAGGTCGACCACCGCACCATCCCGCACGAGCTCGACTGGCTGCGCACCGCCGTGCACCTGCACAAGGGCTGCTACCGCGGCCAGGAGACGGTCGCGCGCGTGCACAACCTGGGCCGCCCGCCGCGACGGGTCGTGCTGCTGCACCTCGACGGGTCCGGACACCTGCTGCCCGAGGCGGGTGCCGCGGTGCACGACGTCGTGGGCGACGCCGGGTCGCCCGAGCCGGGCCGTGCCGTGGGCCACGTGACGACGGTCGCGCGGCACCACGAGCTGGGTCCCGTCGCGCTGGCCGTGGTCAAGAGGTCCGTCCCGGTCGACGCGCCGCTGGTCGTCGACTGCGAGGGCGGTGTCGTCGCAGCCGGGCAGGAGGAGGTCGTGCCGGGCGAGGGCGTCTCGGTCGACCGGCCGGCCGCGCGCGGTCCGGTGAGCCGCGGGCTCGGCCACCACGTCAGCCTGTGAGCGCGCGCCGGGCGCTCGACGTGAGCGCCCGATGAGCGCGACGTGAGTGCCGCCGCGGAGGCGGACGCAGGTCGCCGGCCGAGCCGCCGGGACCTGCCGCTCCTCGTGCGGGCGCGCGTGCGGCAAGGACGGGCGCGGGTCGCCGCCGGGTGGTTCCCGATCCTGCAGGCGGCGGTCGCGGGAGCCGTGGCGTTCGCGATCGCGCACTTCTGGTTCGGTCACCCGTACCCGTTCTTCGCGCCGGTCAGCGCCTGGATCGCGCTCGGCTTCACGATGGACCGCTCGGTGCGGCGCGTCGCCGAGCTCGCGGTCGGCGTCGCGATCGGCGTGGCCCTCGGCGAGGTCGTCGCCGTCGTCATCGGGCAGGGCGCGCTGCAGGTCGGGCTCGTGCTGTTCGTGTCGGCGGTGCTCGCCCGCTTCCTCGACCGCGGCGGCATGCTCACGACGCAGGCCGGCGTGCAGGCGATCGTCATCGTCAGCCTCCCCGCCGCCGCGGGTGGACCGTTCGGGCGCTGGGTCGACGCGGCGCTCGGCGGTGCGGTCGCCCTCGCCGTGGCGCTGCTGACCCCGAGCGACCCCCGACGGCACCCGCGCGCGCTCGGCCAGGCGGCGCTCGACGAGCTCGCGGGCGTCCTGCACGGGCTCGCGCGCGGCCTGACGGACCGGTCCGTCGGGGCGGTCGAGGACGCGCTCGTGCGGGGCCGCGCCTCGCAGCCGGCCCTCGACGAGTGGTCCGAGCAGTCCGCGAGCGCGCGCGACCTCGCCCGCGTCTCCCCGGCCGCCCGCCGGTTCGCCGACGAGCTCGCGGCGCTCGTGGGCTCGGCGGTCCTCGCCGACCGTGCGATGCGCAACGCGCGGGTCCTCGCCCGTCGTGCGCTCGCGGTGGTCCAGGCGGACGTGCTGCACGACGCGACCGGCCTCGGCGTCCAGGTCGAGGCGACCGCGGCGGCCGTCGACGAGCTCGCCGCGGCGGTCGGCACCGGCCACGACCCCGAGCGTGCGCGCGAGCAGCTTCTCGCGGTGGCGGGCTCGCTCGACCCGTTCGCGCTCGCCGTCGACGACTGGCAGGTGCAGAGCCTCGTGCTGCTGCACCGGTCGCTCGTCGTCGACCTGCTGGAGACCGCGGGTGTCACGCCGCGCGACGCGCGGGCCGTCCTGCCTGAGATCTGACCGCCCTCGACGCGGGACCTCTCGTAGGCTCGACCCGTGGTCGCCACCCTGCAGGTCTACCTGTTCCTCGCCTTCTACCTCGCCATCTTCGCGCTGAGCGTCTGGGCGCTGGTCGACCTGCTGCGCCGCCCGGCGGCCGCGTTCCCGTCCGCGGGCAAGCGGACCAAGAACTTCTGGGGCGCGATCCTCGGCGTGGGCACGGCGGTCGCGTTCATGGCGATCCCGCCGCCCCTCGGGCTCGGCTTCCTGTCCTTCCTCGGGCTGCTCGCGGCGGTCGGCGCGATCGTCTACCTCGTCGACGTGCGCCCGGCCGTGGCGCCCTACTCGCGCCGGCGCGGCCCCCGCGGCCCGTCGTCGCCGGGCGGCTGGTGACGCCCGACGTCGCGACCGGTGCGGTGCCGCTGGCGCGCGTCGTGCGGGGCGCGCTCGTCGAGTCGGTGCACCTCGGTCACGTCGTCGTGCTCGCGCCCGACGGCTCGGTGCGGCACGCGCTCGGCGACCCCGACGTCACCGTGTGGGCCCGGTCCTCCCTCAAGCCCGTGCAGGCGGTCGCGATGCTGCGCGCAGGTCTCGACGTCGACGGGGAGCGGCTGGCGCTCGTGTGCGCGAGCCACAACGGCGAGGACGCGCACCTCGACGTCGTGCGCCGCCTCCTGACCGGCGCGGGCCTCAGCGAGGCGGACCTGCGCAACACGCCCGACTGGCCGCTCGACCCCGACGCCGCGTGGCGCTGGCGCGCCGAGGGGCGCGAGCGCGCGTCGCTCACGCAGAACTGCTCCGGCAAGCACGCGGGGATGCTCGCGACGTGCGCGGCGCGCGGCTGGTCGACCGACGACTACCTCGACCCGGCGCACCCGCTGCAGCGTGCCGTGCGTGACACCGTCGCCGAGCTGACGGGTGTCGACGTGGCGCACACGACCGTCGACGGGTGCGGGGCGCCGCTCTTCTCGACGACGCTCGTCGGGCTCGCGCGCGCGTTCGCGCACGTGGCTGCGGCCACCGACGGCCCGGCCGCCCGGGTCGGCGCCGCGATGCGCTCGCACCCGTGGCACGTGGCCGGAACGGGGCGCGACGCGACGGCGTTCGGTGCGGGCGTGACGGGGCTCGTGGCCAAGGACGGCGCCGACGGGGTCTACGGTGCCGCGCTGCCCGACGGGTCGGCCGTGGCCCTCAAGGTGCTCGACGGGTCGGCGCGCCCACGGGCGGCGGTGCTCGCGGCGGCGCTCGCGGTCGCGGGTGCCGACGCCGACGTGGTGCGTCCTCTCGGCGTCACGCCCGTGCTGGGGCACGGCGAGCCCGTGGGGGCGGTCGTGCCGGCCTTCGGGCCGTGGGCGCAGGCGGCATGAGGGGCGTCGTGGCGGCCTCCCGGCCGCGGGCGGGTGCCGCGTGAGGGCCGTCGTGCAGCGCGTGACGCGCGCGTCGGTGACCGTCGACGGCGTCGTGGTGGGCGCGATCGACCGTCCCGGGCTCGTGGCGCTGGTGGGCGTGACGCCCGGCGACGGGCCCGCGCAGGTCGAGCTCGTGTCCCGCAAGATCGCGGAGCTGCGGATCCTGCGCGACGAGCGCAGCGCCGTCGACGTCGGGGCGCCCGTGCTGGTCGTCAGCCAGTTCACGCTCTACGCCGACACCCGCAAGGGACGGCGGCCGACGTGGAACGCCGCGGCGCCGGGCCCGGTCGCGGAGCCGCTCGTGGACGCGGTCGTCGCGGCGCTGCGGGACCGGGGGCTCGAGGTCGCCACCGGGGTGTTCGGTGCGGACATGGCGGTCGAGCTCGTGAACGACGGCCCGGTGACGATCGTCCTGGAGTCGGCTCCCGCCTGACACGCCCGCCGTGCCGGCTGCCCGCCGTGCCGACTGCGCGCCGTGCCGGCTGCGCGCTGCGAGGGGGTCGGTCCCGAGGAGGTCCGAGCACGGAGAAGGCCCCTCGGAGTAAGCGTCCGAGGGGCCTTCCCGGTGGACCGCAGGTCCCGGTCCGCCGGAGGACCGGCGGGGACCCCGCTGCGACGGTGCGGCTCCGCCTCGCCGCCCGGAGTGTCCTGCGGTCCGGCGCCCTCGGGAGGGATCCGGCGCCGTCGGCTCCACCGGGGACGGGGAGGACTGCGTCCTGACCTTCCGGTCCGTTGCGGCCCCTGCGTCGTCGTCCACAGGTCGGCGAGATGCCTCGTCGAGATGGCTGCCCGTTCTCCGGTCGGCCCGCGCCCGTCAGCTCCGGGCGCAGGTTGTTCGCCCTCGAAAGGGCCTCTCACCTGCGGTTCCGATGCTGTCGAGCTCGTTGGTGAAGTTCTAGTCCTGCCCGTCGGCGGGTCGCAAGGGTCTGTGCGGACCGACTTTCGTCCACCGGTCCGCGCACAGGTTCGTCCACAGGATGTGCAGGCACGACGCGCTCCGTGCACACCCCTGTGGACAGAATTTGTGGACAGGCCGCGCGGCGTTCACCCGTCCGGGCGTCCGCATCGGTACCCTCCACGCAGGCCCCTCGGTGTAAGCGACCGAGGGGCCTTCGTCGTGCCCGTCGGCCCGCGGTCGGTGGCCGCGCGGCGCGGCCGGATCCCTACCGCATGGTAGGTTTTTCGCGAAGGGTGATCCGCACGCACGAGGAGGTGCCATGCCGCACGCGCCGTTCGACGTCGAACGCGTCCTGTCCGCGCTGTCGCTGGAGGAGAAGGCGTCGCTCACGTCGGGCTCCGACTTCTGGCACACCACGGGCGTCGAACGCCTCGACGTGCCGCCCGTCATGGTCACCGACGGGCCCCACGGCCTGCGCAAGCAGGCGCAGGACGCCGACCACCTCGGTCTCGGCAGCTCCGTCCCCGCGACGTGCTTCCCGACCGCCGCCGCGCTCGGCTCGACGTGGGACGTCGACCTGGTCCGCCGCGTCGGCGAGGCGCTCGGCCGCGAGACGCGCGCCAACGACGTCGCCGTGCTGCTCGGCCCGGGCGTCAACATCAAGCGCACCCCGCTGTGCGGCCGCAACTTCGAGTACGTGTCCGAGGACCCGGTCGTCGCCGGCGACCTCGGTGCCGCGCTCGTCGCCGGCATCCAGAGCCAGGGCGTCGGCACGTCGCTCAAGCACTTCGCGGCCAACAACCAGGAGACGGACCGCATGCGCGTGTCCGCCGACGTCGACGAGCGCACGCTGCGCGAGATCTACCTGCCGGCGTTCGAGCGGGTCGTGACGAAGGCCCAGCCGTGGACCGTCATGTGCGCGTACAACAAGATCAACGGCACCTACGCGTCCGAGCACCACTGGCTGCTCACCGAGGTGCTGCGCGACGAGTGGGGCTTCGAGGGCCTCGTCGTCAGCGACTGGGGTGCGGTGCACGACCGCGTCGCGTCGCTGGCCGCGGGTCTCGACCTGCAGATGCCCGCCGCCGGCCCGCGCCCCGACCAGGAGGTCGTCGACGCGGTGCGCGCCGGACGTCTCGACGAGGCCGTCCTCGACGCCGCCGTGCGCCGGGTCCTGCACCTCGTCCGGCGCGCGCTGCCGGCCGTGACGGGCGCCGACGCGTTCGACGTCGACGCGCACCACGCCCTCGCCCGCGAGGCCGCGGCGGCCGGTGCCGTGCTGCTCAAGAACGACGCCGTCGACGGTGCGCCGCTGCTGCCGCTCGCCGGGGCCGAGGGCCTGCTCGTCGTCGGCGAGTTCGCCCGCACCCCGCGCTACCAGGGTGCCGGCTCGTCGCAGGTCAACCCCACGCGGCTCGACGACGCGCTCGGCGCGCTGCGGTCCGCGACGGGTCTCGACGTGCCGTTCGAGCCCGGCTTCACGATCTCGGGCGGGCCGACGGGGGACGACGACGCGCTGCGCGCGGCCGCGGTGGAGGCGGCCCGCGCGGCGGGCACGGTCGTCGTCTTCCTCGGCCTGCCCGGGCCGGACGAGTCCGAGGGCTACGACCGCCCCCGCCTCGGCCTGCCCGACAACCAGGTGGCGCTGCTCGACGCGGTCGCCGACGTCAACCCGCGCGTCGTCGTCGTGCTGGCGAACGGCTCGGCCGTGTCGCTGCCGTGGCGCGACCGTGCGGCGGCGGTGCTGGAGACGTGGCTGGGCGGGCAGGCGGGCGGCGCGGCCGTCGCGGACCTGCTGCTCGGCTCGGTCGCACCGTCGGGCCGGCTCGCGGAGACCGTCCCGCACCGGCTGGAGGACACCCCCGCGTTCGGGAGCTTCCCGGGCGAGGCGGGCCACGTCCGCTACGGCGAGGGCGTGCTCGTCGGGTACCGCTGGTACGACACGCGCGGCGTCGACGTCGCGTACCCCTTCGGCCACGGGCTGACGTACACGACGTTCCGGTACGGCGACGTCACGGCCGAGGTGACGGGCGAGGGTGCCGACGTGCGCGTCGACGTCCGCGCGACCGTGGCCAACACCGGCGGGCGTCCCGGTGCGGAGGTCGTGCAGGTCTACGTCCGCGACCCCGAGGCGTCGGTGCTGCGCCCCGCGCACGAGCTCAAGGCGTTCGCCAAGGTCGCGCTGGAGCCCGGCGAGCAGCGGACCGTGGCGTTCACGCTCACCGCTCGCGACCTCGCGTACTGGCACCCCGGCCTGCGTCGGTGGGCCGTCGAGGGCGGGACGTTCGTGGTCGAGGTCGGTGCGTCGTCGCGCGACGTGCGCGGCACGGCCACCGTCGAGGTCGTCGGGGAGCCCCTGTGGGGCGAGTTGACCGCGTGGTCGACGATCGAGGAGTGGCTGGCCCACCCCGTCGGTGGGCCGCTCCTGTCGGAGGTCCTCGGGGGCGACGACGTGCCGCAGCTGGACGAGGCCACGGCCGCGATGCTCGCGCAGACTCCCGCGCGCGTGTTCGCGAGCTTCGGGCTCGCGCCGCTGACCGTGGAGGACCTCGACGCGCTCGTGGAGAAGGCCCGCGCCTGATCCCGGTCGACCGCCCGGCACCCGTCCGCAGGGGTGCCGGGCGGTCGTGCGTCCGGGAGCGCGGTGCGACTCGTGTGCCGGGCCGCCCGGTGCCGACCCGTGTGGCCGGCGGGCCGGTGCGACCCGTGCGGCGTCCGGAGCGGCGACGCACGGCCGTCGTACCCCGGATGCGCGTGCGGGAGCGCTCCCGCCGGGTCACACGGGGGCGAAGAACGCGTCGTAGGCGACCCGCAGCGCGGCGGCCATGTCGACGCGGCGGTCGGGCTGGTCGGCCTCGAGGAGCCACTGGACCTGCAGGCCGTCCATGATCGCGGTGATGAGCCGTGCGCCCGTCGCGGGGTCGACGCCGGGCCGCAGCCGTCCGGTGGCGCGGTGCCGCTCGAGCTCGGCGGTCGCGTTGGCGATCACGGCGGCGTACCGGCGCTGGAAGTAGGCGTGGGCAGGGTGCGCGGGGGAGGTGGCCTCGGCGGACAGGGTCGCGAACAGCTCCACGATGGCGGGGCGCTGCGCGTTCCGCTCGACGAGCAGGACGAGCGCGTCGAAGTAGTCGACGCCGCGGTCGAGGTCGGCGCGGACGGCGGCCTCGTCGATCTCGTCCCGGCGCTCGAGCACCGCCTCGAGCAGGGCGACCTTGTTGCGGAAGTGGTGCAGCAGACCGGGGTGCGTGATGCCCACGCGGGAGGCGACCTCGCGCAGCGACGCGGAGGTGTAGCCCACCTCGCCGAACAGCCGCATGGCGGCGTCCAGGATCTCCTCGCGGGTGGCCCGGCCCTTGGCGTAGCCGGTGCGGGCGTCGTTGACCTGGGTCGCCATGGCCCCAGGATTGCACAGAGCCGACGAAAACTAACCGAGCGGTAGGTATTGCGCCAGGTCGGGCTGCCGCCTCACGGCGTGGGTCCGGTATCGGGCGACGCGTCCCCGCCCGGTGCGGACGGCGGAGCGGGCGTCGACGGCACGCCCGACGGTGCCGGGGACGGGGTCGAGCGGCCCGTGCCGGCCACCTGGTCGAGCGTGTACCCGAGACCGGCACCGGCCCCCGCGACGAGCAGCAGCGTCACGCCGGCCAGCACGAGCGACCGGGCGGGGGAGAGCCGGGCCATGCCGGTCGCGAGCTGCGGCACGAGCGCCTGGGCGGCCGCCGCCGGCGCGCCGGCGCGGGGGACCTCCGCCGGCACGTCGGTCTCGGTGGTCTCCGTCGTGGTCACCCGCACGTACTCCGACGTGACCGTCCCGCACCCGACCGCGATCAGCAGCAGCCCGCCCGCGCACAGCGCCGCGACCGCGAGGACCCCGAGCTGCCCCGACGCGCGCGCGCCCAGCATCCGCCACGCCACCGCGCCGACCGCCAGGACCAGCAGCACGCCGACCGCCCACCCGAGCGCGTGCCGGGCCTCGAGCGCGCCCCGGGAGAACGCCGGCTCGCTCGTGGTGGTCCGCGTCGTCCTCGTCGTCATGGCACCACCGCCTGCTCCGCACGCTAGACCCGCAGCGGGCGCGCGACCCAGCGCGGGTGGGCGACCGCCGCGCGTGGCCCAGGATGGTGGCATGCAGATCGAGGCCGCCCGCGGCGACATCACCACGCAGGACGTCGACGCCGTCGTCAACGCCGCCAACTCCACGCTGCTCGGCGGCGGGGGCGTCGACGGTGCGATCCACGCCGCCGCCGGGCCGCGACTCCTGGAGGCGTGCCGGCGCCTGCGCCGGACCGAGCTCCCCGACGGGCTCCCCGTGGGCGACGCCGTCGTCACACCCGGGTTCGACCTGCCCGCCCGGTGGGTCGTGCACACGGTCGGCCCGAACTGGAACCGCGGGCAGCGCGAGCGCGCCGACCTCGCGTCGTGCTTCACGCGGTCGCTCGAGCGTGCGGTCGAGGTCGGCGCGTCGAGCATCGCGTTCCCCGCGATCAGCGCGGGCGCCTACGGGTGGGCGGGCGAGGACGTCGCCGAGATCGCCGTCCGCAGCGTCCGCGCGTGGGCCGTCGGGTCGGAGCCCGCCGACGAGGACGGGCACACCCACCCCAGCGGCATCCGGCTCGTACGCTTCGTGCTCTTCTCGGCCCCGCTGCTCGACGCGTTCGAGCGGGCGCTCGCGGCACCCCACCGCTGACCGCCGGCGTCAGACCCCCGGCGACGGCGTCGCGGCCAGGTCCGCCTGCCACAGGTCCGGGCCGAACACCTCGTACTGGATCGCGCGCGCCGGCACGCCGCGGTCGAGCAGCGCGCCGCGCACGCCCTTGAGGAACGGCAGCGGACCGCACAGGTAGTAGGCGGCGCCGTCGGGCAGGTCGACCGCGTCGACGTCGAGCAGCCCGGCGTGCACCCCGGCGACGGGCAGGGCGCTGTCGGTGCCGCGCTCGTACCAGACGTGCACCTGCGCGCCCAGGGAGGCCGCGTCGGCGACGACCTGGCGGCGCAGCGCGAACGCGTCCTCGTCGACGTCCGCATGCAGCACGACGACCTGCAGGTCGGACCCCGCCGCGACGAGGTGCGACAGCATCCCCGCCATGGGCGTGACGCCGATCCCGGCGGAGACGAACACGACGGGCGCGCCGCCCTCGTCGAGGACCACGTCGCCGAACGGGACCGAGAGCGTGAGGGTGTCGCCGACCTCGACGGTGTCGCACAGCAGGTTCGACACCTCGCCGTCGGGGCGGTCGCCGCCGCGCACGCGCTTGACCGCGAACGCACGGTGCTCGCCGTCGTCGGCACGCGTCAGGCTGTACTGCCGCGGCTGGCGCACGCCGTCGGGCATCGGCACCAGGACGCTCACGTACTGGCCGGGCAGGGACGTGCGCACCGAGCGGCGGTCCGTGCGCCGCACGACGAACGAGACCACGTCGGCCGTCTCGGGGACCTTCTCGACGACCTCCCAGGTCCGGTAGACCGTCTCGGGCCGCACGCCGCGGGCGCTGTACAGGCCGCGCTCCAGGTGGATGAGCGCGTAGGCCATGAGCCAGTAGACCTCGTCCCACGCGGCCGCGACCTCGGGCGTCACCGCGTCGCCGAGCACGTCGCCGATCGCCCAGAACAGGTGCTCGTGCACCACGGCGTACTGGTCGGGGCGCAGGCCGAGCGACGCGTGCTTGTGCGCCACGCGCGCGAGGAGCTGCTCGGGCAGCTGCTCGGGGTTCTGCACGAGAGCCGACGCGAACGCCGCGACCGACCCCGCGAGCGCGACCTGCTGCGTCCCCTCGGCCTGGTTGCCGCGGTTGAACAGCCCGTCGAGCAGGTCCGGCCGCGCGCCGAACATGTGCTCGTAGAAGCGCTGCGCGATCTGCCCGATGTGCTCGGCGACCACCGGGAGGGTGGCCTCGACGACCGGACGGGACGTGGACGAGAGCATGCGAGGGCTCCTCGGGGTCGGCCGGTGGTGCTCGGTCCGTCCACCGTACGGGTGACCCCGAGGGACCCGTCGCCCGTCCCGGGGGGCGGGCGGCGGGCTGCGTCAGGACGTCGCGTCGAGCAGCGCGATCTCCTCCGGGCCGAGCAGCAGCTCCGCCGCGCGGACCGAGTCGGTGATGGTCTCGGGGCGGGACGCGCCGGGGATCGGGATGACGACCTGGGCCTGCGCGAGCTCCCACGCGAGCGCGACCTGCTGCGGGCTCACGCCGTGCCCCGCCGCCACGCGCTCGAAGGCGCCGAACCGCGACCCCAGGTCCCCGGCGCGCGCGATGCCGCCGAGCGGGCTCCACGGCAGGAACGCGATGCCGAGCTCGGCGCACAGGTCGAGCTCGGGCTGCGACGAGCGGAATGCGGGGGAGTACTGGTTCTGCACGGAGGCGAGGCGGCCGTCGAGGACCTGCACGGCCTGGCGGATCTGGTCCGGGTTCGCGTTCGAGACGCCCGCGAGCCGGATCTTGCCCGCGTCGAGCAGCTCGCCCAGCACGCCGACGGAGTCCGCGTACGGGACCGAGGGGTCGGGCCGGTGGAACTGGTAGAGGCCGATCGCCTCGACGCCCAGGCGGCGCAGCGAGTCGTCGACCGCGGCCCGCAGGTGCGCGGGCGAGCCGTCGACGGTCCACGTGCCGTCGCCGGGTCGCAGGTGCCCGCCCTTGGTCGCGACGAGCACGTCGGAGGAGTCGCCGCCCCACGTGCGCAGCGCCTCGGCGATGAGCTCCTCGTTGTGGCCCACCTCGTCGGCGTGCAGGTGGTAGGCGTCGGCGGTGTCGACGAGCGTGACGCCGAGGTCGAGCGCGGCGTGGATCGTCGCGATCGAGCGGTCCCGGTCGGGCCGGCCCTCGATCGACATCGGCATGCCGCCGAGCCCGATCGCGCCGACCTGGACGTCACCGAGGGTGCGTGTCTGCATGGTGGCCATGACATCACGCACCCCCGGCGAGCGCGCGGGGTTGCGTCAGCGTGCGGCGACGGGCTCCGGGCTGGTGCTGTCCGCAGGTGCCTCGGTCGGCTCGGGACGGCGGGCGAGCGCGCTCGGCCACCACATGCGCGGGCCGACGTCGAGGTTGAGCGCGGTGACGAGGATCGACCGCACGACGAGCGTGTCCAGCAGCACCCCGAGCGCGACCGCGAAGCCGATCTCGGCGAACGACACCACGGGCAGCGTGCCGAGCGCCGCGAACGTGCCGGCGAGCACGAGCCCCGCCGACGTGATGACGCCGCCCGTCGCCGCGAGCCCGACGAGCGAGCCGCGCCGGTGCCCCTGGCGGACCGCCTCCTCCCGGACGCGCGTCATGAGGAAGATGTTGTAGTCGATCCCCAGCGCCACGAGGAACACGAACGTGTACAGCGGGAACGACGCGTCGGCGCCCTCGAACCCGAACGCGTACCGGAACACGATCGCGCTGATCCCGACGGCCGCCCCGAAGCTCAGCACGACCGTGCCCATGAGGACCAGCGGTGCGACGAGCGCCCGCAGCAGCAGCACGAGCACCAGCAGGACGACGAGCAGGATGATCGGGATGAGCAGCACGTTGTCGTCCGCCGACGCGCGCTGCACGTCCACCGACGTGGCCGTCACGCCGCCGACGAGCGCGTCCGCCCCCGGCACCGCGTGCACGGCGTCCCGCACGCGGTCGACCGTCGCCTCGGCCTGCGCGCTGTCCGGGGCGGCCTCGAGCGTGCCCTCGAGGTAGGCCGTCCCGTCGAGCACCACGGGCTCGGTGAC
Source organism: Cellulomonas fimi ATCC 484 (assembly GCF_000212695.1). Classification (NCBI taxonomy): domain Bacteria; kingdom Bacillati; phylum Actinomycetota; class Actinomycetes; order Micrococcales; family Cellulomonadaceae; genus Cellulomonas; species Cellulomonas fimi. Next base: position 3,767,814 of record NC_015514.1, on the reverse strand, counting down.
GGTGCCCGCGTCGATGCCCTCGACCGCGGCGAACGCGTCGCGCACGGCCGTCGCCGCGTCCGCGTCCGCGACGACGACGACGGGCGTGCCCGCGCCGCCGTCGAAGTGCGCGGCCAGGACTTTCTCGCCCTCGATGGACGGCTGCGTCGTCCGGGACGAGTCCTCGCTGCTCAGGCCGGTCGCGTCGAGCTGCGTCCACCCCAGGCCGGCCACGACGAGCACGGCGGCCGTCGCGACCCACGTGCGGCGCGGGTGCCGGGCGACCTGCGCGCCGACCCGCGCCCAGAACCCGTGCGCGGTCGGCTCGTCGTCACCCAGGTGCGGCACCCGCGGCCAGAACACCCACCGCCCGACGGTGACGAGCAGCGCCGGCAGGAGCGTGAGCATGACGAGCAGCGCGACGCCGATGCCGACGGCGGCGACGGGCCCGAGCCCGGCGGTCGAGCTCATCGTCGCGAGCAGCAGCACGAGCATCCCCGCGGCGACCGTCGCGGCCGACGCCACGATCGCGGGGCTCGCGCGGTGCAGCGCGACGGCCATCGCCGCGTGCCGGTCGCCGTGCTTGCGCAGCTCCTCGCGGTAGCGGGCGACGAGCAGCAGCGCGTAGTCCGTCCCGGCCCCGAACACGAGGACCGTGAGGATGCCCGCGCTCTGCGCGTTCACGGTGAGGTCGAGCCGGTCGGCCAGCACGTAGACGACGGCCTGCGACACGGTGAGCGCGACGCCCGCCGACACCACCGGCAGCAGCCACAGGACCGGGCTGCGGTAGGTGAGCAGCAGCATCACGACGACCACGCCCGCCGCCGCGTACAGCAGCGTCGAGTCGATGCCCTCGAACGCCGCGGCCGAGTCCGCCGCCTGCCCCGCCGGCCCGGTCACCCAGGTCCCGAGCCCGTCGGCGCCCTCCTCGGCGGTCGCGCGCAGGTCCTCGACGGCCGGGGCGAGCGCGTCCCAGCCGTCCGAGCCCGCGTCGAGCGGGACGACGACCTGCACCGCCTCGCCGTCGGCGGACGGCACCGGGCCGACGACCTCGCCCGCGACGGTCCCGAGCGCGCCGAACGCGGCGACGTCCGCGGCGACCGTCTCCAGGTCGCCGGGCGTCAGCCCGCCCGTGCGCTCGTACACCACGACCGCGGGGACCACGTTCTCCGGCACGAACGCCCGGGCCGCCGCGATCACCTCCGTCGACTCCGCACCGCGGGGCAGCCAGCTCTCCGCGTCGTTCTCCTGCGCGCTCGTGAGCTTGCCCGCGAGCGGCGCGAGCAGCGCCGTGACGACGAGCCACAGCGCGATGACGACGTACTTCACGTAGCGGTGGGTGATCCACCCGGCAACACGGGCCATGACGGTTCCTCGGGCTCGACGGGACGACCGGTGCGGGGTCGGAGCACGGTCCGCCCTGCGACTCGTCCTACGGACGAGACTCGTGCAGAAGGGGCGAACCGGGACATCGGGGATACCCCGGAATCGTGGGTCGGGGTGCCCCGACGTGTCGAGGGAGGTCTCTCAGGGTCGGCTCAGGAACGCGCCGGGTCGAGGCGCGCGTCGGGACGCGCCGGTCAGGAGGCGCGGTCCCCGGGGGCGTCGCCGAGCAGCCACGCGCGCACGACCGTGGCGACGGCGACGTCGTCCGTCGGCGAGTGGTCGCCGGGCACGAACGCGAGCGTGAGCGGCCCGGCGACGCCCGCGAGGTGCGTGCGGAGCTCGTCCGGGGCACCGAACGGGTCGCGCAGCCCCGAGACGGCGAGCACCGGCACCGTCACGTCCGGCAGGTGCGCGACGCGCAGGTCGTCGGGCCGGCCCGGAGGGTGCAGCGGGTACGACAGCAGCACCAGCCCGGCCAGCGGCATCCCCTCGGAGGCGACCAGCGACGACATGCGACCCCCGAACGACCGGCCGCCGAGCACGAGACGGTCCGTCGTCGTGCCGAGCTCCGCCGCGAACGCCGTCGCGTGCTCACGCAGGTGCGGCACCGCGGCCTCGGGGCGCTCCGGCGCGCGGCTCCCGCGGGACTGGTTGGGGAAGTCGAGCCGCAGCACGGGCAGCGGGGCGAGCGCCGCCTCCAGCGCGACGAGCGTGCGGTGGTCGCGTCCTGCGCTGGCGCCGGGCGTCAGCACCACCCCGGCGACGTCCCGCGGACGCGCGGCGGGGTCGACGCCCAGGACCTCCGCCACGGGCGTCGCCGCCGGCCCGCCCCCGTCGGCGGTCGCGCCCCCGGCGCTCACGCCCTCGCCCCTGCCGCGCCCCGTGCTTCCCGCACGGCGCGCGCCGCGCGCTCCACGTCCTCGTCGTCGTTCCACACGTGGAACGCGAGCCGCACCCCGCCGCCCCGTCCCGCGACGCGGCACCCCGCCGACGTCAGCGCCGCCCGCAGGGTCCCGGCCTCGTCGTCGGGCAGGGACACGATCGCGCTGCCGCCGGGCGGCAGGCCGACACCCGCGCGGAACGCGTCCGCGAGCGCCACGTCGTGGTCGTGCACCAGCCGGGGGTCGACCCCGGCGAACGCCTCGACCGCGGGGGCCGTGCCGAGCCACACGAGCCACGCGGGGGAGACGTCGAACCGGCGCGCGTCGTCGGCGAGCCGCATCGTCGGGCCGTAGATCGAGCGCCACACCTCCGCACCCGCGTACCACCCGGCGTGCAGCGGCCGCAGGCGCTCGCGGGCCGCGGGGCCGGCCGTGAGGAACGCGGCGCCGCGCGGCCCGGCGAGCCACTTGTAGGCAGCCCCGACGGTGACGTCGAAGCGCCCGGCGTCGACCGGGTACCAGCCCGCGGCCTGCGTGACGTCGCACAGCGTCAGGGCCCCCGCGGCGCGGGCCGCGGCGACCACCGCGTCGGCGTCCGCGACGCGCCCGTCACGGGACTGCACGAGCGAGAACGCGACGACCGCCGTGCCCGGCCGGACCTGCGACGCGAGGGCCTCCAGCGGCACGTGGCGGACGGTCACGCCCCGGTCCGCGTGCGCGACGAACGGGAACACGACCGACGCGAAGTCCCCCTCGACGACGACGACCTCGCCGCCGTCGGGCACCGCCGCCGCCACGAGGCCGACCAGGCTCGACGCCTGCGCGCCCACCGCGACGTCGGCCACGTCCACGCCGACGACCCGCGCGTACGCGGCGCGCGAGCGGGCGACCGCCTCGTCGTACGCCGCCATGTCGATCCGGCCCGCCTGCCACGCGTCGATCCCCGCGCGCATCGCGTCCGCCGTCGCGCGGGGAGGCAGGCCGCACGTCGCGGCGTCGAGGTACCCCGGGACCCGGTCGATCGCGGAACGCAGGGCGGCGAGCGGGTCGGTCATGCGCAGGATCCTGTCGCAGGCCCCGGCCAGGCACAACGCCCCGACCCGGCCCGGGCCCCGCGGGCGCCTCAGGCGCTGAGCGGGCCGCGGACGATCGAGTCGCCGGAGTGCGCGGGGTCGCCGTCGAACGGCTCCTCGGAGACGTCGACGACCGAGAACTCGTCCAGGTCCAGCCCCGGCGGCAGGTCGAACCGGCCCGACGCTCCCGCGAGCGTCCCGAGGCTCACCAGACCGGAGACGTCCGGCTTGAGCAGCCACACCTCGCGGAAGCCCGAGTCGCCGTCGACCGGCCCCTCGACGTCGACGACCAGCACGCGCGTGCCGTCCGCGTCGACCTCGACCGTGGCCGTCCCCGACGCGTCCCAGCCGGGCAGCGCGTCGAGGGTCGCCGACGCGACGACGTCCGTCGTCACGGCGTCCCCCGTCGCGGCCCACGTGCCGACGCCGCCGACGACCACACCGACCGCCGCCGCGGCGGCCACCCAGGTCCACGGTCCGCGGGTGCGGCGGCGCGGCCCGAGCGGCACGACGTCACCGCCCGCGTCACCGCCGCCCGACGAGGGGGGAGTCGCCGGAGCCGGCGCCGGCGGCAGCGTCGTGACGCGCGGGGGCTCGGCCGTGACCACGGACCCGGCCGGCACGCCCGCGGCCTGCGCTGCCTGCGCCCCGAGCCCGAGCTCGGCCGCCACCCGCTCCCACACGTGCGCGGGCGGTGCGACCAGCGGCACGTCGTCGCGCGCGTCGCGCGCCAGCCCTGCGACGTCGCGCAGGCCGGCCAGCTCGTCGGCGCACCGTGCGCAGGTCTCGACGTGGTGGCGCTCGTCGTCCGTCGCGGCGTCCTCCCCGAGGGCGAGGAGGGCGAGCACGTCGTCGTCCACGTGCGTCTCATCGAACGGCACCGTCCACCTCCCATCGGGTCCGCAGGCGCGCGAGGCTGCGCCGCACGTGGCTCTTCACCGTGCCGAGCGGCAGGTCCAGTCTCGTCGCGATCTGGTCGTGCGTGAGGTCGTCGTAGAAGGCGAGCCGCAGGATCGTGCGCTGCGGGTCGCCGAGGCGGTCCAGCTCGTCCGCGACGAGCACACGGTCCACCACGCGCTCGTCGACGCGCGGCGCGCCGGCCTTCTCCTCCGTCATCGCCGCGGGGGCCGCCGCGTCGGCGAGCCGCCGGTCGCGTGCGCGGCGCTCGTGCGCGTCGGCGACCGCGTGCCGCGTGATGCCCAGCAGCCACGCAGGCAGCCGGGCGCGCGTGGGGTCGAACCGGTGCCGCCCGCGCCACGCCTCGACGAACACCTGCTGCGTGACGTCCTCGGCGTCGGTCGAGCTGCCCAGCGAGCGCAGCGCGACCGTGTGGACGAGGGCCGACCAGCGCCGGTACGCCTCCCCGACGGCCCGCTCGTCACCCGCCGCGAACGCGGCGCCGAGGGCGTCCACGTCGTCGCCGTCGCGGTCGCGGTGCAGCGTGGGGACGGGCGGCTGGGCGGGAGCGGGCGGGGGACGGCGCGACGGGTCCGCGGGCGGCTGCCCGGGTGCGGTCACGATCGGCTCCTCACTGCCCGTCCGCCGCGGCCGTCGCAGGTCCGCCTGCACCGGCACGGTCAGCCACCGATCGGTTCGGCGGTGACGACGACGTTGTCGGCATAGTGCCCCACGTCGCGCCGGAACGCACCGCCGCAGGTCACCAGGACGAGGCGGCGGGGTCCGTCCCGGTCGAACCAGGTGTCCACGGGAGCCTCCTCCTTCGCGATCCGGACGACGTCGAGCACGCGGTACGCCGTGGTGGTGCCGTCGGCCTGCACGACGTCGACCTGGGCGCCGACCGCGACGTCGCGCAGCCGGGAGAACGGGCCGACGCCGGTGCTGCGGGCGTCGACGTGCGCCGCGACGAGGGTGCTGCCGGCAGGCGACGCTGGTGCGGGGCCGAACTGGTACCAGCCCGCGACGTCGGCGGAGGCGGGGAGCGCCATCGTGCCGTCGGCGTCGACGCCCACGGGCTCGACGGGCAGGTCCACGCCGACCGACGGGACGGTGACCCGCACGGGTGCGGGCGGTGCGTCGGGGGCCTCGAGCGCGGCGAGCGAGGCGTCGCGCACGGGGACCTCGGGGACGGTCGCGGGGGGCGGGGTCGTGCTCGGCGTCGGTCGCGGTGCCGGGGTGCCGGGTCGTGACGACGCCGTGGGTGCGGCGTCGGCGCCGTTGCCGGGCGAGCACGCCCCGGCGACCAGGACGGCCAGCACGGCGAGGGCCGCGCCGGTCGTCCGCCACGGCCGCCGGCGGGCCCCCGCGCCGGGGCGCCCCGCGCTGCAGGAGGCGCCCCGGCTGTGGGTCGTGCCCCGGGTCACTGCGGTGGTCGTGACCCGGGGCACGGTGCGGACGGGACCGAGCACGTCGTGCCCGTTCAGCGGTCCTCGTCCGGGCGCGTCGCCCGCGCGGAGGCGGGGACGACGGCACGGCCGCGGGCGACGGCCAGCGCGAGAGCGCCGACCAGGCCGAGCGCCCCGACGGTGAGCAGCCACGGGTTGGTGCCGGGCTCGGAGACGAGGCCGAGCTCACCGGCGTCCACCCCGGACGGCGACGAGTGCAGGCCCGTCACGGTCTGCGTCGCGAGCGCGAGCGTCGCGGGGGACGCCGTGGCGCTGCCCCACGCGTACACGATGGTGTTCGTGCCCTCCGCGACGGGGACGTCGGCCGGGCCGAGGAGCGCGGGCGTCGTGGTGCCCGCGGCGACGACGCTCGCCGAGACCGTGCCGGCCGGCAGGTCGAGCACGGCCTCCTTCGGGTTGGTCAGGCCGCTGACGACGGCCGTCCCGCCCGCGAGCACGTCCACGGCTGGGGCGGCGGCGATGTGCCGGACCGTGAGGCGGCCCTCGCCGGCGGCCGTGGCCGAGGTGTCGTTCGTGAACAGCGTCGCGGTCGGGTTCCCCGACGCGTCGAGGTGCGCCGCCGCGGTGTAGTTGCGGCCGGCCTCGAGCGGCAGGTCGACGGGGCCGATCGCCGGGGTGCTCGCGTCGGCGGCGTCGGCGGCCGTGATCGCGACGCTGTACGTGCCGGCGGGCAGCTCGAGCGGGCCCGCGAGCGTGCCCGGGGTGAAGTCGTCGAGCGTGCGCTCGCCGTTGACCCACACGTCCACGGTGAGCCCCGGGACGCCGTGCAGGACGGAGAGCTGGGCGGGGTCCGCCGCGGAGGCGGGTGCGGCGCCGGCGGCGACGGCGGCGAGGGCGAGCATGCCGGCAGCGGTGCCGGCGAGGGGACGAGCGCGCATGGTGACCTCCTGGGTGGGGGTGCTGCTGCTGACTGACACCCCTCCTTCCGGCCGGGAGGGCCGGACGGATGCACCCGGTGCGGACGTCCTCGCGCGCGCCGGTCCTCAGCGCACGACGGCGGCGACCGCGGACACCTCGACGAGCGCGCCCGGGACGCCCAGGCCCGCCACCCGGGCCGCCGTGACGAGCGGCGGTGCTCCCTCGCGGGCGAGCGCGGGGGCGGCCGCGCCGTACGCGGCGGCGAGGTCCACGCCGTCGACGAGCAGGACGGTCACGGACACGAGGTCCGCGACGCCCGCTCCGGCCGCCGCGAGGGCGGCCACGACGTTCTCCATGACCTTCGTGACCTGGGCGGCGACGTCGTCGCCGCCCACGAGCGTGCCGGCCGCGTCGACGGCGTTCTGGCCGCCGACGAGGATCGTGGTCGCGCCGGGCGGGACGACGGCGACGTGGCTGAACGCGGGACTCACGACGAGCCCGCCGGGCGTGGGGTACGTGATCGTGTCCATGCCCGCCACGCTAGGACCGGCGTCCGACACGCGCGTGGGGGCCGCGTCCACCCAGCCCCCGCCCAGCCTGCCCCGCCGGGGCCCGCCGACCGGCCGCCCGAGCCTCGGGGGCGTAGACTCGGGGTAGTTCCGGGACGAAGGGTCCTCGCTTCGGCGGCTCGCCACCCGGCACGGTCGAGGAGGGCATCATGCCCGTCCGAAGCACCCCCACCCCCCCAGACGCAGCCCCGGACCGCGCGCACCGCGCCGAGGCCCCGCGCAGCAGCGGCACCCCACGCCAGAACGCCACCACCCCCGCCCGCACCCGGACGAGCGCCGCCTGGGTCGGCGCGTGCGTGGGCGTGCTCGTGCTGGTCATGCTCGTGATCTTCATGCTGCAGAACACGGCGCCCGTCGAGGTCGCCTTCCTCGGCATGAGCGGCGCCGCACCGCTCGCGCTCGTCCTGCTCATCGCCGGTCTGGGCGTCGGCATCGTCGTCCTGACGCTCGGTGGCCTGCGGATCGCGCAGCTGCGTCGTCGGCTCAAGTCCGACCGCACGGAGCCCGCTATGGTCCGGCCGCGCTGGCAGCCCCCGACCGGCAACCGTCCCGCCCAGCCCCGGTTCGAGCGCTGAGCCGTGACCACCATCGGCACGGCCCACAGCCCGGCCCCCCACGCCACGGAGGAGCTCCACCTCGTCTCCGTCCTCACCCAGGGACTCCCGGTCGAGCTCGGCACCCCCGCCGCCCCGGCCCGCTACACGGTGCCCGCCGTCTTCTGCCGGCAGGTCAGTGCGGCGGAGCGGGCACGCATCGAGGACCCCGCGACCGCGCGCTCTCTGCACGAGCACGCGAGCGGCGACCTCACGCTCACGGTGTCCGACCGTCGGCTCCTCATCGGTGACACCTCGCTCGACGAGCTGCGCGACGGCCTGGCCACCGCCCTCGCCGGCGCGCTGCGCGACATCGGGCACGACCTGTCGGCCGAGCGGGGCCGCCGGATCGCCGACGCGGCTGCGCGCGACGCCGTCGAGCACGACCGCGAGGCGGCGGTCGCCGCCGCTGCGGCCGCGGTCCGGTTCGAGTAGCGGTCATGACCACCGTGCCGCCGTCCGGGGCGGTCCCCACCGCGGCCGCACGGCCCGCCTCGCCGCGCACGCGGCAGACGAGCGAGTTCATGGCGCTGAGCCGCGCGGTGCAGGAGTCCGGGCTCCTGCGCCGCCGGCACGCCTACTACTGGACGCGGTTCCTCGTCCTGACCGCGCTGCTCGGCGGCACGGTCTACGCGTTCGTCGTCGTCGGGCCGTCGTGGTGGCAGCTCGCCGTCGCGGCGCTGCTCGCGCTCCTGCTCGGGCAGGTCATGTTCCTCGGCCACGACGCCGCGCACCGGCAGATCTTCGCGTCGGGGCGGTGGAACGACTGGGCGAGCCTGGTCATCGCCAACCTGTACGCCGGCATGAGCTACGGCTGGTGGCAGCACAAGCACTCACGGCACCACGCCAAGCCGAACCAGGTGGGTGCCGACCCCGACATCGAGACCGACGTCATCGTCTTCCACACCCAGGACCTGACCCGGCCGCGCACGGGCCTCACGGGCTGGCTCACCCAGCGCCAGGGGTGGCTGTTCTTCCCGTTGCTGCTGCTCGAGGGCGTCAACCTGCACGTCTCGGGCGTGAAGACGATCTTCGGCCGCGGTGAGGTGAAGCGCCGCCCGTGGGAGATCGCGTTCGTGACCCTGCGGATCGGCGGCTACCTCGCGCTCGTGTTCTGGCTGCTGCCGTTCGGCATGGCCGTCGCGTTCCTCGGCGTGCAGCTCGGCCTGTTCGGCCTCTACATGGGGGCGGTGTTCGCGCCCAACCACAAGGGCATGCCGCTCGTCCCGCCCGACGCCCGGATCGACTTCCTGCGCCGTCAGGTGGCCGCGAGCCGCAACGTGCGGGGCGGCCGCCTCACGGACCTCGCGATGGGCGGGCTCAACTACCAGATCGAGCACCACCTGTTCCCGAGCATGCCGAGCCCCAACCTCGTGCGGCTCCAGCCGATCGTGCGCGACTACTGCGCCGCGCACGGCATCCCCTACACGGAGACGACGCTGGGGCGTTCCTGGGGCATCGTCGTGCGGTACCTCAACGGCGTCGGGCTCGCTGCGCGTGACCCGTTCCAGTGCCCGCTCGTCGCGCAGTACCGCTGACGCGGACGCGGCAGGTCACGGCTGGGGCAGGCCGAGCGCGGCGACGATCGTGCGGACGACGCCGTTGGCGTTGTTCGACGGTGCGACGAACCGCGCGTGCGCGCGCACCTGCGGGTGCGCGTTGTCCATCGCGAACGACCAGGCCGCGGCGTCGAGCATGCCGAGGTCGTTGAAGTAGTCGCCGAACGCCATCGTCTGCTCGCGCGTGACGCCGAGCGCGTCCTGCACGGCCCGCAGCGCCGCGCCCTTGTCCACCGTGCGGCTCATGACGTCCACCCAGTGCTCGCCGGAGACGACGACGCGGGCCTCCCGGCGCAGCTCCGACAGCGCGGGCCCGGCTCCCTGCTCCGCGGGTCCGAAGTCGTACACGGCGACCTTGAGCACGTCGTCGTCGACCGCCCGCAGGTCGTCGACGACCTCCAGCAGCGCGTAGTACGGCTCGCACTGCGCGAGGAACGCCGCATCGGTGCGCTCGACGTACGCGGAGCGCTTGCCGCACAGCACCGTGCCGACGTCCAGGCCGGCCGCCGCCTCGGCGCGCACGACGTCGACCGCGTCGTGCGCGACCGCCCGCGCGAGGGTGTCCGCGCTCAGCTCGGCACCGTCGCGCACCACGTAGGCGCCGTTCTCGGCGACGTAGACGAGGTCGTCGCGGCCGAGCTGCGCGCGCAGCGTCGCGTACTGCCGCCCGCTCGCCGGGCAGACCGTCACGCCGCGAGCGAGGAGCTCGTCGAGCAGCGGCCAGAACGTCGGGTGGATCCGCTTGTCGTCGTCGAGCAGCGAGCCGTCCAGGTCGAGCGCGACGAGCCGGACGTCGGGGACCTCGGGCAGCACGGGCGGTTCCAGCACGGGCGGGACGTGGCTCACCGGGTCATCCTCGCAGCCGCCTGGTGCGCTCCCCGCCGCCGACCGGCCGTCCCGGGCTACGGTGCCGGGGTGACCTGGGCCGAGACCTGCATGTTCTGGCACGTGTACCCCCTGGGCTTCACCGGAGCCCCGGTCCGCGAGGCGCACGACGCCGCACCCCGGCTGCGGCACGTCGAGGCGTGGCTCGACCACGTGCTCGGCCTCGGGCTCAACGGCCTCCTGCTCGGACCGGTGTCCGCCTCCGAGACGCACGGGTACGACACCGTCGACCTGCTGCGCGTCGACCCGCGGCTCGGCACCGAGGACGACCTCGACGCGCTGCTCGCCGCGTGCCGCGAGCGGGGGGTCCGCGTGGTGCTCGACGGCGTGTTCCACCACGTCGGGCGCGGGCACCCGTGGGTCCGGCAGGCGCTCGCGGACGGCCCCGACGGCCCGTACGCGCGGTACTTCCGGATCGACTGGTCGGACCCGGCCGCGCCGCGGCTCGCCGACTTCGAGGGGCACTCCTCGCTCGTCGCCCTGAACCACGACGAGCCCGCCGTCGCGGACCACGTCGCCGACGTCATGACCGCGTGGCTCGACCGCGGCGCGGACGGCTGGCGCCTCGACGCGGCCTACGCCGTGCCGCCCGCGTTCTGGGCCCGCGTGCTGCCGCGCGTGCGCGCCGCCCACCCCGACGCGTGGTTCGTCGGCGAGGTCATCCACGGCGACTACGCCGGGATCGTCGCGGAGTCCGGCCTCGACTCGGTCACCCAGTACGAGCTGTGGAAGGCGATCTGGAGCAGCCTGCTCGACGGCAACTTCTTCGAGCTCGACTGGGCGCTGCAGCGGCACGCCGACTTCCTGCGCACGTTCGTGCCGACCACGTTCGTCGGCAACCACGACGTCACGCGCGTCGCGTCGCGCGTCGGCCCGCAGCGCGCGGTGCTCGCCCTCGTCGTCCTGATGACCGTCGGCGGCGTCCCGTGCGTCTACTACGGCGACGAGCGCGCGGCGACGGGCGTCAAGGAGGAGCGGGTCGGCGGCGACGACGCGGTCCGGCCGGCCTACCCGGCGACGCCCGACGCGCTGCCGCCCGACGGCGCGTGGATGCAGGAGGTGCACCAGGCGCTGGTCGGGCTGCGCCGACGCCACCCGTGGCTCGTGCGCGCCACGACCGAGGCGGTCGAGCTCACCAACACGCGCTACGTCTACGCGGCGCGCGCGGACGGCAACGAGCTGCTCGTCGAGCTCGTCGAGCTCGACGTGACCGACGTGCCGCGCGCCACCGTGCGCGACGCGACCGGGGTGCTGTTCACCTCGGCACCCTGACGGCACCCGGTCTCCCGGCGCGCGCCGACCGCGACCGTCGCACCCCCGGGGCCGCGTGCCCGTCCGGGCGGGTCGGGCCTCCCGATCGGGCGCCCCGCCGGACCTGCTGCGGGGCGCCACCGGCGAGGACCGTGGTCGCCGAGCGGCCCGCCGCGGGCCGCCGGACGAGGGGGACGCCCGTGCGACGCACCTGGAGGACCGCAGCCGCAGCGCTCGCGCTGGCCGTCGTCGTGACCACCGGTCAGGCTGTCGCGGCCGCCGCCCGGCCGCCGGGCGTCGCGTGCGGCGACGTCCTGACGGGCGACGTGCGGCTCACCCGCTCGCTGCACTGCACCACGTCGCCCGGGCTGACGCTCGCGGCGGGGGCGTCCCTCGACCTCGGCGGGCACAGCCTCGTCGGACCGGGCACGGGCGTCGCGGTCGTGACCGACCCGACCGCGCCCACGACGCTCCGCAACGGCACGGTCCGCGGCTGGGACGCGGGGGTCCGGCGGGCCGTCGAGGACGAGCCGACGACCGCCCCGCTCGTCGTCGACCGGCTCGTCGTGCGGGACACGGGGACCGGGCTGGGCGTCGAGCTCGGTGCGACGCTCGACGTGCGGCGCTCGCGGTTCGTCGGCAACGGCACGGCCGTCAGCGGCTTCTACGGGACGGTGGACGTCGCCGACTCGGTGTTCGTCGGCAACCAGGTCGGCGCGAGCGTGTCGCAGGGCCGGCTCACGGTCACCGGGTCGCGGTTCACGGACGACGTGTTCGCGCTGGACTGCGGGGAGTGCGCGCTGACGCTCGCGCGCTCGACCGTGACGGGCAGCGACCGGGCCGTCTACGGGTACGGCTCGGGCGGTGCACGGATCGAGGACAACGTGTTCACGCGCAACCGGGTCGTGCTGTCCTCGGAGTGGTCGGGGACCCCCGACCAGGTGCTGCGCAACCGGTTCGCGGACAACGACGTCGCGGTCGAGGCGCTCGTGCCGATGCACCTCGAGGGCAACGTGTTCGTCCGCAACCGCCTCGCGGTGCACTCCGACGACCACGAGCGCGGGTACTTCGCCGAACCCGTCCTGACGCTCGTCGACAACCGGTTCGACCGCAACGGCGACGCCGTCTACACGACGTTCCCGGCGACGCTGCAGGGCACGGTCGCGGTCCGCAGCACCGGGTACGGCATCTACGCGCCGCTCGCGACCGACCTCGGCGGCAACGTCGCGTACGGCAACGGCACCGAGCCGCAGTGCACGGGCGTCGTATGCGCGGGACGGTCCTGACGGCGCGCAGGCGCGCAGCCGCGCGGCGGCCCGGGGGAGCCGATCACGCCTGCGGCGAACACGGGCAGTGAGGGCAGTACCCCACGGTTAGCATCGAACAACGCCGCTCGTCGTCGCCCATCGGCCGCCGCCCCGGGTACCCGGCGAGCACGTCGCTCGTGAGGAGTGCACATGTTCGAGAGATTCACGGACCGAGCCCGCCGCGTCGTCGTCCTCGCCCAGGAAGAGGCGCGGATGCTGAACCACAACTACATCGGCACCGAGCACATCCTCCTGGGACTCATCCACGAGGGTGAGGGTGTCGCGGCCAAGGCCCTGGAGTCGCTCGGCATCTCCCTGGAGGCCGTCCGGGCCCAGGTGCAGGAGATCATCGGCGAGGGCCAGCAGGCGCCGTCGGGTCACATCCCCTTCACGCCGCGCGCCAAGAAGGTGCTCGAGCTGTCCCTGCGCGAGGCGCTCCAGCTCGGCCACAACTACATCGGCACCGAGCACATCCTGCTCGGCCTCATCCGCGAGGGTGAGGGCGTCGCCGCCCAGGTGCTCAACAAGCTGGGCGCCGACCTCAACCGCGTCCGCCAGCAGGTCATCCAGCTGGTGTCGGGCTACCAGGGCAAGGAGCCGGTCGCGGCCGGCGGCCCGCAGGAGGGCCAGCCCTCGGGCTCGGCCGTGCTCGACCAGTTCGGTCGCAACCTCACGCAGGCGGCGCGTGACGGCAAGCTCGACCCGGTCATCGGGCGCGAGAAGGAGATCGAGCGGGTCATGCAGGTGCTGTCCCGCCGCACCAAGAACAACCCCGTCCTCATCGGCGAGCCCGGCGTCGGCAAGACGGCCGTCGTCGAGGGGCTCGCGCAGGACATCGTCCGCGGGGACGTGCCCGAGACGCTCAAGGACAAGCAGCTCTACACGCTGGACCTGGGTGCGCTCGTGGCCGGCTCCCGCTACCGCGGTGACTTCGAGGAGCGCTTGAAGAAGGTCCTCAAGGAGATCCGCACGCGCGGCGACATCATCCTGTTCATCGACGAGATCCACACCCTCGTGGGTGCGGGTGCCGCCGAGGGCGCGATCGACGCCGCGTCGATCCTCAAGCCGATGCTCGCCCGCGGCGAGCTGCAGACCATCGGCGCGACGACGCTCGACGAGTACCGCAAGTACGTCGAGAAGGACCCGGCCCTGGAGCGCCGCTTCCAGCCGATCCAGGTCGCCGAGCCGAACCTGCAGCACGCGATCGAGATCCTCAAGGGCCTGCGCGACCGCTACGAGGCGCACCACCGCGTCTCCATCACGGACGCCGCGCTCGTCGCCGCCGCCACGCTGGCCGACCGGTACGTCAACGACCGGTACCTGCCGGACAAGGCGATCGACCTCGTCGACGAGGCGGGCGCGCGCCTGCGCATCCGTCGCATGACGGCCCCGCCGGAGCTGCGCGAGCTCGACGAGCAGATCGCCGAGACGCGCCGCGACAAGGAGTCGGCGATCGACGAGCAGGACTTCGAGAAGGCCGCCCGCCTGCGCGACGCCGAGAAGCAGCTCGGCCTCAAGCGCCAGGAGAAGGAGAAGGCCTGGAAGTCCGGCGACCTCGACGCCGTCGCGGAGGTCGACGAGGAGCTCATCGCCGAGGTGCTGGCGAACGCCACGGGCATCCCGGTGTTCAAGCTCACCGAGGAGGAGTCCAGCCGCCTGCTGCGCATGGAGGACGAGCTGCACAAGCGGGTCGTCGGCCAGGACGCCGCCATCAAGGCGCTGTCCCAGGCCATCCGCCGCACGCGTGCCGGGCTCAAGGACCCGAAGCGTCCCGGTGGGTCGTTCATCTTCGCCGGCCCCACGGGCGTCGGGAAGACGGAGCTCGCCAAGGCGCTCGCGGAGTTCCTGTTCGGTGACGAGGACGCGCTGATCCAGCTCGACATGTCCGAGTTCTCGGAGAAGCACACCGTCTCGCGGCTGTTCGGCTCGCCCCCCGGGTACGTCGGGTACGACGAGGGCGGTCAGCTCACCGAGAAGGTGCGTCGTCGTCCGTTCTCCGTCGTGCTGTTCGACGAGGTCGAGAAGGCGCACGCGGACATCTTCAACTCGCTGCTGCAGATCCTCGAGGACGGTCGCCTGACCGACTCGCAGGGCCGGGTGGTCGACTTCAAGAACACCGTCATCATCATGACCACCAACCTCGGCACGCGGGACATCGCCAAGGGCCTGCAGACCGGTTTCCAGGCCGGTGGCGACCTGTCGACGTCCTACGAGCGGATGAAGGCCAAGGTCAACGACGAGCTCAAGACGCACTTCCGTCCCGAGTTCCTCAACCGCGTGGACGACGTGGTCGTGTTCCCGCAGCTCTCGCAGCCGGAGATCTTCGCGATCGTCGACCTGATGGTCGCGAAGCTCGACAAGCGTCTGCGCGACAAGGACATGGGCATCGAGCTCACGCCCGCCGCGAAGAAGCTGCTGTCGGAGAAGGGCTACGACCCGGTCCTGGGCGCCCGGCCGCTGCGCCGCGCGATCCAGCGGGACATCGAGGACACGCTGTCCGAGAAGATCCTGTTCGGCGAGCTCAAGGCCGGCCAGCTCGTGGTGGTCGACGCCGAGGGCGAGGGGCTCCTCGGGGAGTTCATCTTCCGCGGCATCGCCAAGGGCATGCGCAAGGAGCCCGTCGCGGTCGGCGCGAGCGTCGGCACGCCGGGCTCCGGCACGGACGTCCCGGCGGCACCGCCGGTGTCCGGCGCCGGCGACGGCGGCACGGGCACCCAGCCGCTGGGCGCCTGACGCCCACCGCCTGACGACGAAGGCCCTGGTTCCTCGTGACGAGGACCGGGGCCTTCGTCGTGCGCGGACCAGGGCGCCGGGGCGTCCGCCGACCAGGTGACGTCCGTGCACGGATTGTCGGGAACGTGTGCGTATGGTTCGTCCGGCGCGTCCGAGATCCGGGCGCGTGCGAACCAGGAGGCTCTCGACAATGAGGCTACGCAAGCTGGCTGCTGCACTCGTGATGTCCGGTGTGATCGGCACGCTGGGCGTGACGGTGGCGCCGTCCGCGTCCGCGGCGGGGTACATGTACCTCGGGCCGTACTCGCTCACGAGGTGCCGGCAGCTGCTGACGGTCCACGACGCCGGCGCCCAGTGCGTCCGCAGCGGGTGGCCGCAGTCGCAGGGGCTGTACTACCTGCGGTACTGGCAGCCCTGATCGGCGGACCGCCTTGACGCCTGCGGTCGTCGGCCTCCCGCATCGCGTGAGGGGTGGTCGCAGGCGTCGGGCGGGTGAGCCGCACGTGACGTCCGGACCGGTCGCGCAACGCGACCGGTCCGGACGTCGAGGAGCGGCACGGTGCAGCCGATCGGGATCGTCGCGCCGCGGGGGAGCACAGCCACGCGCCCGACGGCAGCGGTCAGCGGGCCGGGGTCGTCGCGCAGGCAGCCGCAACCTGCTCGACGGTCGCCCGCATGAGAGCCACGCGGGCCGCGACGCCGGCGTCGTGCGGACGGGCGGCCCACTTGAGGCCGATCCGCGGGACGTCGCCGGCGGCGGCGAGGGTCGCGGCGATCTCGGACGGGCCGAGGAGCGACGCCGAGGAGGCGGCCAGGGCGGGGTCCTCGCCGCGGGGCGGGATGTGCATGTCGCCCCAGGCCGGGCCCCACGCGGTGTCGGCGTCGGTCGCGCCTGACAGGACGAGGAGGCGGAGCAGGCCCTCGTCGGCGACGGTGCGCGTGTGCGCGACGGGCGTGGTGGTGTCGCGGCCCTCGATCGCGGAGCGCCCCCAGTTGACGACCATGCCGAGCCGGTCCGGGGGGAGCCCGAACGACCGGACGACGGCGAGCTCCTCGTCGAGGCCGAGGAACCCCTTGGCGGGCGCCTGTCCCGGCACGTGCGCGTCGCAGTGCTCGACGAGGAGCTCGGCCCCGGCCAGGTCCCAGCCGAGGATCTCCTCAAGGGACCGCGCGAACGCGTCGGGCGCGCCGCGCAGCGGGCCGGGGGAGGTGTGCACCTCGATCGCGGCGACGCGCCGGCGGCCGTGCCGGTCGGCGAGCGTGCGCGCCAGGTCGCGCGCCCGGGCGACGTCGCCGAGGGCGAGCGCACGATGCTCGGGCTCGTGCGACGCCAGGCCGTAGCCGGGCTCGTCGGCGCGGCGCACGGTCATGGCCGGGACGAGCGTGACGACGAGGTCGCTGTCCGCGGGGACGTGCGCGTCGATCCACGCGGGGTCGAGCGTGCGGTGCCCCTCGGGCTGGAGCGCGAACTCCAGGCCCGCGAGGTCGAGCTCGCCGACGGCGTCGAAGAACGCGTCCTCGGCCGCGGGCTCGGTGGGGGCGGTGATGTACGCGGAGACGTACAGGTCGGGCGTCGGCATGCGTCCTCCGGGGTCGCGTCGATGGGCTCGGCGGTGGTCTCACCGGCGACGCGGAAGGTCCGACCCGTCCGGAAGACGGGGTGTTGACCGGTCTGCGACGCTGCGTTACCGTTCCGTTCCGCTACATGGAACTGAGTTCCACGAAAGTCTGACACCGTCGTCCTGACTCCCGCAAGCACTCGCCGGGCCGCACCGCCTGGCACCCCGGACCATCCCCGCGCTCGCTCCTGAGCGCCCGCACGCCCACGCCCTGCGTGGGCCGCACCGAGGAGCACCCATGAGGCGAAACACCGTCGTTTCCGTCACCGCGCTCACCGTCGCCGCCGCGCTGGGCCTCACGGCCTGCAGCAGCGGCGGCACCGACTCCGCTGCCGGTGGTGGCAGCACCGGCGCATCCGGCGGCGAGGCCGCGACCGTCTTCAAGGTCGCGTTCAACCAGCAGCCCAACCACCCGCAGTTCCGCGCGCTCGACGCGATGGGCGACCGCATCAAGGAGCGCACCGACGGCGCGTACGACCTGGAGATCTACCCGAACGAGACGCTCGGGGCGCAGAAGGAGACCATCGAGCTCGTGCAGTCGGGGGCCGTCGAGTTCTCGGTCGTCGCGAGCCCGCTCCTGGAGAACTTCAACCCCGACTTCGTGGTCTTCAACCTGCCCTTCACGTTCGACTCGCAGGACCACCAGCGCAAGACGACGAACGACCCCGAGATCGTGTCCGAGCTGTACTCCTCGCTCGACGACCAGGGCCTGCACGTCCTCGCGTCGTTCCACGGCGGCGTCCGGTCGATGTACAACGCCGAGAAGCCCATCGAGACGCCGGCCGACCTCGAGGGCATGAAGGTCCGCGTCATCGAGTCCGACACGAACATCGAGATGATCCGGCTGATGGGGGGCACCGGGACGCCCATGGGCATGGGCGAGGTGTACGGCGCGCTCCAGTCCGGCGTCATCGACGCGGCCGAGAACAACGAGCTCACCTACGCGAACGTCAAGCACGCCGAGGTCGCGCCGTACTTCAGCTACACGCGCCACCTCATGCTGCCCGACTACCTCATCACCAACCCGGCCGTCATGGAGGGGCTGCCGGACGACGTGCGGGCGATCTTCGAGGAGGAGCTCGCGGCAGCCGTCGAGGAGGAGGGCGAGCTCTGGAAGACGGAGATCGAGGTGGCCAAGGAGATGGCGACCGAGGCGGGGGCGACGTTCAACGAGGTCGACGAGGACGCGTTCGCCGAGGTCATCCGGCCGCTCACCGAGTCGAGGCTCGACAACGACCTCATCCGGGAGATCCACGAGAAGGTCCGCGCCGCCGCCGAGTGACGGCGTCGACCGCCGCCCCGCGTACCGAGAGGCCCGTCGATGACATCCCCTCCAGGACCCCCGCAGCCGCCGGACGACCCCGACCGGGCGGGTGGCCCCGACCATGCCGACGACCGCACCGACGACCAGGCCGGTGTCCCGCCCGTGCACGCCGAGCACGCGCTGCTCATCCGGTTCAAGGCGGGCCTCGACGCGGTGCTCCGCACGGTCTGCGTGACCCTGTTCGCACTGCTCGTCCTCCTCGTGACGTGGCAGGTGTTCACCCGCCTCGTGCTCGACGCGCCCAGCGTCTGGTCGGAGGAGGCCGCCCGGTACGTGTTCGTCTGGGTCAGCCTCATCGGGGTGTCGATCGCGACCGGGGAGAAGGCGGACGTCGCGATCGACTACTTCGTGCTCAAGGCGCCGCTGGCCGCGCAGCGGGTGCTCGAGGTCGTCGCCTACCTCGCGACCCTGACGTTCGCCGGTGTCGTCATGGTCTGGGGCGGCTGGACCAACGCGCACCAGACGTGGGACCAGGCCAACCCCGTGCTGCCCGTCTCTGCCGGCGTCCTGTACCTCGCGGTCCCGGTCGCGGGCGTGCTGTTCGCGTTCTACCTGCTCTACCACCTGGCCGGCACGCTCTCGCGCCGGTACGCGGGCGTCGAGCACACCGCACCCGAGGAAGGGGTCGAGCTGTGAGGGACGTCGCGCTCGTCACCGCCGTGCTGTTCGGCGGCATGGCCGTGCTGATGGCGATCGGTGCGCCGGTCAGCATCAGCATCGGCCTGCCGTCGGCCGTCTCGCTCGTGCTCGTCATGGGCCTCGAGGACGGTGCCGCGACCTCCGCGCAGCGGATGTTCAACGGCGTCAACTCGTTCGCGCTGCTCGCGATCCCGTTCTTCATCCTCGCCGGCGGCATCATGAACAACGGCGGCATCGCGACGCGTCTCATCAACCTCGCGAAGGTGCTCGTCGGCCGCACCCCTGCGCCGCTCGCGCAGACCAACGTGCTGGCGAACATGCTGTTCGGCGCCATCAGCGGATCGGCGATCGCCGCGGCCGCCGCGGTCGGCACCACGATGTCGCCGATGCAGGCGCGCGACGGGTACGACAAGGCGTTCACCGCCGCCACGAACGTCGCGTCGGCTCCCAGCGGCATGCTCATCCCGCCGAGCAACCTCATGATCATCTACGCGATGGCGAGCGGCAGCGCGTCCGTCGGGGCCCTGTTCCTCGCGGGGTACGTGCCGGGCGTCCTGTGGGGTGTCGCGTGCATGCTCGTCGTCGCGTGGTACGCCCGCCGCCACCCCGAGCTCAAGGTGCCGGTCCGGTGGAACCTGCGCGAGATCGGGATCGTGTTCGTCGAGGCGCTGCCGTCGCTCGCGCTCGTCGTCGTCGTCATCGGCGGGATCGTCGGCGGGTTCTTCACCGCCACCGAGGGGTCCGCGGTCGCGGTCGTCGCCTCGCTCGTGCTCGCGTTCCTCTACCGGGCGATCACCGTCAAGGACCTGCCGCGGATCCTGTACGCCGCGGCCCGCACGAGCTCGGTCGTCATCTTCCTCATCGGCGTCTCGTCGATCATGTCGTTCGTCATGAGCTTCACGCGCATGCCGCAGCTCATCGCCGAGAGCCTGTTCGGGTGGACCGACCAGAAGGTCGTCGTGCTGCTCGTCATGATGCTCGTCCTGCTGGTCATCGGGATCCCGCTCGACGCCACGCCCGCCGTGCTGATCTTCACGCCGATCTTCCTGCCCATCGCGCTGCAGTACGGCATCGACCCCGTGCACTTCGGGATCATGCTGACCTTCAACCTCTGCATCGCGATCATCTCGCCACCGTCGGCGCCCGTGCTGTTCGTCGGCGCCCAGGTCGCAGGCGTGCGCATCGAGCCCGTCATCCGGCACCTCATGCCGTTCTTCCTCGCCCTCGTGGCGGTCCTCTTCCTGGTCGTGTTCGTCCCGCAGCTGTCCCTCTGGCTGCCGGGGCTGCTCGGCCTGCTCTGACCCGTACGTCGACCCGAACCCCGACACACGACCCCACGACGGAAGGCACCCGATGGACCTGCGGTACGCCACCAGCCCCGAGCACGTGCCCGGCATGGACACCGACGAGCTGCGCCGGCGGTTCCTCGTGCAGGACCTGTTCGCCGACGACGAGGCCCGCGCGGTCTACACGCACCACGACCGCGTCGTGCTCGTCGGCGTCGTCCCCGCGAGCGCGCCCGTGACGCTCCCGACGTTCCCCGAGATCCGGTCCGAGCACTTCTTCGACCACCGCGAGGCGGGGATCGTCAACGTCGGCGGACCAGGCACGGTCACCGTCGACGGGGCCGTCCACCACGTCGACCGGGGGGCGTGCCTCTACGTGGGGCGCGGCGCGCGCGACGTCGTCCTCGCGTCCACCGGCGCCGGCGGAGCGGACGGCCCGGCCCGGTTCTACCTGTTCTCGGCACCGGCCCACACCGCGTTCCCGACGACGCTCGTCGAGCCCGGTGGCGGCACCGTCCGCGAGCTGGGCGACGCCCTCACCTCGAACCGCCGCACGCTCACGCAGTACATCCACGAGGACGGCGTGCGGTCCTGCCAGGTCGTCATGGGCGTGACCCGGCTGCACCCCGGCTCGATGTGGAACACCATGCCCGCGCACACGCACGACCGGCGGACGGAGGTCTACCTGTACGTCGACGTCCCCGACGACGCCCGCGTCGTCCACCTGCTCGGCGAGCCGACCGAGACCCGGCACCTGCTCGTCGCGAACCACGAGGCCGTCATCGCCCCGAGCTGGTCCGTCCACTCGGGGGTCGGCACCGCGAGCTACGGCTTCGTGTGGGCCATGGCAGGCGAGAATCAGTCGTTCGACGATATGGATGGGCATCCCATCACCGACATGCGCTGACGCGCCCAGGACGACAGGTGGACGGACATGGTCTCCGGCTCGACGCCAGCACCCCGCACGCGAGCGGGCGACGAGCCCGACCAGCCCGACCAGCCCGTCCGGCTCGGCCCGCGGCCGGACACCGCGCCGGGTGCGAGCGAGAAGACGCTGCTCGTGCTGGAGGCGGCCATGGCGCACGGCCGGTTCACGGACGTCGTCGAGGCGACGGGTCTCGCGAAGGCCACCACCCACCGGATCCTCGCGACGCTCATCAACCGCCAGTTCGTGGTCCTCGCGGCCGACGGGACCTACCTGCCCGGCCCGAAGATCCTGTCGCTCGCCGGGCGGGCGATGGCCCGCATCGACATCACCGCGATCGTCCAGCCGTTCGTCGACGAGCTCGTCGAGAGGACGCACTGCACCGTCCACGTCGGGGTCAAGAACGGCGACGAGATCGTCTACCTGATCCGCGCCGACTCCGACAAGCCGTACCTCATGCCGTCCCGGGTCGGCCTCGCGATCCCCCTGCACACCTCGGGGATCGGGAAGGTCGTCCTCAGCGGCTTCACCGACCAGGGCCTCGAGCGGTTCGTCGAGCGGGTCGGGCTGCCGCGCCGGACGGCGAACACCATCACGACGCTGGAGGAGCTCCAGGCCGAGGTCGCCGAGATCCGGCGGCTCGGGTACGCGCTCGACCGCGAGGAGAACGTCCCGGGCGTCGCGTGCGTCGCGGCCCCCATCTACGACACCACCCACACCGTCAGCTACGGGATCAGCATCTCGACGCTGACGCTCGAGCACAGCATCGACCAGATCGAGGCGATGGCCCCCCTGGCCATCGAGGCCGCACGACGGATCTCCGCGGCCCTCGGTCACACGGGCTGACCGGACCGGTCGCCCACGGCGCACCGGAGGAGAGCAGCCCATGACGACCGCCCCCAGCACCTCGGCCGAGTACACGGCCCGCCTGTTCGGGCTGACCGGCCGGCTCGCTGTCGTCACCGGTGCCAGCCGCGGCATCGGGCTCGCCGTCGCCGAGGCGCTCGCCTGGTCCGGTGCGGACGTCGTCGGCGTCAGCCACTCCCTGCCGTCCGGCGCGAGCGACGTGCGCACCGCCGTCGAGGCCGCCGGCCGGACGTTCACGCCGCTGCGGGCCGACCTCGCCGACCGGGCCGCGGTCGCCGCGCTCGCCGCCGACCTCGCCGGCCGGGACGTCGACATCCTCGTCAACAACGGCGGCACCATCCGCCGCACACCCGCCGTGTCGCACACCGACGCCGACTTCGACCACGTGCTCGACGTCAACCTGCGCGCCGCGTTCGTGCTCTCCCGGGAGGTCGGCCGGACGATGGTCGCGCGCGGGTCCGGGTCGATCGTCAACGTCGCGTCGATGCTGAGCTTCCAGGGCGGCATCACCGTGCCCGGCTACACCGCGTCCAAGTCGGCGCTCGCCGGCCTGACGCGCGCGCTCGCGAACGAGTGGGCGTCGTCGGGCGTGCACGTCAACGCCGTCGCGCCCGGCTACGTGGCGACCGCGAACACCGACGACCTGCGGGCCGACCGTTCGCGCTCCGACGAGATCCTCGGCCGGATCCCCGCGCACCGCTGGGCGACGCCCGCCGACGTGGCGGGTGCCGTCGTCTTCCTGTGCTCGCCTGCCGCGGAGTACGTGCACGGCGCCGTGCTGCCGGTCGACGGCGGGTGGCTCGCGCGCTGACGGGACGACGACGGCCCCGGTCCTCGTGAGGAGGACCGGGGCCGTCGTGCGTCTACCGCGACGAGACCGTCGTCAGGCGTTCGCGACCATCATCGCGCCGACGATCGCGCCGATGATGAA
Organism: Cellulomonas fimi ATCC 484; assembly: GCF_000212695.1. Lineage (NCBI taxonomy): Bacteria > Bacillati > Actinomycetota > Actinomycetes > Micrococcales > Cellulomonadaceae > Cellulomonas > Cellulomonas fimi. The sequence continues at coordinate 3,744,786 of NC_015514.1, read as the reverse complement.
GCCGAGCACCGTCGCGACGATCGAGATGATGAACGCGATGTTGCCGAGCGGCTCGTGCTTCTTGAACTTCGCGATGCTCGCGAGGACGATCGCCGCGCCGCCGAACAGGATCGGCACGAAGAGCAGTGCGATCGCCGCGAGCGGGAACGAGATGATCGACAGGACGTTCGACGCCTTCGCAGGGGCCGGCTCGTAGGGCGCGGGCGCAGCGGGCGGCGGGTACTGGGGGTCGGACATGGTGCTCCTCAGTCGTGGGGTGTGCGCGCCCATCCCACCATGAACCCGACCCCGCACTCTCCCGATCTGGGCGATTTCTCACTGTTCGGGTGAACGTCACGCCCTGGTCGGCCCACCGCAGCGCGCCGCACACCGCGCGACGCGCGCGTCCTACGCGCTCGGGAGGGCGTGTCGGTGTCATGCTGCGGCCAGCAGCCGACCCCCGAGTGAGGAGCGCCGATCGACACGGCCGTCGTCCTCGACACGTTCGTCGACGTCGCGACCGCTGACGCCCGCGGACGCTGGCCGGACGTGCGCATCCTCGGCAGCGAGGTCGGGCCCGCCCACGCGGCGGTTCGGCTGAGGATCGGGGTGGTGCACCTCGAGCGCTGTGCAGAGCTGCGCGACGGGCTCGTGTTCGACACGGTCGGGCTCCCGGCCGGCGGCTGCGCGACGGCGTTCCTGGACGTCCTCCCACCGCAGCTGGTGGGGGAGATCGCGCAGTGGCGCACGTATGACCGACGCATCGACGTCGTCGCTGGCTTCGACCGGGCGCGTCGAGCACGCCGGCTCCGCGTCACCCGATGGGACCGTCGCGAGATCGGCGCCGCCGTCGACGTCTCGTCGGACCGCGCCGTGTGGCTCGTCGCCCACGCCGGGGGTTCCCCGCTGCAGCTGCGGGGTCAACGGGTGACCTCCGCGGCCGCGAGGCGCGCCGCCGTGTGGGGGTTGGTGGGCCGGGGCAGGCCGTAGTGGTCGCGCAGGGTCGTGCCCTCGTACTCGGACCGGAACAGCCCGCGCTCGACGAGGATCGGGACCACCTGGTCCACGAACTCCTCCAGGCCCGACGGCAGGACGGCGGGCATGACGTTGAAGCCGTCGGCGGCGCCCTGGTCGTACCAGTCCTGCAGCGTGTCGGCGACCTGCTCGGGCGTGCCGGAGAACGTGCGGTGCCCGCGGCCGCCGCCCAGCCGCCCGATGAGCTGACGCACGGTCAGCCGCTCCCGGCGGGCCAGGTCGACGATGAGCGTGTACCGGCTCTTCGCGCCCTCGATCTCGTCCTCCGACGGCAGGTCGGCGGGGAGCTCGCGGTCGAGCGGCAGGTCGTCGGGGTCGACGCGCAGGGTCGCGGCGAGCTGGCGGCGTGCGTACTCGGGCGCGATGAGCCGGTCGAGCTCGTCCTCCTTCTCGCGGGCCTCGGCGGCGGTCGCGCCGAGCACCGGCACGATGCCCGGCAGGACGAGGATCGTCGCGGGGTCACGACCCCACTCGACGGCCCGGCGCTTGAGGTCGGCGTAGAACCGCTGCGCGTCGTCCAGCGTCTGCTGCGCCGTGAACACTGCCTCCGCGTAGCGGGCGGCCAGGTCCTTGCCGTCTTCCGACGACCCGGCCTGCACGAGCAGCGGGTACGCCTGCGGCGAGCGCGGCGTCGTCAGCGCCCCGGCGACCGAGAAGTGCTCGCCGACGTGCCCGATGGGGTGCACGCGCGACGAGTCGCCCCACACGCCGGCGGCCTTGTCGCCCACCTCCGCGTCGTCCTCCCACGAGTCCCACAGCTTGAGCGCGACCTCGAGGAACTCCGCCGCGCGCTCGTACCGGGCGTGATGGGCGGGCTGCTCGTCGAGCCCGAAGTTGCGGGCCGCCTCGACGAACGCGGTCGTCACCACGTTCCACCCCGCGCGCCCGCCGCTGATGTGGTCCACCGACGCGAACCGCCGCGCCAGGTTGTACGGGTCGTTGTAGGTCGTCGACGCCGTCGCGATGAGGCCGATCCGCTCGGTGACCGCCGCGATGGCCGCGAGCACGACGGTCGGCTCGAGCGTCCCCGCCGGGCGGCGGCCGATGTCCCGGTGCAGCGCGGGGCCGTCGGCGAAGAAGATCGAGTCGAGCTTCCCGCGCTCCGCGGTCTGCGCGAGGCGCTGCAGGTAGGCGATGTTCGTCGAGACGTACGACGGGTCGCTCTCGGGGAGCCGCCACGACGCCTCGTGGTGGCCCGTGCTCATGAGGAACGCGTTGAGGTGCAGGCGGCCCGGGCGGTGCTCGCCGCGCGCGCGGGTGGGCGGGGTGTGCGTGGTCATCGGGTGCTCCTCGTGTCGTGGGAGTCGCTGCGGTCGGAGAGGTCGGCGCGGTCGTGCGTGTCGGTGCGCTCGTGGACGTCGGTGCGGTCGTCGGAGGCGGTCCGGTCGAGGTGACCGGTCGGGCCGGGGGCGTCGGCTCCCGTCGCGGGGCGCGCCGCAGCGGGCACGCCGAGCGCGTCGAGCAGGCGGGCGCGCAGGTCGGCGAACCGCGGGTCGGCGGGGTCCCGCGGGCCGTCCAGCGCGACCGGGACGTCGAGCGCGATCCGGCCGTGGTCGAGCACGACGACCCGCTCCGCGAGCACGATCGCCTCGTCGACGTCGTGCGTGACGAGCAGGACCGCGGGCCGGTGCCGCGCGCACAGGTCGCGCAGCAGGTCGTGCATACGGATGCGGGTGAGGGCGTCGAGCGCCCCGAACGGCTCGTCGGCGAGCAGCAGCTGCGGCTCCCGGACGAGCGAGCGGGCCAGGGAGACGCGCTGCTGCTCGCCGCCCGACAGCTCGGTGGGCCACGCGCGCTCGCGGCCCGCGAGGCCGACCTCGGCGAGCCGCTCGCGCCCGAGAGCCCGCGCGTCCCCGCCGCGCAGCCCGAGCGTCACGTTGTCGAGCACACGGGCCCACGGCAGCAGCCGCGAGTCCTGGAAGACGACGGACACCCGCTCGGGGACCGCGACCGTGCCGGTGCCGTGCACGTCGTGGTCGAGCCCGGCGAGCGCGCGCAGCAGCGTCGACTTCCCCGAGCCGGAGCGGCCGAGGATCGCGACGAGCTCGCCCGGCGCGATGGTCAGGTCGAGGTCGCGCAGCACGCGCCCGTCACCCTCGGCCAGGCCGTAGGAGCGGACCAGGTCGCGCACCACGACGGACCCGTCGGACGTGGTCGTCCGCTCGTCGGCGAGCACGCCGTGCACGGGCGGCGGGACGGCGGACCTCGCGGGCACCCGCTCGTCGGTCCGGTCGGGCACGGAGGTGGTCAGTCCGCGAGCGTGCGTCGCCATGCGAGCGCCCTCCTCTGCACGAGGCGGACGAGCGCGTCCGAGCCGAACCCGAGCAACCCGTACAGCACGAGGCCGACGACGATGACGTCCGTCTGCCCGTAGGTGCGTGCGAGCTCCATCATGTAGCCGATGCCGGCCGTGCCGTTGATCTGCTCGACCACCACCAGGGACAACCAGGCGCCGGTGACGGCGAACCGCAGCCCCAGCAGGAACCCGGGAAGTGCGCCCGGCAGGACGACGCGGCGGACGAACTGCCACCGCGACAGCCCGATGGTCTCCGCGAGCTCGACGTAGCGCGCGTCGATGGTCCGCAGGCCGTTGTGCGTGTGGATGTACACGGGCACGAGGACGCCGAGCAGGATCGTGACGACCTTCATCGTCTCCCCGATGCCGAGCCAGAGGATCAGCAGGGGCAGCAGGGCGAGGCTGGGGATCGCCCTCTTGACCTGCACGGGGCCGTCGACGAGCGCCTCACCCCACCGGGACAGCCCCGAGAGCAGCGCGAGGAGCGTGCCCGCGACGATCCCGAGCGCGAGACCGGCGGACGCGCGCCCGGCGGACACCGCGAGGTTCTCCTGCAGACGGCCGTCGGCCAGCAGGTCGCGTGCGGTCGTGACGACGGTCCACGGTGCGGACAGCGTGCGCGGGTCGACGAGCCCGACGGCGCTGCCGACCGACCAGGCGGCCAGGAGCGCGAGCAGCCCGACGGCGGCGCCGCCCGGCACGGGCCGGCCGGGGCCGAGGCGCCGGGTGCGGCGTCGGACGGCGGGTCGGGTCCGGCCGCCGGCGCGAGGGGCCGTGAGTGCGCGGGGTGCGGCGAGCGTCGACATCAGCCGCCCGCCCCCGCCCGGTAGGCCGCGGCGCCCTCGGCGACGACGGCGGCGAACCGCTCGTCCCACAGGTCGGCGGCGTCGAGCACGTCGTTGCCCGTGGCCTGCGCGAGCAGGTCGATCGTCTCCTGGTGGCGGGCGATCGGCTCGGTCCAGTCCTCCGGCAGGTCCGGGACGCCGGCGTGCGCGACCAGGTAGTCCGCGTCCGCCGCGCTCAGGCCCTGGTCCTCGACGTAGTACCCCTGCTTCCACTCCTCCGGGTGGTCGTGCACCCACAGCTTCGCGGCGGCCCACAGCTCGACGTAGGCGCGCAGCGCGGCCGCCTTCGCCGGGTCGGCGAGCACCTCGCTCGGCACGTACAGGGTGCTCGGGTCGTCCCGCAGGCCGTGCGCGACGACGTGCGCGCCGTCGGACCCGTACGCGTCGAGGTAGCGGGCCACCTGGATCCCGCCGAGCGGCGCGACGTCGACCTCCTTGGCGGCGAGCGCGGTCGGGTACACGTCACCCGTGCTCGGCAGCTCGACGAGCGTCACGTCGTCCTGCGTGAGCCCGGCCTCCTCCAGCGCGCGCAGCACGATCGCGCCCTGCGCCTGGCCCGGGCTGTACGCGACCCGCAGCCCGCGGAGGTCCTCGAGCTCGTCGACGCCGTCGACGCCGGGCGCGACGCCGAACGAGTAGATCGGGTTCTCCTGCCAGTCCTCCCGGTAGGCGGCGGCCACGATCTGCACGTCGAGGCCCGTCCACGTGGCGTGGATGGGCGGGATGTCGGCGACGGCGCCCACGTCGAGGGACCCCGCGCGGAACGCCTCCGTCGTCGCGGGACCGCCGGACACGTTCGCCCACTCGATCTCGAAGCCCAGGTCGCTGTCGAGGTCGTCGCCTGCGATCTCGACGGCCTTCTGCGTGGTGGGGTCGCCGACGACGAGCGTCGTGCCGGCCGGGACCGCGGTCGGCAGCGCACCGGTCGGTGCGCTCGCGGCGCCGTGCCCGGCCTCGGCGTTCGCCTGCGAGCAGGCGGCCAGGCCGGCGAGCGCGAGGACCGCGAGCGCGGCGACGGCGACCCGCGTGGGGCGCGGCGTGCGTGGCGGGCTGCCGGTGCGGCGCGCGACGGGGCGCGCCGGCCGTGCGAGGTGCCGGGAGGTGCGGGCGGTGCGGGACATGGGTGGTCCTCTCGATGGCAGGACGGATCGACCCCGGGACGGCCCGGCAGGGCGCGGGGTGCGTGGTCGGACGGCAGCGGTGCGCGGCCGCCGCGTCGCCGGCGCGAGGCCGGCCGGGTGGCGGCCGTGGTGCGACGCCGGGCGCGCGGGGGCGCCGACGGTGGTGCCAGGTCAGGAGTGCGCGGACACGGACGCGGGGGAGAGGGGCCCGACGAGGGCGGTGACGGTCGCGGCACGCAGGGCCGGGAGCGTCACGGTCGCGGCGCGGGGGCGCCGCTGGCCCGACGGTGGGCGGCGACGGCGGGGTCGACGCTCAGCGACAGGCGCGACACGCCCGACACGCGTCGACGACGGCGTGCAGCGGCGCTGCGGCGTCGAGGACTCGGCGTGCGGGCATGGGACGACCCTGCCAGGCGTGCCGAGGCGTGAGAAGAGGCCTCCCAAATCCCGAGACGATTGGTCGGGATTTGGGTCTGGCGGCGGTCACCGCCTCGGAACAGGGGTGAAGGGTGCCGCCGACGCGACCGCGTCAACGGACCTCGAGCACCGACCACCAGTCGTTGTCGTCCCGGCCGTCGTAGCCCGTGACCTCCTGCTGGCCGGCCGTGTGCTGCTGGTGCGCGGCCCGGTGCGAGTGCAGCGCGACCCCGGTCGCGACGTGCACGAGCCGGACCCGGCCTCCCGCGCGCCACCTCCCGCCGCCGTCGGACTCGACCCGCCAGTCGTCGTTCGCGTCCCCCGCGTCGTCCCCGCCGAACGCCGTGACCTCCTGCTGCCCCGACACGGGCGACGGGAAGCCGTGGTGGCTGTGCAGCCGGCGCCCCGTGGAGACGTGCCGCAGCCGCACCACGTCGCCGTCCCGCAGCGCCCGGCCGTCACCCTCGCCCGCGGCGGTCCCGTGCGGGCCCTCGAGCCGCCACAGGTCGTTGTCGTCGGACCCGTCGAACGCCGTCACCTGCTGCTGACCGGACGTCCCGTCGTGCGTGTACGCGAGCGCGTGCGAGTGCAGCGTGCGGCCCGTCCAGACGTGGGACAGCTTCATGACGTCGCCCGTGCGGACCTGCAGGTCCGGGGCGGGTGCCGTCCGGGTCAGCACGCGCGGCGGCTTGGGCGTGTAGTCCTGCACGAAGAACCCGCGCCAGCGGGCGCCGTTCGTCGCGGTCCAGTCCTTGTGGTCGCCGTCCGAGACGAGCTGGACCTCGCGGCCCGGCGTGTTCGGGTCGTACACGCGCAGCACCGTGCGGCCCGAGGCCCGGTCGAGGTCGTACCCGTACGCGACGACCTGGTGGTTCTGGCCGACCTTGCCCAGCGAGCGCGCGACGACGAGCCCCAGCACCACCGGACGTCCGGCGTCGACGGCGGCCACGACCCGCGGGACCTCCTCCTCCTTCGTCCAGCGGCTCACGCCCTTGAACACCCACGTCTCGTCGTCCGAGTGCAGCGTCCACGTGAGGAACTTCGCGGCGGAGCCCGTCATGAACGACTGCACCTGCCGCTCCTGCAGGTAGCGGGCGAGCCAGTGGTCGTCGGGAGGCACGCGGCCCGGGGCGTAGAGCGCCGCGGACCAGCGCGGGACGGGCCGGCCGGAGAGGAAGTAGTCGAGCGTCGCGTACGACATGCCGCCGCACCGGCCGCGCGTCGTGATCGTCGCGCCGTTCGGCAGGGTCAGGTGCTCGTCGACGAACGCGTTGGGGAACGCGAACCCGTGCACCGCCGGGTCGAGGTCGACCGTCCGCCACGACCGCGTCCCGTCCGAGCGCGGCGGGACCGGCGCGTCCCACGGGCCCGGCACGCCCGTCGATCCCGGGAGCCGGGGCGGGGGGATCCGGTTCGGCATCGGCGGCTGTCCTTCGTCCGGGTGGCGCGGGGCGGGCGGCTGCCCAGCCTGCCAGGGTCGAGCCTCGCACCGTCCAGGAGTCCGCGCCCGAGCGAGCAGATACCGGGGGCGTGCCCGGCCGGGCCGTCGAGCGGTTCGCCGGGGGACGCGCAGACGCCGACGGGCGACCCGCACGCGGCGGGCCGCCCGTCGGCGGTCAGGGACGGTCGGGCCGTCCCGCGCGGGTCAGGACTGGCCGATCGCCAGCTTGACCTCGGCGGTGAACTGCTCGGCGGCGGCCTCCGGCGTCAGGCGCCCGAACAGGACCTCCTCGTTGATGCGCCGGATGATGCCCGCGACCTCGCCCGCGCCGACGGGCGGCACGACGGGCCCGTCGACGATCTCGTCCTCGAGGTCCGCGAGGAACTCGGCCGCCTGCTTGTCGGTGTCGTTGAACTTGTCCTGCACCGCGGCGCGGACGTCGGTGTTGGCCGGCAGGCCGCGGTCCGACAGCAGGATCTCGCCGGCGGCCGGGTCGTTGAGCAGGAAGTCGACGAGGAGCTTCGACTCCTCCGGGTGCTCCGAGGCGGCCGAGACGGAGTAGAACATCGCCGGCTTGAAGTACATGCCGGTGCGGTCCTCCTCCGACTCGCCCGGGACGCGCAGGAGCTGCAGCGTGCGGCCCGACGCCTTGGTGATCGCGCTGAGCTGGTTGGTCCAGAACCACGCCATCGCGCCCTTGTTGGTGCCGACGAGCGACTGCTCCGGGCCGCCCGCGTCGGTCTCGACCGTCAGCGCGGCGTCGGGCGTGCCGCCGCCGGCCTGCAGGTCGAGCGAGTACTGCCACCACTCGGCGAGCGTCTTGTCCTTGTAGCCGACCTCGGCCTCGTCCGTGTAGAGGGACTCGCCGCGCTGGCGGGCGAAGATCGAGAAGCCCGGCTCGTTGAAGCCGTAGTCCTGCGTCCCGTAGACCGCCTTGCCGGTCTTCGTCGAGATCTCGTTGGCGATGTCGACGTAGTCCTCCCACGTCCACGTCGTGTCGTCCGGCATCTCGACGCCCGCCGCGGCGAACGCCTCCGGGTCCGCGACGATCGCGTACGCGTTGACGCCGGTCGCGACGCCGTAGAGCGCGTCGTCGATCGTGCCGGACTGCAGCACGTTGTCGTCGATCTTCGACGTGTCCAGGCCCAGCTCGTTGAGGTCCGCGAGCACGCCGCGCGAGGCGTAGTCCGACAGGAAGCGCTCCTCCTGCGTGATGACGTCGGGCGCGTCACCGCCGGCCACGGACGTGCCCAGCTTGTCGAAGTACGAGTTCCAGTCCGTGTAGTCCGGGACCACCGTGATGTGGGGGTACTTCTTGGTGAACTCGTCGAGGACCTGCTGGGTGAGCTCGTGCCGCGAGTCCGAGCCCCACCAGGAGAAGCGGATCTCGACGGGCTCGGGCGGGCCCGAGCTGGTGGCCTCGGCGGCGGGCTCGCCGGATCCGGCGCAGGCGGTCAGGGCGAGGGCCCCCACGGCGAGCAGGGCGGCGGACCGCAGGACGGCGGTCCGGCCGCGCAGGGCGGGACGGTGGCGCATGGTTCTCCTTCGTGACGAGGACGTCGGTGTGCTGGTCACTGCGGCCGGGAACGAGCCCGGGTGCTACTTGATGCCCGTCGTCGCGATGCCCTTGACCAGGTACTTCTGGCCGAAGAGGAAGGCGAGGAAGACGGGCAGGAGGGAGACGATCGACATCGCGAACATCGGTCCCCACGAGCTCTGGCCCGTGGAGTCGATGAAGGTCCGCAGCGCGACGGGTGCCGTGTACATGTCGGGCCGCGTGAGGAAGATGAGCTGGCTGAAGAAGTCGTTCCACGTCCAGATGAACGTGAAGATCGCGGTCGTCGCGAGGGCCGGCATCGACAGCGGCAGCATGATCCGCAGGTAGATGCGCCCGTGCCCGCAGCCGTCCAGGCGGGCGGCCTCGTCCAGCTCCTTGGGGATCCCGCGGAAGAACTGGACCATGAGGAAGATGAAGAACGCGTCCGTGGCCAGCAGCTTCGGCACGATCAGCGGCAGGAACGTGTTGATCCAGTCCAGCCGGGAGAACAGCACGTACTGCGGGACGATGATCACGTGGATCGGCAGCATGATCGACATGAGCATGATCGCGAACCACAGCTGCCGGCCGCGGAACTCGAGCCGCGCGAACGCGTAGGCCGCCATCGAGCAGCTCACGAGGTTGCCGACCAGCGAGCCCAGCACGATGAGCGCGGAGTTCATGAGGTACCGGCTGAACGGGTACTGCAGCGCCGTCCAGCCCGCGGTGTAGTTCGTGGTGTCGATCTCCGTCGGGATGATCGAGACGTCGCGGAAGATCAGCTCGCTCGGCTTGAGGGAGCTCACCAGGAGCCACACCAGCGGGTACAGCATGATCAGCGCGAGCGTGATCAGGCCGACGTGCTTGACGAACGCGCGCCAGCGCGCGGGCCAGGGGGAGCGGTGGTGCTCGACGGGCGTGGGCTTGCCGTGCCGCGCGTCTGCCCGGCTGGCGTGCACGCCGGCCGCGGGGTCGGGGCGCATCTGGAGGTCAGTCACTGTAGAAGACCCAATACTTGGAGGCGAGGAAGTTGATGGCCGTCATCGCGGCGACGATGAGCAGGAGCAGCCACGCCATCGCTGACGCGTAGCCCATCTGGAAGGCCGTGAAGCCCTTCTGGTACAGGTAGAGCGTGTAGAACATCGTCGAGTCGGCCGGACCGCCGGTCCCGCCGGAGACGACGAACGCCTGCGTGAAGCTCTGGAACGCGCCGATGACCTGCAGGACGAGGTTGAAGAAGATGATCGGCGTGAGCAGCGGGACGGTGATGCTGCGGAACTGCCGCACCTTGCCCGCGCCGTCGATCGCGGCGGCCTCGTAGTACATCTCCGGGATCTGCCGCAGGCCGGCGAGGAAGATGATCATCGGGGCGCCGAACGTCCAGACGTGCAGGACGACGAGCGTCCACAGCGCGGTGTCCGGGTCGGACACCCAGCCCTTGCCCTCGATGCCGAACAGCCCCAGGAACGCGTTCACCAGGCCCTCGGCGCCGAACACCTGGCGCCACAGGATCGCGACGGCGACCGAGCCGCCGAGCAGCGACGGCAGGTAGAACACCGACCGGTAGAACGCGAGCCCGCGCAGGCCGCGGTCGAGCAGCATCGCCAGCGCGAGGGCCACGACGAGCTGCAGCGGCACCGCGGTCAGCACGTACGTGAACGTCACCTTGAGCGAGTTGAGCAGCCGCGTGTCCTGGAACAGCCGGGTGTAGTTGTCCAGGCCGATCCACTCCGGCGGGCGCAGCAGGCTGTAGTCGGTGAACGACAGGTACGCCGACGCGAGCATGGGCCCGACCGTGATGAGGCCGAGCCCGAGGAACCACGGCGCGAGGAACACCGCGGCGGCCTTGCCGTCCCCTCGCCTGGTCCCCGTGCGGGCTGCGCCCGGGGTGCGTCGTCGTCCGGCCGTCCGCCGGAACTCACTCACTACCGACATGCGTCGATCACCTCGTTGTCGATCGGCGTTGCGCGGGAAACCGGTTCCCGACTCGGTACCGTAGCACCGGCCAAGGGCATTGGGAACCGGTTTCTGGTGGTGTATGTTCGGCGACGAACCGTACCGGACGCCGAGGTCAGTGCGAGCTGCCACCGCATCCGCCGGTCGCCAGGATCACGACCCGCTGGAGGGCTGCAGTGACGCAGAACGGGTGGGCGCGCAGCGCGCCGACCATCGCGGAGGTCGCGCGCATCGCCGGCGTCTCCCGCGCGACCGTGTCGCGCGTGATGAACGGCCGCACGACCGTCGACGCCGAGCTCGCCACGCGCGTGCGGGAGGTCGCCGACCAGCTGCACTACCGGCCGAGCAACGTCGCGCGGAGCCTCTCGCTCGGGCGCACCGAGACGGTCGCCGTCGTCGTGCCCGACCTCGCCAACCCGATGTTCCAGCAGGTGCTGCGCGGGGTCGCGTCCGCGGCCGCCGACAGCGGGTACCGGGTCCTCGTCGCCGACACCGCCGAGGACACCGCCGACGAGGAGAAGATCGCGCTCGACGCGCGGCTGCGGTGCGACGCCGTCGTCCTCGTCTCCCCGCGCATGCCCGAGACGACCCTGCGCGCGCTGCTCCCCGAGATCCAGCCCGTCGTCGTCGTCAACCGTGCGCCCGACGGCGTGACGCCCACGCTCGGCATCGACTACGCCGACGGCATCGAGCAGATCGTCGACCACCTCGCCCGGCTCGGGCACCGGCACCTGCTCTACCTCGCCGGGCCCGCCGGGAGCGCGTCGCACGGTGCCCGGCTCGAGGCGCTGCGCGTCGCCGCCGCCCGCCGCGAGGACCTGCGGCTGTCCGAGATGCCCGCCGGCTCGTCCGTCGACTCCGGGTACGCCGCCGCGCAGGACGTGCTCGCCTCGCGCGCGACCGCCGTCGTCGCCTACAACGACCTCGTCGCGTTCGGCCTGCTCGCACGGCTCAACGAGCTCGGCGTCGCCGTCCCCGGGGACATCTCCATCACCGGCTTCGACGACATCGAGCTCGCCCGGTTCGCGACCCCGTCGCTCACCACCGCGACCGTCCCGCAGGTCGAGCTCGGCCGGCTCGCGTGGGAGCACCTGCGGCGGTCCGCCGCCGGCGACGCCATCGACCCGACGCCGCCCCTCATCCGCCCGCTGCTCGCCGTCCGCGCCAGCACCGGACCCGTGCCGCCCGCGGTCCGGCTGCGCCGCAGCACCCGGCCCGCCACCGACCGCCCGGGCGAGCCGCACGTGCAGTCCGCGCCGCGCTGGAGCGCCGACGGGCGCTCGCACGTCCTGTCGGCCACCGTCCGCACCGGCGCCCGTCCCGCAGCCGCGCTGCCCCTCGCGCGCTACGAGCCCGGCGACACCCTGCCGCCCGTGCACTCGCCCCGCCCGTTCCTGCACCCCGTGCACACCGCCGCCGGCACGGCGCTCACCCAGACCAGCCCCGCCGACCACCGGCACCACTACGGCATGTCCGTCGCCGTGCCCGTCGTCAACGGCACCTCCTACTGGGGCGGCCGCACCTTCCTGCGCGACGAGGGCCCGACCCTCCTGCCGAACCACGGCCGCCAGGTCTCCACCGGCGTGCACGTCGACGACGACGGCGCCACGCTCGTCGACGACGTCCTCTGGCGCGACGAGCGTGACCGCCCGCTGCTGCGCGAGGACCGGCGGCTGCGCGCCGCGGCCCTGCCCGACGAGCGTGGCTGGTCGCTGCGCTGGACCAGCGAGCTGCGCGCCGAGCACGGCCCCCTGCGGGTCGAGAGCCCCGCCGTCAACGGCCGCCCCGGCGCCGGGTACGGCGGGCTGTTCTGGCGGCTGCCGTCCGCCGACGTCACGACCGTCCTCGGGGCGGGGCTCGTCGGCGAGGAGGCCGTGCACGGCAGCCGGTCGCCGTGGCTCGCGTTCGTGCAGCGCCGCGAGGCCGCGACCACGACGCTCCTGCTCGTGCAGGGGCCCGACGAGGTGCGGCCCTGGTTCGTGCGGGTCGCCGAGTACGTCGGCGCCGGGCCCGCGCTCGCCTGGGACGCGCCCGTCGAGGTCGCCGCCGGGGACGTCCTGCGGGCCGGGCTCGCCGCCGTCGTCGTCGACCGGGCGCTCACCGACGACGAGGCCGCCGACCTCGCCGCGCAGGTGTGGGCGTGACCGCACCCGCCGCCGTCGACCTCGCGCGCGTCGCCGTCGTCGGGGTGCACGGCCACGGCGCGAGCCACGTGCGGCGCGTCGCCGCGCTCGCGTCCGAGCGGCGCGCGCTCCTCTCCGCGGTCGTCGACCCGCGACCCGTCGACGGTGCTCCCGACGTGCCGCCCGGCACACCCTGGTTCGGGTCGCTCGACGAGCTGCTCGCCGTGCAGCGCCCCGACGTCGTCGTCCTGTCCACGCCCATCCCCACGCACCTGCCCCTCGCCTCCGCCGCGCTGCGCGCCGGGTGCGACGTGCTCCTGGAGAAGCCGACCGCCGCGTCCCTCGCCGAGCACGCCGCGCTGCTCGCCGTCGTCGCCGAGACCGGGCGGCGGTGCCAGGTCGGGTTCCAGACGTTCGGGTCCGGCGCCGTCGACGAGGTCGTGCGGATCGTCGCGTCCGGCGAGCTCGGTGACGTCGTCGGCGTCGGCGCCGTCGGCACCTGGGTGCGGACCGCCGCCTACTACCGGCGCGCGGCCTGGGCCGGGCGGCGCGCGCTCGACGGCGTCGAGGTCGTCGACGGCGTCGTCACCAACCCCCTCGCGCACGCCGTCGCGACCGCGCTGCTCGTCGCCGGCGCGCGCACCGTCGACGACGTCACCGACGTCGACGTCGACCTGTTCCACGCGCACCCCATCGAGGCCGACGACACCTCCGCCGTCGTCGTCGGCACCCGCTCCGGCCTGCGCGTCGCCGCCGGGCTCACCCTGTGCGCACCCGAGCGGACCCCCGCCCGCGTCCTCGTCCAGGGCACCCACGGGTCGCTCACCCTGTTCTACGAGCAGGACGCCGTCGAGGTGCGCTCGGCGCGCGGCACCCGCCGGATCAGCACCTCCCGCGTCGACCTGCTCGCGCAGCTCCTCGACGCACGCCGCTCCGGGGGCGCGCTGCGCTGCGACGTCGCCGACACGGGCGCCTTCATGCGCGTCCTCGAGGCCGTCCGCACCGCGCCCGACCCCGCCCCCGTCGCACCCGAGCACGTGACGTGGCGTGGTGAGGGCGCCGACGCGTGGCCCGTCGTGACCGACGTCGAGGGCTGGTGCGAGCGGGTGGCCACCGAGGCCCGCACGTTCACGGCCCTGGGCGCCCCCTGGACCCACGCCACCTGACCCCAGCCGACCCGCCCCGTCACGCGGGCGAGGGCGGCGAGATCGGGGGGTGGTGCCGTGGGGGTCGGGTGGGGAGGATCGCCGGGTGAGGTGGATGCGGGGTGCGGTCGGCGCGGGGGTGCTCGTGCTGGCCGCGTGCACGTCGGCCGGGGGTGGCGCGCGCGCGGGCGTGGGCTCGCCGTCCGCGGTCGGGTCGAGCGCGTCCGCCGCGGCGCTGCCCGGGTCCGTCGCCGGGGCGCTCGCGGTCGAGATCCGGCAGTCGCGGGCCGACTGGGGGCGGCGCGTGGTGCAGGTGCGCGTCGCGAACACGGGCACGGAGGACGTCACCGTCCGCAGCGCCACCGTGCGCTCGCCGACGGTGGACGGGCCCGCCACCAGCGAGAAGGGGCGCGAGGTGCGGGCGGGCGTCGACCGGGACCTGTCCGTCGCACTCGGCGACCCCGTCTGCGGGCCGGGCTCGGGGGCCGCGGGCTCCGGTGGGCGGGTGCAGGTGGAGCTCGACGTGGTCGACGAGCGGGGGCGTGCGGGGACGGTGGTCGCCGTGCCGGAGGACCCGCAGGGGCACCTCGCGCGGATCCACGGGGAGGACTGCGCGGCGCTCGCGGTCGCGGCCGGGGCGCGGCTCCGGCTCGACGACGCGCTGCCCCGGTCGACGGTGGAGGGCGTGGTCGTCGGGAGCCTGGTGCTGCACGTCGAGCCGGTCCCGGGCGGGCCGCGCGTCGAGGTGTGGCAGGTGGACCGGACGAACCTGGTGATCCCCGCGGACCTGGGCAACGACTGGCCCGTCGCGGTCGACACGGCGGCGCTCGACGGGCCGACCACCGTGGTGCTGCCGGCCGTGCCGAGCCGGTGCGACCCGCACGCGGTCGCGGAGGACAAGCGGGGGACGTTCTTCGGGGTGCACGCGCGCGTGGACGGGGTCGATCAGGCGGTGTTCTACGTGCCGTCGTCGGACGAGCTGCGTGGGGCGGTGTACGACCTGGTCGGCGCGTCGTGCGGGTGGCCGCCGGACTGACCCGCGACCGCGCCCGGCGGTCGTCGGCGGCCCCCGAGGCGTGCGGAGCCGGGCGCGTGGGCGGATCGCCCTGCCTTGACCGATCCCGCGTGTGACCGCCAGGATGACTGCCGTCATCGCCGCTTACTTGTCTGTCAGTAACCGAAGGGGGTGCCGGTCGGGCTCGTCGGCGGCGTGGCACGTACCGCCCCACCCGTGGTCGTCGGGCACCGCCGCCCGTCGACGCGGGGACGCACCAGACCGCGCACGGCGACCGTCGCCGGCGCGGAGGCACGTGGTCGCGGGCGCTCCCTGCGAGCGTCGCGACAGGGACCGTCCCGCCTCTCCCTCGCGCACCGCACCGATCCCGGAACCGCCCGGGGTCCGCGTCGGCCGAGTGACACGTGTCATCGTCCTCCCGGTCCGCCTCCACGGACCGGACGGGCGTCCCACCGGCCACCCCCGGAAGGTTCACAGATGCGCATCGGCACACCCAGAGCGCTCCTCGGCATCCTCGCCGCAGCGGCCCTCGCCGTCCCGCTCGTCCTCACCGGCACCACCGCGGCCCAGGCCGTCGGCCCGTCGGTCCTGCCCGTCACGGTCACCAACAGCACCGGGCGCGGCGACACCGTCCACCTGTACGTGCTGGGCACCGACCTCGCGACGGGCCGCCTCGGCTACGTGAACGCCGCCGGCACCTTCACGCCGTGGCCCGCCGGCTCGAACCCGCCGTCGCCCGCCCCCGACGTCTCCATCGCCGGCCCGGCGAACGGCGGCACGAAGACGATCAACGTCCCGCGCGGGTTCTCGGGCCGCGTCTACTTCTCGATGGGCGCCAAGCTGCCGTTCTTCCTCACGCCCGACGGGCTCGTGCAGCCCGCGCCCTGGGCCGGCGGCGACGCGAGCCACGACGTGCTCTTCGACTGGAGCGAGCTCACCTACAACGACTCCGGGCTGTGGCTCAACAGCTCGCAGGTCGACATGTTCGCGATCCCGCACGCCGTGACCGTCACGGGCGCGAGCGGCGTCACGAGGCGCACGGGCGACGTGGTCGCCAACGGTCGGGACCAGGTGATCGACGCGCTCAAGGCGCAGCCCGGCTGGTCCGGCAGCGTCGTCACCCGCGCCGACGGCACGGTGCTGCGGGTCCTCGCGCCGGGCAAGGCGGCGGCGGCCGGCCTGCTCAGCACCACGTACCTCGACCCGTACATCACGTCGGCGTGGAACGCGTACACCACCAGGACGCTCACGGTGACGCCGTTCTCCGACCAGCCGAGCCTGCGGTACTACGGCCGCACGAGCGGCGACGTCATGCGCTTCACCAACGCCTCCGGCGCGCAGGTGGCGTCCTTCAGCAAGCCGAGCAGCGCCGACGTGTGGGGCTGTGACGGCGCCCTGCACGCACCGAACGACCAGGTCGTCGGGCCGATCGCCCGGACCCTGTGCGCGGCCCTCAACCGCGGCACCCTCGGCACGGTCGACACTCAGCCCAGCACGAACGCCGCGGAGTTCTACCGCAGCAGCCCGACCAACCAGTACGCCAAGGCGATCCACGCGGCCATGGCGGACGGCAAGGCGTACGCGTTCGCGTTCGACGACGTGGGCGCGTTCGAGTCGCTGGTCCACGACGGCGACCCGCGCTCCGCCGGTCTGGTCCTCAGCCCGTTCACGGGCGGCGGCACCGGCGGTGGCGGCGGTGGCGGCGGCGGCGCGACCGCCGGCGCGCTCGTCAACGCCAACGGCATGTGCCTGGACAACGACAACCGGGGCACGACCAACGGCAACAAGATCCAGATCTGGGGCTGCAACGGCACGGTCGCGCAGCAGTGGTCGTTCGTCGAGGCGGGCAGCACCCTGCGCGTGCAGGGCAAGTGCCTCGACATCGCGGGCGGCGGCACGGCGAACGGCACGAAGGTGCAGCTGTGGGACTGCAACAGCACCGGGGCGCAGGTCTGGGTCCCGCAGACGGGCGGTGCCTACCGCAACCCGCAGTCGGGCCGGTGCCTCGACATCCCGAGCGGGTCGTCGACCGCGGGGACGCAGGTCCAGATCTACGACTGCAACGGCACGGGGGCGCAGCGGTGGACGCTGCGCTGACCCTCGCCGGCTGACGCGCCGACGCGCGTCGCCCGGCCCGACCAGGAGGCTGTCCCGCACGCGCGGGGCAGCCTCCTGCGCGTCCGCCGACCGACCGGCGCGCGCGTCCCCCGCCCGATCCGCACGCGCGCCGATCCGCCGAGGCCGGCTCGCGCGCGTCGCGTCAGCGCATCGCCTGGTACCAGTTGCCGCCCCAGTCGCGGTCGACGGTCTCCTGCGACTCGGCGCCGACCCGGGAGGCCTGGGCCAGGTCGGGCCGGACTCCCGCCTGCGTCATGTGCCGCACCACGACGTCCCGCGGCAGTCCCTGTGCGACGAGCAGGTCGCGCTCGGCATCGCTCTGCGTGATCAGGAACACCACGGGGTACAGGGAGTAGGTGACGAACGGGTAGGTGCCGGTCACGCCCTGGTCTGCGAGCTCGCGGACCAGCGTCTCGGTCCCGCGGCGCATCGCCTGCTGGGTCTGCTCGGCCAGCTCGGGGTCGCTCGCCAGGGTCGGACCGTCGGGGTAGGGCGCCATGCCGGCATCCTCGCACCCCCTGCGGCCGGGCGGCCGGGCGACCGGCGGCGAGGACGGCACGACGCCACGAGGCCGACCCGTGCTTGTCGCGGTCTCGTGGCGTCGTGCCTCGCCCAGCGGGGGGCGGGGGCTGCGCGTGCGGGGGCGGTGGGGTCAGACGCGCACGACGACCTTGCCGCGGACGTGGCCCGACGCGCTCGCGTCGTGGGCCGCGGCCGCGTCGGCCAGGTCGAACACCTGCGCGACCTCGACGCGGACCTTGCCCTCGTCGATCAGCGCGCCGAGCGCCGCCAGGTCGGCGGGGTCGGGGCGGACCCACACGTAGTGGCCGCCCAGCTCGTCGCGGGCCTTCGCGTCCACGATCGACGCGATCGTGCCGCCGTCGCGCAGCAGCGACGGGGCGGTCGCGATCGCGTCCGGGCTGCCGTAGTCGAGCACCACGTCGACGCCCTCGGGGGCGAGGGCGCGCACGCGCTCGACGAGCCCGTCCCCGTACGTCACCGGCTCGGCTCCGAGGTCGCGGAGGAACGCGTGGTTCGACTCCGACGCCGTCCCGATGACGCGTGCCCCGAGCGCGCGGGCGACCTGCACCGCGAACCCGCCGACCCCGCCGGCCGCCGCGTGCACGAGCACCGTCTGCCCGGCCGTCACGCCGCTGCGCCGGATCGACTGGTACGCCGTGAGCCCGGCCAGCGGGACCGCCGCCGCCTCCTCGAACGACAGGGTCGCGGGCTTGCGGGCGAGCGTCCGGACCGGTGCGGACACGTACTCGGCGAACGTCCCGCCGTGCACCCAGTCCGTGCGCACGTAGCCGAACACCTCGTCGCCGACCTGGTACTCGGGCGTGTCGAGCCCGACACGCTCCACGACGCCCGCGACGTCCCAGCCCGGGACCACGGGGAAGTGCACGTCCATGATCGGGTCGAGGTACCCCTGGCGGACCTTCCAGTCGACCGGGTTGACCGACGCGGCCCGCACGCGGACCAGGACCGTGTCGGGCCCGACCTTGGGGGTGGGCTGCTCGGTGAGCTCGAGGACGTCGCTGCCGCCGTAGCGGGAGTAGGTGATCGCACGCATGCCCCTCCCAGCACCGCCCACCTGCGGTCCTATTCCACCCGCCCTCGCGACGTCACCGACGTCACACCCCCCGAGTCCACGCCCGTCCTTCCACCCCCGCTGCCTCTCCTCCCTCCGGCCGCCCCGCCGACGTCGTGACTCCGGCCTCGTCGGTTCCAGCCAGGGGGTCAGGTGGGGTCGGGGGCGCGGGGGACGATCGTCAGCGGCCAGGGGTGGCGGCGCAGGGCCGGGCGCAGGCGGCCGACCTGGGCGAGCGCGACGGCGACCAGGGCGGTGGCGAGGAGCGCGAGGGCGCCCGTGACGACGAGGCCCGCGCGGACACCCAGCTGCTCGGTGAGCCACCCCTGCAGCAGCCCGCCCAGCGCGTGCCCGCCGAGCAGCAGCGGGCTGTAGAGCGCGAGCACGCGCCCGCGGACACGCGGGCCCGCGGTGAGCTGGACGAGGGTCGCGGCGGACGTGAGGAAGAGCAGCGTCGCAGCCCCGACGAGCGCGAGCATGACGAGGAAGACGCCGTGCGTGGGCGACAGTGCGGCGGTGGCCTCGGCGACGGCGAACAGGGCGGACGCCCCGACGACGGACCGGGCGCGCAGGCGCAGGAACCGTGCTCCGACGACGACGCCGGCGAGCGCCCCGAGCGCGCTCACCGAGTTGTAGAGGCCGAACCCGCCGGCGCCGGTGCCCCACACGTCCTGCGCGAACGCGGTGAGGACGACGGGGCCGTTCATGCCGAGTGCGCCCATGAGCCCGGCGAGCACGATGACCCAGGCGAGGCGCGGCCGGTCGAGCACGTACCGCACGCCCTCGCGGACCTGCCCGCGGGCACGCGGCACGCGCGGGGCGGGCTGCATCTCGCGCGCACGCATCGAGGCGACGACCGCGACGACGCACAGCGCCACGACGCCGTTGACGGTGAACGCCCAGCCCTCGCCCCAGTGCGCGATGACGAACCCCGCGGCGGCGGGGCCGAGGAGCCCGCCGGCCTGACCGACCGCGTTCATGGTGCTGACGGCGCGCTGCAGCGCCTGGTCGCCGACGACCTCGCTGACGAGAACCTGGCGGGACGGCTGGTCGACGGACGCGACGACGCCGAGCAGGACGGCGACGACGTACAGGTGCCACACGGCGACGGCCCCGGTGAGCGTGAGCACGGCGAGGCCCGCGGCGAGCACCGCGTTGGCGACCTGCGCGGACTCGACGAGTCGGCGCTTGTCGTAGCGGTCGGCGAGGAGGCCGCCGAACGGCCCGACGACGAGCATCGGCAGGAACTGCAGCGCGACGAGCACGCCGACGGCCGCCGAGCTGCCGGTGAGCTCGAGGACGAGCCAGTCGGTCGACATGCGGACCATCCACATGCCGGTGCCACCCAGCAGCTGGGCGCCGACGAGGAGCCGGAAGTTGTGCAGACGCAGGACGGAGTCGCGGCGGCCCGACGAGCCCGGTGCGGGTGCAGGGCCGCCGGGATGGTCGGCGGTGCCCGTGAGGACGCTCCTTCCTCGGTGGCGGGGGAGCGGTGCTGGCTGACCGCGGTGTCACGCGAGCCGTGGTGCCGCGGGACGGTGGACGCGCACGCGACTCACCGGCGCGGCGGGCGACGGGTCGTCAGGGCAGGCGCACGTGCTGCGGGCCGAGCTGGTCGACCGACGCGACGCCGAGCAGCGCCATGGTGCGCCGCACCTCGCGGGACAGGATCTCGGCGGCCCGGTCGACGCCGCGCTCCCCGCCGGCCATGAGCCCGTAGAGGTAGGCGCGGCCGACGAGGGTGGCGCGCGCGCCGAGCGCGAGGGCCGCGACGACGTCGGCGCCGGACAGGATGCCGGTGTCGACCCACACCTCGGTGCGGTCGCCGACCGCCTCGACGACGTCGGGCAGGAGCCGCGCGGGCACGGGTGCGCGGTCGAGCTGCCGTCCGCCGTGGTTGGACAGGACGATCGCGTCGGCCCCGGCGTCGGTGACGCGACGTGCGTCGTCGACCGTCTGGATGCCCTTGATGATGAGCGGCCCGTCCCAGGAGGCGCGCAGCCACTCGAGGTCGGCGATCGTCATGGTCGGGTCGAAGAGCTTGTCGAGCAGCTCGGCGACGGTGCCGTCCCACGTGGACAGCGACGCGAACCTCAGGGGCTCGGTCGTGAGGAGGTTGAGCCACCAGGCCGGGTGCGTCGCGGCGTCGAGGACGGTCTTGACGGTGAGCGCGGGCGGGATCGCGAAGCCGTTGCGGGTGTCGCGCAGCCGGGCACCGGCGACGGGCACGTCGACGGTGAGCATGAGCGCCTCGTACCCGGCGGCCTTGGCGCGGGCCATGAGGTCCTCGCCCGCGGAGCGGTCCTTCCAGACGTAGAGCTGGAACCACTTGCGCGCGTCGGGTGCGGCGGCGGCGACGTCCTCGATGGACGTGGTGCCCATCGTGGACAGCGCGTAGGGGATGTCGCGGCGCTCGGCGACGCGGACGACGGCCCGTTCGCCCTCGTGGTGCATCATCCGCGTGAACCCGGTCGGCGCGAAGCCGAAGGGCTGCGCGGACGGCCTGCCGAGGAACCGCGTGGTGGTGTCGACCGCGGAGACGTCGTGCAGGATCGACGGGCGGAACTCGATGTTCCGGAACAGGGACCGGGCGCGGCGCAGGCTGATCTCGGCCTCGGCGGCGCCGTCGGTGTAGTCGAACACCGAGCGCGGCGTGCGGCGCCGGGCGGTGCGGCGCAGGTCGGTGATCGTGAGGGCGTCGTCGAGTCGGCGCCTCGTCGGGTCGAGCTCGATCGGCTTGGGCCGCAGCAGCGGCTTGAGCTCGGACCAGGACGGGATCTGGCGGTCGGTCACCTGCGGGCTCCTGGGTGGCGCGTCGTCGGGCTGCACGGAGGTCGGTGGTGCGGCGGTGCGCGGCGGCGGTGGCGTCGCGGCGGTGCGGTGCGGTGCACCGAGGCTACGGCGCCTCGGCGGGCGTGTCCCAGGCTGGCGCGGTAAGCGCTCGCCAGGACTCGCTTGAAACGATACACCGCGACGCCGTCGAGGTCATCAGGCGGGGAGCGCGGGCGGTCAGGGCCTCGCGTAGCGTGGTGCGCAGCCCCGGTGGTGTGGCCTGGACCACAACGGCTTTGTAACGTTTCATCGTGAACCGTTGACACTGCCGTCGGGGCTCACCTACCGTCCGGAATGCGCTTTCACAGATCCGAGCAAGGAGGCTCCTGACGATGAAGCGACCGTTCTGGAAGATCACCGCGCTGGCCGCGGTCACCGCACTCACCCTCACCGCCTGCGCCTCCGGCTCCGGCGACGACGAGGACGCCGCCCCCAGCGCCAACCCGACCGACCCGGTGACGATCAACTTCACCTGGTGGGGCAACGACGACCGCGCGGCCCGGTACCAGCAGGCGCTCGACCTGTTCCAGGAGAAGTACCCGTACATCACGGTGCAGACGAGCTTCGCCGCGTTCCCCGACTACTGGACGCAGCGCTCGACCGAGGCCGCGGGCCGCAAGCTCCCCGACGTCATGCAGTTCGACCTGTCCTACCTGCGGGAGTTCAACCAGAACGGCCAGCTGCTCGACCTCGCCGAGTACGTCGACAACGGCACCATCGACCTGTCCGGGTACGACGAGACGCTCACCGAGGCCGGCGTGCTCGACGACAAGACCATCGGCATCCCCACCTCCACCAACACGTTCGCGATGTTCCAGAACCCCGCCGTCATCACCGCGACCGGCGCCGAGTTCCCGGACGACGCGGACTACACGTGGGAGGACTACAACGAGTTCATCGCCGACGCCTCGTCCTCCGGCACGACGACCGCCGACGGCTACCAGCTGTTCGGCGCCGTCGACTACACCGGCACCTTCTGGTTCTTCATCCAGTGGCTGCTGCAGAAGGGCGTCACGCCCTTCGAGGACGACGGCACGTTCGGGTTCGACGAGGACGACATCACCGAGTTCCTCGGCCTCACCGCCGACCTGCGCGCCGACAAGCTCGTCTACCCGATCGACCGCGGCACGTCGCTGCTGCCCAAGGGCGGCTTCACGGTCAACGAGTCGGCCACCGAGATGAGCTGGGACAACTTCCTCGCCGCCTACACCGCCGACTCGGGCACGCAGGACATCCAGCTCGCCCAGATCCCGTCGGTCGAGCCCGGCGAGAAGCACCTGTTCTTCAAGCCGTCGATGCTGCTGTCCGCCGGCGCGAACACCGAGCACCCCGAGGCCGCCGCGACCCTCATCAACTTCCTCCTCACGGACCCCGAGGTCGGCACCATCTTCGGCACCTCCAAGGGCGTCCCGGCCGACGAGGAGCAGCGCGCCGCCGTCGCCACCGAGGAGGGCAGCGTCGACGCCCGCGTCATCGCGTACGAGGAGGAGGTCGCCGAGCAGGTGACCGAGTCGACGCCGATCCCGGTCAAGGGCTTCGGCACCATCGAGGCCAAGTGGAAGACCCTCGGCGAGGAGCTCGCCTACGGCACGATCACCGAGGAGGACTTCGCCTCGCAGTGGTTCGCCGAGGCGGAGCTCGCGACCTCCTGAGCCGACCGGCGCCCCGCCCGCCCACCCCGCGGGCGGGGCGCCCACCCGGCGGCCGCACCGGACCGCCAGCGGAACCCGCTCACCGACGAACGGAACGACCCGTGACCCTCACCGCCGAGGTGACCACGCCTCCCGCCGCCCCCGCGCCGGCGCCCGGCAGCGCGCGCAAGCGCCGCAAGGCCGCCGAGACCCGCGCCGGGTACGCCTTCCTCACCCCCTGGCTGCTGGGCTTCTTCCTGCTGACCGCCGGCCCGATGCTCGCGTCGCTCTACCTGGCGTTCACGAACTACAACCTGTTCGCGCCGCCCGAGTTCACCGGCCTCGAGAACTTCCGGCTCCTGTTCTCCGACCCGAGCTACCTCAAGGCGTGGCAGGTCACCGCGACCTACGTGCTGTTCGGGACGCCGATCAAGCTCATCGCGGCGCTCGCGGTCGCGATGCTGCTCAACACCCGGCGGCGCGGCAAGGGCTTCTACCGGTCGTCGTTCTACATGCCGTCCCTCGTCGGCGCGTCCGTCTCGATCGCCATCGTCTGGAAGGCGATGTTCATCGACGACGGCATCGTGGACCAGATCCAGCAGCTCTTCGGCGCCCCCGCGGGCGGCTGGGTCGGCGACCCGAACCGCACGATGCCGATGCTCGTGCTGCTGACCGTCTGGCAGTTCGGTGCGCCGATGGTCATCTTCCTCGCGGGCCTCAAGCAGATCCCGAACGAGCTCTACGAGGCCGCGTCGGTCGACGGCGCCGGCCCGGTGCGCAAGTTCCGCAACATCACGCTGCCGATGCTCTCGCCGGTCATCTTCTTCAACCTGCTGCTCGAGACCATCCACGCGTTCCAGATCTTCGCGTCCGCGTTCATCATCTCGAACGGCACCGGCGGCCCCGCCCGGTCGACGCTCTTCTACACGCTGTACCTCTACCAGCGCGGCTTCGTCGACTTCCGCATGGGCTACGCCTCCGCGATGGCCTGGGTCCTCGTCGTGGTCGTCGGCGTCATCACCGTCATCTTCTTCCGCAGCTCGAAGTTCTGGGTGCACTACTCCGGGGAGGGCAAGTGACCACGATCGCCGCGACCCCCAGCGGTCCCGTCTCCACCGAGCAGAGCGCCCGCCTGCGCCAGCAGCACCGCACGCGCGACCGCCTCAAGGGCCTCGGGTTCCACGCGATCGTCCTCGCGATCGTCGGCGTGATCCTCTACCCGGCCGTGTGGATGCTCTCGTCGTCGTTCAAGCCGAGCAGCGACATCGTCGGCAACGTGAGCCTCATCCCCGACGCGGCGACCTTCGCGAACTTCGCCAAGGCGCTCGACGGCATCGGCGGCGTCTCGTTCTGGACGTTCTTCACCAACTCGCTGATCCTCGCGATCGGCTCCGTCGTCGGGATCACGCTGTCCTGCTCGGTGTCCGCCTACGCGTTCGCGCGGATCGACTTCCCCGGGCGGAACGCGTTCTTCGCGCTCATGATCGGCACGCTCCTGCTGCCGTTCCACGTCGTCATCATCCCGCAGTACATCGTGTTCTCCCGGCTCGAGCTCGTGGACACCTTCGTCCCGCTGCTCGTCGGCAAGTTCCTCGCCGCCGAGGCGTTCTTCGTCTTCCTCATGGTGCAGTTCATGCGGAACCTGCCGCGCGAGCTCGACGAGGCCGCGCGCATCGACGGAGCCGGGCACGTGCGGATCTTCACCTCGATCATGCTGCCGCTCATGAAGCCCGCGCTCGTGACGAGCTCGATCTTCGCGTTCATCTGGTCGTGGAACGACTTCTTCGGCCCGCTCCTCTACCTCAAGGACCCCGACCTGGCGACGATGCCGCTCGCGCTGCGGCTCTACGTCGACCAGACCACCACGTCCGACTACGGCGCCCAGATGGCGATGGCCGTCCTCGCGCTCGTGCCCGTCCTGCTGTTCTTCCTCGTCTTCCAGCGCTACCTGGTCGAGGGCGTCGCCACGCAGGGCCTCAAGGGCTGATGACGCACGTCCCGCGGGGCGGCTCGGCTGCGGCCGGGTCGCCCCGTCGTGCGAGCCTGGACGCCATGACCGCGAGCGCCGACCGCCCCGACGAGCCGCACCCCGACGACACCGCGCGGCGCCCCACGGACGTGCCCGCCGGCACCGGCGACGACGAGGCCGGTCCCCGCCCCGACGACCGCGCGCTGCTCGGCGGCGGACGGGTCGGGCTGTTCGGCGAGGCGCTCACCGTCGGGCTCGCCGTCTCGGTGCTGTCGCTGCCCGTCGTCACCGCGCTGCCCGCACTCGCCGCCGGCGTCGCGCACGTCCGCCGGCACCTGTCCGGGCGTCCCGACACCCTGCGTGACCTGTGGGACGACTTCCGGGCGGCCTGCCGCGGGGTGTGGCTCGTCGCGGTCGGCTCCGTCGCGCTGCTGCTCCTCCTCGCCTTCAACTACAGCCTCGCCGGCACCGGGGTGCTCCCCGGTGGCACCGGCGTGCGCGTCGTGTCCGCCGCCGCCGCCGTGTCCCTGCTCGTCGCGCTCCTGCGCGCCGCGGCCGGGTGGGCGCCGGGCGCCTCCTGGCGGATCGTCCTGCGCGACGCCAGCCGGCGCACGGGCGACGACCTGGCCGGCTCCGGGCTCCTCGTGCTCGCGCTCGCGCTGTGCGGCGTGATCGTCTGGATGCTCCCGCCGCTGGTCGTGGTCGTCCCGGGCCTCCTCGCCCTGGCCACGGTCGCGGTCGAGCACCGCGCCCTCCACCACTGACCACCCCACCGGCGCCCCGTCCCCCCGTGCCTGCCCCTCCCGACCGGCCCCGGCTCGCCCGACCCGGCCCCGGCTCGCCCGACCCGGCCCCCACCTCGCCGAGATCGTGAGGTCGCGCCGAGATCGCGAGTCCCGGCTCGCGATGTCGGCAGGAGGTCGCGAGCTCGGTGCACGTGGGCGAGGCCCCGAGAGTCGCGCCGGGCGGCGGCGCGGTCTCGGGGCCTCGTCGTGCTCCCGGTGCCGGAGGGCGGCCGGCGGGGCGGGAGCGGCAGGGGCGGGTGCGGGCACCCGGCCCGGGTCAGCGGGTCAGGGTCGCCGGGAGGGCCAGCCAGGACTCGGGGGCGAGCGTGAGGACCGTGCGGCCCGCGTCGGCGGACGTGACCGGGGCGTCGACCTCGGCGACGTGCTCGGCGGCGACCTTGGCCGCGTGCTCCGGGCCCTCGACGGCGGGCTCGTGGTCGGCCGTGACCTGGACGCCGCGGCCGAGGGTGAGCTCGACGCCGGGGTGGGAGAGCTCGACCTCGACGGGCTCGGCGGACCGGTTGACGAGGAAGACCGCGCCCTCGGTGCCGTCGAGCGTCGCGGCGGCGGTGACGACGGGGACGTCGCCGTGCTGCGCGGTGCTGACGGTCGGGGCGGTGACGCGCAGGTCGAGCGCGGTGCCGCGGGCCAGGCGCGCGGTGGTGGCGAACGGGTGGAACGTCGGCTGGCGCCAGGCGGGGCCGTCGGGCTCGGTCATGATCGGCGCGATGACGTTCACGAGCTGCGCGAGGCACGCGACGGGCACGCGGTCGGCGTGGTTGAGCAGCGTGACGAGCAGGTCGCCGACGACGACGGCGTCGAGGCCCGAGTAGACGTCCTCGATGATGCGCGGGGCGTCCTTCTGCAGCGGCAGGTTCTTCTCGCCGACGAACCGGGACTGCAGGTACCAGACGTTCCACTCGTCGAACGAGATGGTGATCTGCTTGTCGGAGCGGCGGCGCGCGGCGACGGCGTCGGCGGACGCGACGACGCGGCGGATGAAGCGGTCCATGGCGGTGCCGGAGCCGAGGAAGGACGCGCGGTCGCCGTCGAGCTCCTCGTAGTAGGCGTGCATGGAGATGTGGTCGACGACGTCCCACGTGTGCTCGAGGACGGTCCGCTCCCACTCGCCGAACGTGTCCATCTGCATGGACGACGAGCCGCACGCGACGAGCTCGATCGTGGGGTCGACGAGCTTCATGGCCTTGCCGGCCTCGGCGGCCAGCTTGCCGTACTCGTCGGCGGTCTTGTGGCCGATCTGCCACGGGCCGTCCATCTCGTTGCCGAGGCACCACAGGCGGACGCCGTAGGGCTTCTCGCGGCCGTTGGCGATGCGCAGGTCGGCCCAGCGGGAGCCCGCCTCGCCGTTGCAGTACTCGACGAGCGCGGCGGCGGCGGCGACCCCGCGGGTGCCGAGGTTGACGGCCATCATGGGCTCGATGCCCTCGCGCTCGGCCCACTGGAGGAACTCGTCGGTGCCGATGGTGTTGGGCTCGATGGTGCGCCAGGCGAGGTCGATGAACGGCTTGCGGTCCTCGACGGGGCCGACGCCGTCCTCCCAGTTGTAGTTGGAGACGAAGTTGCCGCCGGGGTAGCGGGCCATGGTCACGCCGAGCTCGTGCGTGAGGTCGGCGACGTCCCGGCGGAAGCCGTGCTCGTCGGCGGTCTCGTGGCCGGGCTCGTAGATGCCGGTGTAGACGGCGCGGCCGAGGTGCTCGACGAACGAGCCGAAGACGCGGCGGTCGATCTCGCCGACGCGGAAGTCGGGGTGCAGCAGGACGGTGGCGCGCTGAGGCATCGGGTCTCCTGGGGTGTGCCCGACGGCGGCGTCAGGCGTTCGTGCAACGTTGTAGAAGCGAGACTAAC
Organism: Cellulomonas fimi ATCC 484; assembly: GCF_000212695.1. Classification (NCBI taxonomy): domain Bacteria; kingdom Bacillati; phylum Actinomycetota; class Actinomycetes; order Micrococcales; family Cellulomonadaceae; genus Cellulomonas; species Cellulomonas fimi. The sequence goes on along the minus strand of NC_015514.1, from coordinate 3,717,081 downwards.
CCCGATCCGGCGGTGCTGGGAAGTCCGTCCCCGAGGGCGAGGGACGAGCGCGCCCGACACGGGCCGGATCGATTCGATGATCGTGCCAGACCCTGGCGGCCGCGCGTGGCTCGTCCTAGTCTGTGCAGCACGGAACGCGCTTTCCCAAGCGGTGCGACGTCGCACCGAGAGCAGAGGATCCACGTGGTCGACCAGAACCCCACCGCCCCCCGTCCCGCCTCCAGCGCGAGCACCGCCGCCGGGCACGGGGTCGTGCCCGACTTCGCGCCCGCGCCCGCCGGCGAGCAGCGCCGGTTCGCCGTCGCCGGCACCGGCCACCGCGCCGGGATGTACGTCTCCGCGATCACCGGCGAGCACGCCGACGTGGCGACGCTCGTCGCGTGGCTCGACCCGAACCCGGGCCGCATCGACTACTACGACGCGGAGGTCGGGCGTGCGCTCGGCCAGGACGGCCCCGCCGGGCTGCCCCGGTACACGCCCGAGGGCCTCGAGAAGATGATCGAGGAGAGGCGCGTCGACACCGTCGTCGTCACGTCGCCCGACCACACGCACGCCGACCTCGTCGCGCGCGCGCTCGCCGCCGGCGCGGACGTCGTCGTCGAGAAGCCCCTCACGACCGACCGGGCCGGCTGCCGCCGCATCACGGGCGCCGTCGCCGACACGGGCCGGGACGTCACCATGACGTTCAACTACCGGTACGCCCCCCGGAACTCCTCGCTGCGCCAGGTCGTCCAGTCCGGCCAGATCGGCGAGGTCACGAGCGTGCACTTCGAGTGGGCGCTCGACACCGTGCACGGCGCCGACTACTTCCGCCGCTGGCACCGCGAGAAGAAGAGCTCGGGCGGGCTGCTCGTGCACAAGTCGAGCCACCACTTCGACCTCGTCAACTGGTGGCTCGACGACGTCCCGTCGCGCGTCTACGCCTCCGGCGGGCTGCGGTTCTACGGCGACCGCAACGCCGCCGCGCGCGGCCTCGGCCCGCGCCCCGCCCGCGGGACCGGCGCGGTCGGCGACCCGTTCGCGCTCGACCTGCACGACGACCCGCGTCTGCAGGCGCTCTACCTCGACGCCGAGCACCACGACGGCTACCTGCGTGACCAGGACGTCTTCGGCCCCGGCATCACGATCGAGGACAACATGGCGCTCGTCGTCGACTACCGCTCCGGCGCGACGCTCACCTACTCGCTCAACGCGCACAGCCCGTGGGAGGGGTACCGGGTCACCGTCAACGGCACCGAGGGGCGCGCGGAGCTCGAGGTCGTCGAGCGCGGCGCGGTGCTCGTCGGCGACGACGGCAAGGTCGTGCTCGACCCGTCCGCGACCCCCGAGGGCGTCGCCGCGGGCGGTCTGCGGCCCGAGGGGGAGCGGCTGCTCGTCCAGCGGCACTGGCAGGCGCCGACGCAGTACGAGATCCCCGCCGGGATCGGCGGGCACGGCGGCGGCGACGCGATCCTGCTCAAGGACGTGTTCCGCAAGCACCTGCGCGTCTCCGAGGACGCCCTCGGGCGGCCCGCCGGCTATCTCGACGGGCTGCGCGCGGTCGCGGTCGGCATCGCCGCGAACCAGTCGCTCGTCACGGGGCTCCCCGTCCGCGTCGACGACCTGGACCTCGGCGTCGACCTGTCCCGACCGGCGCGCGCACCGCGTCCGGCCCACGAGGCGAGCGCGTGAGCGCCGGTCCCGACCAGCACGCCGTCGCCGACGCGTTCCCGGGCTCGCGGCCTCCGGCCGTCCCGGCCCACGGGACCGCCGCACCGGGCCGGCGGCCGCGCCTCGACCCGCGGCCCTCGGTCCGCGCGCTGCACGACGTCGGCCGGGCCGTCGACGTCACCGCGGGCGACGTCACGCTCGGCCGGTACGTCTACGTGCCCGACGACGTCCAGCTCGAGAGCCCCCGCCCGTACGTGCACCCGCTGCGCACGCGCGGCGGCGACCTCGTCTCCGCGTTCCGGCCCTGGGACCACGCGTGGCACAAGGGCGTCGCGTGGTCGCTGCCCGTCGTCGGCGAGCACAACTTCTGGGGCGGCCCGACGTACGTGCACGGACAGGGGTACGTGCAGCTCGACAACGACGGGTCGATGGACCACCAGGCGCTCGACTCGCTCGTCGTCGGGAGCAGCCGCGTCGACCTGGCGCACACCCTCGCGTGGCACACGCAGGCCGGGGAGCGCGTCGTCGACGAGCGCCGCACGCTCGGGTTCGTCGTGCCCGCCGACCGGTCCGACGCGTGGGTGCTGACGTTCCGCACGACCCTGACGAACGTGTCGCCGCACGACCTGCCCCTCGGCTCGCCCACGACCCGCGGCCGCGAGAACGCCGGGTACGGCGGGCTCTTCTGGCGCGGGCCCCGGTCGTTCACCGACGGCGTGCTCGTCGCGCCCGGCGGCACCGGCGGCGAGGAGCTGCGCGGGACGCGGCAGCCGTGGCTCGGACTCGTGGGGCGGCACGACGACGTGGGGCGTGCGTCGACCGTCGTCCTCGTCGACGGCCCGGGCAACCCCGCGAGCGACCCGGCCGGGCCGCAGTGGTTCGCGCGCACCGAGCACTTCGGGTGCCTCAACCCGGCGCCGTTCTTCTCGGCCGAGGTGCCGTTCGGCCCGGGCGAGAGCCTGAGCTTCGCGTACGCCGTCGTGGTCGCCGACGAGGCGTCCGACGTCGACCGCGCGGCGGACCTCGCGGCGCTCGGGACCGCGGCCCTCGCCACGGGCGGGGCTGCGCCCGGTGCGGCGTCGGGCGGCGCAGGGGGCGACGGCCGGGTGCCGTCGTCGTGAGCCTGCTGCCCGGCGGGGTGTCGCTCAGCCACCTGCGCGTCTACGACTGGCCCGCGCCCGACGGCGTCGGCCGGGCGGGGTCCGGGGCACCTCACCTGCACACCGCGTCGGCGGAGGCCTACGTCGTGCTCGGCGGCAGCGGCGCGGTCCACACGCTCGGGCCGGCGGGGTTCGCCGAGCACCCGCTGGGCGCGGGGGACGTCGTGCGGTTCGACCCCGGCGTGGTGCACCGCGCCGTCAACCACGGGGACCTCGAGGTGCTCGTCGTCATGGGGAACGCCGGGCTGCCCGAGGCCGGCGACGCGGTGCTGACGTTCCCGTCCGCCGTGCTCGCCGATGCCGCCGCCTACCGGGCCGCCGCGCTGCTGCCCGGACCGGGCGCGACCGACGACGAGCTGGCCGCCGCCGCGCGTCGCCGCCGCGACCTGGCCCTGGAGGGCTACGCCGAGCTGCTCGACGCGGTCCGTCGGCTCGGCCCCGCGGCGGCGCTGCGGCCGCTGCACGACGCCGCCGCCCGGCTGGTCCGCCCGTACGTGCCGCACTGGCAGGACCGGTGGACGCGGACCGTGCTGCGCGAGACCGACGCGACGGCCGGGGCCCTCGAGGCGCTGGTCCGCGGCGTGGCGGGGCACCTCGGGTCGGCGCAGGTGCGCGACGTCCGCCCGGACCCGGCGCCCCGCCGGTACGGGATGTGCGGCCGCCTGCAGACCTGGCCGCTCGGCTGAGCCGGCGGGTCGCCCGGTCGACCCGGCCCCCGGGAGGGCGACCGCAGCGACGACGCCCGGGCGGCGGGTTCGGCTGCTGGCGCCGAGGTCGCCGGACGTCGCCGGCCCTCACCGGACGTCGTCGGTCTCAGCGCCGGCGCGCGCGCAGGATCGCGTCGTGCAGGACCACCTCGCGGCCCTCGGGGTCGGTCGCGGTGCGCGGACGGGCCTCGACGGTCACGAGCTCCCACGCGGCGGGGTCGAGCAGCGTCGCGAGCTCGACGGCGTCGGCGAACAGCTCGGGCACGTCGGGGCGGTGCACGGCGGTGCTCAGGTCGTCGGCGTGGTGCCCGACGACCAGCAGCGTCCCGCCCGGCCGCACGAGCGACGCGAGCCTGCGCACCGCGGTGGTCCGCAGGGCCGGAGGCAGGTGGAGGTAGTGGGACGTGACGAGGTCGTACGGCTCGTCGTCCCAGCCGTCGTCGGACGTGATGTCGGCCTGGCGCCACGTGACGCGGTCGCCGACCCCGCGCTCGGCGGCCGCTGCGGCACCCCGCGCGAGACCCGCGGGCGCCCAGTCGGTGGCGGTGACGTGCCAGCCCTGCTCGGCGAGCCACACCGCGTCGCCCCCCTCGCCCGCGGCGACGTCGAGCGCGCGGCCGCGCGGGAGGTCCGCGACCTCGGCGACGAGCGTGGCGTTGGGGCGGCCGGACCAGACGTGCGTGGCGCCGCTGTAGCGCTCCTCCCAGAAGTCCGGGGCGAACATGCCGCGCAGCTCCTCGGGCAGCTCGACCCCGGTGACCGGGTCGGTGTGCCGGCCCGCGGTGCCCTTCCCGTGCCGGACGCCGTCCGCCCCGTGCCCGGTGACGTGCGCGTCGTGCGCCGCGGCCACCGCCGCGTCGGCGTCCTGGAGGACGAGGTCGGCGTTGAGCGCGGCGGCCGCCGTCGTGCCCGCGGCCGCCGCGACGACGACGGTCGCGCGCAGGTCGGTGACGTTCCCCGCGAGCCACACGCCCGGCAGCGCGGTCGCGCCCGACGGGTCGGCCGGGACGGCGCGGCCGATCTCGTGCCCGCCGACCTCGAGCGGGACCGGGTGCAGCCCGAGCGGGGCGAGGTGCTCGGCGTTCGCGACCAGCCGCGTCGGTGCGACGACAGCGGCGGCCGGGACGGTCCCGCCGTCGGCGAGGTGCACGGCGAGGTCCCCGGGCGGGCCGTCCACGCCGGTGACCGCGGTGTCGAGCACGCGGACGCCGCGGGCGGCCAGGCGCTGCGCGTCGTCGTCGCCCAGCGGCGGCGCGGTGTGCCGCACGAGCGTGACGTCGGGCGTCCACTGCCGCCACAGGAGCGCGGCGTGCGCGGCGAGCGGGGTGGTGCCGAGGACCACGACGGGCCGGTCACGGACCTCCCACCCGTGGCAGTACGGGCAGTGCAGCACGTCGGACCCCCACCGCTCGGCCAGGCCCGGGACGTCGGGCAGCTCGTCGCGCAGGCCCGTCGCGTTGAGGACGGCGCGCGCGACGACGGACCGGCCGTCGGCGAGCTCGACGGTGAACGCGCCGTCCTCCTGGTGGACCGCGACGACGGAGCCGGGCTCGACGTGCGCGCCGTAGCGCTGCACCTCGGCGCGGCCGGCCGCGAGGATCTCGAGCGGCGGCGTGCCGTCGCGCGTCAGCATGCCGTGCGCATGCGCGGCCGGGGCGTTGCGGGGTGTGCCCGCGTCGACGACCAGCACGGACCGCCGCGCCCGCGCGAGCGTCAGCGCACCGCTGAGCCCGGCCGCGCCGCCGCCGACCACCACCACGTCGTACCGCTCGTCCATGCGTTCCTCCTGCGTCTCGTCGTCGTGCACCACTGTCGACCGGACACCCGCCCACTGGCAAACCATGTTGCCGGAGTGGCAAACTCGACCGCCATGCGCGACCACCACGAGCACCGGGCCGACGCCGAGACCGACCGGTTCGCCCCCGACGCGGGCGACCGTCTGCGGCCGACCGACGTCGAGGCGGCCCTGGAGGGCGTCGGCTCCCGTCTGCGGGCCCTGCGGCAGGACCGTGGCCTGACGCTCGCGCAGGTCGCCGACGCGACGGGCGTCTCGCTCTCGACGCTGTCCCGCCTGGAGTCCGGCGGGCGGCGCCCGACGCTCGAGCTGCTGCTCCCGCTCGCCCGCGAGTACCAGGTGCCGCTCGACGAGCTCGTCGACGCGCCCGCGACGGGCGATCCCCGGGTGTTCGCCCGCCCGTTCGAGCGTCACGGCCGGACGTTCGTGCCCCTCACGCGGCGCGCCGACGGCGCCCGGGCGTACAAGATCGTCATCCCGCCGGACCCGGCGCCGGCCACGCCCCCGCTGCAGGTGCACGACGGCTGGGAGTGGCTCTACGTGCTGTCGGGCCGGCTGCGCCTGCTGCTCGGCACGCACGACCTCACGCTCGACCCCGGCGAGGTGGCGGAGTTCGACACCCGCACCCCGCACGCGCTCGTGAACCCGGGTCCGGAGCCCGTCGAGCTGCTCACGCTGTTCGGCCCGCAGGGCGAGCGCCTGCACGTGCGGGCACGCCAGCGACGCGCCGACGGGACCTGACCCTCCGACCGACGCGCCGGGTGCGCTCACTTCGCCTGGTCGTAGCTCTCGACGACGGACACGTCCAGCGCGAAGTCCACAGGGGTGTCCCCGAACAGCAGCCGGCCTGCCTCGACGGCGGCGTCGCGCACGGCCTGCGCGACCTCCTCGGCGACCGGCGCGGGGGAGTGGACCATGACCTCGTCGTGCAGGAAGAAGACGAGGTGCGGCCGCCCGGGCACGTCGCGCAGCCGCCGCCGCAGCGACGCCATCCAGCACAGCGCCCACTCGGCGGCGGTGCCCTGCACGACGAAGTTGCGCGTGAACCGTCCCCAGTCCCGCGCCCGGCGCCGCACGGCGCGCACGTCCTCGGCGGCGGCGCCCTCGGCGGACGCGGCCGACAGCTCGGCCTGCCACGCGGCGTCGGGCGTGGGCGACGAGCGACCCAGCCACGTCGTCACGGCCTCGCCGCGCTCGCCGGCGCGTGCCGCGGCCTCGACCAGCGCGACCGCCTGCGGGTACGCGCGCGTGAGCTGCGGCATGAGGGCGGCGCTCGCCCCGGTCGTCGCCCCGTAGATCGCGCCGAGCATCGCGTACTTGGCGTCCGACCGGGTCGCGACGATCCCGGCGTCGACCACGCCCTGGTACAGGTCCGCCTGCCGGCCCGCGGCGGCCATGGCACCGTCGCCCGACATCGCGGCGAGCACCCGCGGCTCGAGCTGCGCGGCGTCCGCGACGACGAGCCGCCACCCGTCGTCCGCGCGCACCGCCGCCCGTACGGCTGCGGGCAGCTGGAGGGCGCCGCCGCCGCTCGTCGCCCACCGCCCCGAGACGACGCCGCCGGGCACGTACTCGGGCCGGAACCGCCCGTCGTGGATCCACGTGTCCATCCACGCCCAGCCGTTCGCGGACAGCAGCCGGGACAGCGTCTTGTACTCGAGCAGCACGTCCCGGACAGGATGGTCGATGCCGCGGATCTCCCACTTGGAGGTCGACGCGACGTCGAACCCCGCGAGCCGCAGGCCGCGCAGCAGGTCGGGCTGCGAGTCGGGGTTGAGCGTGGGCTGCACGAGCTCCTCGCGGATCCGGGCGACGAGTGCCTCCAGCCGGGCGGGCCGCCCGCCGCCGCGCGGGCGCGGGCCGAGGAGGTCGGTGAGCAGCGCGTCGTGCACGGTCACGTCCCACGGCATGCCGTCGTGCCGCATCTCCTGCGCGATGAGCGCACCCGTCGACTCCGCGGCGAGCAGCAGCCGCAGGCGGCCGGGCTGCGTGGAGCCCGCGACCGCGGCGAGCTGGCGGGCGAGCTCGTCGGCGACGTCGAGCGGCGCGTCGACGGCGTCGTGGGCGGGGACAGGGCCGTCGCCCCGGTCGTCGAGGAGCGTCAGCTCGTCGAGCAGGTCCGGCTCGGTCGGCGGGGGCTCGTCGGGGCGCTGGTCGTCCCACGGACCGCGCGGTGCGCGCGCGAGGTCCGAGCCGGCGCCGTACGCGCTGCGGCGCAGGATCGTGTGGCACAGGCGCAGGTCGTGGCAGCGCTCGACCCGCACGCCGGCGCGCAGCAGCGGCGGGTACCGCCGGGCGGTGTCGTCCCACACCCACCGCGGGCGGTCCGCCTCGGCCCGCGCGACCGCGGCCGGGAGGTCGCGTGCCGGGACCCGGCGTGGCGGGCCGTCAGGCGTGCCGTCGTCCGCGGCGTCCTGCAGGAGCGTGCCGCCGGCCCGGTCGGGGTCGTCCAGGAGCAGCACGTAGGGCACGCGTCATCGTCCCGCACGCCGCCCACACGCCGGACCGGCCCGGGTGGCTGCGGCACCGGGACGTCGGACCGGCGGGCGCGGGCGGGCCGAGCGGTCCCTCAGGACGCCAGGCGGCGCGGGCGCTCCATCGGGATGATCCAGGGCCCATCCTGCGCGAGCGCGACGCGCGCGTTCGTCTCCGTGTACCCCAGGGCCGAGTAGTACTCGACGTTCGGCTGCTTGGTCGTCTCCAGGTACCCCGGCGCGGCGCTCGCGTCGATGAGCTCGAACACGCGGGCCATGAGCCGCTTGCCGCGACCCGCGCGCTGCAGGTCGGGGCGGACCCCCAGGGCCTCGACGTACCAGGCGTTGGGCGGCACGCCCTCGGACGTGAGGTCGCCGAACTTGATGAGCCCGAGCGCGTGCTCACGGGTCCGCAGCGCGATCGCGGCGATCCGCAGGCCCTGCCGCCACCAGCGCGCGGGCGTCATCGGGTAGGTGCCGGGCGCGTACAGCGCGACGGCACCGGTGACGACGCCGTCGAGCTTCGTCACGAAGCAGTGCCCGTACCGGAGCGCGTCGGACAGGGTCATCCGGTAGACCGCCCGCAGCTCCTTCTCGCGGCGTGCGTCGACGGGGAACAGGTGCCGGAAACCGGGGTCGTCGGCGAGCGCGGCGGCCAGGACGGCGGCCGCGGCGGGGAGGTCCGCGCGCGTCATCCGCTCCACGCGGTCCGGGGCCGCGGGCCGGGAGGCACGCGGCTCGATCGGGGTCGCTGCCATGTCGCGAATCCTGACTGGGACATGCGTCCAGTTGCAACCGGTACGTCCGTCACCGTCACCGGACAGCGGGTGAAAAGTCAGACATGCCCGTGACATGGGGGTGGCGCGCCGGAGCCGTGACCTCGCGCGACGGTCGCCGACGCCCCTGCCGGCCGCGCCGGAGCACCTCCCGCGCGGCCCCGCGTGACGTTGCCCACGTGCCCGGACGGACCTACGTCCGGTCCGACGCCTCCCGCAGCACCGCGTACCCGCCCCCGAGGACGCGCCCGTCCGCGACCCGCCCGGCCAGGACGTCGCCCGGCGGCAGGTCGACGGGAGCCTCCGTGTGGTTGAGGACGAACAGCCACGAGCGCCCGTCCGCGGCCCGGCGGCGCGCCACCTCGACCCCGGCCGGGACCCCGTCGAGCACCGGCGAGACACCCGCCTCGACGAGCAGCCGCTCCGTGAGCGCCCCGAGGGCGGCACCGTCCAGACGCGTCGCGAGGTACCAGGCGGCCCCGTCGCCCACCGCGCGCCGCGTGACCGCCGGCAGTCCCGCGAGGTCGCCGTCCGCGAACGTCCGGACGACCTCCGTGCCGGGCGCGACGTGCACCTTCTCCGACCACACGTCCGCGACGGAGCCGTCGTCGAGCGTGACCGTCTCGCCCTCCTGAAGCGCCCAGAACTCCTCCGTGCGCACCCCGAGCAGGTCCCGGAAGGCGCCCGGGTACCCGCCGAGCCGCACCCGGTCGTCCTCGTCGACGATCCCCGAGAAGTACGTGACGAGCACCGTCGCTCCCGCCCGGGCTGCGCCCGCGACGTTGGCGGCGTCCTCGTCGGACACCAGGTAGAGCGTGGGCACGACGACCAGCCGGTAGCGCGACAGGTCCGCGGAGGGCGGCACGACGTCGACCGGCACGTGCCGCTCCCACAGCGCCCGGTAGTGCGCGAGCATCCGGTCCTGGTACGTCACGTCGACCGACGGGTGCGAGTCGAGCTCGACGCCCCACCACGCCGGGTAGTCCCAGACGAGCGCGACCTCCGACTCGACGCGCGAGCCCCTGACCTCGCCGATCGCCCTCAACGCGTCGCCGAGCTCGACCGTCGCGCGCCACACGTCGGTGTCCGTCCCCGCGTGCGGGAGCATCGCCGAGTGGTACTTCTCCGCGCCCGCCGCGGACTGCCGCCACTGGAAGAACATGACCGCGTCGGCACCGTGCGCGACGTGCGCGAGCGAGTGCCGCAGCATCTCGCCCGGCCGCTTCGTGCGGTTGCGCGGCTGCCAGTTCACCGCCGACGTCGAGTGCTCCATGAGGATCCACGGGCCCCCGCCCGCGACGCCCCGCGACAGGTCCGCGCTGAGCGCGAGCTCGACGTGCGCGTCCGGGCGCGACGCGATCGTGTAGTGGTCGTTCGCGACGACGTCGAGGTCCGCCGACCAGGAGAAGTAGTCCATCCACTTGGTCGCGGTCGACAGCATGAGGTTCGTCGTCGTCGGCACGTGCGGCGTGACCTCCCGCAGCACGTCGCGCAGCGCCCGGTAGTGCACGAGCAGCTCGTCGGACGAGTACCGCGCGAAGTCGAGCTGCTGCGTCGGGTTCGGGAACGTCGGGGCCGTGCGCGGGGGCAGGACCTCGTCGAACGCGTCGTACCGCTGCGACCAGAACGCCGTCCCCCAGGCGGCGTTGAGCGCCTCGACGGTGCCGTAGCGCGCCTCGAGCCAGCGGCGGAACGCGGCGGCGGCGTCGTCCGAGAAGTCGTGCGGCACGTGGCAGCCGAGCTCGTTGTCGACGTGCCACAGCGCGAGCGCGGGGTGGCTCCCGTACCGCTCCGCCATGCGGCGCGTCATCGCGACCGCGTACTCGCGCCACAGCGGCGCGGACACCCGGTACGCCTGCCGCCCGCCCGGGTGCAGCACGGTCCCGTCCGCGAGCTCCGGCAGCAGCTCGGGGTGCTTGCGGGTGAGCCACGGGGGCGGGCTCGCCGTCGCCGTCGCGAGCGCGACCTTGATGCCCGCCGCGGCGAGGCGGTCGAGCACGTCGTCGAGCCAGCCGAAGTCGAACACCCCCTCGCGGGGCTCGAGCTGCGCCCACGAGAAGATGCCGACGCTCACGAGCGTGACGCCCGCCTGCTGCATGAGCTCGACGTCCTCGACGCGCGTCGCGAGCGGCCACTGCTCCGGGTTGTAGTCGCCGCCGTAGGCGATGCCGTCGACGCCGAGCGGCCAGGGGGCGTTCGTCATGGGGTGTCCTCGCTGGTGGTGCGGGTCCACGCCGGGTGCGGCGGGGAGCGGAGGTGGGCGGTGCCGGGGCGGGGCGTCCCGGTCGGGTGGCGGTGGGCCCGAGCGCGGCGCATGCCGAGGGCGCGGGCCGTCAGGCGGTGCGGACGACGGTGGGCTCGGTGGGCGCGCCGAGCGGGTCCTGGTCGAGCGGCGCCGGGGCGACGCGGGCGGCGCTCGTCGGGCGGTCGGTCCCCGGGCGCCGGGTGCCGCTCGTCACGCGGGCGCCCCGACGTCGCGCCGGTCCTCGACGCCGTGCAGGAACGCACCGCGCAGGTCGCTGCCGGGCGCGAGGTCCGCCGGGGTGACGGGCCGGCCGAGCGCGGCGGAGGCGTAGATCGCGGTGACGAGCTCGAGCGGGCGGTGCGGGTCCGCGGCGACGGGCGGCAGCGGCGCACCGGTGCGCAGCGCGGCGTACACCTCGCGCAGCAGGGGCGCGTGCCCGCTCGGCTCGTCGTCGACCGGCAGCGCCCAGGCGTCGGGCGCGGGCTCGGGGGCGCCGCCGGTGACGGCGGGTGCGGGCGTCAGCCGCCACGACCGGGCGTCGTGCCCGTACAGGTGCTCGACCTCGACCGTGCCCAGCGTCGTGTCGACGCGCACGTAGCTCGTCTGCCGCGGCGCGAGCGCGGTCGTCACGACCGAGACGACGGCCCCGTTGGCGAACCGCACGACGGCCGTCGAGGTGTCCTCGGTCTCGACCTCGCGGTCGAGCCGGAACGCGCGCGCGTCGACCTCCGCCCAGTCGCCGAGCAGGAACCCGAGCAGGTCGAGCTGGTGGATGCCGAGCCCCAGCAGCGGCCCGCCGCCCTCCGTGGCCCACTTCCCGCGCCACGGCACCGCGTAGTAGTCCTCCTGCCGGCGGAACCACAGGGTGTGGCAGATGCCGACGAGCGGCCGCCCGAGCGCGCCGTCGGCGAGCAGCCGCTGCACGTGGCCCGCGGCGGTCCCGGTGCGCTGCTGGAAGACGACGGCGTACTCGCGGCCGGCCTCGCGGGCGACGTCGAGCACCTCGTCGAGCTCCGCGAGCGACAGCACGGGCGGCTTCTCGCAGACGACGTGTGCGCCCGCCCGCAGCGCGGCGACGGCCTGGTCCCGGTGCAGCCCGGGCGGGGTGCACAGGTGCACGACGTCCACGGGCTGCGCGGCGAGCAGCTCCTCGAGCGTGCCGTAGCGGCCGTGGATGCCGTACTGGTCCGCGAAGGCGTCCCTCACCTGCGTGCTCGGGTCCGCCACGGCGACGACGTGCACGCCCGGGTCGGTGTCGAGCACGCGCTGGTGGGCGTGCGCGATGGCGCCGGTGCCGACGATCGCGACGCGCGACGCGCTGGTCGGTGCGGCCGCGGCAGCGGCCCGGTCCTCGGTCACGTGCGCTCCTTCGCGAACGGATTGAATCGTCTCACTGTACGGGGAAGCGCTTGCCTCCTGTCCAGGGGGACGTGTCAGGCGTTCGGGTCGGACGAGCCCCGAACGACGAGCTCCGGCTGGAACTGCACCCGCTGGTGCTGGAAGCGGTCGCCCTCGGCCCGCTGGCGCAGCAGCAGGTCCGCCGCCGTCCAGCCGAGCTGGTGCGTGGGCTGCCGGACCGAGGTGAGCGGGACCGTCAGCATCGCCGCGAACGTCACGTCGTCGTACCCGACGACCGCCATGCCGGCGGGCACGGCGACGTCGCGCGCCCGCAGGCCGCGCAGGGCGCCGAGCGCCGCGAGGTCGTTGACGCAGAACACCGCGGTCGGCGTGTCGTCGGGGTGCTCGTCGAGCACGCGCGCGATGCCCTCCTCGCCCGCGTCCGCGTTGAGCGAGCCGATCGTGACCTCGACGAGCACGCGCTCGGGGTCGAGGCCGGCCGCCAGGAGCGCCTGCAGGACGCCGGCGCGCCGGTCCGCGCACTGGCGGATGCTCAGCGGTCCGTTGAGGAAGGCGATCCGGCGGTGGCCGAGCGAGACGAGGTGCTCGATCGCGAGCGCGGCGCCCCGCACGTCGTCGACCGCGACCGACGAGATGTCGTCGAACGGCGACGTGGCGTCGAGCAGAACGACGTCGGTGCCGCGGTCGCGCACCGCGAGTAGCGCGTCGAACGAGCCCGCGGACGGCGTGACCATGACGCCCTGCACGCCGTGCTCCTCGAACAGCCGCAGGTACCGCGACTCGCGCTCGGGGTCCTCGTCCGACGACGACAGCATGAGCGTGTAGTCCTCGGCCGCGAGCCGGTCCTCGACGCCGCGCGCGACCTCGGTGAAGAACGGGTTGGCGATGTCGAGGACGATCGCGCCGACCGTCTGGATCGTGCCTGCCCGGAGCTGGCGGGCGGACGCGTTGCGCACGAACTGCAGCTCGTCGATCGCGGCCTGGACGCGGTCGCGCGTGGCGGGTGTGACCTGGTCGGGCCGGTTGAGCACGTTGGAGACGGTGCCGACGCTCACCCCTGCGCGCCGGGCGACGTCGGTGATCGACGGCCGCCGTTCCGCGCGCCCCCGGGTCGTGGTGGCCATCCGTGGTCCTCCGCTCGTGCGTCTTCGCGTGCCGATGCTAACCGGCAGGGGTACGGCGCCCTGGGACGCGTCCGCGGACCAGCCTAGTGAAGCGATTCAAGGTGCCTGGTCGGATGCAGGTGAGATCCGCCCGCGGCAGGCGAGGGCGCAGTACGCTGGCGCGGGAAAGGGTTTACCGAGCCAATCGGCGCGGAAGGGTTGACGCCGAGACGGCCGGGTTCCTAGAGTTCCTGACGATGAATCGTTTCAACGACGCGACGATCGGAGGCAGACCATGACCCGTGTCTGCTTCGTCTCCCGGGTCCGACCGGACCGGCTCGACGAGTACCGCGCCCGGCACGCCGCCGTGTGGCCCGAGATGCTCGAGGCCCTGCGCGACACCGGCTGGCGGGACTACGCGCTGTACCTGTCGCCCGACGGCCTGCTCGTCGGGCACCTCGAGACGGACGACTACGCCGCCGCGCAGGAGGCCATGACGCGCACCGCGGTCAACCCGCGCTGGCAGGCCGAGATGGCGGAGTTCTTCGTCGCCGACGGCAACCCCGACGAGGGCTTCCAGGTGCTCGACGAGGTGTTCCACCTCGAGGACCAGCTGCGCGCCGCCGGCCTGCCCACCGAGCCCGCGACCTCGGCTCCCGGCCGCACGACGGCCACCCCCGGCCGCGCGACGGCCGCCCCCGGCCGCACGGCGGCCACCTCCGGCCGCGCGGCCGCCACCCCCGACCCCGCGGACGGCGCCCCCGACGACGCCGCACCGCGCCCCACCACGACCGACCCCGCCCGCCTGGAGGACCTCGCATGAGCCCCACCCCCGAGGCCCTCGCCGCCGCGCGCGGCGCCCTCGCCCAGCAGAGCATCGAGCTCCCCTCGTGGGCGTTCGGCAACTCCGGCACACGCTTCAAGGTGTTCGCCCAGCAGGGCGTCCCGCGCGACCCGTTCGAGAAGATCGCCGACGCCGCCCAGGTGCACCGGTACACGGGTGTCGCGCCGCGCGTCAGCCTGCACATCCCGTGGGACCTCGTCGACGACTACGACGCGCTCGCACGGCACGCCAAGGACCTCGGCGTGACCATCGGCGCGATCAACTCGAACCTGTTCCAGGACGACGCGTACATGCTCGGCTCCCTGACGCACCCCGACGCGGCGGTGCGGGCCAAGGCCGTGCGCCACCACCTGCAGTGCATCGACGTCATGCGTGCGACCGGCTCGCAGGACCTCAAGCTGTGGCTGCCCGACGGGCTCAACTACCCCGGCCAGGACTCGATCCGCGCGCGGCAGGACCGGCTCGCGGAGTCCCTGCAGGAGATCTACGCGGCGCTCGACCCGCAGCACCGGCTGATCCTCGAGTACAAGTTCTTCGAGCCCGCGTTCTACTCGATGGACATCCCCGACTGGGGGACGTCGCTGCTGCACTGCCTCGCGCTCGGCGAGCGGGCCATGGTCGTCCTCGACACGGGCCACCACGCGCCGGGCACCAACATCGAGTTCATCGTCGCGCAGCTGCTGCGCGTGGGACGGCTCGGCGCGTTCGACTTCAACAGCCGGTTCTACGCCGACGACGACCTCATGGTCGGCGCCGCGGACCCGTTCCAGCTGTTCCGGATCATGCACGAGATCGTCCAGGCCGGGGCGCTCGCGCCCGACAGCGGCGTCAACTTCATGCTCGACCAGTGCCACAACATCGAGCCGAAGATCCCCGGCCAGATCCGGTCCGTCATGAACGTGCAGGAGGCGACGGCCAAGGCGCTGCTCGTCGACCGTGACGCGCTGCTCGCCGCCCAGACCTCGGGCGACGTGCTCGGGGCCAACGGCGCGCTCATGGACGCCTACAACACCGACGTGCGGCCGCTGCTCGCGGAGCTGCGCGTCGAGCAGGGCCTCGACCCTGACCCGCTCGCCGCCTACGCGCGGTCGGGCTACGCCGAGACGATCGTGGCCGAGCGTGTCGGTGGCACGCAGGCCGGATGGGGAGCCTGACCACCATGACCGACGCGACGACGCACCACGCCGCGGCCGACCTGATCGCCCGTTCGAACCGCCTGGGTTCCGACCCGCGGGTCACCAACTACGCGGGCGGGAACACCTCCGCCAAGGGGCTCGCGACCGACCCCGTGACCGGCCAGGACGTCGAGCTCCTGTGGGTCAAGGGCTCCGGGGGCGACCTGGGGACGCTCACGCCGAAGAACCTCGCGGTGCTCCGCCTCGACCGGCTGCGCGCGCTCGTCGACGTCTACCCGGGCGTGGACCGCGAGGACGAGATGGTCGCGGCGTTCGACTACTGCCTGCACGGCAAGGGCGGCGCGGCGCCGTCGATCGACACCGCGATGCACGGGCTCGTCGACGCCGCGCACGTCGACCACCTGCACCCCGACGCAGGGATCGCGATCGCGACCGCGGCCGACGGTGAGGAGCTCACGCACGAGATCTTCGGCGACTCCGTCGTGTGGGTGCCGTGGCGCCGGCCGGGGTTCCAGCTCGGGCTCGACATCGCCGAGATCCAGGCGAAGAACCCGCAGGCCATCGGCTGCGTGCTCGGCGGGCACGGCATCACCGCGTGGGGAGACACGTCGGCCGAGGCCGAGCAGCGGTCGCTCGAGATCATCCGTTCCGCCGAGGCGTACATCGAGGAGCGCACGCGCGCGCTCGCCGCCGAGGGCGGCCACCCGTTCGGGGCGGTCGTCCCGGGCTTCGAGCCGCTGCCCGAGGCCGAGCGCCGGGAGCGGGCCGCCGCGCTCGCGCCCGTGATCCGCGGGATGGCGTCCGCCGACCGCCCGCAGGTCGGCCACTTCACGGACTCCGACGTCGTGCTCGACCTCCTGTCCCGCGAGAAGCTCGCGCCGCTGGCCGCGCTCGGCACGTCCTGCCCGGACCATTTCCTGCGCACCAAGGTGTCGCCGCTCGTGGTCGACCTGCCCGCGACGGCACCCGTCGAGGACGTGGTCGCGCGCCTGCGCTCGCTGCACTCCGAGTACCGCCAGGCGTACCAGGCGTACTACGACCGGCACGCGACCCCCGACAGCCCGGCGATCCGCGGTGCCGACCCCGCGATCGTGCTCGTGCCCGGCGTCGGGATGTTCTCGTTCGGCAAGGACAAGCAGACCGCGCGCGTCGCCGGCGAGTTCTACGTCAACGCGATCAACGTCATGCGCGGGGCCGAGGCGATCTCGACCTACCGGCCCATCGACGAGGCCGAGAAGTTCCGCATCGAGTACTGGGCGCTCGAGGAGGCCAAGCTCCAGCGCATGCCCGCGCCCAAGCCGCTCGCCACGCGCGTCGCGCTCGTCACCGGCGCCGGGTCCGGCATCGGACGGGCCATCGCCGAGCGGCTCGCGGCCGAGGGGGCGTGCGTCGTGATCGCCGACCTCAACCTGGCGGGGGCGCAGGAGGTCGCGGACGCGCTCGGCGGGCCCGACGTCGCCGTCGCGGTCGAGGCCGACGTGACCTCGGAGCAGGCCGTCGCGGCGCTCGTCCGCGAGACCGTGCTGGCGTTCGGCGGCGTCGACCTGGTCGTGAACAACGCCGGGCTGTCGATCTCCAAGCCGCTGCTGGAGACCACGGCCAAGGACTGGGACCTGCAGCACGACGTCATGGCCCGCGGCTCGTTCCTCGTCGCCCGCGAGGCCGCGCGCGCCATGATCGCGCAGGGGCTCGGCGGCGACATCGTCTACATCGCGTCGAAGAACTCGCTGTTCGCCGGCCCGAACAACATCGCCTACTCCGCGACCAAGGCCGACCAGGCGCACCAGGTCCGGCTGCTCGCCGCCGAGCTCGGCGAGCACGGCATCCGCGTCAACGGCGTCAACCCCGACGGGGTCGTGCGCGGGTCCGGCATCTTCGCGGGCGGCTGGGGTGCGCAGCGCGCGGCCGTCTACGGCGTGCCCGAGTCCGAGCTCGGCGCGTACTACGCGCAGCGCACGCTGCTCAAGCGCGAGGTCCTGCCGGAGCACGTCGCCGCGGCGGTCTTCGCCCTGACGGGCCCCGACCTCGTCCAGACCACGGGCCTGCACGTCCCGGTCGACTCGGGCGTCGCAGCAGCGTTCCTCCGATGACCCGCCCCCGCCTCGCGGCCCCCGCCTCGCGGCCCCCGCCCGGCCCCCCCTCGACCCCACCCACCCCACCCACCCCGCCGAGCTCGTCAGCTCCGGTCGAGCTCGTGAGCTGGAGCTGACGAGCTCGACGGGGAGTGACGAGCTCGCCGGTGCAGCCCGGCGCGGTGGCGGTCCCGGGACCAGGGCATGACGGCGTTCGCCGCCGTCGACCTCGGGGCGTCGTCGGGGCGGGTCATTGTCGGGCGGGTGGTCGACGAGGGGGACGGGCCGCGCGTGCTGCTGCACGAGGTCAACCGGTTCCCCAACGGTCCCGTACGCGTGCCCACCGTGCCCGGAGCGACGGCGGGGGCGGTGGCGGGGCCGACCCGCGAGACGCTGCACTGGGACGTGCTCGCGCTGTACCGCGGCGTGCTCGACGGGCTGCGCGCGGCGACGCGCGAGGTCGGCACGCTGGCCGGCGTCGGCATCGACTCGTGGGCCGTCGACGTGGGCCTGCTCGACGCGGACGGCGCTCTCGTCGCCAACCCCGTGCACTACCGCGACGCGCGCACCGACGGCATCCCCGAGAAGGTGTTCGCGACGGTCCCCGCGGCCGAGCTCTACGCCCGCACCGGCCTGCAGGTGCAGCCGTTCAACACCGTGTTCCAGCTCGTCGCCGCACAGGGCACGGCCGCGCTCGCGTCGGCCCGGCAGGCGCTGCTCGTCCCTGACCTGCTCGGTGCGTGGCTGACCGGCACCGCGGTCGCCGAGGTCACCAACGCCTCGACGACGGGGCTGCTCGACGCGACGACGCGCACGTGGACCACCGACGTCGCCGAGCGGCTCGGGATCGACACCGGCCTGCTGCCGCCGCTGCGCGCGCCCGGGGTCCTGCTCGGGCACGTCCGCGACGACGTCCGCGCCGACCTCGGCCACCACGCGCCGCTGCCCGTGTGGACGGTCGGGTCGCACGACACCGCCTCGGCCGTCGTCGCCGTTCCCGCGGCGTCGCCTGAGTTCGCGTACGTCTCGTGCGGCACGTGGTCGCTCGTCGGGCTCGAGCTCGACGCGCCCGTCCTCACCGAGGCGAGCCGTGCCGCGAACTTCACCAACGAGGCCGGCGTCGACGGCACCGTCCGGTACCTCAAGAACGTCATGGGCCTGTGGGTGCTCCAGGAGACGCTGCGCACCTGGAACGACGCCGGGCTGCCCGCGGACCCACCCGACCTGCTCGCCGCCGCCGCGCAGGTCCCCGCGCTGACCACGGTGGTCGACATCGACGCGCCCGACTTCCTGCCGCCCGGTGACATGCCCGCCCGGATCGCGGCCGCCGCCGTCCGCACCGGGCAGACGCCGCCGCAGAGCCAGGCCGAGGTCGTCCGCTGCATCCTCGACTCGCTCGCGCTCGCGTACCGACGTGCCGTGCGCCAGGCGGCGGACCTGTCCGGCCGGGACGTCCAGGTCGTGCACGTGGTCGGGGGCGGTGTCCGCAACGAGCTGCTGTGCCGCCTCACCGCCGACGCGACCGGCCTGCCCGTCGTCGCCGGACCCGTCGAGGGCGCCGCGCTCGGCAACGTCCTGGTGCAGGCGCGGGCCGCCGGCGTCCTGCACGGGAGCCTCGCCGACCTGCGCGCCGCGGGCGCCCGCGGCCTCGACCTGCGCCGCTACGAGCCGGGCGGACCCGGCACCCCCGGCACGCCCCACTGGGACGCCGCCGAGTCGCGTCTGTTCCCCTGACCACCCGCCGCCAGCCCGTGGCGACGGCGCGCGCCGTGTCGAGACGTGCGGGTGCCGAGCGTCATCGTGGTGCGTGGGTGCACCGGGCGCCCCGAGGGAGGAGAGGTGTCATGGCGAGGTACCTGGTGATGCTGCGGGGCGACGAGACCGCGTGGGACGCGCGCGACGACGACGCGCAGGCGCGGAACTCCGCCCGGCACGCCGAGCTGGCCCGCGTCGCCCCGAGCCGGGGGCACGTGATCGTCGGCGGCGAGGAGCTCACGCACTCGACCAGCGCCCTCGTCGTGCGCCGGGCCGCGGACGGCGGACGGACCGTGAGCGAGGGACCGTACGGGGAGGTCGTCGAGCAGGTCGGCGGGTACTACGTCGTCGAGACGGACGACGTGGCCGACCTCGCGGCGCTGGTCGCGGAGGTCCTGGACGAGGACGCGGAGATCCGCGGGTTCGTCGACCACGCGGCCGCGGCTCCCGCCGACCCGGCGCAGCCGGTTGCCGCGACTCCCTGAGCTCGCGAGCGCTAGCGTGCGGCGGGGCGGCAGGTGTCGCCCCGCCGTCGACGCCGACGGCGAGCGAGAGGAGCACGCCGTGGCCGTGCCGCCCCGTCTGACAGCCGCCCAGATGTTCTGGTGGAGCACGGGGCTGCTCCTCGGGTCGTTCGTGCTGTCCTGGCTGGCCGGGCACCCGGACGCGCTCGTCCGGACGCAGTGGCTCGCGAGCGTCCTCGTGACGCTGACCTCGGTCGGCTACACGCTCGGCCTCACCGGCGTGGTCGGGTCGTTCGTCGTGCGTGCGCTGGAGCCGCGCGGCGTGCGGGTCCCGGACGCGCCGCGCAACGTGGACCGCGAGCAGAACGTCTGACCGTCCCGCCCGCGGCGCCCCTGCTCACCGGCCGAGCAGGTCGACCAGGGCCTCGCCGCTGCGCGCCACCACGAGGTAGCCGCCGCCGTCGAGCGGCGTCGGCACGTCGATCGTGCCCGTGACGGTTCCGGCCTCGACGTCGAGGACGTCGACGACGCCGTCGCCGCCGCGTGAGACGTAGCCGGTGGCGCCGTCCGGTGTGAGCGCGGCGATCGGCCGTCCCGGCGAGGACCACACGGCGTCCGCGTCCGCGTCCGCGGCGGGCGCGCCGCTCGGGGTCGGGAGAGGGACGGTGCGGAGCGTGTCGAGGAAGGTCGGGGAGCCCGGGGCCGCGTCGACGACGTGCGCGCTGTACCCGTCCGGATGCATGCGGGCGAACAGCACGCGGTGGCCGCCGACGGCGAACCGGAACGCCAGGCCCGTGCCGAGCGGTCGTCGCTCGGCGGCGTCGGCGTCGGGCGCGAGCACCCACACGTCGTTGCGCCACTCGCCCCACGCGTCGGCCGTCTGGTCGCGCACGTAGCTCCACACGCGCGGCGACGTGGAGCCGACGACGCGCAGGTAGTAGGCGCGGCCCCAGTCCGCGCCGTCCGCCGACCACGGGACGGTGGGCTCGGCGTCGAGGTGGTCGCGCGCGACGTGGAACCGTTCGAGGCCCGCGTCGGTGGCCTGCAGGAGGTGCCCGTCGACGACGGCCTCGCCGTGAGCCCAGGCCCCGGTCGGCGCGCTCGCGGTGGGCTCGACAGGTCCGTCGGCTCCGACGGCGACGTCCGCGGGATACAGCGCAACGGTGCCCTGCTCGGCCCCGTCGCGGTGCAGCACGGCTCCCCCCGCGAGCACGACGCCCGGCTCGGTCGTCGCGACGTCGAGCGTGCCGCGGGGCTCCAGCGAGTCGAGGTCCACGAGCGTGATCGCCCCCTCGCCCTCCGTCGTGCTCGACGTGCTGACGGCAGCGAGCCCTTCGTCGGGGTCGACGGCGATGTGGACGGCGGCCCCGGGGAGCGGGGTGCGGGCGACGACCTGCGGGCCGTCGGCCGTGACCGTGAGCGCGACGAGCTCGGCGGGCTCCTGGCCGGCGGCCAGCAGTCGTCCGTCCTCGAGCTGGACGAAGCCCGCGTGCTCGTGGACGGCCAGGCCGTCGAGCGTGCCGAGCAGCTCGTGGCCCGGCAACGCGTAGGCGTGCACGGCTGCGGCGGCGGGGTCGGCGACGACGAGGCTGGAGGTGACGGGCGCGCTCGTCGACGGGGCGGCCTCGCGCGTGGCGGCGCCGGTGCCGGTGGCGCAGGCGGCGAGCGGGAGGAGTGCGAGGGCGGCGACGAGGGCGCGCGCGCGACGGCGCGGGGACGGGGGACGCATGGAGCGTGAAACTAATGATGAGAATCACTATCGTCAAACTCGACGGCGCGAGATCGCGCGCGTCCCCCGCCGCGTGGCGCGGGCCGGACGGTCACAGCGCGGCGGTCACCACGAGCAGGACGGGCAGGGCCAGCAGGGTCGTGACGAGGCCCGCGTCGCGCGCGAGCCCCTGGCCGCGGCCGTACTGGATCGCGTAGACGAGGACGTTCTGCGCCGTCGGTAGCGCAGCCATCGCGACGACGGCGAGGCGTGCGTCCCCGTCGAGCCCCAGGGCGGTCGCGACGAGCGCGGCGAGCGCCGGGTGGATCGCCGAGCGCAGGACGACGGCGAGCACGAGGTCGGGGTGTGGTGCGCGCTCGCGGTCGGCGGCGGGCACCGCGAGCGACATGCCGAACGTCAGCAGCGCGAGCGGGGCGGCGGTGGCACCGACGAGGTCGAGGGGGCCGTAGACGACGTCGGGCAGGTCCCACGGGAGGGCGGCGAGCACGAGGCCCGCGAGCGTGCCGACGATGATCGGGTTGCTGAACGTCCGCCGGGCGGTGGCCACCACGGCGCGTCCCACGCCCGTGGTGGTGCTGCTCGGCGACGCGGTGCCGTCCTCGTCGACGGCGTCGTCGGGAGCGGCGACCGGGAGCGTGCGGGCGCGGTCGGTGCCGGGCGCCGCGGACCGGGAACGGTGCGCGTCGAGGACGGTGAACGCGATCGGCGCCAGGACGAGGAGCTGGAACAGCAGCGCCGGGACCGCGGCCACGGGGTCGCCGAGCAGGAACACCGCGAGCGCCAGGCCGAGGTTGCCGGCGTTGACGTAGGAGGACGCGAGCGTCCCGATCGTGACGTCACCGGCCGACCGGCGCAGGACGAGGCGCAGCACGAGGGCGGCGACGAGCGCGACGAGCGCCGTGCTGGTCCAGGTCGCCAGGGCGGAGCGTGACGCGAGGACGTGCAGGTCGGTGCGGGCGATGCTGACCAGCAGCAGCGCCGGGGTCGCGACGGTGAACACGACGCGCGCGAGCACGGTCGGCGCGTGCGGGCCGAGCACCCCGAGCCGTCCGAGGAGCCACCCGGCGGCGACGACGGCGGTGAGCGTGCCCAGCGCGGTGAGGACGGCGCCCATCAGCGGCGGACGCTCGCGGGGTGCACGTCGTCATCCTGTCACGCCCGGCGCGAGCCGGAAAGCGCTTGCCCTCGCACCGGTCCGCGTGTCAGGATCGCCGTGGACGACGCCGTGCCACGGCGTCCGGACGCGCACGGAGGACGTCGACGATGCCGGCAGTCGCACTGGTCACCGGAGGCAACCGGGGCATCGGCCTCGGCATCACGCAGCGGCTGCTCGCCGACGGGTACGCCGTGTCGATCCTCGCCACGCGCGAGGAGCCGACCGACGTCCTCGCCGGGCTGCGCGAGCTCGCGGGCGCCCACGACCGCGTCCGCTACGTGCGCGGCTCGGTCGCCGACCTCGACGACCACCGGCGCTACGTCGACGACGCGGTCGACGCCTGGGGACGGCTCGACGTGCTCGTGAACAACGCGGGCGTCGCCCCGACCGTCCGCGCGGACCTCCTGGAGGCGGGCGCCGAGTCGTTCGACCGCGTCCTGGGCATCAACCTGCGCGGCCCGTACTTCCTCACCCAGACGTTCGCGAACCGCGTCATCGCGCTCCGCGGCCCGCTCGACACGCTGCCCGAGCCGCCCGACGGTCCCGTCGCCACCGTCGTCAACGTCTCGTCGGTGTCCGCGACCACCGTCTCCACGAACCGCGGCGACTACTGCGTCTCGAAGGCCGGCGTCGCGATGGCGACGCAGCTCTTCGCGGCGCGGCTCGCCCCCGAGGGCATCGTCGTCTACGAGGTCCGGCCCGGCGTCATCGCGACCGACATGACGGCCGGCGTCGCGGCGCGCTACGACGCGCTCTTCGAGGGCGGGCTCGCGCCGATCGCCCGCTGGGGCCGTCCGGCCGACGTCGCCGGCGCCGTCGCGATCCTCGCGTCGGGGCAGACGCCGTACTCGACCGGCGAGGTGTTCCACGTCGACGGCGGCATGCACATCCCGGTGCTCTGACCACGCCGCGCCACAGCCCCCGCACCCGGCACCGCGCACCCCGGTGCCGCCCCGCCCACCGCACGCCGCACGCACGACGAGGACCACGACATGAGCGACACCGACCGACACGAGCCGCAGACCGTCCGCATCGGCGGTCACGACGTCCCCGTCGTCACGGCGCGCACCGTCGTCGTGGGCACCGGCTCCGCGGGGTTCAGCGCCGCCGACCGGCTGTGGGAGCTCGGCCACGACGACGTCGTCATGGTGGCCGACAAGGTGAACGCGGGCGCCTCCCGCAACGCAGGCTCGGACAAGCAGACCTACTACAAGCTGACGCTGTCGGGCGGCGACGGCGACTCCGTGCGCGAGATGGCCGAGACGCTGTTCGCGGGCGGCGCGATGGACGGCGACAACGCGCTCGCGGAGGCGGCGCTGTCGGCGCGCGGGTTCCTGCGGCTGTGCGACCTCGGGGTGCCGTTCCCGCAGAACCGGTTCGGGGAGTTCATCGGCTACAAGACGGACCACGACCCGCGCCGGCGCGCCACGTCGGTGGGCCCGTACACCAGCAGGTCGATGGTCGAGCAGCTCGAGAAGAAGGTGCACCGCAACGGCACGCGCATCTTCGACGAGTGCCGCGTGGTCGACGTCGTGGTGCGGCCCGTGGCGGGCGGTGCGCCGGCGGCGGACGGGGCTCCCGCCGACGACGGTGCGACCGCGGCCGAGCGCGAGACGGAGGTCGTCGGCCTGCTCGTGCTGCGCACCGACGTGCCGCACGACGGCTCGCGGTCGCCGTTCCTCCTGTTCCGGTGCACCACCATCGTCTACGCGACGGGCGGCCCCGCGGGCATGTACGCGACGCGCGTCTTCCCGAACGGCCAGTGGGGCGCGTCCGGGGCCGCGTACCGCGCGGGCGTCCACGGCAAGAACCTCACGGAGTGGCAGTTCGGGCTCGCGTCGACGCACCCGCGGTGGAACGTCTCCGGCACGTACATGCAGGTCGTCCCGCGGTTCGTGTCGACCGACGCCGACGGCGGCGACGAGCGCGAGTTCCTCACCGAGGCGATCGGCGACTACGGGCGGCTCATGTCGCTCGTCTTCCTCAAGGGCTACCAGTGGCCGTTCGACATCCGGAAGGCGCTCGACGGCTCGTCGCTGATCGACCTGCTCGTCTACCGGGAGACGGTGCTGCGCGGGCGGCGCGTGTTCCTCGACTTCCGCCGCAACCCCGTGCAGGAGTCGTTCGACCCCACCGCGCTGAGCCCGGAGGCGTACGAGTACCTCGACCGGGCGGGCGTCCTGTTCGGGACCCCCATTGAGCGGCTGCGCCGCATGAACGAGCCCGCGTACCAGTTCTACCTGCAGAAGAATCCGTACGTGGACCTCGAGACCGACCTGCTCGAGGTGGACGTGTGCGCGCAGCACAACAACGGCGGGCTCGTCGTCGACGCGTGGTGGCAGTCCAACGTCACGGGCTTCTTCCCCGTCGGGGAGGCGGGCGGGGCGCACGGCGTCTACCGGCCCGGCGGCGCGGCGCTCAACAGCGGGCAGGTCGGGGCGACGCGCGCGGCGCAGTTCATCGCGGCCCGGCGCTCCGTCGACCCGGTGGCCGTGCCGGACTTCGCGGCCGCGGCGGCACCCGTGCTCGACGGCGCCCTCGACCTCGTCGAGCGGGCGTCGCGACGGGCGGCCGCCGGCGTGCCCGACAACACCGGTGACCTGCTGCGGGACGTCCAGGTGCTCATGAGCGCCAAGGCCGGGCCGGTGCGGTCCGCGGCGTCGATCCACGAGGCGCTCGTGCAGGTGCACGAGTGGCTGTCCGGGTACGCGGACCTCGTCACGGCCGACGCGACGTCGCGCCGGTCCGTCAACCGCACGTTCCTCGTCCGCGACATCCTCACCAGCGCCTACGTGTACCTGTCCGCGATGGCCGACTACGTCGCGCACGGCGGGCGCTCGCGCGGGTCGGTGCTGTACAGCGACTCGGAGGGCACGCTGCCGCGCGTCGGCTACGGGCCGTCGGCCGACGACGAGCTCGACCTGCCGGACGTGTTCCGGTTCCGGCTCGACGGCGGCGCGCTCGACGACGTGGTGCAGGAGACGGGCTGGGTGCCGCCGGGGTGCTCGGCGCCGGACGTCGACTGGGCGCCCGTGGTCGAGCGGAAGGTCGACGATCCCGCGGGCGTGCCGGTGTTCCGGTGGCGGCCACGGCGACCGATCCCCGAGGACGACGACTTCTTCGAGAACGTGTGGCGGGACTTCCGGGCGCACGGGAACGTCTACTGATGCCGTCCGGGGACGATCCCGCGGCCGACGGCGTCCCCGGTGCCGCGACGACGCTGCCGGTGACCGTCGCGCTGCCCGACGCGCGCGTCGAGGTGCGGGGTGCGTCGTGGCTCGAGCCGACCGACCGGGGGCTCCTGCCGCACCGGCTGCCGGCGTGGACGCGCGCGCAGTTCCCCGACCGGTTCGTCGCCCTGTGCGACGAGCAGCCCGCGGGGGTCCGGCTGCGGCTGCGCACGGCCGGGACCCGGCTGCGGCTGGTCGTCGACGTGCTGCGCGTCGCGGTGGAGCCGCAACCACCCGGCGCGCCGCAGCCGTACGACGTGCTGGTCGACGGCGTCCTGGTCGAGCAGCCCGCCGGGCACGGCACCGCGGCCGGCGGAGGCGTCGTCGAGCTCGAGCCCCAGCGCGGCACGACCGTCGAGCGACCCGGGCCCCCCGCGGCCGTCGACCTGTGGCTGGGCGACGCACCCGGTCGCGACCGTGACGTGGAGGTCTGGCTGCCCTACGGCGAGTCGACGCGCCTCGTGACGCTGCACGCCGACGCGCCCGTCCTGCCCCCTGCGCCGGCGACCGGGACCCGCTGGGTGCACCACGGGTCGTCGATCAGCCACGGCGCGTCCGCCGACCGGCCGACGGGCACGTGGCCCGTGGTCGCCGCGCGCACCGCGCGCCTGGACCTGGTCAACCTGGGGATGTCGGGCAACGCGGTGCTGGACCCGTTCGTCGCCCGCACGCTGCGCGACGCGCCCGCCGACGTCGTCTCGGTGAAGCTCGGCATCAACGTCGTGAACCACGACGCGATGCGCCTGCGCGCGTTCGTGCCGGCGGTGCACGGGTTCCTCGACACGATCCGCGAGGGCCACCCGTCGACCCCGCTGGTCGTGGTGTCGCCGCTGTGGTGCGCGCTGGTCGAGGACACTCCCGGCCCGACGTTCGTCGACCCCGCGTCGCCGCCCGGCGCTCCGCTCTTCGCGACGCGCGGGCGCCCGGAGGAGGTCGCGGACGGCAAGCTGAGCCTGCGCGTGATCCGGGCGGTGCTCGCGGAGGTCGTGGCGGCCCGCCGGGCGTCCGGTGACGAGGCGCTGCGCCTCGTCGACGGCCGTGACCTGTACGGCGAGGCGGACGCAGCGGCGCTGCCGATGGCGGACCTGCTGCACCCGGACCCGCCCGCGCAACGGCTCGTGGGGGAGCGGTTCGCCGAGGTGCTGCGCGGGGTGCTCGCTCCCTGACTGCAACTCGATGGTTGCGCTTGGGCGTCGCGTGTGCAACTCTGTGGTTGCATCTAGTTCGCCTGTCGGAAGGACACCGCCGTGAGCACCATCGAGCCGCAGCCCGTCGCCGTCGCCGACGTCGACGCGTTCACCGTCACCCGCACCATCCGCATCGCCGCCACCCGCGCCCGCGTCTGGCAGGCCCTCACGCAGGAGGAGCACATCAGCGGCTGGTTCGGCGACCGCACCGAGCTGCCCGAGCGCCGCGTCGGCGGCGAGGGGGCGTTCATCTGGGACGACCACGGCGCCGTGCCCGTCCGCATCGAGCAGTACGACGAGCCCGACGTGTTCGCGTACACCTGGGGCTCGCCCGGGCAGCCGCTCGCACCGGGCAACGCCACCCTCGTCCGGTTCACGCTCGCCGACGACGGCGACGGCACGCTGCTCACCGTCGTCGAGACCGGCTTCGGCGAGCTCACCACGCGCGACCCCCGGGCCGAGCTCGAGGACCACCGTCGCGGCTGGAGCTCCGAGCTCGACGAGCTGGTCGGCTACCTCGAGCCGGTCCGCTCGGCATGAGCGCGACCGCCGCCGAGACGCTGGTCCCCGTGTTCGCCGCGCTCGCCGACGAGACCCGGTGGCGGGTCCTGTCCGAGCTCGGTCGCGGGGAGGCGTCCGCGTCCGCCCTCGCAGCGCGGCTGCCCGTGACCCGGCAGGCGATCGCCAAGCACCTCGCCGTGCTCGCCGACGCCGGGCTCGTCGAGCCCGTGCGGGTCGGGCGGGAGGTCCGCTACCGGCCGCTCGGGTCGCGGCTCGACGAGACGGCCCGCGCGCTCGACGCCGTCGGCGCCGCATGGGACCGCCGCCTGGCGCGCATCCGCGACGTCGCCGAGTCGCTGTAGCCCTCCGACCGCCCGCCGGCACGCGGCTCCGCACGCGTGCCGGCGGGCGCACCACGGCCCCACGAGGTCCGTCCGGGTCCGTGGACGCAGGCGCGCCGGCCGCCTCGCGCCGGTCCTGCCCGGCGCCCGGGACGGTCTGCGGCACGGCGGGTCCGACCGCCCGTGCCTGGACGTCGCACCCGCGACGGTCTGCGGCCCCGCGGGTCCGACCGCCCGTGTCGTCCCGGGACGCGCGCGAGGGCGGTGCGCCCGAGAGGGACCCCTCCCCCCGGGCGCACCGCCCTCGTCGTCACGCCGCCGGCTCGGCGGGCGGCGCGACCCACCGTCCCGCGTGTCGCTCCGCGGCCGCGTCGCTCAGCCGGCCGCGGCGCGGCTCACAGGTGCGGCAGCACGTGCCGGACGTACCGCTCGGACATCGTCGCCAGCGTCTCGTCGCCCGGTGCACCCCAGACGTCCTCGTGGAAGATCTCGACCTCGACGTCGCCCGTGTAGCCCGCGTCGCGGACCCACCGGGTGATCGACGCGAAGTCCACGTACCCGTCACCGACGTGCCCGCGCGAGAGCAGCGGGTCCGCCGCGAGCGGCAGCACCCAGTCGCACACCTGGTACCCCGCGATCCGCCCCGCGGCGCCCGCGCGCGCGACCTGCCGCTGCAGGTCCGGGTCCCACCACACGTGGTAGGTGTCGACGACGACGCCGACGACCTCGGCGGGGAACGGCTCGGCGACGTCGAGCGCCTGGCCCAGCGTCGAGATGACCGCCCGGTCCGCCGCGAAGATCGGGTGCAGCGGCTCCAGCACGAGCCGGACGCCGTGGCCCGCCGCGAACGGTGCGAGCTCCCCGATCCGGTCCACGACGCGCTCGCGCGCCGCCACCAGGTCCCGCGCCGGGTCGTCCGCGCCGCCGCGCACCCCACCGGGGCGCGCCGCGGGGTACGGACGGGCCGGCCCGCCCGGGGCGGTGGCGGCGGGCAGGCCGCCGACCACCATCACGAGCTCGCGGGTGCCGAGGGTCGCCGCCTCGACGATCGCGCGCCGGTTGTCGTCGAGCGCCGCCCGCGCGGCCGCGTCGTCGTCCGTCGTGAGGAAGCCGCCGCGGCACAGGGAAGACACTCGCAGGCCCGCGTCGGCGATGATCCGCGCCGCCTGCTCCGCCCCGACCTCCTGCACGCGGTCGCGCCACGGCCCGATCGACGACAGGCCCGCGCGCACCGCGCCGTCGACGGCCTCGCGCAGCGTCCAGTGCTTGGTCGTGGCCGTGTTCAGCGAGAGCCGCGAGAGGTCCGCGCCGGTGCCCGCGGGGGTCGGGTCCGTGCCGGTCGCCGCCGCGGCGGTGCTCGCGGCCGGGCCGGCCGGCACCTCGTGGCCGACCCCCGTCGTCACAGCGTGATCTCCGGCACCGGCAGGCGGCGGCCCTCGGCCGACGACTGCAGACCCAGCTCCGCGAGCTGCACCCCGCGCGCCGCCGACAGGAGGTCGAACCGGTGGGTGCGGCCCGCCGCGACGTCGCGCAGGAACTCCTCCCACTGCAGCTTGAAGCCGTTGTCGAGGTCCGCGTTCGCGGGCACCGGCAGCCACTGCTCGCGGAACGGCTCGGTCACCGGCAGGTCAGGGTTCCAGACCGGCTTCGGGGTGTGCGCGCGCTGCTGCGCGACGCAGTTGCGCAGGCCGGCGACCGCCGAGCCGTGCGTGCCGTCCACCTGGAACTCCACGAGCTCGTCGCGGAACACGCGCACGGCCCACGAGGAGTTGATCTGCGCGACCACCGGGTCGCCGCCCGGCGTCTCGATCTCGAAGATGCCGTACGCGGCGTCGTCCGCCGTCGCCGCGTACTCCCGGCCCTGCTCGTCCCAGCGGGTCGGGATGTGCGTGACGGCCTGCGCGTTCACCGTCCGCACCGTGCCGAGGATTCCCTCGAGCACGTAGTTCCAGTGGCAGAACATGTCGACGACGATGCCGCCGCCGTCCTCCTTGCGGTAGTTCCAGCTCGGCCGCTGGGCCTCCTGCACGTCCCCCTCGAAGACCCAGTACCCGAACTCGCCGCGCAGCGACAGGATCCGCCCGAAGAAGCCCTCGTCGACGAGCCGCCGCAGCTTGACCAGGCCCGGCAGGTAGAGCTTGTCGTGCACGACGCCGGCCGTGACGCCCGTGGACTCGCGCAGCCGCGCCAGGTCGATCGCCTCCGCGAGGGTCTCGGCGGTGGGCTTCTCGGTGAAGATGTGCTTGCCCGCCTTCATCGCGGCGGTGAGGGCCGCGTACCGGCGCGACGTGACCTGGGCGTCGAAGTAGACGTCGACCGTCGGGTCGTCGATGACCGAGTCGGCGTCCGTGGTCCAGTGCTCGACGCCGTGCAGGTCGGCGAGCTCCTTGACCTTGTCGGCGTTGCGACCGACCAGGATCGGCTCGACCTGCAGGCGCGTCCCGTCCTCGAGCGTCACACCGCCCTGGTCCCGGATCGGCAGGATCGAGCGGACGAGGTGCTGGCGGTAGCCCATGCGGCCGGTGATGCCGTTCATGGCGATGCGCAGGGTGCGGGACGTCATGGTCTCTCCGAGGTTCAGGACCGCGTTGTCGGTCGGAGTGGAATGCGCTTTCCAATGTAGCGCACCAACGGCCGCAGTCAAGGGCCCCTCGGCCGTGCGCCCAGTCCTGGCCCGGCGTCGGGCCGCACCCCGTCCTGGCCCGGCGTCGGACCGGACCGGCGTCCCTCAGACCAGGGCGAGCGTGCGGACGTGCGCGCGGACGGCGGAGCGCAGCTCGGAGGACGCAGCCAGGTCCGCCCCGAACACCTCCCGCACGGCGAGGAGCCGGTCCACCAGCCCGTCGACAGGGCCGTCGGCGGCGGAGGCGAGCGCGTCCGCGAGCGGGTCGTCGAGCGAGACCTTCCGTCCGGCGACCTCCAGCCCGCCGTGCGTCGTCGCGTGCACGTAGGACATCCACGCGGCGAGCGTGGCCGCCGCAGCGGTGGGCACCGCACCCGCGGCGAGCCGGTCGCGGACGGTGCCGAGGAGCCGCTGCGGCAGCTTCGCCGACCCGTCCATCGCGACCTGCACGGTCGTGTGGCCGGTGTTCGGGTTCGCGAACCGGTCCAGCACGTCGTCCCGGTAGCGGACGAGGTCCAGCCCTTCGGGGGCCTCGAGCGTGGGCAGCACGTCCTCGTCGACGAGGGCCCGCACGATCGCCTCGAGCTCGGGGTCGGCGACCGCCTCGGCGATCGTCGCGTACCCGCGCAGCGCCCCCAGGTAGGCGAGCGTCGAGTGCGAGGCGTTGAGCACCCGCAGCTTCGCCCGCTCGAACGGCGCCACGTCCGCCGTCAGGGTCGCCCCCGCGCGCTCCCACGCCGGACGCGGGCCCGCGAACGTGTCCTCGACGACCCACTGGGTGAACGGTTCCCCGACGACGAGGCCCTCGTCGCGCAGACCCAGCAGCGCGGTCGCCTCGGTCCGGTGCGCGTCCGTGGTCGCGGGGACGATCCGGTCAACCATCGTCGAGGGGAACGCGACCGACGCACGCACCCACTGCGCCAGCGACTGCGCGTGCGGGACGGCCGCCAGCAGCTCGTGCACGAGCGCACCGACGACGCGTCCGTTCTCCGCGAGGTTGTCGCAGCACACCACCGTCAGGGGTCCTGCGTCCTGCCGGTGGCGGAGCGCCAGGCCACGGACGAGCAGCCCGATCGGCGAGCGCGCGGGCTGCTCCGGGGGAGCGCCCCCGATCTCGGCGGCGAGCGCGGCGACGTCGGACCCCAGGTCCGGGTCGGTCAGGTCGGGCAGGCCGTCCGGCCGCCGGCGGTAGCCCTTCTCCGTGACCGTCAGGGTCACGACGTGCGTGCTCGGGGCGGCGATGGTGCGGAGCACGTGGGGCGTGCGCTCGCCCGGGAACGCGACGTCGCGCAACGAGCCGATCAGGCGCAACGACGTGTGGGTGGCGCCCTTGGTCAGGACCCCGTACAGCCCGTCCTGCGGCGCCAGGTGCTCGGCGACCCGGGCGCTGCGCTGCGTGACGCCGAGGATCCCCCAGCCGGTGTCGCCGGCCGCTGCGGCGGCGTCCTCGGTGTACACGGCCTGGTGGGCGCGGTGGAAGGCGCCGAGCCCGAGGTGCACGAGACCGACGGTCGTGCTCGCCGGGTCGACGGCGGGACCGGGCACCGCGTGCCCGCGGCCGTCGGCCAGCGCGGCGAGCGTCGCACGGGACAGGCGTGGGGTCATCGGTCGGCCTCCGAGGTCGGACGGGTCGGGACGGGCCCGGTCGAGGCGCGGACCACGAGCTCGACGCGCAGCCGCACCGGCTGGGGCGCGGGTTCTCCCGTGCCGTCGGGCGACGCGGGCGCGCCGACGACGCCGACCCGCGGTCCGTGGGCGCCGGCCGGCGCGTCCGCCCGGCCGTCTGCTCCACCGTCTGCGCCGACCGCCTTGCCGTCTGCCCGGCGCGCGCCGTCCGTCCCGCGCGCGCCGTCCGTCTCGTGCGTGCCGTCGTGGGGCGTGTGCGGCTCCACGGCCCTCGCCGCGTCCACGTCGACGTACGACGCGCCCCTCGGCCCTCCCGTGATCGAGGCGCTCACGCCGGGCGCACCGCCGGCGCCGTCCCGGTGCGCGGCGAGCGCAGCCGCCACGACGCGCTCCGCCGCCGAGCCGCGGCGCGTGCTCATGGCGTGCGCGACCAGCAGATCGACAGCCTCGCGCCCGAGCCGCGCGAGCGGCACGGTGACCGTGGTCAGTGCGGGGGACACCAGCGTGGCGGCGGGGATGTCGTCGTAGCCCACGACCGAGACGTCCTGCGGGACGCGGAGGCCGCGCGCCTGGAGCCTGCTGAGGATGCCGAGGGCGACGAGGTCGTTGTGGGCGAGGACGGCGGTGGCGCCGCTGGCGGCGACGAGGTCGCCGGCGGCGACACCGCCGGCGAAGACCGGGGCGAACGGACCGAGGTCCACGACCTCGACGCGGCGCAGCCCGTGCGACACGTGCGCGAGGCCCTCGCGTCGTCGCGCGTCCGACCAGGAGTCGGCGGGGCCGCCCACGTAGGCGATCCGCGTGTGGCCGAGCGCGTGCAGGTGCGTGACCGCCTGCCGGACCCCGTCGGCGTTGTCGATGACGACGGATGCGAGCGCGCGGTGCCGCCTGTTGACGAGCACCAGGGGGACGTCCTCGGCGAGACGGTCGAGATCCTCGTCCGACATGCGGGGCGAACAGAGGACGGCGCCGTCGACCTGCGCGCCGAGGTGCGCGACGAGCTCCGGTTCCAGGCGCGGGTCCTCCTCGGCGTCCGCGACGAACACGGCGTAGCCGAGCGTGCGCGCGCGGGCCTGGACCCCCTTGGCGACGGCGGCGAAGAACGGGTTCTCGAGGTCGGGCACGACGAGGCACAGGTTGCCGGTGCGGCCGGTGATGAGCTCGCGCGCCGCGCGGTTGGGCCGGTAGCCGAGCTCGCGCGCCACGCGCTGCACCTGCTCGCGACGCGCGGGTGCCACGAGCTCGGGCGAGCTCAGGGCGCGGGATGCGGTCGCGGGCGACACACCCGCCGCGCGGGCGACGTCGCGCAGGGTCACGACCACCTGGTCGGGCCTCCCGTCCCGGGTTGGGGCGCCCGTCCGCCGGTCGCTGCTCCGCGACTGAATGCGATTTCAGCACGATCCGGTCGGCGAGCGCAAGCCGCGCCCTTCGGCGGAACTTTCGATCGCCTTCCCTCTTGCGCGCACCGCGTCGACGCTGCTTGAGTACCGATGAAACCGATTGCAGGCGCCACTGCGCGCCGGATCCCGGGCCCTGCAGGCAACCCTGCTCGGTCGCGCACACGACAGAGAGGTCGACGATGGGGCACGACGCCTGGACCCTGCACCCCGACCGGGCGCTGCCCAGCGACGCGAGCGTGCGCCCGATCGCCCGGGAGATCCTCGAGCGGACGCGGAGCCTGCCGATCGTCTCCATGCACGGGCACGTGGACGCGGGCCTGCTCGCCCGTGACGAGGCGTTCCCGGACCCGTCGACGCTGCTCGTCGTGCCCGACCACTACCTGGTGCGCATGCTCGTCTCGCAGGGCGTCCCGCACGACGCGCTCGGCGTCCCGCGCCGTGACGGCCGGCCCGTCGAGACGGACCCGCGCGCGATCTGGCGGACGTTCGCCGCGCACTGGCACCTCTTCCGCGGCACGCCGACGCGGTACTGGATGGAGCACGTGCTGGTCGACGTGCTGGGCGTGTCCGAGCGGCTCTCGGCGGAGTCGGCCGACCGGGTGTACGACCACATCGTCGAACGGCTCGCGGACCCCGCGTACCGGCCCCGGGCCCTCTTCGAGCGCTTCGGCATCGAGATCCTCGCGACCACCGACCCGGCCACCTCCGCACTGCCTGACCACGCACTGCTCGCGGAGGACGGCTGGGGCGAGCGGGTCGTCCCCACGTTCCGTCCCGACGCGCTCCTGCACGTCGACCGGCCGGGCTGGCGGGACGACGTCGCACTGCTCTCCCGGGTGACCGGCACGACGGTCGACGGGTACCGGTCCCTCGTCGCGGCCCTCGAGGAGCGACGGTGGGCGTTCGTCGAGGCGGGTGCGCGGGCCACGGACCACGGGCACCTGTCGGCCGACGCGACGCCGCTGGAGGAGTCCGTCGCGGAGCGCATCGTGGCGGACGCGCTGCGCGGGACGGTCTCCCGCGAGGACGCCGCCGCGTTCTCGGGGCACATGCTGTTCGAGATGGCGCGCATGTCGACGCAGGACGGTCTCGTCATGCAGCTCCACCCGGGCGTGCTCCGCGACCACGACCCCGCGGTGCTCGCCGCGCGCGGGCCGGACGTAGGCTACGACATCCCCCTGCCGACGGAGTACGTGCGCGCCCTCCGGCCCGTGCTCGAGGCGTTCGGACATCACCCGCGGCTGCGCCTGTACCTCTTCACGGTCGACGAGGACGTGTTCAGCCGCGAGCTCGCGCCCTTGGCCGGCGTGTACCCGGCGGTGCGGCTCGGTGCGCCGTGGTGGTTCCTCGACACGCCCGACGGGATGCGGCGCTACCGCGAGGCGGTGACCGACACGGCGGGCTTCTACAACACCACGGGCTTCGTCGACGACACCCGGGCGTTCTGCTCGATCCCTGCCCGGCACGACCTGGCGCGGCGGATCGACGCCGGCTTCCTCGCGCGTCTGGTGGCGGAGCACCGCCTCGACCTCGACGAGGCGGTCGAGACCGCAGTCGACCTGGCGTACCGGATCCCGCGGGAGGCGTATGCTGCACCGCAGCGGGGAAACGCTTTCCCGTCTGCGACCGCCACCACCGCTGCGAAGGAGCACGTGTGAGCGACACCGACATCCTCGACCGCCTGTCGGCCCACCGGCTGGTCCCCGTCGTCGTGCTCGACGACGCCGCGCACGCCGACCCGCTGGCCGCCGCACTGGTCGACGGCGGGCTGCCCGTCGCCGAGGTCACGTTCCGCACCGCCGCGGCCGCCGAGTCCATCCGCGCGATGAGCGCGCGCGGCGACGTGCTCGTCGGCGCGGGGACCGTGCTCACCGTGCACCAGGTCGACGAGGCCGTGGCCGCGGGCGCGCGCTTCGTCGTGTCGCCCGGCACGAGCCGCGCCGTCGTCGAGCGCTGCCAGGAGCACGGGGTGCTCGCGCTCCCCGGCGCGGTCACCGCGACGGAGGTCATGGCGGCGCTCGAGCTGGGGCTGTCGACCGTCAAGTTCTTCCCGGCCGGCACCTCCGGAGGCGCCGCGGCCGTCGCCGCGCTCGCCGCACCGTTCGGCGGCGTCGGGTTCGTGCCGACTGGCGGCATCGGCCCCGGCAACCTCGCGGAGTACCTCGCGCTCGGCTCCGTCCGTGCGGTCGGGGGCTCGTGGATGGTGCCCCGCGACCGCGTCAACGCCGGTGACCTCGACGGCATCCGCGAGCTCGCCGCGGCCGCCGTCGCCCTGGTCTCCGGCGGCTGAGCCCTCGATCGGCGACGACGGGCCGCGTCGTGGACGAGGCTCCACGCGCGCCGAGCCGACCCCCACCCGGATCGGCCCCCGACCGGACCGGCCCCCGACCGACCGCCCCCCGACCGGGCCGGCCCCCGACCGACCGCCCTCCGACCGGACCGGCCCCCGACCGGACACACACCCGACCCGATCGACCTCCGGCTCGACCGACCTGGCCGATCGGACCGGACCTCCGACCCGACCGACCCGACCGACCCGACCGACACCGCGACCCGCACGAGGAGCCGACCGATGTCCGACCTGGTGATCCGCCCCGCCGAGGAGACCCGCTACGACGCCGTCTCGCTCGGTGAGGTCATGCTGCGCCTCGACCCGGGCGAGGGGCGGGTCCGCACGGCACGCTCCTTCCGTGTGTGGGAGGGCGGCGGCGAGTACAACGTCGCGCGCGGCCTGCGGCGTGCGTTCGGCCTGCGCACGGCCGTCGTGACGGCGCTCGCGGACAACGAGGTCGGGCGCCTCGTGGAGGACTGCATCCTCACGGGCGGCGTCGACACGTCGTTCGTCCGGTGGGTGCCGTACGACGGCGTCGGCCGCACGGTCCGCAACGGCCTGAACTTCACCGAGCGGGGGTTCGGCGTGCGTGGCGCGGTGGGTGTGAGCGACCGGGGTCACACGGCCGCGTCGCAGCTCGCCCCGGGCGACGTGGACTGGGAGCACCTGTTCGGCGAGCTCGGCGTGCGCTGGTTCCACACGGGCGGCATCTTCGCGGCGCTCTCGGACAGCGCCGCGGAGACCGTGATCGAGGCGGTCACGGTGGCCCGCAGGCACGGCACGGTCGTCTCGTACGACCTCAACTACCGACCGAGCCTGTGGAAGGCGATCGGCGGGCAGGAGCGCGCTCGAGAGGTCAACCGTGCGATCGCGCCGCACATCGACGTGATGATCGGCAACGAGGAGGACTTCACGGCCTCTCTGGGGTTCGAGGTCGAGGGCGTCGACGAGAACCTCACCGAGCTGGAGATCGGCTCGTTCGCGGCGATGATCGACCGCGTCGCGGAGGCGTACCCGAACTTCCAGGTCATCGCGACGACGCTGCGCACGGTCCGCAGCGCGACGGTGAACGACTGGGGCGCGATCGCCTGGTCGCGAGGCACGGGTGTGGTGCGCGCGACGCACCGCGAGCGGCTCGAGATCCTGGACCGCGTGGGCGGCGGCGACTCGTTCGCGTCCGGCCTGGCCTACGGCCTCATCTCGGGCGAGGGGCTGCAGACGGCCGTCGAGTACGGGGCCGCGCACGGGGCGCTCGCGATGACGACCCCGGGTGACACGACCATGGTGTCGAAGGCGGAGGTCCTCAAGCTGGCCGGCGGCGGGGGCGCTCGCGTCGACCGCTGACCGCCGCGGCCGGTGCGTCGGGCACGGTGGAGGTGACCCGGCGCGGACGGCTCGTGCCGCACGACGGGGACGTGCGGGACGAGCCGTCACCGGGTCGGGGACGCGGGACCGGGACCGGTCGACCCGAGGGTGACCGGTCCCGGTGCGGGGCGGTGGAGCCGCGCGGCGGTGTCAGGCCGGCGCGAGGGTCCGGTCGGCGTCGGGGCCCAGCGGCGCCTGCGGTGCCTGCGGTGCCTCGGGCGCGAGGTTGGCATCGCGCACCTCGCGGTACTGGGGGAGGTGCGTGTAGAGCTCGTCGCGCAGCGGGTTGCGCCGCCGGGTGACGATCACGCGGACCTGGTAGACCGCGACGGCGATGTTGGACGCGAGCGACAGGGCCGACACGACGAACAGCGCGACGGGGTCGTGCGAGGACTCGACCGAGAACTGCGACGAGCTGACGAACGTCGGCACGGCCATGGTGAACATCATCCACAGGGCGAGCGTGTGGGCCCGGTGCTGCAGCCAGGCGCCCTTCTTGAGGAAGAACGCGGGGATCGTGCAGGAGATGAGCAGCGCGGCACCGGCGTAGAACGCGTGGTCACCGACGCAGTTGTAGACGTAGGCGAAGTTCCACAGGTCGTAGGCGATGATCCAGAACCAGAGCATGTCGGGCCAGATCATGTCCTTCGACCTGTCCCGGGACACGATGATCCCGGCCCAGCCGCAGATGGTGAGCAGGTTGAGGATGCCGGCCACGCCGTTCATCCAGTTCCACGGCCCGCCGACCATGAAGACGCCGTCGTGCATGCCCTGGAGCCCCGCGACCTCGAAGTCGCGGACGACGGCCTCGCCGATGTTGATGGCGAGGATGAGCGCGGGGAACGTGAGCATCCAGCGGTTGCGGGACAGGCGCGGCACGTACCGCAGCAGCATGAAGCCGAGGCACCCCGCGAGCGCGGAGTAGACCTTGACCCAGTGGAACCACGTGCCGGTGGAGGAGCCCTCGCCGGCGGTCGTCGGCCAGACGAACACGGTGAGGACGGCGGGGAGCGCGACGAAGAACGCGATCCCGGCCCACTTCCAGCGGCGGGTCACCTCGTTGAGCACGATGAGGGCGGCGAGGACGACGCCCCACATCACCCACGAGTACCAGGGGATGGAGTCGAACAGGAACATCGGGACCTCCTCGTCCGTCGGTCGGGGCAGGTCGCCACCGGCGTGCCGACGCTAGGCAGGGGTGGCCGGGGCGGCACTGGACAGCGGGGCTGCGGTGTCCAGTGGTGGGATGTCGTGGCGGGTGAACCGGGCCCCGAGCAGCGGCCGGACGGGACCTTGGGCCCATCGAGCGGCGATCCCGTGCGGCCGTACCGTGGAGGATGCGTGCGTCGGCGAACGGGGTGACGGGGCGTCGCCCGGACGCGCGTGACGCGCTGGCGGCGGCGCTCAAGGTGCGCCTGGAGTCGCAGCCGCTCCCGCGGGTCACCGTCACGGAGCTGACGCGGGACTGCGGCCTGACGCGGCAGGCGTTCTACTACCACTTCCACGACGTGCGCGAGCTCGCGGTGTGGGTGTTCGAGTCCGAGGTCGCCGAGCAGGTGCAGGTCTCGGCGTCGCAGGACGCATGGGCGGACGGTCTGGTCCGGCTGCTCGTGTACCTGCGGGACAACCGGACGTCGACGACGGCGGTGCTGGACGGGATGGGGCGGTCGGGGCTGGAGCGCTTCCTGTTCCACCAGATGCGGCCGGTGACGGCAGGGGTCGTCACGGAGGTCGGCGAGGGGCGGCCCGCGGACGCGCGCGACCGTGACCTGGTCGTCGACTTCTACACCTCGGCGGTGCTCGCGGTGGTGCTGCGCTGGGTCGCGGACGGGATGACCGCGGACCCGTACCGGCTGGTGGGCGACGTGGAGCTCATGCTGCACGGCGCCGTGCGCGAGTCGGCACGCAGGCTCGACGAGCGACGGGTCAGGTGACGGCCCCGAGCTGCCAGGGGACGAACTCGTCGGCGCCGAGGTCCAGCTCCTCGGAGACGGTCTGACGGCCGGACGCGACCTCGACGACCAGGTCGAACAGCTCCTCGCCGACGGACGTCACGGTCGCGGTGCCGTCGACGATCCGCCCGGCGTTGAGGTCCATGTCCTCCCGCATCCGCAGGTAGGTGGCGGTGTTCGTCGCGACCTTGATCGACGGCGTCGGCTTGCAGCCGAGGACGGACCCGCGCCCGGTGGTGAACACGACGACGGTCGCGCCGCCCGCGACGAGGCCGGTCACGGAGACGGGGTCGTACCCGGGAGTGTCCATGAACGTGAAGCCGCGCGCCCGCACGGGTTCGGCGTACTCGTAGACGGCGGTGAGCTCGGCGGTCCCGCCCTTGGCGACCGCACCGAGCGACTTCTCGAGGATGGTCGTGAGCCCGCCGGCCTTGTTGCCGGGTGACGGGTTGTTGTCGAGGGTGCCGCCACCGGCGGCGGTGTACTGCTTCCACCAGTCGATGCGGTCGAGCAGCTTCTGCCCGACCTCCGGCGAGACGGCGCGGCGCAGAAGGAGGTGCTCGGCGCCGAACACCTCGGGCGTCTCGGCGAGGATTGACGTGCCGCCGCGCGCGACGAGCAGGTCGGACGCGTGCCCGAGCGCGGGGTTGGCGGTGATGCCGGAGTACCCGTCGGACCCCCCGCAGTTGAGCCCGAGGACGAGCTCCGAAACGGGCGCGGGGGAGCGGCGCAGCGCGTCGACGCCGGGCAGCATCTCCTCGATCGCGGCGACGCCGGCGCGGACGGTGGCGCGGATGCCGCCGTTGTCCTGGATGACGAGGGTGCGCACGGGCTTGTCGGCGGGCAGGTCGAGCCCGTCGAGCAGCGACTGCGCGGGCAGCATCTCGCAGCCCAGCCCGAGCACGAGGAGAGCGGCGATGTTGGGGTGGTCGGCGTAGCCGCGCAGGGTCCGCCGGGTGATCTGCGCGCCCTCCGAGGTGGGGACCAGGCCGCAGCCCGTGTCGTGCGTGAGGGCGACGACGCCGTCGACGTGCGGGAACGCGTCGAGCGCGCGGCCGCGGAACTGGTCGGCGATGAGCCGCGCGGTGGACGCGGAGCAGTTCACGGACGTGACGATGCCGACGTAGTTGCGCGTGCCCCAGCGGCCGTCGGCGCGCCGGTAGCCGTCAAAGGTGCGCACGGGGCCGGTCGGCTCGGGCAGGGTGACGCGCGCGGTGCCGATCTCGTACGCGCGGTCCGCGTCGTCCATGCCGAGGTTGTGGGTGTGGACGTGGTCGCCGACGGCGATGTCGGCGGTCGCGCGCCCGATCGACTGCCCGTACTTGCGCACCTGCGCGCCGGCGGCGACGGGGCGCAGGGCGAGCTTGTGCCCGCGCGGGACGCTCTGCCGGACGACGAGGACGTGCCCGCCGCCCGGTCCGGCCGCTGCACCCGCCTCGCCCGGTCCGGCCGGTCCGGCCGCTGCACCCGCCTCGCCCGGTCCGGCCGCTGCACCCGCCTCGCCCGGTCCGGCCGGTCCGGCCGCTCCGGTGGGGAGGGTCAGCACGGTGCCGTCCTGCAGGTCACGGGTCGCGACGCCGACGTGGTCGTCGGGTCGCAGCACGAGCACGCAGTCGGCGAGGTCGGTCGTGGCCGTCTTCATCGAGAGCCCTTCGGGAGACTGGAAGTCAGGATACCGCTTTCCCGAGCCCCGCAGCAGGTGCTTCTCGCGCGGTGACGGCGCTGTGCCGACGCCGTGCCACCACGACCCCCTACCCTTCGACCATGGCCGGATCCGTGACCCTGAGCGACGTCGCCCGCGAGGCCGGGGTCTCGCTCGCCACCGCCTCGCGTGCCATCAACGGCAGCGCGAACCGCACCGTCCGCGCCGACCTGCGCGACCGGGTCCTCGCCGCCGCCGCGCGCCTGCGCTACACCCCCGACGCCAACGCGCAGGCGATGGCCCGCGGCCGCACGACGTCCCTCGGCCTCGTCGTCCACGACATCGCCGACCCGTACTTCTCCTCGATCGCGGCGGGCGTCACGCGCGCCGCCGACCGCGCCGGTCTGCAGGTCACGCTCGCGAGCACGCAGCACGACCCGAGCCGCGAGGCGGGCCTCGTCGACCTGCTCAAGCGGCAGCGGGCCCGCGCCATCGTCATCGCGGGCGGCCGCCTCGACGACCCCGGCACGACCGACGACCTGCGCGCGGCCCTCGCCGACTACCGCGCCGTCGGGGGCTCGGCGGCGGTCATCGGCCAGCCCGTGCTCGGCGTCGACGCGGTCGTCGTCGCGAACGCGCAGGGCGCCGCCGACCTCGCCCGCGCGCTGCACGAGCGCGGGTACCGGTCGTTCGCGGTGCTCGGCGGACCGGACGCGCACCTGACCGCGCGGGAGCGGCGCGAGGCGTTCGTCGGTGCGCTCGCCGAGCTCGGCATCGAGGTGCCGCCCGCGGCGGTCGTCGCGAGCGCCTTCACCCACGAGGGCGGCGAGGACGCGATGCGCACGCTGCTGCGCTCGGGCCCGCTTCCCGAGGTCGTGTTCGCGGTCAACGACGTCATGGCGCTGGGCGCGCTCGCGGCCGCCCGGGACGCCGGCGTCGAGGTGCCGCGGGACGTCGCCCTCGCCGGGTTCGACGACATCGCGACGCTGCGGGACGTGGTGCCCGCGCTGACGACGGTGCGGATCCCGCTCGTGGACATCGGCATCGCCGCGACCGAGCTCGCGCTCGCGGAGCCGTCCGACGAGCCGCGGCTCGCGCACGTCCCGACGCAGGTCGTGCTCCGGGACTCGACCCCGCCGCGCTGACCTGCGGCGCTAGGGCGCCGCCGAGGTCGCGACCGCCCGCTCGGCGCCCGCCTCGCCGACGCCCGTCACGGCCTCCTCGAGGCTCAGCAGGTGCGTCGCCATCCGCAGCCGCGCCCGGTCGGGGTCGCGCGCGACGATCGCCGCCAGGATCGCCTCGTGCTCGACGAACGTCCGGTCCTCGAGCCCGTCGTCGTGCGCCCCGCCCCCGGCGCGCCGCTGCGACGTGCGGCCCGCGATGCCGTCGATGAGCGCCGCGAGCACCGCGTTGCCGGACGCGCGCGCGACGACGGCGTGGAAGGTGACGTCGGCGGCGGCGAGCCGGTCGCGGTCGAGCGGCTCGGCGGTCAGGGCGCGCGCGGACTCGTCGAGGGCGGCGCGGGCGTGCTGCACGTCCTCGTCGGTGATGTGCAGGGCCGCGAGCCCGGCGGCCTCGGTCTCGAGCAGGCGGCGGACCGCGTGGAACTCGGCGTCGTGCTGCAGGTCGGCGACGAACGAGACGGGCGCGAGCAGCCGGGCGGGGTCGAGCGTCGTCACGTAGGTGCCGTCGCCGTGCCGGGAGTCGAGGATGCCGAGCGTGCCCAGCGCCCGCACGCCCTCGCGGAGGGAGCCACGGGAGACGCCCAGCGTGCCGGCGAGGTCCTTCTCGGCGGGCAGGCGGTCGCCCGGCCCGAGCAGGCCGTCGAGGATCATCTGCTTGATGCCGGCGACGACATCCTCGGAGCGGGACACCTGCAGCAGTATTCCGTGCGACGGCGGCGTGCGGGCCGGGACCGGTCAGACGTCGTCGAGCGGCAGCCCGTAGACGCGGTTCGCGGT
Organism: Cellulomonas fimi ATCC 484; assembly: GCF_000212695.1. NCBI lineage: Bacteria > Bacillati > Actinomycetota > Actinomycetes > Micrococcales > Cellulomonadaceae > Cellulomonas > Cellulomonas fimi. Next base: position 3,674,496 of record NC_015514.1, on the reverse strand, counting down.
GCCGCCGAGCAGCAGGGCGCGCGCGTCGCCGGGGAGCTGGTCGAGCGTGCTGCGCAGCCCGTGCCAGACGCGGCCGTACGACTCGCCGTCGAGCAGCGCGTGCGGCCAGTCGCTGCCGAGCATGAGGCGGTCGGGACCGAACACCTCGAGGGCCCGGTCGACCGCGGGACGCAGGTGCTCGGGCGTCCAGCCCGGGCCCGCCGCGGCGGCGAGGCCGGACACCTTGGCGACGACGTTCGGGAGCTCCGCGACGGCACCGAGCAGCGCGGACCAGCGCGTCCAGCCGTCGCGCTCCCCGGCGCGCAGGGCGTCGAGCGGCGGGCCGCCGAGGTGCTGCACGACGACGGTGAGCTTCGGGTGGTTCTCGGCGAGCGTCGCGACGTGCGCGAGCAGCGTGGGCGTCGGCGCGGGCAGGTCGAGCGTGAGCCGGCGCTCCGCGAGCAGGCCGAGCGAGTCGTCGACGGCGGCCTGGAGCAGCCAGTCGGGGTCGGCCTCCTCGTGCACGCGGTGCCCCACGCCGACGACCGGCTCCATGCGCCAGGCGTCGAGCTGGCTCGCCGCGTCGTCGGGCTGCGTGAGCGGGACCCACGCGACGACACCGGCGACGCGGGGGCAGGACAGCGCCTGGAAGAGCATGAGCTCGGAGTCGGCCCGGTTGTCCGCCGCCTGCACGAGGACCACCTTCGCGACGCCCTCGCCGGCCAGCTCCGGCTCCACGTCGGGCACGCGGAACGGCCGGTCGATCGCCGCGACGTCCCTCGTCATCCACGGGTAGTGGACGGCGTCCGGGTTCCACACCTGGAGATGGGCATCCACGACATCGTGCATGGCTCGGACGCTAGCAGTGGTCGAACCTCTGGCACCCGGTGGGCGCCCGTTCCTCATCGAACCCTCATGTTCCGCCCATGGGACGACCGAGTCATCGGACGAGTGCGTCCTCTGTGACTCCCCGGCCGGGCGGAGCCGATGAGTCCGGCGCCCGGTGCAGGTCCGTAGCGTGAGGCCCCGGACCGCCGGGGCGGAGAGGAGGAGTGCCATGCCGACGTACGACGTCGCGGTGGCCCGGCTGGTCGAGGCGCCCGTGGGACGCGTCTGGGCCGCGTGGACCACGCCCGAGGACCTGCGGGCCTGGTGGGGACCGACCGGCTTCACGTGCCCGCGCGCCGAGGTCGACCTCCGGGTCGGCGGACGCATCGCGGTGACCATGCGCGCGCCGCAGGAGTGGGGCGGGTTCGAGCAGCACAGCGCGTGGACGATCATCGAGGCGTCGGCACCCACCCTGCTGCGGTACGTGTTCCGGTTCACGGACGCCGACGGCTGGGCGATCACGCCGGCGCAGGCCGGGATCCCGGCCGAGGGCGTGCCCGACGAGGGACGGCACGAGGTGCTGCTGACCGACCTCGGCGACGGGCGCACCGAGCTGCGGATGACCGAGCACGGCTACACCACGACCGACGCCCGGGACATGTCGCGGACGGGTCTCGAGCAGTGCCTCGACAAGCTGACCGCGCTCGTCGAGACGGGTCGCGCCGAGCGCCCGGCCGGAGCCGCCTGACGCGCGGTCCTCAGCGCCCGACCGCGTACCCCTGCATCCCGCGGGGGTTCGCGGCGGCGACGAGGAAGCCGTCGGACCGCACACCGGCGGCGCTGATCCGGCCGAGCGACCACGGGCCCGCGTCCTGCACCGCGTGCCCGCGTGCGGCGAGGCCTGCGAGGACCGCGTCACCCAGCCGCGACTCCGCGACGAGGCCGCGCGGGACGTGCGCGCGCGGGTAGAACGACTCGGGCACGTGCGAGGAGTGCCACGACGGCGCGTCGATCGCCGCCTGCAGGTCCAGCCCGCCGAGCAGGTGGCGCAGCAGGAACGGCACGGTCCACTGGTCCTGCTGGTCACCGCCGGGCGTGCCGAACGCGAACCCCGCGCCGTCGTCGTCGAGCACCAGGGCCGGGCTGAGCGTCGTCCGCGGCCGCCGCCCCGGCACGAGCGAGTCGGGCAGGCCGTCCTCCAGCCAGAACATCTGCGCGCGCGTCGGCAGCGGGAAGCCCAGCCCCGGCACGACGGGGCTGGACTGGAGCCAGCCGCCCGACGGCGTCGCCGAGACCCGGTTGCCCCACCGGTCGACCACGTCGACGTGGCAGGTGTCGCCCGGCGAGAGGCCGATCGTGGAGCCCGTCGGCTCGCCGACGCCGGCGACGTCGTCGACCGGCCGCGCCGCACGCCGCAGCAGCGCGGGCAGCGTCGGGGTGCGGCCGTCGGGGCTGCCGGGCCGCAGGCCGTCCGCCGCGTCGGGCCCGACGAGCCGGGCGCGCTCGGCCGCGTACGCCGACGACAGGAGGGTCTCCAGCGGCACGTCGGCGGCGTCGCCGTACCACGCCTCCCGGTCGGCGAACGCGAGCTTGGCGACCTCGACGACGGTGTGCACGAGCTCCGTGAGCGCGTCGGGCGACGCCGCAGCGGCCGGCACCAGCGCGTCGACGCCGAGCGCGTCGAGCACGGCGAGCTGCTGCAGCAGCACCGGCCCCTGCCCCCACGCGGCCGTCTTGTGCACGGTCCGGCCCGCGAACCGCAGACGCGTCGTCGGCTCCTCGGTCGCGCGCCACGACGCGAGGTCGTCGGCGGTGAGGAAGCCCGTGTGCGCACGGCCCGACGAGTCGACGACGGGCGTCCCGCCGACGAACGCGTCGACCGCCTCCGCGACGAACCCCTCGTAGAAGGCGCGACGTGCGGCCTCGATCTGCGCGTCCCGGTCCGCCCCGGCCGCCCGGGCCTCCGCGAGCAGCCGCTCGAACGTCGCGGCCAGCGCCGGGTTGGTGAACCGCGACCCGCCCGCGGGCACGGCGCCGCCCGGCAGCCACACCTGAGCCGAGGTGGGCCAGTGCGTCGCAAGCATGTCGCGCACCGTCTCGATCGTGCGGGCCGCCGACGGCAGCAGCGGGAAGCCGTCGCGCGCGTACGCCGCGGCGGGTGCGAGCACGTCCTGGAGCCGCATCGTCCCGTAGCGCGCGAGCAGGTCGAGCCACGCGCCGAACGCGCCCGGCACGACCGCGGCCAGGTGGCCCGTGCCCGGCACGAGGTCCAGGCCCAGGTCCCGGTACGCGGCGACGGTCGCCCGGGCGGGCGCGACGCCCTGCCCGCAGACCACGAACGTGTGCCCGTCCGACGCGCGGTGGCCGATGATCGGCGCGTCGCCGCCCGGCCCGCACAGGTGCGGCTCGACGACGCTCACGACGAACCCCGCCGCGACCGCGGCGTCGAACGCGTTGCCGCCCGCCTCGAGGACGCGCATCCCGACGCCGCTGGCCAGCCAGTGCGTCGAGGCGACCATGCCGAACGTGCCGGTGAGCTCGGGGCGCGTGGTGAACACCCGACGATCCTGCCGCAGCCGCCCGCGTCCCGCCCGCCTCCCGCCCGACTCCCGCCCGCCTCCCGCCCGCCACCCGCCCACGTCGCGCCCGCGCCTCCGCCGGCCGGCAGCGTGGGTCCCGCCGCCGGGCCGTGCCCCCGGTCGGAGCAGCGCGCGAGCAGCGACGGTGACGTCCCGTGAAGGGCTCGACGAACGCTCGGTGAACACCGGTCGACGTGTCCGCTTCGCCCGCTGACCTGCGTCGATGATGCCTCGGTGGATGCTGACCTGACCCTCCTCGCCGACCGGCTGTCGCAGGCCGTCGGCGACTACCGCACGACCGCCACGACGACCGTCTCGTCGCTCGCGCACGCCGTCGACGTCATCGACGCGGACCTGCCGATGGGCCGGCTCGACGTCCTGTTCCGCTCGCCGCACGTCATGACGGTCGCGGTGCGCGACCCCGCGGAGCCGGACCGCATGGGCCTGGTGACCCGCACCCGGTACACCGCGGCGATGACGGGGCGGCTCGGCTTCGGGCGCGCCGTGCACGCGCGGCGGACGACGGGCGACGTCGCCGACTGGGCGCCCCTGGTCGCACCGCCCGACGCGCCGGTGTCGGAGGTCGCGGTCCGGGCGATGGAGCGGCACGACGAGCGCCGCTACGACGACGTGCTCGTGGCGGGCGACGTGTGGGCGGTCGCGTCCACCGCGGACCTCGTGCACGCGCTGTCGACGCTGCTCGCGGTGCGCTCGCTGCACGACCCGCTCACGGGCCTGGAGCACCGCTCGATGCTGCACCACCGGCTCGCGCAGCGCTGCGCGGACGAGTGGGGCACGACCGCGCGCGTCGCGCTCGTGCTGCTCGACGTGCGCGACTTCCGCGGCCTCAACGTGCGACGCGGGCACGCGTTCGGGGACGTCGTCCTCGCCGCGCTCGGCGCCCGGCTGCGCGCGGTGTCACCCGTGCGGACGGACGTCGCGCGCACGGGCGGCGACGAGCTCGCGCTCGCGGCCACGCTGCACGTGCGGGACGACGGGCACGCGGCCGCCGTCGCCGACGGCCTGCGGGCGCAGCTCGTCGAGCGCCTCGCGACGCCCGCCGCCGGGATCGACCCGGCGGACTGGCCGGAGCTGCTGTCGGTCGTCGTGTGGTCCGAACCCGGCAGCGCGACGCCGGACGGGCTGCTGCGCGACGCCCAGCGCCGGCTCGGCGAGGCGAAGGCCGCGGCGCGCCGGTCGGCGGACGTGCTCGACCTGCCGGAGGTGCGGGCGCTGCTCGGGCACGACGACGTGGAGGTGGTCGACCTCTGAGGACCGGCGCGGTCGGTCAGGCGCCGCCCGGGAAGCCGAGCTGCCGCCACGCCTCGTACGTCGCGACCGCGGCCGCGTTGGACAGGTTCATGGACCGGCGCCCGGGCAGCATCGGGATGCGCAGCTGGTCGGTGACCCGCGGGTGGGCCAGGACGTCGGCGGGCAGCCCGGTCGGCTCGGGGCCGAACAGCAGCACGTCGTCCTCCCGGTAGCCGACGTCGGCGAAGGACGTGGTCGCCTGCGTGGTGAACGCGAGGACCCGCGAGCCGGGCAGCACGTCGAGGAGCGCGTCGAAGGACGCGTGCACGACGACGTGCGCGAGGTCGTGGTAGTCGAGCCCGGCCCGGCGCAGGCGGGCCTCCGAGAGGTCGAACCCGAGCGGCTCGACGAGGTGGAGCGTCGCGCCGGTCCCCGCGGCCATGCGGATCGCGTTGCCGGTGTTCCCCGGGATGCGGGGCTCGAAGAACGCGACGTGCAGCACGGGCCGATCCTAGGCGGCGGCCCGGTTGGAACGATTCGAGCGTGGGCCGCGACGGGCACTAGCGTGGGGGTCGCACGCCGTCATCACCGTCGAGAGGACGCCCCCGCGATGCCCACCGAGCCCGTGTACCGCGCCGCGGACGAGCGCTACGACACCATGACCTACCGCCGCACGGGCCGCAGCGGGCTCGACCTGCCGGCGCTGTCGCTCGGCCTGTGGCACAACTTCGGCGACACCACGCCGCTCGAGACGCAGCGCGCCGTCCTGCGCCGCGCGTTCGACCTCGGCATCACGCACTTCGACCTCGCGAACAACTACGGCCCGCCCTACGGCTCCGCCGAGGCGAACTTCGGGCGCGTGCTCGGGCGCGACCTCAAGCCGTACCGGGACGAGCTCGTCATCTCGTCCAAGGCCGGCTACGACATGTGGCCCGGGCCCTACGGCGACGGCGGCTCGCGCAAGTACCTGCTCGCGTCGCTCGACCAGTCGCTCGCGCGGCTCGGGCTCGACTACGTCGACGTCTTCTACTCGCACCGGCCGGACCCGTCCGTGCCGATCGAGGAGACGATGGGTGCGCTGCACACCGCCGTGACCAGCGGCCGCGCGCTGTACGCGGGCATCTCGAACTACTCGCCGTCGCAGACGCGGACCGCGCAGCGCGTGCTCGCGGACCTCGGCACGCCGCTGCTCATCCACCAGCCGTCCTACTCGATGTTCAACCGGCACGTGGAGAACGTCGCGCCCGGCGAGACGGAGTCGCTGCTCGACGTCGTCGGCGACCTCGGGATCGGCACGATCGTCTTCTCACCGCTCGCGCAGGGGCTGCTCACGGGCCGCTACCTCGGCGGCGACGTGCCCGCGGACTCGCGCGCGGCCGTCGGCCACTTCCTCAAGCCGGCCGCGATCTCCGAGACGTACCTCGCGCGTGCGCGCGCCCTGGACGAGATCGCTGCGGCCCGCGGCCAGTCGCTCGCGCAGCTCGCGCTGTCGTGGGTGCTGCGCGACGAGCGCATCACCTCCGCGCTCGTCGGTGCGTCGTCCGTCGCGCAGCTCGAGGACAACGTCGCGGCGCTCGCCGCGCCGCCCCTCACGGCCGACGAGCTCGCCGCGATCGAGCCGCACGCCGTCGACGGCACCGGCCGGTGAGCGCCCCGCTCGTCCTCCTGCACGGGCTGTCGGACTCGGGCGACTGCTGGCCCGGCGTCGTCGCGCACGTCCGCGACCGGAGGGTGCTGACGCCCACCGCGCTCGGGCACGGCGGCCGGCCGCTGCCCGAGGAGTTCGCCGTGAGCGCGCTGGGGGCCGACACGGTCGCGACGCTGCGCCGCGAGCTCGACGGGCCCGCGGTCGTCGTGGGGCACTCCATGGGCGGGCTCATGGCGCAGGAGGTCGCGCTGCAGGCCCCCGAGCTGGTCGCCGCGCTCGTCCTCGTCGACCCCGCGTGGGTCGGCGGCGACGGTCTCGCGCCGGACTGGCTGGTCGACGTCGTGGCCGCCCGGGACACTCCTGTCGAGGACCTCGTCGCGCAGTCCCACCGGGACGAGCCGGCGTGGCCGGACGACGAGCGCGGCCCGTGGGCCGCGGCCCGCAGCGGTCTGCACCCGCGGCTGGCCGAGGTGCCGCACGCGTGGGCGGAGCGTGACTGGCCCGCGGTCGTCGGCGAGGTCGTCCGGCTCGGCATCCCCGTCACGCTGGTCACCGGCGACCCGGACCGCACGATCGTGACGCCGCCCCTCGTCGCCCGCGCGCTCGCGGCCGCCGACGTCCCCGGCGCCGCCCGCCTGACGGTGGTCAACCTGCCCGGCACGGGCCACAGCGTCCACCGCGACGACCGCCCGGGCTTCCTGGCGACCCTCGACACGGTCCTGACGACGGTGGACAGCCCGGCACCCTGACCGGCGCCGTCCCGGACTCACGGACCGGACCCGGATCAGCCGGGCGGGGTCAGGTGGGTGGCGAACCAGGACAGGACGCGGGCGACGTGGTGCGCGTCGCCGCCCTCGTGGTGGTTGAACGGGTAGACGGCGATCTCGCGCGGGACCGACGGGTCGTCGTCGGCGTAGGCGTGGAAGGCCGCGAACGCGGTGGACGGCGGGCACACGGTGTCGCGCAGGCCCGTGCCGAACAGCGCGGCGGCTCGGGCCCGCCGGACGAGGTGCACGCCGTCGAGGTACGACAGGGTGCGCAGCACCTGCGCCTCGTGCCCGCGGTGCACGGCGAGGTAGCGGACGACCTCGGCGTACGGGTCGGCGTCGGTGAGGGCGAGCGCGCGTTCCACGTGGCACAGGAACGGTGCGCTCGCGGCGACGGCGGCGAGGTCCGGGACCAGGCCGGCGACGGCGAGCGCGATGCCGCCGCCCTGGGAGTTGCCGAGCGCGGCGACGCGTGACGGGTCGACGCCGGGCAGCGTGCGGACCGCGTCGACGGCCCGGACGCCGTCGGTGTAGACGCGCCGGTAGTAGGCCGTCGACGGGTCGAGGATGCCGCGCGTGACGAACCCGGGGGCGGCAGGCCCGCTGCCGACCGGGTCGGGGGTGTCGCCGCCGTTGCCGTGCTGCCCGCCCTGCCCGCGCGTGTCGACGAGCAGGTGCGCGTACCCGGCGTTCGACCAGGTCAGCCGCTCCCCGGGCAGGCCGCGGCCGCGCCCGTAGCCGAGGAACTCCACGACGGCGGGCAGCGGCGCGTCGACTCCCGCGGGGCGGGTGTACCAGGCGCGGACGGGGTGCCCGCCGAAGCCGGGGAACGTCACGTCCCAGGTGTCGACGAGCGTGAGGCCGGTGGCGACGCGCTCCAGCCGGACGTCGTCGCCGAGACCGCGCGCCTCGGTCAGCGTCGCCCCCCAGAACGCGTCGAGGTCGTCGGGCTCGACCACCTGCGGCCGGTACCGCTCGAGCTCCGCGAGGGGCAGGTCGAACAGGGCCATGGCGTCCTCCGGGCGGCGCGTCGTCGCGCCGGGTCGGGCGGCGGGGGCCGCGGGGGTGTGGTGCCGGCGGTGCGGCGGTCAGGCGGGCGGCGGGGGTGCGGTGCTCTCGCGCACGACGAGCTCGGTCGCGAGGTCGATGCGCTGGTTGGTGGGGCTCTCGCCGCGGGCGAGCGCGAGGACCATGCGGGTCGCGGTGGCCGCCATCTCGTGCAGCGGCTGGTGGACGGTGGTGAGCGCGGGGCCGAGCCACTCGGTGACGGGCAGGTCGTCGTAGCCGACGATCGACACGTCCTCGGGGATCCGCAGGCCCAGCTCGCGCGCGGCACGCATGACGCCGAGCGCCTGGAAGTCGGACCCGGCGAAGATCGCGGTGGGGCGGTCGGGCCGGGACAGGAGCTCGAGCCCGTGCCGGTAGCCGCCGTTGACGAAGAAGTCGCCGTACCGGACGAGCGTGGGGTCGACGGCGATGCCGGCCTCGTCGAGCGCGCTGCGGTAGCCGTCGATGCGGGCGCGGCTGCACAGGACGTCGACGGGCCCGGAGATGACGGCGACGCGCCGGTGCCCGAGCGACAGCAGGTGCCGCGTCGCGGCGAGGCCGCCGGCCCAGTTGGCGGAGCCGACGACGGGCACGCCGGGGGGCTGCTCGCCCGCGGTGTCGACGACGACGAACGGGATGGACCGGGTCTCGAGCTGGCGGCGCTGCGCGGGGTCGAGGTCGGACAGCACGAGGATGACGCCGCGCGGGCGGCGTGCGAGGACGTCGTCGAGCCACTCCTGCCGGGGGCGGTGCGCCCCGCCGAGCTCGGACAGGACGACGCCGATGCGCGCAGGCCCGGCGACCTCCTCGACGCCCTTGATGATCTGGGTGGCCCATGCGGAGTCGAGCTCGTGGAAGACGAGGTCGAGCAGGCCGGGGCCGGTCGTGGTGCGGCCGCGCCGCCGCCGGTACTGGTAGCGGTCGATGACCTCCTCGACGCGTGCGCGGGTCACCGCGGCGACGTCGGTGCGGCCGTTGAGCACCTTGGACACGGTGGGGACGGACACGCCGGCCTCGGCGGCGATGAGCGCGATCGTCGGGTTGCCGCGGCCCGCGCCGGCGACCGGTCCGTCGTCGTCGACGGTGTGCGCGTCGCTCGCGTCGCTGCTGGTCATGGCCGACCTTCTTCCTGGCAACCGCGTGCCGACCGCAAGTATCGCGTCCGAACGTAGCACCGGGGGCGGGGCCACCCGTCCGCCTTCGGGGTGATCTGTCCGGGTGAAGCGCGGCGCCACGGCAAATCTTGGCAAACGGTTGACACGCTCACCCGGCGCTGCCTACGTTCCGATTCGATCCGCTTTCGCCAACGACGGCGATAGTTGCGACGCCCACGAGGACGTGGGCCGAGAGGGGGCACCGAGCGTGACCGACGCACCGACACCCGCCTGGCGGGACGAGGCGCTGAGCGCGGACGAACGCGCCGACGCCCTCGTCGCGGCCATGACCCTCGACGAGAAGGTCTCCCAGCTCGTCGGGCTGTGGGTCGGGGCGGACGCGTCGGGAGCGGGCGTCGCCCCGCACCAGGCCGAGATGACCGCCGACGGGCTCGGCTGGTCCGAGGTCATCGCCGACGGGCTCGGGCAGCTCACGCGCCCCTTCGGCTCGGCACCCGTCGACCCGGTCGCCGGCGCACGCTCCCTCGCGGCGTCCCAGGCCGAGATCGCCGCCGCCAACCGGTTCGGCATCCCCGCGCTCGTGCACGAGGAGTGCCTCGCCGGGTTCGCCGCCTGGAAGGCCACCGCGTACCCCGTGCCCCTGTCGTGGGGCGCGAGCTTCGACCCCGAGCTCGTCGAGCGCATGGCCGGCCGCATCGGGGCGACCATGCGTGCCGCCGGCGTGCACCAAGGCCTCGCCCCCGTCCTCGACGTCACGCGCGACTACCGCTGGGGCCGTACCGAGGAGACGATCGGCGAGGACCCGTACCTCGTCGCGACCGTCGGCACGGCCTACGTGCGCGGCCTCGAGCAGGCGGGCGTCGTCGCGACGCTCAAGCACTTCGCCGGGTACTCCGCGAGCCGTGCAGGCCGCAACCTCGCACCCGTCTCGATCGGCCCGCGCGAGCTCGCCGACGTGATCCTGCCGCCGTTCGAGATGGCCGTCCGCGAGGGCGGCGCGCGCTCCGTCATGCACTCCTACGCCGAGCTCGACGGCGTCCCGTCGGCCGCGGACCGCCGGCTGCTCACGACGCTGCTGCGCGACACGTGGGGCTTCGACGGCACGCTCGTGGCCGACTACTTCGGCATCCGTTTCCTGCACACGCTGCACGGCGTCGCGGCCGACGACGCGCACGCCGCGACGCTCGCCCTGACCGCAGGCGTCGACGTCGAGCTCCCGAGCGTGCACTGCTACGGCACGCCGCTGCGCGCGGCGCTGGCCCGCGGCGACGTCGACGAGGCGCTCGTCGACCGGGCCCTGCGGCGCGTGCTGCGGCAGAAGGCCGAGCTCGGGCTCCTCGACGCAGGCTGGGACCCGCTGCCCGCGGACGTCGACGGCCTCACGCTCGACGACGACGAGGGCCGCGACCTCGCGCTGCGCCTCGCCCGGGAGTCCGTCGTGCTCGTGACCAACCCGCACGCGGCGCTCCCGCTGGCCCCGGGTGCGCGGGTCGCCGTCGTCGGGCCCCTCGCCGACGACCCGTACGCGATGCTCGGCTGCTACTCGTTCCCCGCGCACGTGGGCGTGCACCACCCCGACCACGCGATCGGCATCGACATCCCGACGGTGCTCGGCGCGCTGCGCGACGCGGGCGTCGCGACCACGACCGCCCGCGGCTGCGACGTGACCGACGCCGACCGGTCCGGGTTCACCGAGGCCGTCGAGCAGGCGCGCGCGGCCGACGTGGTGCTGGCCGTCGTCGGCGATCGGGCGGGGCTGTTCGGCCGCGGCACGTCGGGGGAGGGCTGCGACGCGACCGACCTGCGCCTGCCCGGCGTGCAGGCCGACCTCGTGCGCGCGCTGCTCGACACGGGTACGCCCGTGGTCCTGCTGCTGCTCACGGGCCGCCCGTACGCGCTCGGCGACCTCGCGACCCGGGCGGCGGCCGTCGTGCAGGCGTTCTTCCCCGGGCAGCGCGGCGGTCAGGCGCTCGCGGAGGTCCTGACGGGAGCGGTGTCGCCGTCGGGGCGGCTGCCCGTGAGCCTGCCCGCCGACCCGTCGGGCCAGCCCGGGACGTACCTCTCGCAGCCGCTCGGCCGGCGCACCCAGGTCTCGGACGTCGACCCGACGCCGGCGTACGCGTTCGGGCACGGGCTGTCCTACGCGTCGTTCGACTGGGACGCGCGGCTCGTCGGGGGCCCGGACTGGGCCGTCGACGGCGAGGCCCTCGTCGAGGTCGACGTCACGAACACGAGCACCACCGCCGGTGCGGACGTCGTCCAGCTCTACCTGCACGACCCGGTCGCCCAGGTCACGCGGCCCGTCGTGCGGCTCGTCGGGTACGGCCGCGTCGCGCTCGCGCCGGGGGAGCGGGCCCGCCTGACGTTCACCGTCCCCGCCGACGTCACCGCGTTCACCGGGCTGCACGGCACGCGCGTCGTCGAGCCGGGCGACGTCGAGCTGCGGGTCGCGCGGTCCAGCGCCGACGTGCACACGACGCTCGCCGCCCGCCTCGTCGGCGCCGAGCGCACGGTCGACCACACGCGGCACCTCGTCACGCACGTCACCGTCACGAGCGACGCACCGGAGGTGGTGCCGGCATGAGCAGCGTCCAGGAGCCCGTCGTCGCGGGCGTCGCGACGACCCCGGGTGCGCCGCCGCCCGTCGGGGTCGCCGCGCAGGCCCCGCCCCCCGTCGGCACCGCGCCGCCGAGCCCACGGCGCGGCCCGCGTCGCCGGCCGCAGCCGTACACCACGCCCGGCGGCGTCGTCGTGCGCCCCCCGCGCGTCACGTGGCGGCAGGCCCTCACGCGCGACTGGCGGCTCTACACGTTCCTCGTCCTGCCGCTGCTGTTCCTGCTCGTGTTCCGCTACGTGCCGATCCTCGGCAACGTGGTCGCGTTCCGGCGGTTCCGGCCCGGGTCGAGCATGTTCGGCGACGAGTGGGTAGGCCTCTACTACGTCCGCATGTTCATCAACGACCAGCAGTTCTGGCACGCGTTCACCAACACCGTCGTGCTCGGCCTGCTCACGCTCGTGATCGTCTTCCCGCTACCGATCCTGCTCGCCCTCATGCTCAACGAGGTGCGCTCGCGGACGTTCAAGCGGTCCGTGCAGACGATCTCCTACCTGCCGCACTTCATGTCGGTCGTCATCGTCGCGGGCGTCGTCTTCCAGCTCACGGCCGTGAACGGCACGGTCAACCAGATCGTCACGGCGCTGGGCGGCGACGCGATCACGTTCCTGCAGGAGCCGTCGTGGTTCCGCACGATCTACCTGACCTCCGAGGTCTGGCAGACGGTCGGGTGGGGCACGATCCTCTACCTCGCGGCGCTCACGACGATCGACGAGCAGCTCTACGAGGCGGCGCGCATCGACGGCGCCAACCGCTGGCATCAGACGTGGCACATCACGCTGCCGGGTATCCGGCCGACCATGGTCGTGCTGCTCATCCTCAACGTCGGCACGTTCATGGCGGTCGGCTTCGAGAAGATCCTGCTGCTGCAGAACCCGCTCATCTACTCGACGGCCGACGTGATCTCGACCTACCTGTACCGGGTCGGGATCGTCTCGAACAGCGTCTCCTACGCCACCGCGATCGGCCTGTTCGAGGCGGTCATCGGCGTGACGCTCGTCCTGTCCGCCAACGCGATCTCGCGCAAGACCGTAGGGGCGAGCCTGTGGTGACCACCGACCTGTCGAAGCCCGCCGCCGTCACCACGAAGCCGCGCGTCGTCCAGGACTCGCGCGCCTACCGGACGTTCCGGGTCGTGAACGCGCTGCTGCTCGTCGTGATCTGCGCGCTCGTGCTGTACCCGTTCGTCAACATCGTCGCGCAGGCGTTCTCGTCCGAGGGGTACATCAACTCCGGCCAGGTGAACCTCGTGCCGCGCGGGTTCAACCTCACGACGTTCGGCGTCGTCATGGGCGACGACATGTTCTGGCTCAACTACCGGAACACGGTCGTCTACACGGTGGTCGCCACGGCCATCGCGATGGCGCTCACGACGACGTACGCGTACGCGTTGTCGCGCCGCAACCTCAAGGGGCGGACGTTCTTCATCGGCGTGGCCGTCGCGACCATGTTCTTCAACGGCGGTCTCATCCCGAACTACGTCCTCATCAGCGAGCTGGGCCTGCGCAACACGATGTGGGCGATCGTGCTGCCGAACGCGATCAGCGTGTTCAACCTGCTGGTGATGAAGTCGTTCTTCGAGAACTTCCCGAGCGAGCTCGAGGAGGCCGCGGCGATCGACGGGATGACGACGTACGGGATCTTCTTCCGCGTCGTCCTGCCGCTGTCGAAGGCGGTCGTCGCGACGATGCTGCTGTTCTACGCGGTGTCGTTCTGGAACGGCTGGTTCGGGGCGTTCCTCTACATCGACGACCCGCGCCTCTACCCCGTGACGATGTACCTGCGGAACCTGCTCGCGGGCGTGACGTCGGGGACGTCGATCCAGGGCGGGTCGACGGACGACCTCACGCAGATCGCGGCGAACGTGCAGTCCGTGACGATGCTCCTCACGGTGCTGCCCATCCTCTGCCTCTACCCGTTCATCCAGAGGTACTTCGTGTCGGGCGTGATGCTCGGCGCGGTCAAGCAGTAGGTCCCATCCCCTTCCCCCGTGCAGGACGACGGAGTTCCACGACAAGGAGAATCATGAGGGCAGCACGAGAGCGTGCGGGCGCTGCGGCGTCGGTCGCGGTCCTGGCGCTGGCGCTGACGGCGGCGTGCTCGTCGTCGGAGCCGACCGCCGAGGAGACCGGTGACGGCGGCGGCATCCCGGAGGCCAACAGGGTCGGCGCGATGGAGGACTTCGCGGCCGGCACCGAGTTCGTCGCGACCGAGCCGGTCGAGTTCGGGCTGCTGTACCGCGACCACCCGAACTACCCGCTGAACCAGGACTGGCTGTTCTTCTCCGAGATGGAGGACAAGCACAAGGTCACGTTCGACATCACGAGCGCGCCGCTGTCCGACTGGGACCAGAAGAAGTCGCTCATCATCAGCTCGGGCGACGCGCCGGACTTCATCCCGGTGACCTACAAGGGCCAGGAGACGCAGTTCGTGTCGGGCGGCGCGATCCTCCCGCTGTCGGACTACGTGCAGTACATGCCGAACTTCCAGCAGAAGATCGAGGAGTGGGGGCTGCAGGACTACCTCGACTCGCTCGAGCAGGCCGACGGCAAGTACTACATGCTCCCCGGGCTGTACGAGTCGCCGCAGCCGCAGTACTCGATCGCGGTCCGCAAGGACCTGTGGGACGCCGCGGGTATCACCGACGAGCCGGAGACCTGGGACGACTTCCGCGACGCGCTCGAGAAGCTCAAGGCCGCCAACCCCGGCGTGTGGCCCATGTCGGACCGCTGGTCGACGAACAACAACACCCCGCTCGGCGCGACGCTCAACATCGCCGCGCCCGCCTTCGGGACCATCGCGGGCTGGGGCTTCGGCCAGGGCCTGTGGTTCGACGAGGACCAGGAGAAGTTCGTCTACGCGCCGACGACCGACGAGTACAAGGAGCTCGTCGAGTACTTCGCGAGCCTGGTGGAGGACGGCCTGCTCGACCCCGAGTCGCTGACGCAGGACGACGACACCGCGGTCCAGAAGTTCGGCTCGGGCCAGTCGCTCGCGATCTCCGGCAACACGCAGGAGGTCACGACGTACCGCAAGACGTTCACCGACGCGGGCAACACGTCGGCCGAGGTCAAGCTCATCCGCGTCCCGGCAGGCCCCGCGGGTGACAACGTGGCGGCGGGCTCGCGCATCGCGTCGGGCTTCATGCTGTCGTCGACGGCGAAGGACTCGCCGCACTTCCTCGCCCTGCTGCAGTGGATCGACTGGCTGTACTACTCGGACGAGGGCATCGAGTTCTCGCAGTGGGGTGTCGAGGGCACGACGTACACGAAGGACGGCGACACCCGCACGCTCGCCGCGGACGTCGACTGGAACGGCCTGAACCCGGCCGGCACCAAGAAGCTCAACGCCGACTTCGGCTTCAGCAACGGCGTCTTCATGTTCGCGAACGGCTCGACGGACGAGCTCATCGGCTCGATGCAGACCGACAGCACGCGGGAGTTCGTCGAGTCGATGGCGGACAAGGAGGAGCTGCCGCTCGCACCGGCCGCGCCGCTCGACGAGATGCAGCAGGAGCAGGTCACGCTCTGGCAGTCCGCGCTCAACGACTCGGTCCTGCAGAACACGGCCGCGTTCATCCTCGGGTCGCGCCCGATGTCCGAGTGGGACGCGTGGATGACGGAGCTCAAGGGCCTCAACGTCGACCAGTACGTCGACACGTACAACCAGGCGCTGGCCGCCAAGGGCTGACGCCGCAGGTCCCCGGCCGGCCCCGCGCCCCGTCGCGCGGGGCCGGCCGTCCGCTCGTCCGCACCCGTCGTCGATCGTCTGGAGACCGCCCGCATGACGTCCCGCACCACCGAGCAGGTCCGCAGGCAGGCCCGTCGGCAGGTCCGCTACGGCGGCGACTACAACCCGGAGCAGTGGCCGCGCGACGTGTGGGAGGACGACCACCGGGCCTTCGACCTCGCGGGCGTCACGACCCTCACGGTGGGCGTGTTCGCGTGGGCGCACCTGCAGCCGGAGGAGGGCCGGTACGACTTCACGACGCTCGACGCGATCGTCGAGAGGGCCGCCGCCTCCGGCCGGGACGTGGTGCTCGCGACACCGTCGGGCGCGATGCCGCCCTGGCTCGCGCGCGCCTACCCCGACGCGTGCCGCGTCGACGTCGAGGGGCGGCGGCACGTGTACGGGCAGCGGCACAACCACTGCCCGTCGTCGCCGGACTTCCGCCGGCTGTCCGTCGCGCTGGCGTCGCGCCTCGCGGAGCGGTACGCGGGCCACCCGGCCGTCGTCGCCTGGCACGTCGGCAACGAGTACGGCGGCGCCTGCTACTGCGGCCTGTGCGCGGACGCGTTCCGCGGCTGGCTGCGGCACCGGTACGGCACGCTCGACCGCCTCAACGACGCATGGAACGCGACGTTCTGGTCCCACACCTACACGGACTGGGCGCAGGTCCAGCCGCCGACGATGCTGTCCGAGCACTGGCGCGGCCCGAACCACACCGCGTTCCAGGGCACGACGCTCGACTACCGGCGGTTCATGTCCGACGCGCTGCTCGGCGGGTTCGTCGCCGAGAAGACGGCGATCCGCGCGCACGACGCCACGACCCCCGTGACGACGAACTTCATGGGCCTGTACCAGCCGGTCGACTACCACCGCTGGGCCGAGCACCTCGACCTCGTCACGTGGGACAACTACCCGCCCGCCGACACCCCGCTGCGCACCGCCGCCCGCATGGCCGCGACGCACGCCGCGATGCGTGGCCTGCGCGGCGGCGAGCCGTTCTGGGTCATGGAGCAGACACCGTCGACGACCGCGTCGCGCGACGTGAACCCCGTCAAGCGGCCGGGAGTCCTCGCGCTGTGGACGTGGCAGTCCGTCGCGCACGGTGCGGACGCGACGCTCTACTTCCAGCTGCGGCAGTCGCGGGGTGCCTGCGAGAAGTACCACGGCGCGGTCCTCGACCACTCGGGCCGCACCGACACGCGCGTGTTCCGCGAGGTCGCGGCACTCGGCGCCGACCTGGCCCGGCTCGGCGACGGCGTGCTCGGCGCGCGCACCCCGGCCCGCGTCGCGCTGCTGCTCGACTGGGACTCGTGGTGGGCCGTCGAGATGACCGACGGCTACAACCGGCACGTCTCCTACGTGCAGACGCTCCTGCAGTACCACCGGGCGCTGTGGGCGGCGAACGCCGCGGTCGACGTCGTGCCCGTGACCGCCGACCTGTCCGGGTACGACGTCGTCGTCGCGCCCGTGCTGCACGTCCTCGCGGGTGACGTCGTCGAGCGGCTGACCGCGTTCGTGCACCGCGGCGGGTCGCTCGTCACGACCTTCTACGGCGGGCGCGTCGACGAGGACACCAACGCCTTCCTCGGCGAGCCGCCGCTCGACACCCTGCTCGGGGTGCGCGTCGAGGAGACCGACTCCGCGCCGCCGGGCGCTGCCAACCCCGTCACGCTGCGCCTCGGAGGCGCCGGCACCGACGGCACGCCTGTCGACTGGGACGGCACCACGACCCACCCCGCGACGCTCGTCTTCGAACTCCTCGTCCCGCACGACGGCACCGACGTCGTCGGCACGTACGGCGCCGACTTCTACGCCGGCACGCCCGCCGTGACGCGCGCGGCCCGTGGCGAGGGTGCGGCGTGGCACGTCGGGACCGCGCTCGACGACGACGGGGTCGCACGCGTGCTGGGGCACGTGCTCGACCAGCACGGGCTCATGGGCCCGCACGCCGACGAGCCCGCGCTCGAGGTCGTCGACCGCGTGCACCCCGACGGCACCCGGTACCGGTTCGTGCTGCACCACGGGTCGCAGCCCCTGACCGTGACCTCCGAGGTGGCGGGCACCGACGTGCTC